>JAHDKO010000011.1 GCA_018436855.1 Deltaproteobacteria bacterium | reverse complement strand
GTGGAGAGGACGAAGGGGTACTGGTCGTCGGGGACCTCGGCGGGTGGAGTCCAGTCCACGGGGTTGAACACACCCAGGCCGCAGGTGAACTTGCCTTCCCTGTGCAGGAAGGGGGTGCCGGGGTGGTCTTCGCTCGGGCAAGGCCACTGGATGCCGTCATGTTCGATGCGGCTGTACTTGATGCCCGCCAGGGAAGGCGCCAGCACGGACACCTCGTTGTCCCAGATCTCCTGCCCGCTGTTCGATGCCCAGTCATGGCCGAAGCGTTTGGCGATCTGCTGGAAGATCCACCAGTTGGGCCTGGCATCGCCGGGGGCCTCGCTGACCTTGCGGATGCGGTTCACGCGGCGCTCGCTGCTGGTGGTGGTGCCGCCATCTTCGCTCCAGGCCGCCGCAGGGAAGATCACGTGGGCGAACCGGGTGGTCTCGGTGGGGAAGATGTCGTTGCAGACCAGGAACTCGGCAGAGGCCAGCTCGTGCTCGACCTTGGCGATGTCCGGCTCCGAGTTGGCCAGGTTCTCGCCAAAGATCCAGAAAGCCTTGACCTTGCCGCTGACAAGCCCCTCCATCATCTGAGGTATCATGAGGCCGGGTTTGTCCGGCAGACCGCTCACACCCCAGGCCTTCTCAAACTTGGCCCGTGCATCCGGGCTGGTCACCGGCTGGTAGCCGGGGAAGACGTTGGGAAGCGCACCCATGTCGCAGGCGCCCTGCACGTTGTTCTGGCCGCGCAAGGGGTTGACCCCGCCGCTCTCCAAGCCCATGTTGCCCAGGAGCATCTGGAGGTTGGCGGTGCTCATGACGTTGTTCTTGCCGCAGGTGTGCTCGGTGATGCCCAGGGTGTAGCAGAGCATGCAGGGTTTGACCGAGGCCAGGAGCCTGGCCGTCTCCCGGATCTTCTCCGGGCTGACCCCGCAGGTCTCGCTGACCTTTTCCGGGGGATACTCCACGACCTTTGCCTTGAGCTCCTCAAAGCCGGTGGTGCAGGACTGAACAAACTTCTTGTCGTAGAGGTCTTCGGTGATGAGCACGTTCATCAAGGCGTTGAGGAATGCGATGTCGCTGCCGACCTTGATCTGGACGAAGAGATCGGCGAAGTCGGCCAGGGGCTGTCGCCTGGGGTCGACCACGATGAGCTTGGCGCCCTTCATGACGGCGTTCTTCAGGAAGGTGGCCGCCACGGGGTGGGCCTCGGTCATGTTGGTGCCGATGCAGAAGAACATCTTGGCCTTTTCGAACTCGGCAAAGGAGTTGGTCATTGCGCCCGAGCCGAAGGATGTCGCCAGACCGGCGACGGTGGGGGCGTGTCAAGTACGCGCGCAGTGATCGATGTTGTTGGTTTTGAAGACCCCCCGGAAGAGTTTCTGCATCTGGTAGGAGTCTTCATTGATGCTCCTGGCGCAGCTCACGCCCGCCACGGAGTCCGGGCCGTG
>JAHDKO010000023.1 GCA_018436855.1 Deltaproteobacteria bacterium | reverse complement strand
CTGGTATCAGAACGACCACCAGGGCAGGCCGCAGAAGATCGTGACAAGCAGTGGTGCGGTAGTGTGGTCGGCTACGTATGATTCCTTCGGCAACTGCCAGGTGGATGCATCCTCGACCATCACGAACAACCTCCACGGCCCTGGCCAGTACCATGATGCGGAGACGGGCCTGTACTACAACCTCAACCGGTACTACGACCCGACTACAGGCAGGTATCTGACCACCGACCCGATCGAGGACGGGCTGAACCTGTATGCGCACTGTTTCAACGATCCGGTCAACCTCATGGACCCGGAAGGGCTGTGTGCGGTCAAGTGGATGCGCAACCAGATACACGAGATCCTCGCCGTAGCCGGGATGATACCGGTGTTAGGGGCTGTGCCTGACCTTCTCGATTCACTCATCTATGCTGCAGAGGGGGATTTCTATCAGGCAGCGTTTGCGATCGGATGTGCCGTACCCGGAGCAGGGGATGCGCTGAGGGGATTGCAGTTTGCATCGAAGGGATTGAAGTACGCGGATAAGAGCGGTGCGCTCAATACCTTCAAGAAACTGATAATGAATAATAGAGGGTCTATTGGAGATGCACAGAATGCTGGGAAGAGAATGTTTAGCTCTCCAGATCCATATGTTGGAGAAATTGCAAATAAGATTGAAGCAAGATATCCTGGACGAGTCAGTGCTGTTAATAAGGTTGAGAATGGTAGAGAATTAGACATAGTACTAAACGACGGGACAATCATTCAGGTAAAATCAGGAAATGCCAGAGGATTGAATAGCCAATTGAGTTCAACGCAAAGAACATTCCCTGATAGAGTCGTTGTTGGGATGCATCCAGATCAGAAGAGTGGTGCGTTTCAGCGAGCGATTGATAAATCAGGTAACACATCAACAAGCAACATTGATGACCTAGTTGATGTTGTTGCCCCTTAGGAGATGGATGTATGCGTTCATTGTTATTAATATCTGGGACAAGCTTTGATATTGGTAAATTTGAGAAAATCATGGAAGGATACGGCCAAAAAAGGTACTATATGAATAACGGTAGAAGATTTTACGTAGAAAATGGAGAAGAATATATAGCACTAGAATACTATGGGACAACGGGTGAAGGTGTATTCTATGAAGAAGGTGAGTTGGATCATTTAAAATTGGATAAACCCAAGTTTTTTAGCTTAGAATACAAAAGCATAGACTGGATAAAACCAATTTTACAAATCATTCTAAATCGTAATGATATTTGGGTAGACAATGATCGGATCTTAGTTTCGGGTAAGGAGTTTCTGGAGCGACTTAGCAGAGAGCCCAAATGGGATTTTAATTATGAACCATAGCAAACTGGAGACGGACGGAGGTAAAGGGAGGTAAAGGGAGGTAAAGGGGACGGTAAAGGAGACAGGTAAAGAGGACGGTAAAGGGGACAGATTTATTTTCTGTCCTTCTTTGCATATTTCACCCAGGAAATAAGGTTCTCTATAGAAGCACCCAGCTCTTTGAAAACAGGGTAAAGGGGACAGATTTATTTTCCGTCCCCGAAGAGAACCAAGCATAACTTACCTGTAAGTACGAGTACGCTCTTTGAAAAATCAGAAAGAAAACAGGGGAGAGGCCGAAACGCACAAAGGCGCTCAACCTGCTGAAGAT
>JAHDKO010000085.1 GCA_018436855.1 Deltaproteobacteria bacterium | reverse complement strand
TGAACCCGTCCCCGATATCCCCCGATATCCCGCGTCCCCGAAAACACGTCCCCGAAAACAATATCCGGAAATGTGAACCCGTCCCCGAAAACACCCGGCGTTTGGAGGTAGTTCCGCTACAGGGAAACCTCCACTCCCCTCTCGCGCAGGTATTCCTTGACCTGCCGGATGCTCAGCAGACGAAAGTGAAAGACCGACGCAGCGAGCAGCACCGTTGCACCGCCCTCAACCACTGCCTGGTAGAAATCATCGAGTTTTCCTGCGCCGCCCGAGGCGATTACCGGGACCGTGACCGCCCGGGAGATGGCCCGGGTGAATTCGATGTCATAACCGGCCCGGGTCCCGTCGCCGTCCATGCTCGTGGGAAGGATCACGCCGGCACCCATGGCCTCGCACTGCCTGGCCCACTCGACAGCGTCCTTTCCCACGGCGTGCGTGCCTCCGGACACCACCAGCTCGAACCCCGAGGGCATTGCCTCGTTCCGGCGGGCATCCACGGCCACGGTGACGCGGTTCGTGCCGAATTCACGGGCAGCCTCGCTCACCAGCCTGGGCCTTTTGACCGCGGCGCTGTTCATGGAAACATTGCACGCACCGGCTGCGAGCAGCATCTCGATATCCTCAAGCGAAGAGATCCCGCCTCCCACGGTGAGCGGGATGTCGATGACCGCGGACACGTTTTTCACCCACTCCAGGCGGGTTTTCCGGTTTTCGAGCGTTGCCGCGATATCGAGCATGGCAAGCTCGTCCGCGCCCTCATTCCGGTAAAGTGCCGCAGCCTCCACCGGGTCGCCCGCATCCTTCAGGTCGACGAAATGAACCCCCTTGACGACCCGTCCGTCTTTCATATCAAGGCATGGCATGATCTTGATCATATCTTGTTCCTTCTCCTTTCGCTTTTTCGGTTTTTATCTCTCCGCTGCCGGTGTGACGGAGCGGTAACGGCCCATCCGCCCTCACACCCGGCAGCCGCCTTCCGATCACCCGCCGAAAGTGCCGGCCTCGGCGGCATGTCCGTGCCGGCAGAGAGGCGTCATACAACGATCTCAACCTGGAACACCCCGTTCCGGAGCGAATAGCTCACCTCGTAGCCGAGCCTTGAAAGGGTCTGCCTGATCATGGTGTTGCCGGGGTCCATCATGCTTACAAACCTGTTGATGCCGTGCTCTCTCCCGGCATCGACGATCCTGATCAGCAAAGACTTGCCCAGGCCCAGGTTCTGCCAGTCGTCCCTGACGACAATCGCCAGATCGGTCAGGTCTTCCCGCGGTTCATGAGCGTAGCGTGCCACAGCGATGATCGCATCATCCCCCTCTTCCTCGACCACGGCTACCAGCGCGAACCTGTCGACGTAGTCGAGATGGGTGAAATGATACAGCATGTCTTCCGGGAGGACACGGTAGTGCTTCAGAAAACGCATGTACAGCGACTCAGGCGAGATCCGGTTGAACAGGTCCACGATACGGTCTCTGTCTGTCCCGAGAATGGGCCTTAAAAATACTTGTCTTCCGTCCTTGAGGGTGAGCCTGCTTTCATACTGGGACGGATAACATCCGGCAACCTGTGTCGGCGGCATCTTCGTCTCTCTCCCAGAAAATCCTTTATGGTTTTATCTCATCCGGTCGTGCGTTGCAAATCCAAATCATGGATGCGATCGAGGGCATTTCCGGGGCTCTTGCCGGCGACTCCGGCAGGACAGGTGATCTCCATGAACATATGTCCGACAAATCGGCAAGTCCATACCTTCTCATGAGGTCCGGACACGCATGAATATCCCATCATACGATCATCCGTGACGATGTCGTTCCCTTTGGAACACCTGATACCGGATATCCCTTGCCGCTCCCGGAACTCACAGGGGATGAGCCCTTTGTTCTGCCGGATTGGGCTTTCGGATACGGGGCTGTCTGTTCCCGGGTTCCAGAGGCTGTTTCGAGGTATGAGCCCTGAGCAGTGTTTCGCCAGAGTCCGCTTCGGGATGAACGTCTGCGAGGAAAGTCCCGCCCGGTCTGGTCAGTTTTCCTGCGGGCTGACTCGCACTCCCTGCTCGATGGATTCGTCCGGGTGCACTATCACGACATCTCCCTCGTCGAGCCCGTCCAGCACCTGTACGGCCAGGCCTGACCGTTGTCCCACCGTGACCTGCTTCAAAACCGCCCTGCCGTTCTCGATCACAAAGGCCGCCCATCCGTCCTGCACGCGAAAAAGCGCCCCTGCCGGCGCCTGGAGCACCCGGTCGTGCTCCCAGATCACGAACCTTGACAGCACGCGATATCCCGAGCCGAGACCCGTCCACGTCTCCCTTGGCGATCTGAAGACCGCAACCACCTGCACGCGCTGTTCTTCCACCCCCAGTGCCGACACCACGGTGATTCCCTGGGGCTCTATCCGGTCTACCACGCCTTCGAGCGTTGCATCCCGGCCCCACCGGACGAACACTACCCGTGAACCGGGACGTATGCTCACCGCGTCCTGGGAAAGAACATCGGTCCATACCTCCAGCCGATCGACGTCCCCGACATCCAGGAGCGGCTCGCCTACGTTCACGAATCCTGCGCTCTTCCGGTGCACGGCCAGGACGCTGCCCGTGACGGGTGAACGCAGAATGTCCTGCACGCCCGTATCCCCCCCGCCTTCCGAAACGCTGCGCAGGGTTGCCCGGGCCGCTTCGAGCTCGGCGAGTGCGGTGGCCACCCGGGCCCGTGCCGCCTCCAGATTGGCATCTGCCTGGGAGGCTGCTGTCTGAGCCTCGTCAAGGGCCTGGCGCGAAACCGCTCCTGACTCGAAAAGAGCCCGGCTTCGTTCAAGCTCGGTGGCCGCAAGATCCGCTGCCGCCCTTGAGGCCCGGGCCTGCTCCCGGGCTTGCTCAAGCCTGGCCTCGGCCGCCCTGACGCCGGCCTGGGCCTCGTCGCGGGCGCGCACGTCCAGGATGGACGCACGGGGCGCTTCCAGAAACACCAGGGGCTGCCCCTGCCTGACCCGGTCTCCGGCCTCCAGATGAATACGCCGGATGGTGGCCGCAACGGGCGAAGATATGACGTACCGGTCCTTCACCCGTGTCTCTCCCTCCTCCTCCACGATCACCTGCAATGGGGCATAGCCCACCCGGGCTGCCTGCACATCGACGGGCGAGGGCAGCAGCAGGTATACCAGCAGGGCCGCCCCGAGCACGGCCAGGACTACGATCGCGATCCGTCTGCGCGTCAGCTCCATCATCATTCCCTCGTCTTCAGGACCCCGATGAGGTCCAGCCTGTTCAGCCTCAGGCTCACGATCAGGGCTGATGCGGCCGAGGCACCGAGCACGATCAGGGACGACTGGACCAGGGTGGCCTTGCCCAGGACAAAGGGCAGCTGGTACATGTCGGTCTGCAGGGACCTGGCGAATCCGGCGCTTGCGAGCGCGCCAAGGACCAGACCGAGCGGGATGGACAGCAGGATCATGACCGCAAGCTCGCCGAGCAGGATATATCTTACCTCTCCCTTGGTGAAACCGAGCACCCGCAGACTCGCCAGCTCGCGGTCGCGCTCGGAGAGCAGGATCCGGGCGCTGTTGTAGACCACCCCGAACGTGATCACGCCGGCGAACAGGCTCAGGATGAACGTATAGGTGAGCATGGTCTGAGCGATGGTTTCGCGGAACGCCCCGATCACCCGGTCCTGGAACGCGATGCCTGCCACGCGCGGCCGTTCGGTGAGGGAATCAGTGATCTCCTTCTCAAAGACCCGGTCGATCATGAGAAAGGCCCCGGATATGGCCTGTCCTACACCGGCCAGCCGGTTTGCCGCCTCCATGTCCATGTACGCGGCCACGCCGACGTACTGTTGCGTCAGCCCTGCCACAGGGACGCTCCGGGTATACCTTCGGCCCTCCTGCACCTCTACGAGTACTTCGTCGCCGGGCTTCACATCCAGAATCCGCGCCAGCCTCCCGGTGATGACCAGGCCCTCGGGCGGTATGGAAACAGGTTGCAATTCGGTGTCGATGAGGCGGCGCAGGTACGGATCCCGGGGGATTCCCTCGATCCCGGTCTGGTAGCTCAGGTGCCCGTGGCGCAGCTCGACCGGCACGGTGCGGAACGGCTCGGCATGGAGCACGCCGGGCAGGCTCTTGAGCTCGGAGATGGCTGCCCGGGAGGTGGGGTCGGTGAAGGTGACGGTCATGTCCTCGCGCTGGGCCAGCCCGAATTGGATGTGGATTACGTAGTCGAAGGAATCGTAGAAGAACAGGCCCATGATGAGGATGGCGCACGAGCTGGATATGCCCAGTATGGTGAGCAGGGCCTTGAGGGGCCTGCGTTCCAGGTCGCGCATGATCATCCGGGTGGGCTGGGAGAAAAACCGCTGGAGCCCCAGGCGCTCTACCAGGGTGGCCCGGTACGTTGCCGGTGGCGCCGGCCGCATGGCCTCGGCGGGCGGCAATTTCACGGCTCGGCGGACAGCCTGCGCCACGCCGATAAGTGCGGCTCCTGTGGTCAGGGCGGCAGCCGTGAGTACCACGCCCGGATCAAGTGCATATTCCAGGTACGGAAACCGGTAGTAACGCAGATAAAGGTCCCCGAGCTGCCTGCCCAGCCAGAAGCCGAGCAGGGTTCCGGCCGCCGCGCCCGTGAGCACGATGACCAGCACGAGCTTCCCGTAGTGGACGCCTACGTCCACGGTGCGGTATCCAAAGGCCTTGAGCACGGCGATCTGCTCGCGCTGCAGGCTGATGATCCGTGATATCACAATGTTGAGCAGAAATGCGGCAACGCCCAGAAAGATCAGGGGGAGTATGGTCGCTGTCTGTTCGAGCTGGTTGAACTCCTCGGTGATGAAGAAGTGCGACTGCTGGTCTTCCCTCCCGAAGGCCCCCTGTCCCCCATATGGCCTCAGGAGCCGGTCCAGCCGGTCTATCACCTCGTCGATGTCGGCACCCGGCCCCAGGGTAAAGGCGACATCGTTGAAAGCCCCGTCCATGTCGTAGGCTGCTTCAAGCGCGGACCGGCCCATCCACATCACCCCGTAGCGCATGGGATCGGGAAAGATGGAGGCCGGGTCGATCTGCATGAGAAACTCGGGCGAGAGCCCGATGCCCACGATGTGCAGATCACGGTACCGGCCGTTCATGATCGCGGTGATGCGGTCTCCGGGACCGAGCCCGTGCGCCTCGGCAAACGGCTCGTTGAGCACGACCTCGTTCTCCCTTCCTGGCTGCACGAGACGCCCCTCCCGGATGAAGAGCCGGTTCAGGACCGGCTGCTCGCCCTCGGGCACGGACACGAGTGTGCCGGATACCGGCTCGTCGAAGCCTGCGATCTCAAGGTTCACCCGTGAGACCACCCTCGTCTCGGCAGTGTTGATTCCGGGTATCTCCCTGATCCTCTCCAGCAGCAGCTCAGGGGCTCTGCGCACCGTTGCGAACCCGTCGGCGAACCGGTACTCTGCATAATAGGTGCTCAGCGTCTGCTGGAGCGAGTCCATCACGCCCGTCATGGACACGTAGGTGGCGACGCCGCTCAGGATCACGAAGACGATGGCCAAGGCCTGTCCCCGCATCCCCCACAGGTCGCGCAGCATTTTGCGGTCGAGTGCTCTCATCGCTCTACCAGGCCAGCTCGCGAGCCGCCTTTTTGTGGTCGTTGCCACGGACATCGCTCACTTGCCCGTCGCTTAAATATATAATGCGGTCGGCCATCTCCGCCTGCACGGCATTGTGCGTGATGATGACGGTGGTGGTCTTGAGCTCGCGGTTGACCCGTTCGAGGGCCTCGAGCACGATCACGCCCGTTTTGGAGTCCAGGGCGCCGGTGGGCTCGTCGCACAGGAGCACGCCCGGCTGCTTGGCAATGGCGCGGGCAATAGCCACACGCTGCTGCTGGCCCCCGGAGAGCTGTGCGGGGAAAGAGTCTTTCCGGTCGCCTAAGCCCACGAGATCGAGGGCCTGCTCGGGCGTTATGGGATTCTGCGCGATCTCGGTGACTATGGCCACGTTCTCCCGCGCGGTGAGGCTCGGGATCAGGTTGTAGAACTGGAACACGAACCCCACGTTGCGGCGCCGGTATTCCGTGAGATCGCGGTCGCCGGCCTGCGTGAGGTCAATCCCGCGAAAGAACACCTTGCCCTCGGTGGCGGTGTCGAGCCCGCCCAGGATGTTCACCAGCGTCGACTTGCCGCTGCCCGACGCACCGAGCAGGACCACGAGCTCCCCTGCATAGAGCTCGAGGTCGATGCCGCGCAGTGCGTGCACCTGAACCTCGCCCATGCCGTACACCTTGGTGAGCCCCCTGGTCTCAAAGACGATCTCCCTTTCCATCCACCATTGCCCTCTGCCGGTTCGAATACGGGCTCCGTACCGGCATCGGGTCATTTCCCGCGGGCTGAGCACATTTGCCCATACCGGTCCTTGCCGCTCGGATTCTGCGTCGTTCAATGTTTGAAAGTTCTCTATATAAGTATGAATACGAGTTCGAACGGAATGTCAAAGCGTTTGCTCTGCCCAAACCTGTTTCCGGATTTTTTCCAACGGAAATGTTCTTTGCCGGTTCTTGCCTCTGGCTGCCGGAAACCGACACGGTGAAGCGATTCATCCTTGGATTGTTTGGTTGACTATGATAAGCAGACTGAATTCAATGTTTGAGAACACACTCGCAGCGATGAAATGTACTCGGAGGGGAACAGCACATGAGAACATCGTTAAACCAGTTGGGCGAGGACTGCCTTTGCCGCAGCAACGCTCCCAGGGAAGAGAAATACACCCTGCCACCCCAATCGCAGCCGTATTATTTCCGTTTTCTGTCCCTTGGAGACCGGAAGGTTGATATCCGGCTCCGCCTCCTTGACATCTCCAAGTTCGGTGCACAGGTACAGTCGGATGATTCTCTTGACGACCTGCCGGTCAATGGGGGGTTCGAGGCGGTGATAGAGGGAGACACCATTGCGTTTCCCGACAGATTCAAGGGCGTCATCGTATGGAAGAGAAGAGAGGGCGGCTGCTGCGCCTATGGCGTGTCATTCAACCATGCGATCGAGATCAATCTCATAACCGCTGTCATGGAAAAGGCCCGGGGTATTGCCGAAGGGCTACGGAAACCGGGAGGCAGGAAGATACACGCGCGCACTCTGTCTTTTCTCTACGAGGCCGAGCAGAGTCTGAATCGCTTCACAGACCAGATCAACAGCCTCGACGAGCTCATCAACGGACGGCGGCGAGATCTTTCTCGGCAAATTTTCCATCGACTCGGCTGACATCGGTTTCATGGAGATCATCGACTGGTCCCTCATCTACCGCACCGAAGAGGAGATCCTCGATTTCGGATCGCTCATCGGGGAGCCGCATGAGAAAAGGGTTGTGGGCTCCGATCATCACCAGAAATTCTTTTACGTGAAAAAAGCGGGCCGGCAGGCTTGACAGGGCTTACCGCCCCGTCCCCTTCACTCTTTCCATAACCGCATCAGGCCCCGCGAGAGCCGGGGCCTTGCCCTCACCCATGGTTATTGCCGGGTTTTCTTATTGATTCTTATTTATGTTCTCATGTACATATCTTGGCAGGAGAACATCTCATGAATGAACACGGCATCCTGATCGTTGCATTGGCTCTGTACATCGTTTCGGCCCTGCTCTACCTCCGGCCGAAGGGGCGTGCCGGCGATGTTCTGATCTCGCTCGGCATCATGGTGAATGCGGCCTTCCTCGTGATGCGGGGATTCGTCGACGGGGCATGGTTTCCGGCCCTGATGATCGACGAGAAGCTCTCCCTGCCGCTCTTTCTCGCACTCGTCGCGCTGGCCTTTTCCCTTACCGGCCGGAAAACCCCGGGCCGCGCGGTTGCCTTAGCCCTGGTGCTCTGCTCGCTTGTCGCGTTTCTTCCCGCACCCGAGCAGGCGCTGCCTTCGGCAAAGACACAGCTCCCCGTGGGCACAGCCTTTTTCCTCACCGAGGCCGTCAGCATCGCCCTCTTCGTCTCGAGCGGGTTTCTGGCCCTGTCCTCCCTCCTTTTCCACCGTGACACCGGCTGGGCCGTCCGCCAGTGCATCGTGTGGGGTTTCGTCATATTCACCATCTGCCAGGTGCTCGGTGCGGTGTGGGCATTCGCGGGGTGGTCCTATCCGTTTTCCTGGAGCTCGCGGCACCTGGTCAGCGCGAGCATATGGTGCCTGTACGCGGCGCTGCTGCACGCAGGCGCTGCCCGCATATCGCCGCGGCTGCAGCACGTCTTTGCGGCAGCGGGTCTGGTGCCTGTTTCGTTCATCCTGTTCTATCACGAGTTTTCACGCGTGATCGTCAGCTTGTCGGAGATGATCCCATGAAGCGCCTGTGGACGTTCTTCTCGCGGATGGACCTCGGTTTCTGGCTCCTGATCTTTACCTCCCTGAACCTCTTTGTGGGGGTCCTGGTCACCACCTGTCACGAAGCCCTTTTCAAGAAACTGAACTTCATGAACCTGCCGGCATGGATTCAGTCGGAGGCGGCCCGTCCGGGTCTGTATCTCTGGATGATCACCCTCTTTGGGCTCCTGCTGCTCCTGGCGATCAACACTACTATCTGCACGACCGTGTACACGAGGACGGCCATGCGCCAGAACCGCCTCATGGAAAAGCTCGGCATCATCCTCTTTCACATCGCCTTCGTCATCGCGCTGGGAGGGCACTGCACGAGTGAATTCATCGGGCTGAGCGAGCAGATCACGATCGATACGGGAACTACGACCCAGGTACCGGGAACCGGCCTCGCCATAGAGACCATCGACGTCAGGAAGATCACCTCCACCATCAACGGTGCTGAGGCACGGCTGGGCATCGAGGCGACGCTGAAGGCCGCGGCACCCGGAGGGCAAGCCGCGCCCCTGGAGATAAAGACCATGGAGCCGCAGTTTTCCCTGGGCTATACCTTCCATCTCTCGTTCATGGACAAGGGGCTCGCTGAAGACCAGGCGCAACTGATCGTCCGCAGGGACTACGGCCTCGTGTTGATCATCCTCGCAGGCATCACCGCCCTGCTCGCCATTGTCCTGTACATGCGGTTCACCCTCCGGGAGCGCCGGCCCTTCTGAGACAACCTCGATGCCGCTGGCAGGGGGGTGCCCTCCCCCGCCCGCGTCAAACAGAGTGGAGCCATTAAGCGCCAGCCTTGCAGAAGGGGTGCCCTCCCCCGCCCGCGTCAAACGTTATTCTTCCCAGAACCGGTGCTTGCTCATGAATATCTGATTACGGCTCCCGTCATGCTGCTGCCAGACAATCACGGCGTTGCCGCTGTCATTCATGGCCACCTGGGTGATGAGCGACAATCATACTTTGAGAGTACATGGACTTCAAGAACTGAAAATATCTTTCGAAGATCACAATAGTATTATTATAAACTCATACTTCCGGTTTCTATAAGCCTGTGACACATGTGTAAAAATATAGATCTGTAAAGAAAACTGACAATTAAAAGGTTATGGCTATTTCGTCTATAATTAACTGTTATAACAGTCATCTTTCGCTTCTGAATAAATGATAATGTATCGGTAAACTTTACAAGTCATGATTGGCGAAAATAATTTATTTCCTTCCCTATATCGTTAACTATATGATAGTATGCTTTATTTATAATTTGGCCTCTGGCTTGCAAGATTATTCCCGTCTTCTTTGATATTCATCAATGAATTATTTAAATGAGGGGGGCATCATGATCCGAAAAATATCCCTATCAATTGCTTTGCATTGTTTACTGATCGCTATAAGTCCAGCTATTGCTGCTCCTATTTATACATCCATAGGTACTGCAACAAACAGTTCAAATCCCTCTGCCTGGCAGACATATCAGTTCGACGTGAGTCAATACATACCTGGAGCAACAAGCTCAACACTCTATTTTGATTTAAGAAATGATTCACCAGCAACGTTATATCACCCTGATTCCACTGCTACTGAACTCTTCTTTGGCGTTGATCCCGATTCATCTAATTATTTCACTCACTTTGAATATTTGCCAAGCTCAGACACAAATCATTATCGAAATGTGTGGTTAGATATCGACGGTGTTAAATATGTCGATCAATATGGGCCTTTCAATGACCATCTTGGTCACGAATACCTGGGCACCAGTTGGATGGGTAACGTTTGGGACAGTGGTTATAATGGTGAACTCCTTAGAAGAAACGCAAAAGGCGAGATAGGTACTTCATTTGATATTACTACCTATCTATTGTCTCAACTTATAGAGGTCACAACTGAAACATCATATGTAACTGAGACTATCGTTCTGGGTGATACATTCTCCTTCGACTACTGGTGGAAGATGGGTCAGGACCCTGATGGGTTCAATCTGGATATTCTCTTCTTTAGGGATAACTCTTGGCATCTTTTTGGTGGTGATTTGAATTTCGATAGTACGTCGTCAGACTGGGATAATGTATCTTTTCAAGTTCCTGACTCACTGCAGGGTTTAAAGACTCAGATCAGATTCAGTGTGCATGACCTTGGTGATTATACAGATCCCACAGTCTATCTTCGCAATATTGCAAGTAATAGCACCGCCCCTGTTCCCGAGCCCGCTACAATACTTCTCTTAGGAACAGGCATAATTGGTCTCGCAGGATTTAGGAATAAGATTAAAAAATAATATATTTATTACCTTGATAGAAGAGGCGTGGTTGTTGAAAGACCCTGGTTTGCTTTATGCTTATTTAGATCCACTTTTTATTGCCGGTGCAATAAAATATAGTCTCTGGCTAAGATCATCAGCCCCCTTAGTATAAAAAAATTGATGATATCGATGAGGGTATCTGGAAACCAAGGACTGTAGATATCCTTTGCATATCTCAATATAAACAATATAAGTAATCACTTATGTTATCTATAAGAAATCATATCTTTTCAAGTTGATTTCCTGGACCAGGCAGGCCCTCTCACGTAAGAGTTACGACTCTGACCGCTGTGGATCATTCTGCGCCCACTTCATGATGCTCTTCGCCGTCTCCCGTGCGGAGGCCGGGCCGTGAACCCGCAGGCCGGTCCCCGGGGAAGGCAGGCTGTTTTATTTCTTCACTGCCTGTCCCCGGCTCCTCTTTCAGGCACTCGACATTGAGATCTTCAATCCACTTGGGCAAATTGACCCAGATGCCGTGAAACCCGAACCCTCCCTCCGTCATTTCCCGGATCGCTTCCTCCTTGGACCATCCCTGAACCACGATGCGGTACACGGCGCACATGGTCCCGGTCCGGTCGGCGCCGTGCCAGCAGTGAACGAGCACAGGGGTGCGCCGGGGGTCCGTGACGATGCGGAGGAAACGAACGACCTCGTTGCGTTCGGGATGCCAGGCCTTCATAAATATCTGTTCATACCCCAGGGTCGACCCCTCGAGTTCATCCCTGTCGGAATGGAACGAACGCAGGTTGACGACTGTCCGGACTCCCATGGCCTCGACCCGCTTCATCCCCTCCCGCGTAGGCTGGCCGCTCCGGAAGAGGTTGTCATCGACCTTGTGCAGGTTGGGAACACCTGCCATGTCCATAGGAACGGCCCAGTGGAGGGGTGTGTCCGTCGCGTCCGCGCGCGCCGCCGCGGGGCACAGGCAGGAGCACAGGAGCATGACGAGAAGAGCGTACCGCACCCTCCCTGGCACATGAGTCCTGATTTTTCTCAGCATTATTATTCTTCTCATTGTTTCTCTATACATACATTTCCCCATGATTTCACCTGTCGGAAAGAGTCTGATATTTTTATCCGAAATTGTCTTGTATACAATCCCGGGGCAATCGAATAAACAGGCATTGCCGTGGTTTCTTGAAAAATACGTGCGGGAGCGGATCGAGACATGCGGAGTCTGAATCTGGGGTTGGAGCGGTATCCGGACTGGAGACAGCTGTACCGGGACAGGCTGGCCCGCGCCGATGAGGCGGTAAGGCTGGTGAAGTCGTCCGACCGCGTCGTGCTGGGCCATGCCTGCGCAGAGCCGAGACTGCTGGTCGATGCCCTGCTCGGCAGAGCGCCCGAGCTCAGAGGGGTGGAGATCCTTCACCTGCTCTCGCTCAACTCCGCGCAATATTGCCGCGATGAATACCGCGAATCGTTCCGGCACCATTCGCTCTTTCTCGGCAAAAACACCAGACAGGCCCTCGGCGAGGGCCTTGCTGATTTCACCCCCTGTTATTTCCACCAGGTCCCGAGGCTGTTCATGGAGGGCACGCTGCCCGTGGACGTCGCGATGATCACGGTTTCGCCCCCCGGCGAGCAGGGCATGATGAGCCTCGGGGTATCGGTCGACTATACAAAAGCGGCTGCACTCTGCGCGAAAATCGTGATCGCCGAGGTGAACCCCCATATGCCCGACACGGGCGGCTCGTCATACCTGAGCCTGGACAGTGTCGACCTGCTCGTGGAAAACGACACGCCCCTGGTGGAATGCCCCCTCTCGCACCCTGGTGAAAACGATCTGGCAATAGGCAGGAACGTGTCGTCCCTGATCGCGGACGGCGACTGCCTGCAGATCGGGATCGGAAACCTCACCGAGGCTGTGCTGGGTTCCCTGGCTCACAAGCGGGACCTGGGCATCCACTCGGAACTTCTGACAGACTCGGTCATGCGCCTGGTGGAGAGCGGTGTGGTGACCTGCAAAAGAAAAAACTTCAACCCCGGAAAGATCATCGCCAGCTTTGCCATGGGAACTGCCCGGTTCTATGCGTGGCTCCACGAAAACCCCATGGTGGAGATGCACCCGGTGGAATACGTTAACGACCCCTTCATCATTGCCCGAAACGACAATATGGTGACCATCAACTCCGCCATCGCGGTTGACCTGCTGGGCCAGGTGGCTGCCGACACCATCGGACCGCGTCAGTACAGCGGGGTCGGGGGCCAGGTGGACTTTGTCAGGGGCGCGGCCCATTCCCGCGGGGGGAAAAACATCATCGCCCTGCCCTCGACCGCCGCGGGCGGCCGCATCTCGCGCATCGTGAGCGCGTTGGAGAGAGGCAGCGCAATAACCACCAACAGACATGACGTGGACTATGTCGCCACCGAGCACGGAGTGGTCAGACTCAGGGGCCTTTCCCTGCGCCAGCGCAGCCGCGCGCTCATCAGCATCGCTGACCCCCGGTTCCGTGACCGGCTCGAAGAGGAAGCAAGAGAGCTCTACGGGTGGTGAACCTGCGGTTCACCCATGGCCATGTCGTAATGATGTCAAGCATCACCTTATACTTTTCCCGCTCCACATCCGATCTCAACCCCCCGGAAAAATTGAGTCCGGGGTTGTTTTCCAATCGGACCCCGGCTCGTCGCATCTCTCAATCCTCTGAATCCTGTTTTCTGGCAGTCAATAGTCCCCAGTCTCAGTCACGGAAGGCAACTCGCGGTTAATCATTTTGCCTGTTCTTTTCATCGCCATAGAAAAACGCCACTCTCCGCCTGATCAGCTCCGGTTCTACCTCCGGATCGAAATCGCCTTCACGATTGAGAATGATATCGGCCCACGGCAAATTGTGAGTCTGCTCCTCAAGCCGCTTGACCAGCTCGTCGACTCGACCTATCCGGCGAGCCGGTACACCTCCGGCAATATCCCCTTCCGGGACATCTTTCGTGACGACCGCACCGGCCGGCCCTGAGGCTGATATGATCAATCCGCATCATCAGGTGATACGTATCGGCATTATCGAATTGCATCAAAAATGCGCATCAGAGGCGCCAGTATCATGGATCTCGAACACATGGATTTTTCACGGAGGCTCAAGAGTCGGAAAGGAGATCAGCAACTCCGGTTGCGCTTCATCCTTGCGCGGCCCGGCCATGGACCGCTGGAATGCGTCATGTGGAGCCATCCGAGAGGCTGCCCGGGCTCGCCACTCTCATATGCAGCAATGGAAACGGCCGCCCTGCGTCGTCTGTCTCGGATCGGCCGAACACCTCGAAGCCAACCGACTCGTAGAAATTGACGGCATCGGGGTTCTGTTCGTTTACATCAACAAGCAGTCGGTTTTTCAGACCACGGGCATGCGCGACAAGCATCCTTCCTCCTCCCTTGCGGAAGTGATCGGGATGAAGAAAGAGCGCCTCCAGTTTGTTCTCGGAAAGGCCAGAAAAACCGATGATCGTATCTCCTTCGAGCAGAACCCACAACTCAAGCGCAGGCAGGGCATGGTCTCGCACCAGCGGAAAGAGAGCCTGTATTTCCTGCTCGGAAAGAAAGGTGTGCGTGACGCGAACAGAGGCCAGCCATATCGCCAACAGACGTTCGTGGTCGGAAGTCTGTGCAGATCGTATCGTCAATCCCTTAGCCATTGTATTGCTCGATTGGTTGATGAGGCCTTCTGCTACGCATTGTGTGCAGATCACCGGCGGCATTCAGGCACCTGCCGGATTGGATTTTCTGTGTTCTGCCGACCATTCCTGCAATGTGTCTGGAAATCAGCCGATATCTCACGAAACAAGCCTCGCCGGTATAGAGAGGTTGGCTTGATCGTTCTCTGCGAGAGCGGCACGTGCTCCCACACCGGGCATTATGGCCGAGAGTATTATTGGTGTCAAGAATCACCGGCACCTCTGCAGAATTCCGATGCCATTACCGGTGCCATATGGCCGGCAGCGGCGTCCCATGATAACCGGCGAGGTCGGTAAGAACCCTATTCCCTGTTTTCCCTGATTTGTGCATAGCGCCTCGGGTCTTGACAAAGTGAGAAAAATCTTTTTTATCTTACCTGCCGGGTTCACCGGATTTGCTATGACGGGCATGCGCGGAAACAAATCACATACTTGGTTTTAAAGGGGAAAATTATAAGGAGGAATGCAATGATCCATGTGGATAAACTGACCAAGTTTTACGGAAGCTTCTGTGCCGTGGATCAGATCGACCTCGATGTCTCCAGAGGTGAGATCACGGGGCTCCTGGGCCCCAACGGTGCAGGCAAGACCACCACCTTGAGGATGCTCACCGGCTACCTCGTTCCCACATCGGGCAGCATCCGGATCAAAGACCTTTCCTTAGGCGACGAGGCCCTGGCGGTGAAAAGGCTCATCGGCTACCTGCCGGAATCGGCGCCCCTGTACCACAACATCCTGGTCTACGACTACCTCGACTACATCGCACGGATCCGGGGCCTTGACGGCAGGCAAAAGATCGGACGCATTCACGAGCTGGTCGATATCTGCGGGCTCTCCGGCATCATGCACAAGAACATCGGAGAGCTCTCCAAGGGGTTGAAACAGCGGGTCGGCCTGGCGCACGCCATGATGGGCGACCCGGAGATCCTCGTGCTCGACGAGCCCACCTCGGGCCTCGACCCGAACCAGATCGTCGAGATCAGGGACATCATCCGGGCCTTTGGCAGGGAAAAGACCATCATCCTCTCCACCCACATCCTGAGCGAGGCCGAGGCTACCTGCGACCGCATCGTGATCATCGACAAGGGCAGGATCGTGGCCGACGGCAGCACCGAGTCGCTCAAACAGGGCGCGGGCGGGGAGCGCACCATCCACCTCACCCTGCTCAATGCCGATTTCGATGCAGCGAACCGGGCCTTGGGAGCCTTGGACGGCGTCTCGCGGGTCGAACAGATGGACACCCCGGACTCCGGAGAGCTCAGGCTGAAGATATTCGCGGGCGGCCCCGACCGGCTCAGAGAGCGCATCTATGCCTGCGTCAAGCAGACCGACTGGGTCATGGTGGAATTCACTCAGGAGGCCAAGTCGCTCGAGAAGATCTTCCGAGATCTCACCAGGGAGGTGTAGGATGACCCGGACATTCCAGATTTTCAAAAAAGAACTCAGGGACTATTTCGTCTCGCCCATCGCGTATATCGTGATCTGCATCTTCCTGCTCATCACGGGGTGGTTCTTTTTCTCCACCTTCTTCATCTTCAACCAGGCAAACCTGCGCACCTTCTTCACCCTGCTGCCGCTCACCTTCTCGTTCGTGATCCCGGCCATCACCATGCGGCTCTTTGCCGAAGAGCTCCATTCCGGCAGCTATGAGATGCTGCTCACCCTGCCGGTGAGGCTCAGCGACATCGTCCTGGGCAAGTTCCTGGCAGGGGCGGCGTTTGCGGCCATCATGCTCGTGCCCACCCTTGTCTATGCCTTAAGCATCTCCTTTATCGGGGACCTCGACTGGGGGCCGGTGGCAGGCGGATACATCGGCGCTGTCCTGCTGGGGGCGGCATACAGCGCGGTCGGCGTGTTCGCCTCGTCTCTCACGAAGAACCAGATCGTGGCCTTTATCACAGGCATGGTCATCTGCTTTGCGCTCACGCTCTTCGACAAGGTGGTGTTCTTTTTCCCGCCCCAGGTGGTCGACGTGTTCACCCATATCGCTGCCGGCTATCACTTCGAGAACATCTCCAAGGGCATTCTCGACACGCGCGACGTGCTCTACTTTGCCAGCGTGATCTTCGCCTTTCTCTACGGGGCGCACCTGGTCATGCAGGAAAAGCGATAAGGAGGCTGCCATGGCTGTTCAGAACAAATCGAGATATATCAAGTTCGGCATCTATATCATACTCATCGTGCTGCTCAATGTGGCCGGCCTCACCCTGTATATGCGGGCCGACCTCACCGGAAACCGGGTCTACTCCCTCTCGAAGGTCAGCAGGGACGTGGTATCCACGCTCAAAGAACCGCTCACCATCAACGTGTTCTTCACGAAAAACCTGCCCGCGCCCTACAACACGGTCGAGCGCTATCTGAGAGACCTGCTCGAGGAGTATGCCTTGAGCGGCAACAGGTATTTCAACTACCGCTTTTACGACGTGACCCCGCTCGAAGAAGGGGGCTCTACCCGGAGCAGCGAAAACCAGCGCCTGGCCTCAGACTACGGCATCCAGCCGGTCCAGATCCAGGCCATCGAGCAGGACGAGGTCAAGATCAAGAAGGCCTATATGGGCCTGGCCATCGTCCACGGCGACATGGTTGAAAAGGTGCCCACCATCACCTCTGCCGACGGGCTCGAATACAAGCTCACCACGGCCATGATGAAGGCCAACAACAAGATCAGCGCCCTGCTCAAGCTGGAAAAGCCGGTGGAGATCAAGCTATATCTGTCACCCTCCATCAGAGAGGTGGCACCCTACATGGGGCTCAATGACCTGCCCGAGCTCGGCAATGGGGTCAACGAGATCGTGACCGAGCTCAACCGCACCATGTACGGCAAGCTCTCGTTTTCGACCGTGGAGCCTTCCGGGCAGGATGAAATCGAGGCCCTAGCCGATGATCACGGGCTCATGCATCTCAAATGGCCCGACATTCCCCAGTCCGGCGTCAAGGCCGGCAGCGGCGTGATCGGCTTGGTGATGGAGCACGGCGAGCAGTCCATGGCCCTGCCGGTGCTCCAGGTCTTCCGCGTGCCCCTGTTCGGCACCCAGTACAATCTCGCCGCGCCCGAAGAGATCGACGAGATGATCAGCGAGAGCGTGGAGTCGCTCATCGGCATCAACGAGAGCATCGGCTACCTCACCGGCCACGGCGCCCTGCCCCTCTACGGAATGCCGGGAAGCCAGGTCGAGCCCGCCACCAGCTTTGTGCAGCTCCTGTCCAGGAGCTATTCGCTCAAGCAGGTCGACCTCGGGGAAGGCGGCATTCCCGAAGGTCTCAAAACCTTTGTCATCGCCGGGCCCACAGGGGGCTTCAGCGACTACGAGCTCTACCAGATCGACCAGGCCCTCATGAGGGGAACCAACCTGGCCCTGTTCGTGGATTCGTTCCAGGAGATCATGCCGCAGCAGGGCAGCCCCTACGGCCAGATGCCCCAGTACGTGCCCAACGACACCGGCCTGGAAAAGCTGATCGAACACTACGGCGTGCGGGTGAACAAGTCGATCGTCATGGACGAAAACTGCTTTACCCAGCGCTCTTCCCGGCAGTATGGCGGTGGCGAGCAGAAGATCTACTATGCCCCCATCATCCAGAATCGAAACATCAACGGCGAGCTCGCGGCAATGGCAAACATCAAGAGCATGGTGGGCCTCGCCATGTCGCCTCTGGAGATCGACGAAAAACGTCTGGCCGAAGGCAAGATCACGGCTAAGCGCCTGTTCTCTTCTTCCAACCGGTCGTGGGAGATGCGCGACAACGTCAGCCTGAACCCCATGTTCATCAGGCCTCCGGCCGGGGAGGACGAGCTCAGGAGCTACCCGCTGGCCTACATGCTGGAAGGGAGCTTTCCCAGCTACTTCGCGGACAAGCCAGTTCCCGAGAGGCCCGCGGCGCCTGACGAGGCTGCCGATGATGAAAGCGGAGAAACGCCCGCGCCCAAGGCAGACCTCTCCGGTTTCGAGGGCACATCCACCCTGGCCTCCTCGGCCAGGCCGGGCAAGATCTTCCTGGTGGCATCCTCGCACCTGCTCCGCAACAATGTTCTCGACGCCGAGGGCCAGAGCCCCAATTCGGCATTCATCATGAACGTGCTCGACGTGCTGAACGGCCGCGAGGACGTGGCCCTGATGAGGAGCAAGGTCTTAAGCTTCAACCCCCTGAACGACCCGCAGGCCCAGACCAAGATATTCATCAAGTCGCTCAACATCGTGGGCCTGCCCGTCCTGGTCGTGGGATTCGGGCTGCTCGTGCTCCTGCGCAGGCACGTCCGGAAGAGCCGCATCGAGCTCATGTTCGGCAAGAGAGGTGAATCATGAAGGGAAAGAAAGAGTACATCGTTCTTTTCGTCCTGATTGCGGCCCTGGCCGGTTATCTCTATCTCCAGCGCACCGACCGGGTCAACTACGAGATCCCGCCGGTCGATACCGTTGACGCCGGCGCCATCACCGGGTTTGAGATCGCATCCAGAGACGGAAACGTCTCTCTGAGCAAAAAGGACGGATCCTGGTACATCGAGCCGGAGGGCTACCCTGCGGACATCGCCAAGGTGGGCAGGATGCTTGAAACAATCGTAGGCCTCACCCTGACCGACCTGGTGTCCGAGTCGGGCAGCTTCGAGCGCTACAGCCTCGGAGAGGCGGACAGGATCACGGTCAAGGCCTATGCTGGTACCGAGCTCAGGCGCAGCTTCGATCTGGGCAAGGCCGCTCCCACGCACCAGCACACCTTTGTCACGCTGTCCGGCGACAACCGGGTGTTCCACGCCAAGGGCAGCTTCCGCCGCGATTTCGAGCATGCGTCCGCCGGCCTGAGGGACAGGCAGGTCCTCTCCTTCCCCAAAGACGAGATCACCGGCATCCGGATCAGTGCGCAGGGCAAGGAAACGGTCCTGACCCGCGCGAAGATCGAGCCTCAGGCGGACGAGGGCGAAAACGGTGCGGAAAACGACGCCGCTCCCGTTCGGATCGTCTGGAAGGACACCGCGGGCGTCGAGGCGGACAAGCACGAGGTGGACGCCCTTCTCTCGGGCCTGAGCAATCTCGACTGCGAGGAATATCTCGAAGACCTCACCAGGGAGCAGGCGGGAGATCCGGAGCTCACGATCACGCTGACAGGTGCCCGCGACTACACGCTCTCGCTCCACTCCGCGCGTGACGCGAAGACCCCGTCCACCTCTTCGGCCAACGACTACGTGTTCGTGCTGCCCGGCTACCGGCAGGAAAACATCGCGAAGTCTGTGGAAAAGCTCACGGCTCGGGAGTAACGGGCATAGAGGCCTGCATTTATACCCGCCCCTGTCCGTGAGTCTCCCGGAGCAGGGGCGAAATAAACCGGCGGCACGGGAAAATATCTTGATTGAACTGGACGAGAGTTTTCTTATAATAAAAATACCAATGCAATTGATATATCTGGCCTGTTCACGGTTTGCAAACAAGGAGGCACTATGCCGGAGTCCGAGCACAACCAGCCGCGCGCCCTGGTCCAGGATATCGGGGACGCGGAGATTTCCTACCTGTTTTATGAAGGCCGGGGCCCCACCCTCATCCTCATGCACGCCACCGGGTTTCTGCCCTGGCTGTGGCATCCCATCGCCCGGGAGCTCGCCCCTGCCTACCGGGTGATTGCCCCGTACTTCTGCGACCACCGTTACGCGGAACCCGAAGACGGCGGACTGCTCTGGACGCGCCTCGCCGAAGACATCGCCATATTCTGCTCACGGCTGGGCATTGAAAACCCCGGTCTTGTGGGGCATTCCATGGGAGCCACGGTCCTCACCCTGGCCCACACCGAGTTCGACCTTAAGACAAGGGGCCTGATTCTCATCGAGCCCATCTTCCTTCCCCAGGACCTGTACCGGATTCGCCTGAAGGTGGACGAACATCCCCTGGCCTCCCGATCCATCAGGCGCAAGTCCCGGTGGAATACCAGGGAAGAGGCATACGCCTACCTGAAGTCGAAAACCCTGTTTCACGGATGGGACCACGAGATGCTCGACCTCTATATCCGGCACGGCATCAAGGAACACCACGCAGGCGGGCTCGCGCTTGCCTGCTCGCCCAGGCACGAGGCCTCGCTCTTCATGGGGGGCATGCACCACGACCCCTGGCCACTGATGCCGAAGGTGAGCTGCCCGGCCCTGGTCCTGGAAGGCGAGTTGAGCGAGAACAGGGCATTCATCGATCTCAAGAAAGCGGCGTCATCCATGAGGAGCGCCGAATACCGGCTCATCGAGGGCGCCGGGCACCTCATCCCCATGGAGAAACCCGGAGAGGTCACCGGGATCGTCCGAGGGTTCTTCGAGGGGAAATAGCGCTCGCGGCAGTAGAAACAGAGTATCTGTTCAAGCCGGTCTTCTTCCTCCATCTTCGTCCGCTACTTAAGGACTTGGAAGGGGGACTTAAGGAGAGCGCAGGGTGTTGACTGCATCGGCGATGGCGTGCACCGCGAGGAGCACCTCTTCCCTGGCGGTAGTACGGCCGGTGCTCAGGCGTATGGTTCCTTTCGCCCATTCCTCGGGAACCCCCATTGCGGCAAGCACGTGGGAGATCGTCACCTCCCCGGAATGGCAGGCCGCGCCTGCCGATGCCGCTACGTCGAGCCCGATCTCTTCCAGGAGCCTCCCGGCCTCGACTCCCTGAAACGAGAGGCTGAGCGTATTGGGCAGCCGCTTCTCAGGATGGCCGTTGAGCCGCACATCGCGCACGACCTGCTCGATGCCGGCATGGAGCAGGTCCCGCATCGTCTTCATGTGCCGGGCATCTTGTTCCCGGTTTTTCGCAGCCACCTCACAGGCCATGCCCAGGCCCACGATAGCGATAACGTTTTCCGTTCCGGGCCTCATTCCACGCTCCTGTCCTGCGCCGTGCAGAAGCGGCTCCACCCCGATGCCCTCACGCAGGTAGAGCGCACCCACGCCCTTGGGCGCATAGAGCTTGTGCCCGGCAATGGTCATGAGATCCACACCGAGCGCCTGCACGTCAACGGACACCTTGCCCGGTGTCTGGGCGGCGTCGGTGTGAAAGGCGATGCCGCGGCTGCGGGCGATCTCCGCGATCTCCTCCACAGGCTGGACGGTCCCCACCTCGTTGTTCGCGTGCATGACCGAGATCAGGATGGTCCGGTCGCTCACGGCCTGCTCGACATCGCGCACATCGACCAGACCCTGCGCGTCAACGGGCACACGGGCCACCTCGAACCCGTTTCGCTCGAGATGCGCGCAGACCTCCAGGACCGCGGGGTGCTCGATTTGAGTGGTGACAATATGGTTGCCCCGGTGCTTGAGTGCCGAGGCGATCCCCTTGATTGCGAGATTGTTCGACTCGGTGGCGCAGCCGGTGAAGACGATCTCAAACGGGCTGCAGTTCAGGAGCGCCGCCACCTGACGGCGAGCTTTTTCCACCGCACGCCTTGGCGCTATCCCGTAGAAGTGCGTGCTCGACGGGTTGCCGAATTCCGGAGAGATAAACTCCTGCATGGCATCGATCACCGCGGGATCGAGCGGAGTGGTGGCGTTATAGTCGAGATAGACCGGATATTGAACATTGTTTTTCATGAGTCCTTCCCTGATTGTCTCTTCTCCTCTTTATCACATAATAGGATCGGGGTCAGGTCTCAACGGCCTGTTGCCCAAACACTTTTAAGGCATAGCAATTGACTGAATAACAATCCTGAAGACATCTGGTATTATCTTGCAATCAGAGTAGTTAATAAGTTGTAATAATTGGCAATATATGCC
>JAHDKO010000066.1 GCA_018436855.1 Deltaproteobacteria bacterium | reverse complement strand
CACGATCCCGGCCGTGTCGCTCGCATACCGCTTCACCCCATTGATCGCGATGGAATCGGCCAGCTGCCTGCAGTTGCACTTGTCCTCGCACGGCCTGAAACACACCCTTCCTACCGTCTCCGGAAAAGGTATGACTTCCCGGATCACCGATGCCGCAGCCTCGACATCCCCAATGGCCACGTACCTCAAATACCGAGGTATATCCACTCGCGCAGGACACGCTTCCCTGCACGGCGCCTTCTTGCTGGGTTCCTTGTATCTCATACGCTCGCCCCTTTCGATCTTGTTTTCACCTGCATTTTTTTGGATAATCCGATTGGGCTACTGTTCGCCTGAACTCGCCGGCTCATCCGTGGATCTCCGGGGATACAACCCGCTCTCCGGTGCGCCCGGAATCCATTTCATATCCCTCAAGCTGCCGGCATCATCCATTTTCTTGTCCGGTCCCTCCTATTCGAGGGGCGACCCTCGAAGCCGGCCCCGGTTTCCGCGTTTTCTCGCGCAGTATGCGCGGCCGCGCTCGGAATCGCCCCGACTTCTCGTCGTGTCGACCGGCCCCGTTTACTTTCCCTTGTAGTCCGGCTGCCGCTTTTCCTTGATCGCGTTTTCGCCCTCGACGAAATCCTCGGTGAAAAGGGTCATGGTCTCGGCGACGTTGCAGGCATCGAGCGCGTTGGAAAAATCCTGCTGCATGCAGTTGTACAGGAGGTACTTCGACATGCGGATCGCGGTCGCGGCGCCCTTGCCGAGCTTCCTCGCGAGGCTCATGGTCTCGCTTTCCAGCTGTTCCTCGTCGTCGACGAGCTTGTTGATCATGCCGAGCCGGTAGGCATCCTCGGCGTTGAAGAAATCACCCGTGAACAGCACTTCGGCCGCCTTCTTCAGGCCGATGATCCGGGGCAGGTGCCATGCCCCGCCCATGCCGGGGGCAAGGCCGATTCTCAGGAAGCCCTGGGAGAACCGGGCGTTCTTCGTCGAGATGATCATGTCGCTTGCCAGCGCCAGATCGAATCCGAAGCCCAGGGCAACGCCCTGCACGGATGATATCACCGCCTTGTTCATTTTCTGGAGGGCGAGCGGTATGCCCAGCATGGTTCTGTTGACCTGACGCACCTCTTCGATGCTCTGTCCCGGGAATACCAGCGGCTCGGCTATGTCGTGTCCTGAGCAGAAGGCCTTGCCGCTGGCCCTGATGACCAGCACCCAGGTGTTCCAGTCCTTTGAAAGCCGGTGGAGCACGTCGACGCACTCGTCGATCATTTCATAACTGAATGCGTTCATCCTCTCGGGCCGGTTGAGGGTGATGATGTCGATCGGCCCTTCACGGGTAACTACCAGCGTTTTATATTCCATCGTAAGTTCCTCTCTCGTTTGCTTTTTATCGATTCTCCGGCAAGCCTTCAGGCGTCACTGAAGGTCGAAATCAGTCGCCAGTTTCTTCATGTCGATCGAGCCCTTGGGCGTCATGGGAAGCTTGTCCAGGATCTGGATCTCTGGCACCTTGTAGGCCGCGATATGGGCTTTGTACCAGACCGTCAGATCCTCGGCGCAGACACTGCAGCCCGCGGTGAGCTCGACGAAGGCAAGCGGTACCTGGCCCTTTTTCGGGTGTTTCTTGGGGAACACGCAGATGTTAGCGATATGCGGGCATTCGCGGCCGATCATCTCGATCTCGCTGCCCGACACCTGGAATCCCGATACCCGGATCAGGCTCTTCTTCCTGCCGAACCAGTACAGATAGCCTTCTTCGTCGAGCATACCGATATCGCCCGAGTAGAACCATCCTTCCGGGCTCAGGCTCTCCGCCGTCTCTTTGGGCTTGTTCCAGTAATACTTACACCGGGCCGGCCCCTTGATGACGATTTCACCCTTCTCGCCAAAGGGGAGATCCTCCCTTGTCTCGAAATCCAGGATGCGGACATCGAACGAGGGGATGGGGGGAATCGCCGCCATCATGAACTTGTCTTTGAAGGGTATTTCTCTGCCTATTCTGCCGCCATCCGGTATTACGTTGAGCGTCTCGGTCTGACCGTAGCCCCATTTCGATGGACGAATGCCGACCTGTGCTTCCCATTCTTTGGCGATCTCGTCGGTGAGCCACACCATCCATTCGCCGAGCAGCCACTTCTTGACCGACTTCAGGTTGTACTTCTTGAAGTCCGGGTGCTTCATCAGCCCCTGGATCACGACCACCGTGCCGACGAACAGCTCGATCTGATACTGATCGATCGCCTTCAAGACGGTTTCTGCATCGAACCGTGCCATGATGATGGATGTTCTTCCGTGTACGCACGCGGGATAGAAGCTGTAGGAAAGAGCGCCGACATGCCCCAGGGGGCCGAAGACGAGCACGGATTCGCACGGACTCAGGTCAACGCCCAAGTCTCTGACCTGATGTGCCCATGCACCGCACAGCAGGGCATTTTTATGCGTATGGACCGCACCTTTGGGCATTCCCGTGGTTCCTCCGGTGTACATCACCACCTCGGGCTCGTCCATGGACATGGGGACGTCCAGAGGGTCTGCCGGATTTTCTTTCAGCAGGGTAACGAAGTCGTGCGTCCCCTCGAATACCCTTTTAGCCTCCGTGAGAATCGGGTGCAGAGGGAGCGTGGCTTTCTCGGGGAGGACATCCTGGAAGCTGGTAACGATGACATCCTTGATCACGCCGCCCTTGTGAAGTTCCTGGAGGTTTTCGTAGTTGTTGTCAAAGGCGAAGACGACCTGTGCACCGGAATCGCCAAGACAGTACTTCATCTCGAAGGCCTTGAAGCCCGGATCGGCAAAAAAGACTATCATACCCAGTTTCATTGCGGCCATATAGGCTACAAACAACTGGGGACAGTTGTGCAGATAGAGATGCGCCGTATCTCCCTTGCCATAGCCCATCTTTGACAAAGCATTGGCCATGCGGTTGGAGTCATCGTCCCACTGCCGGAACGTCATCTCGGCCCCGTAAAATATGGTGGCTGCTCTGTCAGGGTCCTTCTTCGCAATGTTGGCGAGACAGGTCGAAATCGGTACTTCCCCATAAGGGAAGGTGACCTCCGGATTGATCTTGTCCGGCCAGTTCTTTTTCCACAGTTCCTTTTTTTTCGTGCTGTTATCCGAAGCCATGCCAGCCCTCCACTATGTAGCTGATCGTTCTTGCTGATCTTCTTTTCATAATATTCCTGTCATCTTGCGGTGATTCTTATTGCCGTCAAACTGACGGCTTGGGCGGGAATATTCAATGATTGACGCCGACCACGACCTCCTCGTTGTCCTGGTTGTACACCGTCCAGGTATAAATTACGGGGCCGCCGCCTTTCGGGGATTCCTTCTTGCCCGTAACCTCGCACTTCACGGTCATCGAATCTCCGGGGAATAAGGGCCGCTTGAACTTGATCTCTCCGACATAGGAAAAGAGGGCATCCGCGAGAAACCCCTGCTTGAGCATCAGCCCGAGCATGCAGGTCATGATGTAGGGCCCGGGCACGACCCTGTCCTTGAACCCGTAGTACTTCTGGGCCCTCTCGGGAACCAGGAAATTCGGATGGTCCAGTCCCGATATCTGCGCGACCAGATCAATCTCTGTTCCGGTTATGACCTTGCTGAGATTCGATTTGTACACATCACCTACTTTGACATCTTCAAAATACATGTTTATCCACCCCTTTCTTCGTTTATTCTGTTCACGCCACCGGCCCTTGTTTGCCCCTCGCTATCAGGGCGGCGCCAAGAGCCGCCACAAGCCTGCAATCCAACCCTTCCGGCCTTGCTATCTCGGCCGAGATCACCTCGCTCATCTCTTTCACGAGGGCGGCGTTCAGGGCGCCTCCGCCGCACATGAAAACATCTTTTTCCAGGCCCAGCCTCGCGAGCTGAGTGCCCACCCGCGACGCCAGTGAATAGTGCAGTCCCCTGACGATGCTCCCCAGGTCTTCTCCGCCGGATATGCGGGAGATGACCTCGGTCTCGGCAAAGACCGCACAGGTGTTCGAGATCGATATCTTGGAGCTTGAATCCAGAGACAGTTGCACCATCTGCTCGAGCTCCAGCCCGAGTGAAACCGCGATCCGCTCGATGAATTTCCCGGTTCCTGCAGCACACTTGTCGTTCATGGAAAACTGCTTGACCGTCCCCTTTGGGTCGATGCGGATGACCTTGGTGTCCTGGCCGCCCACATCGATGATGGTCCGGGCGCTCGGGAGGAGAGCCACGGAGCCCCGGGCGCAGCAGGTTATCTCGCTGATCGGCTTGGAATCGATGCCCAGAAGGAATCTCCCGTAGCCGGTAGGGACGAACCCCACAACCTGATCTCTCCGGATCCCGTGTCTTCTCTCTATGTTCTCGAATGCAGTGTTGGCGCTTTCACGCAGGTTGCTGCCCGACAGCACGATCTCGGAAGCCACTATCGTTCCCGCTTCATCGACGATGATGATCTTCGTGGTTGTCGAGCCTGAATCGATCCCGGCGAAATATTTCATGGCAGGCTATTCTCCAAGGGCATCAAAGAAGGCATCGAGCCGCTGCTTGAACTCGGCATCGGAATAGAACCTCTCGTCTGCCTGGTCTGCATCGAGGACCACGACCGGGATATCCATCTTGTCGCGGATGAAACGCGCGATATCGAGCCCGCCGGTCGACATGATCTTGCAGCTCTTGTTGATCTGCACCACCGCGCCGTCGATATTGTACGCCTTGATATCCTCCTCGATTCTCTTCTCCAAGGGACCGTAGAGGGTCTCGACCGTGGAAGAGCCGTATCCGCCGTCAGTGGCCATACCCAGGGCCTTGTAGGCGAAATGTTCGAGGGGATCGCTGTCGTCGATATCCTGCGTGCACCACACGTATCTCGTGTAGTCGCCGAAGGGCAGCACGCATCCCTTCTCGGCGAAGTAGCTCGATATCCCGAGCCGGTACCACGGCGGGATGTTCAGGAGGATGAGGCGGTGCCTCTCATCGTCGATGGCCCCGACCCCGTTCTTTACGCGGTCCCTGACCTCCTCGTACGCCTGCTTCAGGAGCGACAGGCCCAGCTCCGTTCCCGAGAGCGACGTCGGCACGAAGATCAGATTCGCCAGGTCCGGGAAGTTCAGGGGCGCCGGCGTCGATTTGTTCAGCTCGAGGATCTCCCGCCAGTACTTCCCCTGCTCGCGGGAGTAATGAGCAGTCTCCTTCAGCTTTGCGCTCGTCACCTTCCGGCCGCTGATCTTTTCGAGCTCCTTTATGGCCTCTTCGATCTCGCCCGCCACATAGTCGACATAGAGGGAAGGATCATCGTCCTGGCTCATCTTGTGGGGCGTGTTCAGGAGAACGTACGGCACATCGAAATGCAGCCTCAGGGCATCGAACCATTTGATATAGTTCAGGCAGGCATTTGACACGACCGTGATCACGTCAGGCTTCGGAAGGCCGCCAAGCGGATGTTCCGAGCCCTGATCCAGCAGGAACCCGAAGTTGTTCCGTATATACGAACACAGATCGGATTTGTAGTTGTTCGACTCCGCGATCGTGCAGTATTTTTCCGACAGATGCTGCGCAGCGCATACGCAGGCATAGTTTTCAGGGTAGGCGACCTGGATTCCCAGGAGATTGCAGATATCGTTCAGCGGATTCGAGCTCACCACCGACCATGCCAGCGGTCTTTTCTCCCAGATATCCCGGTAATACTGCCTGAGCGCGCCGCTTACCGCTTTTCCACATTCGAGTTTTTTCATGATTGCCACTCCTTACTGAATCGACTCTACAAAGGCGTCTATCCTGGTTTTGATCGGAGCCAGGTCACCGAGGAATTCCGTTTCCAGCAGCAGCACGGGTTTGCCGAGCTTCTCCTTGATGTTCTTTTCCAGATAGGGGAAATCCATGGTCTCGGCTTCGCAGAACTTCTCGATCGCAAACACGACTCCATCGACGTTGTACTCGCTGATCAGCTCCTCCAGCACCCTTAACCTGGTTTCAGCCGAGGTGCTGAACGGGCAGGGAACGTCCGCATAGGCGTTCGAGAGGGCCGCGATCGGCTCCTTGTCCGGGTCGACCATGCTGTTGAACGAGCGCAGGCCGAAGTTGGTATCGTCTGCGACCACGTATGCATCCGATGATTCGATCGACTCGTATATCTTTTTGTCCACGATGCAGGGACCCGACAGGAGGATTCTCTTCTTCGACCGGTCGCCCGCCCCGCCGGTCTTGCGCAGCTCGTCAGATATTTTCCCGAGAACCGCGTTGGCTTCCTGTTTGTCGAGAAAGGCCGAGGCCAGAGAAATCGCGAAGAAGTCGGTGCCGGAAATTCTCGGGGGCTGCTCCTTCCTGAACGCGAATATCTCCTTGAGGAGCCGCCTGTTCTCGTTATAGAGGTCGATGGCATCCGCCAGTGCGCTGTCGGTGACCTTTTGGCCCGACAGGTCCTCCAGGGACTTGATGAGCCGCTCGGACTGTTTCCGGAATAATTTTTCTCCGTTTTCGTTCTTGTGATACCGCACGCCGGAAAAGGTGAACACCTTGTCTCCGGGACGATTGTACTGCCATCCTCGTGCAAAATATGTCACGGTTTCGCATGATTCCGGAAGGACCACCGCATCGAGAAAATCGAACCCACCCTTGAGGACCTGGTCCCAGATGGCTCTGAATATTGATGAGGTATATGCCTGAAGGCTCTCGTGCGCCTTTGTAATGGTCTCCTTTTTCATCGGGAAGAGGCGGACGGGATAAAGGCCGGCAGCGTATATCAGCTCCTGTGGTACGATGGGATGCATGACGCCGACGACTTTCTTTCCGCTCTTCTGCTTAAAGCCGGTGATATATTCACCAGCATTACTGATTATTCCATGTAATTTCTCCAAGCTATCCATTTATCTTCCTCCAGAGCTTAAGTGATCACCAACCTTTGGCACTGTTTTTCATGAACCTGTTCTCGAATACGAGGACAGGGAAGACATCGAAAGACCCTTCCCCCGTCCCCGTATTCTCTTTCTTCAAGCCTTTAGCCTTTACAAACGATTCTCGAATCTCTACTGCCTGATCGCCCGCATCTTCTCAGCACGCTGTTTCGAGTCAGAAGCTCACCTCTTCGTAGACCTCCGCAGAGATCTCGACCGACAGGAGGGGCAGCAGGTTTTTCACAATATCCTTATGCGCACCGTTATTGTTCCAGCTTTCCATGGCAGCCTTGTCCCGCCAGTGGGTAATAACCACGAACTCACCGCTTTCCCTGAAGGCTGCACTTACGCCGCTGGAACCCTCCTGTTTCTCGATCAACGGGTACCATTCCTTTGACAGCCACAGTTTCAAATTGTTCAGTTCCTCTACGCGTACGGCTGCCCGTGAAATCTTGACGACCATTTCCTTCTCCTTTTCCGGAGCGCTCGTTCCCCTGAAAAAAAACCGATTTCCCCTGTTTTGGCCCGACTACTTTTTCACTTCCGGCCGTACGGGAATCATGAAATCCTCGAACTCGACGAAATTCACGTAGAAGTTCTTCGCCGAATCCCATACCTCTTTGAAGAACGCGTCCTTTGCAGCGATGCTGTCCAGGTGCGCCCAGGCCACCTTTCTGAATTCTTTTTGTGATTCCTCGTCAACGATCAGCCTGACGTTCCCCTTTGCCTCATACTCGTTCAATGCCTTCATGCTCTTGTTGATTTCGTACGTCCAAGCCCACATGGTCGTGGCCCTGGCGGCCTCTTCCACGATAACCTTCAGGTCGTCGGGGAGAGAGTTCCACTCTTTCTTGTTGATGATCAGCTCGAGCATCGTGCTCGGCTGATGCATGGCCGGACCGACGTAATATTTCGCTATTTCATAGAAGCCCAGCTGATAGTCGGCATAGGGGGTGTTGAACTCGGCCGCATCGATCACGCCCCGCTCCAGGGCCGAGAAAACCTCACCGCCCGGAAGCATGGTCACGGCCGTGCCGTTGTTTTTCAGAATATCGCCCCACCATCCGAGCGTTCTGTACTTCAGGCCCTTGAAGTCGTTTACGTTCTTCAGAGGCTTGTTGCTCCATGCCAGCACCTCGGCATGCGTCATTCCCAGAGGAATGGTCACGACGTTGAGTTTCATCTTTTCGGTGTACATCCGGTTCCATAGCTCCAGGCCCCCTCCCTCATAAACCCAGACGAGCTGCATGAGGGGCTCGAAGAGCATGGGCACCGAACCGAAGAACTGGGAAGCAGGATTCTTTCCCGGCCAGTAATTTGCGCACGAGTGGGCACATTCGATCGAGCCCTTGCTCGCGGCATCCAGAACGTCCAGTGCGCCGACTACCGCGCCGGCAGGTTTCACGGAAATGACGAGCCGGCCCTGGGACATCTTTTCCACCTTGTCGGCGAAGTACTCGGCTGTCTCGTACACGACCATCCCTGAAGGCCAGGAGGTTGCCATGGTCCACTTGATCGTCTTGGCTGCGACACCGTTCACACCGAAACAAAGCATCATGAAACAGGCAAATCCTACACAAGCCGCTGTCTTGAATTTCTTTGCACTCATCATAACATCTCCTTCTTTTTTAATTTTATCCACCAAAGCTTATGCTCGGCAGCCAGGTAATTATTTGCGGGAATATGGCACAGAGCGTGACGCCGATGATCTGAATAACAATGAAAGGCCATACCCCCCGATATATGTCGACCGTTTGCACCTCGGGCGGGGAAACGCTTTTCAGGTAGAAAATCGAGTATGCAAACGGCGGGGTGAGAAAGGATGTCTGCATGACGATCATGCACGTCATGGCAAACCAGTAGGCATCCACGCCGACCTGGTGGGCGATGGGCGTGAACAGCGGAACGCAGATCATCACGATGCCGATCCAGTCGATGAAGATGCCCAGGATGAAGATCATCAGAAACATGAACGAGACGACCACCCACGGCTTCATTGAAATGCCGAGTACCGCGCTGCTTACCACGTCGCCGCCGTCCAGCCTGAGAAACACCCCGGTGAACAGTGTCGCGCCGACCGCCACGAAAAATATCATGCTCGTGACCTTCACGGTCTCGTAGATGATTTCCTTGATGTTCTTGTAGTTCAATGCCCTGTAGCACAGGGCCAGGATCAGGGAGAGAAACGCCCCGATTCCCGCTGCCTCTGTCGGAGCCGCGACACCGAAGAAGATCAGGCCGAGGACCCCCAGAATCAGAGAGGCGACGGGCAGAACCGATGTCACGAACATGATGATTTTCTTCCTGAGCGGAACGTTCAGCCTGCTCTCGTCTATCGAAGGCCCCCACTCGGGTTTGATCCGGCATAGGACGTAAATGTAAATCAGGTATAAGACAGACAGCATCAGCCCGGGAACGAAGGCACCCATCAGGAGCCTCCCCACCGACAGCGATGCCATGGGCCCCCACAGGATGATCATGACGCTCGGCGGTATCAGGATGCCCAGGGTGCCGCCCGCGCAGATGACTCCCGTGGCCAGCGATTTATTGTACTTGTGGTTCAGCATGGCGGGAAGAGCGAAAATGCCCATGGTCACCACTGCTGCACCGACAACGCCGGTGGCCGCTGCAAAGAGCGTGGCCGTCACCATGGCGGCCAGAGCCAGCCCGCCTTTCAGCCTCCCCATGATCACATACATGGAATCGAACAATTTTCCGGCCAGACCGCTTTTCTGGACCACGATGCCCATGAAGATAAAGAGGGGAACGGCGATCAGGGTATAGTTCGTGTACGTCTCGAAGACCCGCAGCACCAGGATGTTCACGATGTTGGGTCCGACGAAAATCAGGCCGAATATGGTCGCTATCCCAGCCATTGTCAGAGCGATGGGATAACCCAGTAAGATGCAGATGATCAGGCTCGACAGCATTCCTGTAGCGATAAGTTCAGTGCTCATGCTTTATCTCCGGTGTCATCATTGTGCACAAGGGCTATTACATCCTTCACGAGCTCGTTTACCGCCTGCAGTACAAGGATTAAGAGACCGATGAAGATCCAGAACTTAAAGGGGTAAATGATCGGCCGCCATGTTCCGGTGCTTGCCTTCTCCTGGATCGACCAGGAATACAGAACGTCCGGAAACATGTACCACAAGACCAGGATCCATGTCGGGAAGAACAGAATCAATGAGAATGCGATGTTCAGAACCGTACGGAGCCTTGCCGGAAACTTGTTGACGAAGATATCCACGTTGACGTGGCTCCGGTCGGCGTGAACCCACGCGATGCCCATGATGAGGGTCAGGCTGCTCAGCATGTAGCTCAAGTCATAGCTCCACAGGGTAGGTTTGCCGAAGAAATACCGGACCATTATTTCGTAGCACATGGTCAGGACCAGCAGAATGAGCAGCCACGAAAACAACTGGCCGATCTTCCTGCTTATCCTGTCAACGACTTTCGTGACAGTCAGAACTTCGTTCAAGGTTACACTCACGTTACACTCCTCTTCTTCTCGTTAGTCGTGCAAACGAATTACCCTATCAGGCCCGGCAACCAGGTGATCAGGCCGGGGAATATCGTTATCAGGATGATATTCACGATTATCAGCACTATGAACGGGGTCACTCCCCTCATGATATCACCCACCTCCACCTCAGGCGGTGCGACCCCCTTGAGATAGAAGATCGAATAGGCAAACGGCGGAGAGAGGAAGGACGTCTGCAGAGCCACGCACACCACGATCGCGAACCAGAGCGGATCGAACCCCAGAGCCAGGGACAGCGGGGTAATGATCGGCACCACGATGAAGAGGATGCCGATCCAGTCGAGGAACAGTCCGAGCACGAATATGGCGACCATGATGATCGCGAAAATCCCCCACTTGCCCAGGGGAATCGCGACGATCAGATCGCCTACTGCCTTTGCCCCGTTGAGCGCCATGAAGACTCCGGCAAACAGAGACGCGCCCAGCGCGACGAACATGACCATTCCGGTGATTTTCATGGTGCTCAGGCAGACGTCGTAGACATTCTTTTTATTGAGCTTCTTATACGCGGCGGCAATGATGAGCGCGCCGAAGCTTCCCACTGCGGCAGCCTCGGTGGGCGATGCGACCCCGAGGAAAATGGACCCCAGCACGGCGACGATCAGGAACATCGGAGGGATCATGTAGCGCAGGATATCAAGGATGACCTTTCCACGCCCGGTCTCTGCTGCGTCGTCAACCTCCGAAAGGGGTGCCAGCTCGGGCTTTAAACGGCACAGGACGGTGACGTAGGCGATATACGAGAGCGAGAGGAGCAACCCCGGCAGAACCGCTCCCATAAAGAGTTTCGAGACCGACAGGCCCGCCATCGGCCCGTAGAGAATCATCATGATGCTCGGAGGAATCAGAACACCCAGGGTACCGCCGGCGCAGATGACCCCGGTGGCGAGCCGAGGGTCATAACCCCGCTTGAGCATGGGAGGAAGTGCCAGCAGGCCCATCGTGGTAACCGAGGCCCCGATGACCCCGGTACAGGCAGCGAACAGCGTGGCGATCACGATCGTGCCGATGGCAAGCCCGCCGCGCACCTTTCCGAACGCCATGCCGATGGATCCGAAAAGGTTGTCCGAGGCCCCCGACTTCTCAAGCACGAGCCCCATGAAGATAAACAGCGGAACAGCCGGAAGAACCTCGCTGGACATCAGGCCGTACACGTTGAAAACGAACTGATCGAACACCATCGGTGCCCAGCCGCCCAGGATGGCGAAATACAGGGCCAGACCACTCAGAGCCATATACAACGGCACTCCGGCAACGACCAGAAGTAAAACACCTGCCAACATCGCTATCGCATAGATCTCAGGGCTCATGGGTGATCATCTCCGTATCAGGCTGAAAATGCTTTTTAAAAGGTCGGACAAACCCGCAAGGAAAAAGACTATGAAACCGATTGCCATGACCGATTTGATGGGATACAGAGGCGGCTGCCAGTAGCTTATCATCGAGTGCTCGAGGCAGGCTATCGAGTCCCGGGCATAGACGAAGCTGTGCTTCATCAGGATATAAAAGACCGGTACGAAAATGAGTAAATAGACGATAATATCGAAGATCGCTTTTGTTCGTTCCGAGTATTTCTTGTAAAATATATCCACCCGTATGTGAGACCTGTGAAGCGTGATGTACGCCCCGCCAAGTATGAACAGCGTGCCGTTCTGCATCCAGGTCAGCTCATAGACCCACGCCGTGGGCGCCTGAAACAGGTATCTGGCAAATACGTCGTACGCAACGAAAAGGGTGAGTGGAATTACCAGAAAGGATACCAGTCTGCCCGTATACTCGCTTACGGTATCGACAATTTTCATGAATCGTTCCAGCACCATCATAGTCGTATCCTGTTGTCGAACATCCGTCGCCCGGGCATACATCGCCAGGCGACGGATGGTTTATCTTTGAGGTTATTGAACGTTTACAGACGCGTCCACTTTCTGGAGCTGCATGTATGGTGTCCAGGTCTTCATGAATTTCTTTTGCGAAGCCCAGACCTTCTTGAACATCGGATCTTTCTGTGCGTCGTATTTCTCGACGAATTTCTTCAGTATTTCTTCCTGCATCTCTTTCGGGAACCGGACCACCTTGACCTTGCCCTCATCTCTGACCTTCTGGACCGTCTCGGCATCGCCCAGGACCCAGCGCGTCATCGATCTTGTCATGTTCGCAGCACAGGCGCTTTCAACGATCGCCTTGAGGTCGTCGGGAAGCGCATTCCACTGCTGCGGATTGATCACGACCTCGAGGAACCCGTAATACTGGTGAACGCCCGGGAAATGCCAGTACTTGGCGACTTCATGGAAACCGAGCGGATAGTCTATGTAAGGAGTGCTCTGCTCGGCCGCTCCCAGGGTTCCCCTCTGAAGGGAAGGAACCACCTCGCCCATGGGCAGGGTCACGACAGAGGCGCCGAACTCGGAGAGAATCTGCCCCCACAGCAATGCGGTCCTGTACTTCAGGCCTTTGAAGTCGGACAGCTTCTGGATCTCTTTATTCGCCCATCCGCCACCTTCAGGCGGCATCATGCTCGTCGGGATCGTCTTGTATGCATCGCCGTACATCTCCTGCCACAGCTCCTTGCCTCCCCCCTCATACACCCAGACATAGTAGCCCAGCATGTCCATGAATGCGGGGGTGGATGAGAAGAGCGTGCCGGCGGGATACTTGCCGAGAACATAGCCGGGCCATGTAAAGCCTGCGTCCAGTGTTCCCTTCTGCACCGCGTTGTGAATCTCGAAAGCAGGCACGATCTCGCCTGCAGAGTAATATTCGATCACCAGCCTTCCATTACTCATGCGATTGATGTCGTCCGCGAGAATCTTGCCTGCCGTATGGATCCATACCGCGGGAGGAAACGGACTCTGCATTTTCCATTTGATGACATTGTCTGCGGCAAAAGAATTGAAGCCTATAAACATCCCTAGAAGTAAAATTGTCCCCACTACTACGTTTCTCTTCATGCAGCCCTCCTGATGCATATTTTTTATAGGATATCGTAAAATCCGATTTCCTTTTTCCGGCTACTCCTTCTCGTCTATACGGCTGGTTCTCAAAGCCGATATTACAACCCAAAGTTTGCGCAAGAGCTCCCCGCCCTTACGAAAACAATCAAATTTTGCCTATCCCAGTCTATGAAATGAAAAATACATGCAAGACATTCAGCCGACCTCAGCCACCAAGCAGCTCAAAAAGACCTATCCCCATGTTTCATCCAATGCAGGTACCATTTTCGATCATCCCGGATGCCCGAACCTGCTCTCCCGAAGAAGATGCAACAACGTCTTACTGGAAAGCAAGCAATGTGCCAAGTTTATTATCCTTTAAATACATGCACATACGCGGCTTTACTGCAATGATGCTTGGGAAGATGACCTGTTGTGCGACACAATCGTCTGAGATTGATACATTCATTGCATTTTGCATTATCATTCGTTCTGCAATTATCCAAGATAGCTAATTATATTCCGTGAATTGAGAAGGTTATGGATTTCTGCCTTTTCGGTGAGAGAGGTGGACAGGACACCGGTTGTACCCTGGCGGAACACTCCGCAGTATCTTCCTGAAAGCAAGATGGTTTTCTGCCGATTCCTGAGGGGCATGGGAGATATGGATGTCAACTAACCGGTTTTCTTTAAAAAAGATCCCCGGGAGGATTGCGGAGGCGAGGAGGGTTCGCGACGAAGACGTTATGAACGATGAACGGTTGACCTCGAAAAGGAGTGGTAATCGCGGTCACTGAGGCACGGGCATGGGCGGCTCCATGAGCCCGGGACGGCCGGGGGACCCGGGCAAGAGCGTTCTCCGGTGTCTCTAGCTCCCCTTCTGCCCGGATACCCCACAGGTAGCCGGCCCGGTGTTATCCTGAACGTGATCTCCGCTCGACCGGCAACGGCTGCCGGCCTATGCTCTTGCCGCGGGCGAGGGGGCGGGTGGGCCGCATGACTTGGCGGAATGGTGCCGGCTGGGCTCTTGCCGCGGGCGAGGGGGCGGGTGGTAAGGGAGGTGAAAATCCGCATGATCCGATCCTTCACATTCAGCTCCTCATGTTTTACTGTCCAGCATATCCGCGTTCGCTTGCACCCCTGATCCCGTCGCCTCCCTTACCACACCAGCCAATCTCTGGAACCGGTACTCCGGCAACCATGTTCCGTGACAGCGATAATGCCGTTTCACCTGTAGGGCTTCCGAAGACATCCGGTATTCCCTCATCACCCTCGTAGCCTCGTCTATCCCAGCAGATGGTTTGCCAGGATAATCCGCTGGACATCGTTGACCACCTCGATGACCTCGCTGAAGAGCGCGTCTCTCACGATCCTGGCGATCTTGAAATCCTCGGTGTATCCGTAGCATCCGTGCACCCTGAGGGCTTTCCTGGCCACATCGTTGAGTGTCTCGGAAAGAAAGATGCGCGTGATGCGCGACTGGACCTGCACCTCGTTCAGTTCCCCGGCGTCCATCACGGAGGCAAACCGGTAGAGCTGGGACCTGCTGACCTCCAGCCCCACGGCGATATCGGCGATGAGCGTCTGAATCGTCTGGAACTGGGTGATGGGCTTTCCCCTTACCATTCTTTCCTGTGCGTATTTCACCGACTCGTCGTACGCGGACTGGCACAGGCCCAGCATCACCGCGTTGTGCGTGAGGTGATTGACCTCCATAGTGTCCAGCAGGATCTGATAGCCCTGCCCGTGCTCGCCCAGCAGGCTGCTTGCAGGGATTCTCAGGTTGTCGAAATAGATGTCGCACGTGGCCGGGCCGTGCATACCGATCTTTTTCCAGGGCGGGTTGGTCCGGTAGCCGGGAACGTTCTTCTGCACGATGAAGGCGCTCAGTTTGTTGCCGCCCTCGGTTTCGCTGTCCTTGGCGATAACGATGATCGGACCGTCGAGATTGGACAGGGTGATGAACCGCTTGGTGCCGTTGATGACATACTCGTCGCCTTCGCGTGTGGCCCTGGTCGTTATGGCCTTGGGGTTCGTGCCGGTATCCGGCTCGGTGAAGGCCACCGATCCGATGCCCTTGCCCTGGCAGATCTGCGGGAGAAATTCCTTCTTCTGCTCGTCGGTGCCGAACATGTTGATGAACATGGAGCTCCACAGATCGATCGACAACGACCAGGCTATTCCCCCGCAGGTCCTGGCCATTTCCTGGACGATGAGCGTCTGGGCCACGTTGTCGATTCCCAGGCCCCCGTACTCCTGGGGCAGCGTCACGCCTATCAGGCCCGCGGCAGCCATCTTTTCCCAGAGCTGCCCCATGACCTCCGGCGGGAAGTAATCGTCCTCGCCGTGCTCTTCCAGCAGCGGAACGATCTCTCTTTCTGAAAACTCCCGGGCCATGTTCTTAAACATTGTCTGTTCATCACTGAAGCGAAAATCCATGGGTTTTCCCCCTGCTTAGTTTATTTATGCTCTGGTCATGGTGTTCTTCACGTCCTTGCCGAAGCCGGATCACGCGAAAGAGGCGATATGAGCCTTTTCGCGTGATCCATTATTTTGCCAGGAGCTCTTTGAGCTTCCCCATGAAGGCCGGCAGGATTTCCTTATAGTCTCCGACAACCCCGTAGTGCGCCACCTTGAAGATGTTGGCCTCCGGGTCCTGGTTGATCGCCACGATGCACTTTGACCCGGAGCAGCCGGCGATATGCTGCATGGCGCCCGAGAGAGCGACCGCAATGTAGAGCTTGGGGCTCACCATTTTCCCGGTCTGGCCTACCTGGTGCAGCATGGATATCCAGCCTTCCTCGCAGGCCGGCCTCGTCGCGCCGACCGCGCCATCCAGGAGCCTGGCCAGCTCCCAAATCATCTCATAGCTCTGCGAGCTGCCGATGCCGCGCCCGCCGCTCACAACGACCTCGGCATCCTCGAGCCTCACGCCTTCAACCTTCTCCTCGACCCGCTCGACGACCTGAACCTTGAGGGTCGAAGAATCGACCTCGGCAACCATCCGGATGACCTGACCCTGCCGCGAAGCGTCTTTCTCCGCAGGCTTCACGGTTTTGGGCCGTACGGTCGCGATCTGCGGCCTGACCTTCCTCACCATTACCGAGGCCAGTGCATTGCCGCCGAAGACCGGCCTGGTCACGACGAGAATCCCGGTGTCCGGGTCGATGTCGAGCTCGACGGCATCCGTCGCCAGCCCGGCCTGCAGACGGGCCGCAAGCCTCGGCGCCAGGTCGCGGCCGGCGTCGGTATTGCCCAGAAGCAGGATCGAGGGCAGCGCCTTGCGGCAGAGATCGGCGGCCACCATAGTGCAGGCGTCTGAGTGGTAATGCTCCAGCAGGGGATTCTCGGCGACATAGACCTTGTCCGCTCCATAGGCAAGAGCCTCTTCGCCCAGGCCGCCGATATCGCTGCCCATCAGGAGAATGGACAACTCCTGGCCTGTCTTGTCGGCGAGCACCCGGCCGATTCCCAGAAGCTCCATCGTGATCGGCGCCAACGTGCCTTTTTCAATTTCGCCACAGAGTAGTATGCCTTTATGTGTATCCATCGAGTATCCTCCGACTTCTATATGATGTTCGCTGCCCTGAGCCTGACGGCCAGCTCGACCGCAGCCTCGCCGGCGTCTTTCCCGGTGACGATCTCGCACTGAACGTCCCGGATCGGGACAGACAGCTTGACGATCTCGGTATGCGCCCCTTCCGGAGCCACCTGGGCCGGGTCGATTTCGATATCCTGGGCCGTCCAGGCCGGAATCTTCTTGCGGGTCGCGGTGATGATGCCCATGCCGGTGGGCAGACGGGGCAGGCCGACCTCGTTGCTGACCGTCACCAGGCAGGGCATGGGAGCCTGAACCACTTCGTAGCCGTCTTTGAGCACCCGCTCGACCCTGAGGCCGCCGTCGGCCGCCTGGATGTTCCGGGCGATGGTCACGACAGGGATGCCCAGCATCTCGGCCAGGATGGAACCGACCTGTCCTGAATCCCAATCGGCGGCCTGGCGGCCGCACAGAACCAGGTCGTACTCGCCGATCTTCTGAATGGCTTTGGACAGAACATATGCAGTGCCATAGCTGTCGAGGTTTTCAAAGGCGCTGTCCTGGAGCGTGATGCCGTCGTCGGCCCCCATGGACAGGGCATGCTTTACCACATCCGCGACCTTGCCCTGCCCCATGCTGATGACTGTTATTTTCGCACCGTTCTTGTCTTTGAGCTGGCACGCCGCTTCCACCGCGCGCTCGTCAAAGACGCTGATGACCGGAGGTACACCTGCAGGAGGCACGACCTTCTTTGTTGCCGGGTCGATCTTGAATTTTGCCGACGGTATCTCGGGATCAGGTATCTGCTTGACGCAGACGATGATATGCATACTCGTTCTCCTCCTATGCTTAGTTTATTGCTTTCTCGACCAGTTCTATGAGATCCATTGCCCGCAGAGACGATTTGAGCTGCTTCCGCTCGATCCCTTCCTCCAGCATCTGCAGGCAGTAGGGGCAGGAGGTCACGACGGTCTCGGCCCCCGTGCTTGTCACATCCTCGATGCGGATTTCGTTGATCTTTCTTCCGGTTTTCTCCTCCATCCACATGTGTCCGCCCCCTCCGCCGCAGCAGAGGCTCGTGCTCTGCGAGCGCTCCATCTCGCGGATGTTTGCCCCGGGGATAGCCTGCAGGATCTGCCGTGGAGCAGCGTATTCTTCGTTATAACGGCCCAGATAGCACGGGTCGTGGTAGGTGACCGCCGAGTCCCACCCGCCGGCAGGGTTCAGCGTGCCCTTGCCGATCAGGTCCGCGACGAGCCGGGTATAGTGCACCACCTCGAAATCGGCGCCGAACTTCGGATATTCGTTTTTGAGCGCGTTGTAGCAATGGGGGCAGGCGGTGATGATCCGCTTGATCCCGTAGCTCTTGAAGACCTCGATGTTCTGCTCCGCGATGGTCTGGAACTGGATTTCATATCCCACCCTCCGGGCCGGGTCTCCGCAGCACGCCTCTTCGCCGCCCAGCACCCCGAATTCGACACCCGCGGCATCGAGCACCGTCACCAGTGAGGTCGTGACTTGAACGTTCCGATCGACCAGGGCACCGGTGCAGCCTACCCAGAGCAGGGTATCGGCGTGGTCGTTGCCGCCTTCGCCGAGAATCTTGAGATCCAGTCCGCCCGTCCAGTCGCCTCTCAAACGCATTGATTGAACGCCGGCCCAGGGATGCCCCTTGGTCTGCATGTTTCTCAGCATGAGCTGGACCGTCTCGGGCATTCTGCTCTGCATGAGCACGAGGTTCCGCCTGAGATCGATCATCTTGCGCACGTGCTCCACGCCCACGGGGCATATCTCCTGACAGGCCCCGCAGGTGGTGCAGTCCCAGATCGCATCCTCGGTGACCACGTCGCCGATCATCTGTTTTGCACTGCTCTCCGCAGACGCGTCCGCCCCGGCCTCGGGTTTTGCCACGCCCGTCTCCAGCAGGTGCTCCTTCAGACTGAGAATCGTCTCTCTGGGCGAGAGGACCTTGCCGCTGAGCTGCGCGGGGCAGTTGACATGGCACCGGCCGCACTCGGCGCAGGAGTAGAGATCGAGCAGGTCTTTCCAGGTGAACTCATTGATCTGCGACACGCCGAAGGTCTCCGCCTCTTCGAAGTTGATGGGCTGTGGCGCCATCTTCGGCCCCAGGGACCTGAAGAACACGTTGGCCGGAGAGGTGAGAATGTGCAGGTGCTTGGAATAGGGAATGTAGACCATGAAGCCGATGATCAGCACGTAGTGCAGCCACCAGGATATCTTGTAGCCGGCGTCCAGAGCGCCCTGTGAAACCCCGGCGCTCGTGAGCCAGGCCGCCAAAGCCGCACCGATGGGCGGCCAGGAGGACTGGACGTCGAGCAGCGCATAGTTGAAGCCGACAACACAGACATTGAGCACCATGAGGGCGAAGACCGTGCACAGGATGATGGCGGCCTCTGCGCTCGGCTCCAGCCTCTCCGGCCTTATGATGTAGCGCCTGAAGGCAGCCCACAGTATGGCTATGGTGACAGCCACCCCGGCGACGTCAAGGATGGTGAGGAAGACCTTCTCGAAGGCGGTGCCCTCGATCACATGGGCCAGGCCGAAGCCGCCCGCCAGGCCGATGAAGATGATGTAGCTGACGAGGAAAAAGCTGAAGCCCCAGAACATGAGGGCATGCCCCAGCCCGGCGAGGTCCTTTCGCGTAACGGTCTTGAGGTTGCACCATTGGGGCACGACCTCGACCACCATCATCCTGATCCTCTGCCCGATGTTGTCGAAGCGGTTTTCGTCCTTGCCTTGGCGCATGAGCCGGAAAAGGAAGAAGAGCCTACGCACGAACAGACCAAAGGCGACGGCGAACAAGACCCAGAAAATGACATAGCCTGAAAGCCCCCAATACGTTGCACTAACCGGTGACATGATCATACCCCTTTCATTGTGTAATGCGGCTGACCTTCGAGCAGGCCGGGCCCGGCTGAACCGTCTGTAATAAAATGGGACACCGGGGACAAAGGCACCGGGACACCGGGGTCGTCCACGGCGGACAGCCCTCCCCGGACCGCGAGATGTTCCATGCCGCTCCGGCAGGCGTTCCGGGTGCTCCCGGCAGCTCCATGATCGATGACAGACCGGTACCTGGGCTTCTCTTCCCGAGAGATGATGTCACGGCTCACAGGGGTGCCGATCTCATTCATTGATGCCTCCAAATGTATGCACGATGAGAAAACGGTATGTACCTCTTCAGAGATTCCCTGCAGAGGCATTGGACCAATTATCCAGCAACGACACTATAGCAAGTAGCGTGCCTGGCCCCACGGCTCTACACCATCATATGAGACCCTGTCACGGCGGCGGCCCTGGTAAATACCGGGGCCGGGAACGGATGCGCCCGGGCATGCCCGGCACAGGGGCGCACCACGTGCCGGGTCGCCGGGGCGGACCGAAGACCCGTGCAACCGGACCGCGATCTTAAGCGGGCAGGCAGGACTTCAGAAAACCATGGTACACGAAAAATAACACCGTCAGCAGGGCCTGAGCTTTCCTGGATCGGGATGTCACCGGCCGGGAAAAGGCTCAGGGTGTGAAGGCATGGACCTTTTCATCGGATCGGGCTCGCGTGCAGCCGCTTTTTTTTAAGATAAGCGTATCTGCCTTGCGGGATTTACCGGGTTGCCGGCCTGATACGCCCGGCATATCTCGCCAGTGTTCCTGCCTCATGCTTGCTGCAGTGCGAGCCGGGGGTCGGCATATCCGCCGGCGCTGCCGTATTCGCTCAGCTCATGACCCCTGACAAGGCGTCCTGATACAATGATACAGGAAACCCTGTTTCGATGTGATACAGAGTGTCTGATATTGAGACAGCCATGAACTGGCGCCAAGCCCATCGATAAGCGTTTGCCTGGAGGAGACCGAATTCTTGCCGAAATTCATATGGCTGGGATTCCCCTCGCGTCCCGGCCACCGCCTGCCTTCTTATCTTCACAGCCTTTCATGCCCTCATGATGGCGGTACCCGTGTGTCATTGCGTGATCCGGCCCGCTTCCGCTCCGGCACAGCAATCGGGGGCCATTGAACGCGAAAAGCCGGACAGGGGAACCCCCATCTATCGGACAGGAGCGGCAAGCGGGGCACCGTTTGAACCCTGGCAAACCCCATCCCATGATTACCTCTTGTCGGCCAGCACTTGCCGTCCCACCCGATGACATGAACCACTGCAAGCACCCCCCCCAAAAACAGGCCTGTTGTGATGGAAACCAGAGAATTCTTCGAACCCTGCAACTGCACCCTCCATGAGACCGGATATTCCCGGCAGGACAGGCCTGATTTTTTTTGGCAGCGGCCGGATCGAACCCCTTAGAGAGATAAAAAAAATAATTACAACAGTATGTATGAAATAGCCATAATATGGTATAAGAAACGAAAGGATATCTGGGTACATTATTTGCTTTACCTTGTATGAGCTGATTGAACTGGAAAAAAGGTTCGGACAGAGGCGCAACAGGGAACAGGACAGCAAGAATCCTATGACAACGTATCAGGTTATTTTCATGGTTTTTGGACATGCATTGTGTGTGGATCTCATTCGGAGGAAGGATGACATGAGGAGCTCGTGTGCTGCCGGGACGCATGCAAGCCCCGCCTTGCGGATCAGGCTGCGACCGATGGACAAGGGCGGCACCCGGGCGGACGAGCTTCCATTCATGCAACCGGTATTTCTGCACAGCAGGTCATCAACTCTTTAATACGGAGTGTATATGCTAAGAACCAAAGAACAGTATACCGAGTCACTTTTTGCCATGAGGCCCAATGTCTACATCGGGGGTAAAAAAGTTGGGAGGAACGATCCCAGGCTCCTGCCCGGTGTCAACGTCGTAGGCACGACCTATGATCTGGCACAGGACCGCGAATGGAAGAATCTCGCGGTGACCCATTCATCGATCGTAGGAGAAGAGACCAGCAGGTGGGCATATCTCTCTCAGAGCCCGTACGATCTCATCCAGAAGCTGAAGCTGATCCGGATGTCTTCACGCCTGGTCGGGGGATGTATTCAGAGGTGCATGGGCCATGACGCTATCAATGCACTGGCCATCTGCACCAAGGAGATCGACCTGACCAAAGGCACTCGTTATTTCGAGCGCTTCATGGATTATCTCCGCTTTTACCAGAAAAACGACATAGACGGTTGCTGCGCCCAGACAGACGCCAAGGGCGACCGCCTCAAGAGGCCGAGTCAGCAGATGAATCCCGACGCGTATGTTCATATTCTCGAAGAGCAGCGGGACGGGATAATCGTGAGCGGCATGAAGATGAACATCACCCAGGCAGCCTATGCGGACGAGCTCATCGTCATCCCCACGCGCGCCCTGAAAGAGAACGACCGCAATTACGCCGTCGCCTTCGCGATTCCAGCCGACTGGGAGGGAATACGGCTGATCACCTACCCGGTCTGGACAAAAGAATGCGCAAGCTCGGATTGCCCGCCCCTGTTCAAGTATGGCGTGGCTGAATCGGTCGTAGTGTTCGATCATGTCTTCATACCGAAGGAGCGGGTGTTCATGTGCGGCGAATGGGAATTCGGGCACAGGCTGGCCCTTCTCTTCGCCGATTCTCACCGGCACAGTTACTGCGGGTGCAAGCCAGCGGTTTCTGACATCCTGTGCGGCGCGGCCTCGCTGGCCGCCCAGGCGAACAATATCGAGTCGGTTTCGCATGTTCAGCAGAAGCTCTCCGAGTTCGCGGGCGTGGCGGAGCTAGCGTATGCGGCAGGCATCGCGGCGGCTCTATATGGAGAAGTGACCTCTGCGGAGGTATTTTTCCCGAACCTTAAGTACGCGAACATCGGGAGAAGGCTGACCGGGAGGCTCATCTACAAGGAATACAACCTGCTGACCGAGATCGCGGGCGGAATAGCGGCCACGCTGCCGAGTTACGAAGACTTCCAGGCAGAGGAGACCAAGCACGATCTCCAGAAACTCATCGTGAGAAACGGAGATTTCTCGCCCGAAATGTCCCGGAAGATCTGGAGCTTCATCCAGTACCTGAGTACTTCCCCCATGGCCGCCTGGAACGAGGTCGCAGGTGTTCATGGAGGCGGCTCTCCGATCATGGAGACCCTGGCCTTGAACCAGGAATACGACTACGAATCCAGAAAGAAACTGGCAAGATACCTCGCGGGCATCGACAGCGATTACGACAACTCCGCCGAGTTATGGGACGAACCGACGTTCGGCGAGAGCCTGAAGGAAAACAAAAGAGAAAACCTCAGAAGCCTCATGGGATGCACAGGTAGCCATGTAAAGAAAGTCATCTGAGTGCAAAGGAGCTTGAATCGGGAGACTTGGCGGTATGATGCCCGCCCTGAAAGCGCTTTGATCCACTGCTCCTTGGTCCTGCGCTCTTGTTCGTGTGTTTCCATGGCTCGCCGCTTTCCTCAGAAGATTTCATTTATCGACAAACAACCCGGATTCGCGTTTTGTTCCCATCATGCAAGAAAGTACATCCCAAGTGCGGGATATAGTATGGAGAAGATTCTATCAGCTTGCTCGATGGCCTTGATGATAAGAAGAGCTTGCTTGAATTAATTGGTAGCGGGGGGAGGATTTGAACCTCCGACCTTTGGGTTATGAGCCCGTTTCCATGTCTTTTTCTATGTATTTCTTTGGGTTGCTTGACATTACCACTTGATTGATTTATTTATTCATTATGTTTACCAAGGGTTGCTACATTGTACACCGAATAGCTAGGCGATTGTACACTATTTGTACACCGTGTGTACGACGGGGAGGTAGCTATGGCCGTTTATCTTTTTTGCAAAAGCTGTAAGAGCACTTATGGTCTCAAGCTAAGAGAATGTCCGAAATGCGGCACGCCGACAGCAGCAAGAGACAAAGTTTACCGGGTCTCTGTTATGGTCAACGGCAAGCGTGTCACCAGGACCGTGCCGAACAGCATTGACCGTGCGCGGGAGATCGAAGCGAAGCTCAAGGTTGAACTGGTGAGCGATGAATACTATGACCGGAGAGAGAAGATCCCCACGTTTGCAGAGGCATGGGAGAGCTATTCCACGCTTCACAAGACCGGCAAATCATGGAAACAGGACAAAAGCCGATACGAAACAACCTTGAAAGACCGCATCGGAAAGAAACCCCTCGATCAAATCTCTCCCATGGACGTGCACAGGCTGATAAGCGACATGAAAAACGCAACCACGAAAAGAAAGGCCGCATACTCTCCCAAGTCGATCAAGAACACGCACGAATTAATGTCCCGTATTTTCAACCATGCGATCAATGTTATGAGCTGCAAGGCAGAGAACCCATGCAGTAAGGCGAAGCCGAAAAGGTCAATCAGCGAAGTCACAAACCTTCTTGATGAAGAGAAACTGCGGAGTCTTCTAAACACCCTTGACCGCCACGAAGACCGTCCTACGGCAAACATAGTCAAGCTGCTTCTGTTCACTGGAATGAGGCGAGGCGAAGCATTCAGCCTCACATGGCAGCGTGTGGACCTCAAATCGAAATGGATCTATCTCGATGATCCCAAGAGCGGGGAGCCCGAGAAAATCCCCTTGAACGAACTCGCTTACCTTGTGCTTAAGGACCAGGAGAGATTCAGGCCTGAAAAGACCGATCTCGTATTTCCGAACAGAAAGGACGGGAAAAGGACGGACATCAAGAGACCTTGGGCAAAGATCAAGAAGGATGCAGGACTCCCGGCAGCATTTCGACTACATGATCTGAGGCACCAGTATGCATCCATGCTTGCAGCAAGCGGAGAAGTGGACCTGTACACCATTCAGAAGCTGCTTCGGCACCGGAGCCCGACAATGACGCAGCGATACGCGCACCTGGTGGATGAGGCACGGAAAAGAGGCACACGCACACTGGAAAAAATCATCCTCGATGCCCAAGCCGGCGAGGATGAAATAAAATCACAGACAGGAGATAACGCATGAAAGACAATGTTGTTTATCCGGAAGCGTTTGGATGGGAGGTCGATATACCCGAATCGCTGAGAGCCCTTGCAGACAAGGTTGAACGCGGGGAAGTGAAGGAGCTCGCTATCACCACGATTGGAGGGGATGAAGGCAACGGGATAATCAGCTGCGACCAGGAACGTGCGGGCGTGCTGATCGCTGCCGTAGTCGAACACATGAACGATTGGCTGGACAGCCACAGAAACACGACGCACTAAGAACCAAGCAAACCCCGCCGAAGCGAAAACCGCTTGCCTCATTCTGAGGCGCCACAGAGATACCGATCCACAGGACAATTAGACAAGAGAACGATTTAACAGAAAGAAAATTTAGCCGCAAAACGTCTTCTATCGTTTTGCGGCTTTGATATACTTTGTTCTGTTAATACTTTGTATATACATAGATCACCGGTAAAAATCGTGCATGACGGGGAAAAAATCGTGCATGCATTGCCGGTAAAAATCGTGCATCAACTTTTGTTGCTCTCTTTTCTTCGCTTTTTTAGCTCACTGTTCAAAAACGATGCCTTAAAAAACCGTGGAGGCCGGAGATAGACCTTGTAAATTGCATCTCCATCTTCGCGAATTAGCTTCAACAAATGGTGCCGCACTAAATCATCAATGGCTGAAGAAACCTTATTCCGATGGATGCCGGCATGCCTTGCTAGCTGTACATACTCAGCATTGCAGAAGTCACAACGCCTGCTTGAAAAAAGATCACTCCGACAATCATCGGTGAAAGAGAAATCAGGGTCTTCGTGTTCCTGGTAGAGATCTTGATCAAAATACCCAAAATATCTCATAACCACATACAGAGCCTTTGCCGAAGGTAACAGCCGTGACCAATTTCCGCCTTCGATGATGATGCGATGAAAGGGAAAGGCTTTCCCCCTTTCAGTATCGGCCTTGGGAAGCATCAGAT
>JAHDKO010000162.1 GCA_018436855.1 Deltaproteobacteria bacterium | reverse complement strand
TCACTACTGTCCAAAATAAATTCAATTAATGATTTGGGACGCGACAAATCAATGAGTTAGGCTTGAGATAAGCGATATTTCATGACCTGGTTCCCCTTTTTTGTATCTTACACACCTGCTGTCCAAGACCTGGAATGGGCAAGGTTTCTTGGACGAGTTCGGGTTCAGCAGGAGGTGTCTCGTATGGATTATCGAGCCAGGCGTACAACTCCCGGTAAGTAAAAAGATTCCAGTGGAGCAGAGAAACGAGATTTGACAGTGACCAGGAGAAGGTAGACAGGTGATGGAGGTACTTGATGATGAGCATGGCTATCAGTGCTGTCCAAATCTGGATATACAGGGCATTTTCAGAGGTTCCAACGAAGGTTTTGACCTTGAGGTTCTGCTTAAGCGTTTTGAAGAAGATCTCTATCTCCCAGCGGTCTTTATAGATGGCTGATATGGTGGAAGCCACGAGGGAGAAGTGATTCGTGAGCAGAACGATCTCTTCATTATGAACATCATCCCATACAACAACCCGGCGCAGGATGTGAGGGCATTTTTCCCATGCTCCTAATCCAGTGAATCTAATGAACTGGTCCGCCAGGATAGTGCTATGAGGTTGAATCTCCCGTTCCTTCACGACATTGAAGACAGCGTTGTCCTTCATCCGGGTGACGAAGTGGATACCGGAGCGTGTCCAGGAAGAGAACAAAGAGTAGTCGTTATACCCTCTGTCCATGGTGACGATGGACCCTTTCGAGAGAGGGACCTTGCGGGCGACAGTGACATCATGCTTCTTTCCATTGGAGATATAGGCATAACTCGGAAGATATCCGTCATGATCCAGCAGAAGATGCAGCTTCACCGCCCCCTTGGCCTGCCTGAACTGTGCCCAAGGGAACATGCTCAGACAAAGCGATATGGTGGTGCTGTCCAAAGAAAGCAGCTTGTTCCTGAATCTGAACTTCCTCTTCCTTCCCGTTATGGTGCCTCTGTACCTCTCCAGCAGGAGATAAAAAAGATCCCGGTACATCTCCCACGGACGGTGAACATTGGCATAAGAAAGAGTGGATTTCTTCGGAAAATCTTTAAGGCCCAGATGTCTCATCTTCCCCGTACAGCAGGCCAGCCCACCGCAGATCTCCCGGATGCTCTTTGCCTGTGCCAACTGACAGAACAGCATGGCTACAAAATGAGACCATGAAC
>JAHDKO010000173.1 GCA_018436855.1 Deltaproteobacteria bacterium | reverse complement strand
GCGTCGGACTTCGAATCCGCAGGTCGGGCGTTCGAGTCGCCCCGGGCGTACCAAAGTACGATTTGGGCCATTAGCTCAACTGGTAGAGCAACTGACTCTTAATCAGTAGGTCCCAGGTTCGAGTCCTGGATGGCCCACCAATGAAACCGGGGAGTTATAAGCTCCCCGGTTCTTTCTCATGTTTTGTCAATAGAATTTGTCCCCACATAGCCCCCATTTTCAAATAAATATAGTCTTAAAATGCCTTTAATAGATTCGATGAGAACGGCAGCCACAGAATCGGTCTGGAGCCATGCTTAATAACTTGCGGCAACATCCATATGTTGGTTTTTGTTTGTCTTAGACCTATAGTTTGCGTAAGTTGAAAATGTCAGGTTTTATCAAGTCCAGAACATCTATTATGGCTTGTTAAAATGATAACGCAGAATTCACCGGCTGTACTTACCATATACCCTCAGTTGTCCCCGGTCGTATCGGTGAGCCTTCTGACTTGAAAGATAAGTAAGATCATAGCATTTCCGGCATGCGAAATAAGCGGCTCCAGGTGGTGAGTAGAGTATTCTGTATGGTCGCCTACATAATGGGCAGAGAAAGACAGGCGCTTTATTCCCCATGAAGCGTTTCTCATAGGTGATTGTGATTTGTTCGACAATGGAATACTTTTTGTTTGCGGTATAGGAAAGTGTAAGTTTCCAATCACTGCCAATCTGTCGACATGTGTACCGGACTGACGCAACTATTTCCTTGCTAACGTATTCGCGCCATATCAGGTCTTTTTCTTCCGATGTATTGCAGATAACGCCCTGATGCTTCAGGCTTGTTACGGAGAGTTCGAGGCAGGACTCAACGCATATCTTCTTAGAATGACCTATCCACCTAGTTGAACCGTATCCGCCCATAGTATCAGTTTACCAAAATCAGTAGCATATTTGTCGACTTTTTCGTGTAGCATCGAGCTTATCATTTGTATTGCTCATGCACATTATCTCTTGTAATAGTGTCTATTCTTATATAGCTATAAGATATTGATATTCCTTCTTAGGAGGTTCGTTATGAGATACTTTGTATTCCTTCTCCTGCTCCTGTCTGGGTGCGCCATAAACGCAACCGGCGTAAGCAGGGACACCGGGGAAACCATGTCCATCCACTATCAGAGCAATGCTATAATGTATAAAATCTCTGCCGCTGCCGGGGATGAATCGTTTAGGGGTACAATAGTTGCCACGGGTGGCGGGACTATTTCCGATGAATACGGCAACAGCGTCAAAATCTCCGGGAACACCTACAGGGCTGTTTTTGTCGGAGACAAGGGCCGCACCATGAGGTGTGAGCTGTGCGGTGGCCTCGCAAGCGGTGTCGGCACCTGCATTACCTCGGATGGGGAAGCGTTTGATGTTATGTGGTAGCATAAGTTTCGTTTACCTTTTGGATCATATGTATAGGTGCTTCGCCTCATTCATGAATCCATTCGTTACCCCTGCATGCTTGCGAAATGCTAACTCTTCTGATTCTCTCCAAACATCTTATGTAATTGCTCCAGGATGCGCCTGACTTCCGCATCCCACTGACCACCAGGGGCTTTCTCAATCTCCGCTGCAAGGTTCTCGTATGATGCCGCCGGGGTCATCCATATGACTTGCCAGCCTTCGCCCTGGTCATAGGTGAACCGTTCACGGGGTAGGGTATCCTTCACAGAGAAGAACCACTCCACAAGGTGCGCGTGTTCTCCCCACTGTTCGATTTTTAAAATTTCACCCCTACTGACAATATTGACAGAATTGACAGAAATACCCGATTTCCCATTTATGTCATTATTGTCAATATTGTCTTTAGATATGGATTTTGAAAACCACTGCGCTGAAAAGCTCATTTGCCACCCCCTATGACTATGGGATTCACAACGAAGTAAGGGCCTTTGGGTCTTCCCTTACCGCCTGTCTGCTCCATACCTATATCCTTGATGTATCCGCGTTCTGTGAGTACAGATAGGCCGGGCTTCATCTCGGAAGTGTTCTTGTATCGCCCGGCAAGATCACGGAAGCAGTCCCGAAGAGTGAACTTGTCTCGTTCCTTGCGCTGTATCCAACCAAGGATAGCCTGCGCTGCTTCGGTTGCCGGGTCACTACCCATGATTGAGAATGCCACCTTCGCGTGGTCTGCGAGTAGTGCCGCCAGAGACAAGGCACGACGCATGCTTTCATCCGAAACAATAAGGGATCTCGGGATCTGTGCTTCGATACAGTGGAACACTCCAGCCAAACGCGCAGCCTGCCCAGGGAGTTTGCCTGCCCAATCTCTGAAGTGCTCGAACTCGCCCCCGGGTCTCATCTGCTCTTCTACCGCCTGTGCGAATTTGAGCCATAGAGCCCTTGCAGCCGGTGAGATAGTCAGTTCGAGATTCGCCCCCCGCATATCAAGTAGGGCCTTAATGCGAGTAGAATATTTCCTGGTCACACTCTCCGGCATCGGGTCTGGAGATATGTCCCTATATCCAACCTGTGACTCGGAAAAGAGATACAGGAATCTTGCCAAGAGGCCGCGCCCACGGAAGCCGGGTTTGTCTGCCATCGAAAGAAGCACGTCCGGTTGAGGGCAAATGCACACCTCAAGCCGGGGATTGTTCAAGACGATAGGATCTCTGCCGATACGGTCAACGCGGTAGGATTCTCCGTTGTGTGCTTTCAGAAGTAGATCAAGGTTCGGGATTCCATCCCTTGAATATCTACCGCCAAAAATGTCAAAAATGCCGCCTTCACTGGAGATGATACCCAGGACCTCGCCCTGTGCTTTTAGTATCCTCGGCAAGCTCTCCGGTGTCGCATCATCGGCAAGCAACCGGGGAAGGTGGGGGATATCCTCAAGAGCTACTTCCTGCGCTGCTATACTCTCGATAAGGGCTCTGCGTTCCTCATCATCAGAGGTTTTCGCGGCCTTGTTCCTCATGCCCTCGATTATTTTTTCTTGGGTTTTTCTCCTGCTCTGTGCTGCCCTTATCTCATCAGCTTTGAATTCTGCTTGCTCGGTCTCCCACTCATACAGTGGATCTGTTGCATCCCCCACCATGCCCGTCTTTCGCTCGCCAGAAAGCAATGGTGCGAATAGGTAGAGGTTCGGTGTCTCAACGTGTCCCGGCCCCACATGGATGCACTTAACGGCACTGGATACAGCCATAGACACGGCCCCCAGGACTGAGGCAAGCGCCATGGGGTAAGGGATCTGGATTGATCGTGAAGCCTCCCGCGTGAAATCACCTGCCCACCCTGGAAGAATATCGTCGGGGATCTCGGGTGCCTTGCTGTCATTCAGGGGCACAAGTTCCGGCCACTCTTCGAGAGAGCCCTTCCTCGGTTCGGCCTTTGCGATAATCTGTGCCAAGCGTGACCAATCATTACCGGGCTCTTTTGCCCAATCAATGATATCGCCCTTTTCCGGTAAACCGGACAGGAGCACCACCTTGACCTCGGGGCATTCGTTCACGAGAGCCTTTGCTGTTTTCTCTGCGAATTTAAGCCCTGGTTCGTCGTTGTCCCGAAGAATAACGATTCTCCTGCCGGATAGTTGCGCGATCATTTCATTGGTGAGATTGCTTCCCGCGCCGCTGTCCATGGACGTTGCAACCATGCCCCAGGAGTTCAGAAGATCGGCCTTGGCTTCGCCCTCGGTAATGATTACCGTTCCAGCCTCAAGGACTCGCGGCAAGTTATACAGAACAGGGTCACCACCACGTCCAGGCTGATTGTCTCCATGAAAAAACTGGAAGGACTTCTTGCCGCCATTCTTGCCAGGCTCATATCGGACCTTCCAGTATAAAGGATTGCCCTTTTCATCGGTGAAGGTGAACCGTGCAACCTCTCTAGGCTTGACAGTGCCACCATGCTCTGATAATGTATCACCATTCCCGTAAGTCGCTTCACACTCCCCGTAGCCTTGCCGGGCTCGGGGTTTAACACCATGGTTCATATAGGCGGCCATTATTGCACCCCCTGACGTTGGGTAGTGTGATTGTATGGGTTGCTCTCTTCAATGGTCTGAACGCCCTCGTATATGGTTTTTTTCTGCAACAGAGAGGCATTCTGGTGATTCTTTCCAGACAATCTGAATGGATGAAGGGGGCAATCGACACTTGGACACAAACGAACCTCTTTTATTTGATCTCCGCTGCACCACGTGCAATATGATTTGATTGACTTGTTCCTGTCCTTCGGGTTCTGCTTCCCCTTGCCTGTCCTGTAAGGGAAAAGTGGACAATCCGTAAAGTGGCAGTTCTCAACTTCTGAGGGGCTCCAAGCTGAACAGGTAAGGCAAATTTCTCTGATAGCTTTCCGCCTGTTGAGCTTTACTTCAGATGTATGTTGTTTCTTGTCAATCTTCACTGTTTCCCCTTCATCTTTGGATACATCTGTGTTTGAGAATTCTCCGATATCAGGAAACATCATGACTGCTCTCCCTTATTCCCCACCATCTCAGACTTTGCCTCCAGCCATTCGATGAGCGCGTCTACGGGATAGGCGATCTTCTTACCATTTACTCGGATTCTTCCCCTCGGACCTTCTCCTAGTGCATCTCTATTGGCAAGTGAGCGTGGATGAAGGATACCCCCGCTGAATTCACCTACTTTGTCACGAGAAACATAGGGAGATGGCCATTTGTCCTTGAGTTTCGATAAATCTGGATGAGTCTTCTTCATGAGTTTCCTCCATGCTTTGTATTTTGTGATCATGTATGGAGGATACAGGGAGTAGATTCAGGTTTGTCCCTTCCACAAATGTCATTTATGAAAGGGTTCATGTAAATCAGAGCATTTTATTTATTTGTTCTTTGAGTCTCGGCAATATATATTTACATTGAAATATGTCTAGAAAATATTCATTGGCAATTTTAGTAAGAAATTCAGTAGGATCGTCTTGGCGAATATGATAGAACTCAATCCCCCGAACATGTTTGGATTTTATTAGATGTAACCCTAGCTTGCTTATAGCTGACTCCAAGGAAATTGACCAATTGTCGCCTGAATCAATTTCATCAGCCCTAGTACATACAAGATTCTCTGGGAATGGCCATAGTCTATGTTTGATCAATCTCAAATCATCAGTTATTTCTTCAAGCACTTGAAGCGCTTCTTTGTCTAACTTTCCTTTGGTTCGGACATGGCCTTTGACGATACCATAGTGTTTGCTGAAAGCACGGTTAAGCACTTTGTTAATATCGCTCGTTCTCTTATCTGCAACTTTCTCCTCAGTCAGATGTGGTACCTGGCATGCTGTAGCACGAAAGTCTCCATCATTGAAGAATGCTTCGGGATATTCATGTACTTTAAGAAGGGCCGCACTGTAAAAAAATTCATCAATATCTGAGGGCTTCAATTTTCCCGCAGATCTCATTTTGTCCCACAACTTTTTGTTGGCCTCCATATAGTGATTAATGCACCACTCATAGAACATCATGCAATAAAAGCTATTTCCTATTATCCTTGGGACATCTCTGTAATTGGATGTCATGGTTATTTCGAAGCCATTGTCCGTCATGAGCAAACTTACTTCAAAAGGAAATTTCTCCTGATATTTCATAAATGTTTCATTAATTTTGCTGCTTTGAGGTGAATTAAACTCCGGATAATCTTTATGAGAGATGGGGAAGAATTTTGCCAGCGATGATTCTTTCACGTTTTCTGCAGCACTTACGAAGTGCTTAATCCATTCCCATTCATATTCTGATAAATTATCTATAGCTTCGCGAATAGATGAAGCTGAATGATATTCAGTACCCCCATTATCATACCGGCGTCCATATCCTCGGAAAGAGTCAGGTGGGTTAATGAAACTGGGGCGATACTCGATAGTCCCGTCCTGCTTTCTGCAAGAAAAGACAGAGTTAAAGAGCAATTCCACATCATCAATTTTGGGTGCCCATGCTTGTATTTTCCACAGGAGAAGAATATAAAGGCTCATGTACGGCACCAATAATGCGAAACCTTGATGATATGGATTGCAGCCCCGTAAAAGAAAATCTTCTAAAAATAGCTCTCCTTCAGGCATCCCCGGCGATCCTAAATCGATCAATTCTTCGGTGACTTTACTTATAAATTCATGCCCCGTACTACATACATATGCCCCCAATGAAGGATCTCGCGGTAACCCAGGTTTAGTCTGCATTAACCTTTGGTAGAATTCATATGTATAGGGTTCTGTCTTAAATAACTCGTCATGATCAGATATGTTCATTCCAATTCACCCCACCGTATCAGTGTTTAAAATGCTCCATGCTTCGACCATGGAATTACTCTCTAAAAACATTACTTGGTTTGTATTCCATCTCATCAGCTTCACTCCAAGCAGTTTATAAGAACAGTATTACCATCTCTCAAATACTAGAGATCCAAGCATTCTGGTGAAGGTTTTTTCCCAATGGTTATAGCTCTCCATGGCTTCAGCTTTTGAATTACCCTTTGCTCCACAGCTGAAAATCCACACATAACCCGGCGTATATGTAATTAGCCACATTCCCTTTAGAAAGGTCTTCCTGTCTAGTGTCTCATGACTGTGTTCAGTTATCGCAAAATAAGCTGGATGATTATTTACCATCGCGGTTTTCGTCTCAATAATTCGAAAGTCAGGAAATGCAGAACCTAGCATCATTCTCAAATCATCAGCAGCTATTGGACAGTTTCTGATTTCATTATCAAGTGTATCTTGGCTTTCACCGGCTATTTCGGGAGCAGCTCGGATCACCATGTTGCAATTTGCCCTAGGAGAACCTTTCGGAGCAAATAAAGTTACGACAACGTGTTCACCCCGTGGTGTCCCTTTGATCCAATTAGGTGGATAGAGGAAGCGGAATTTATACGCACTGTTTCTGTGTGTAATCCAATCAGACTGAGCTAAAACAGCGGTTGCTGGAATAACAAAAACTAGTAGGCCAATAAATAGAATAAATCTATTATGGACCAAAATATTCATCTACCCCCCTATCATTATGAAAAGCTCATATAATATCGATGCTGACAATACTTGTTCATCGCTAATGAACTGAAAGTTTAAATCCTGCACCGCGTAAGATATTATGTTATATGTATTAAAATCAAGGGAGAATTGGTCTTCGTGAAACAAGTTAATACTTGACCATGCACGAGTGTTATTACTTACTAAGCCTCATTCTCGCCTAGAATGGCCATGTTATCTGGCTGTTCCTTATTCAAAGATTTCTCCAAGGTCTTAACCGCATCACGCATACTATTATGTCCGATGTGGCTATACCGTTCGCTCATAGCTGTTGACTGGTGTCCTAACATTTCCTTGACGACATAGATGCTTACTCCGGACTCAACCAGCCAGGAAGCATAGGTGTGTCGTAATCCATGGAAGGTAAGTTTCTGTCGAGGATCAGTGATGCCATTATTTAAGCCCGTTGCTGAAACAACACGGTCAAAAGAATTGGATATCTCTTTCACCTTATGGCCTTTACGATTTAAAAATACGTAATCGTTTTGCCTTTCTTCAGATGTTGCCTTGGATCTTTCTTGAAGCATTTCTTTAACCTGTTGAGTCATGAAAGCAATCCTGGTTCTGCTTGATTTTGTATCTCTCAACGTCAGAGTGCTTCTTGCAAAGTTTATATCACTCCATGTCAGATTGAATATCTCACCTGCACGTAGTCCGCAGTGCAATGACAACAAAGCCATGTCATGAAGCTGTGTGCTTTTTATTGCCAACGCATACAAAAGAGTCTCGGTTTCTTCATAGGATAGGAACCGTAACCGTCTGTTGTCAAATTTAGGCTTCGATACTTTGGAAACGGGATTATCGGCTGAGTACATATCTAGTTTTCGGGCAACATTGAAGACCTGTCGGATGACGGCAAGACAATACTGTATAGACCGGGGGGATCTCCCGGCATCTGTCATTGATTTCTTTATGCGTTCGATATCAAGGGGGGATACTTTTTCCATTGGTTTATTGCCTATGGCAGGGGATATCCAGAGACGGAAGAATTGATCCTCTGATGTGCAAGTCTTCTCCTTCTTATCCTCCTTGGCTTGAGGAAAATATGTTTTATTGAAGAAATCTTCTACTGTGAGATTTTCGAGTTCTTTCTGTTTGGCCTTTGCTAATGCAATTTTCCGCTTCTCTGCAAGACGGGTTGGCCCTTCTCCTGTGGTTGCATTCTGTTTAAGCTCACAGAGCCTTTGAAATGCTTTTTCCGCTGTAACCCCCTGGCTTGCCCATCCCAAACCTTCTTCAATACGGTTCTTGTCCTTCTGGTAACGGATAAAAAAGTATTTGTCTTTTTGTACGCCATGCTTCCGGGTTGCGTGTTCGCGATACCTTACACCGGGATATTTTGACTGTATACGCTTAGCCATAAGACCTCCTGATTAATAAATTGCCCCCACATAGCCCCCACAAATGATATGAAATATGATGAAATAATGGGATGCATAATGATAGACGATAAGTCTAATACCTTATGGTGTCAAGCTATTTAGGAATGCATAGTGAAGATATGTGAAGGTAATAATAACTGACTCTTAATCAGTAGGTCCCAGGTTCGAGTCCTGGATGGCCCACCAAAATCAAGGGGTTAGCCGCTATCGGCTGGCCCCTTTTTCTTTTATAATCACTACAAATGACTACACCCATGACTACTCCATCTCCAGGCT
>JAHDKO010000150.1 GCA_018436855.1 Deltaproteobacteria bacterium | reverse complement strand
CGAAAGGAGTGAGAGCATGAGCAAGGCGATGGAAGATTGGGGGAAGATGCCGTTTGGTCGGGCGATTACGGCGGAGGAGTTGAGCAAGAGGACGCATCCTGCGTGGCCGTACAATTATTTCAATCCCGGCAGGCCGGTGGAGCCCGAGAAGGTGGACGAGATATTGAAGGGGTGCATAGACGTGCACATTCACGGGGCGCCGCTCGGTGGTTGGCTGCCTGGCCGGCCGACCATGGTGGAGACGTGCATTGAGGCGAGCGAGGCCGGGATGAAGGCGCTGGTGTTCAAGGATCACAACACCATGGTGAACAACTGTGCGGACATCATCCAGGATTTTTTGGGCAGGATGGCCAAGGAGAAGGCCAAGGACGGGATGGAGTTCACGCCGGTTGAGGTTTATGGCGGGATCACGCTCAATCATACCGTAGGCGGGATGAACGCGCACGCGGTGAAGGTGGCGCTGGGATACGGCAGGTGCAAGGAGGTATGGCTTCCGTCATTGGATGCGATGCATCAGCGGCAGGCGCAGGGCTGGCCGAAGGAGGAGTGGGAGAAGAAGGGGATCTGCGTGACCAAAGGCGGTATCGGTGCGAGTGAGGATCTCACCGACGAGATGATCGAGGTGCTCGACGTGATGGCGGAGTTCAACGACAACGTCAAGGGTGACGTGACGGTGTTGTCAGCGTGTCATGTATCCAACGAGGAGAAGGCGGCGATATTGAAGTACATCCGGAAGCGGGGGATGAACGTCAAGGTGCTGCTGGATCACGTGACGCAGGAGATGACGATTCTGACGTTTGAAGAGGCCCGTGAGATGATTGATCTGGGCGGGTATTTGGAGTTTGCGGAGTGTTCGTGCATACCGTGGCCCGGGATGGCGGACTGGGTCGTGGCGTATGATTATTCGTTCAACATGCTTAAAGGATTGCTCAAGGAGAAGGGGCCCGAGCAGCTGGTCTTGATCACGGATGCGGGTCAGCCCGGCAACAAGCCGGTGCCTGCGTGGAAGATGTTCATCAAGTACTGTCTTGCGCAGGGCATCAGCGAGGAGATGATCAACGTCATGGCCAAGGAAGTGCCCGCGAAACTCATCTACGCTGAATAACCTCCCGCCTGCCCAGGGTGCAGACTGTCTCCCTAAAGAAATGCATCCTTCATGATGCACCCCGGGCGGGCTTCATT
>JAHDKO010000074.1 GCA_018436855.1 Deltaproteobacteria bacterium | reverse complement strand
TAGCTAAGACTCGATCTGACAGTTGGTCCGCTTTCTGAAGTTCTGTCTGGTCAGATCTAAGCTGTCAGATGGTCATCGGTAAGAATACCATCGACATGCCCCTCATCCATATACCCGATACACTTTTCTTTCGCCATGGGAAGGTTGTCATTAAAGGTATCCATGGGCGTTCTCCCCTGACAGCGCTTCCCCTGATGAGTCCTCTGGTTGTTGTACTTGTAGAGCCATAGATCGAGGTCTTTCTGGAGCTCCTCAAGGTTAAGATAAATCTTTCTTCTGAAAGCGATACTGTAGAATTCGTCCTTGATGGTCTTGTGAAAGCGTTCGCAGATCCCGTTGGTCTGGGGGGACCGTGCTTTCGTTCTCGTATGCTCGATGTCATTGAGAGCAAGGAAGAGCTGGAACTCATGAGTCGTGGGATTCCCACAGTATTCCGTGCCTCTATCCGTCAGGATTCTCAAGCAGCCAACGCCCTTCTCATCGAAGAACGGCACAACCCGGTCATTGAGGAAATCAGCGGAATTGATGGGATGCTTGCTGGTATAGAGCTTGGCCAGGGCTACAGAAGAGTACGTATCGATGAAGGTCTGCTGGTAGATGCGTCCCACCCCCTTGATATTGCCCACGTAGTAGGTGTCCTGGGCTCCCAGATAGCCCACGTGCTCGGTCTCGATCTCGCCAATGGCAATCTTTTCCTCCTGGGCTTTCTCCATGGCCTTGAGCTGGTTCTCGGTAAGAACATGGCCGGTCTTCGCCACGTGCACTTCCAAGGCCTTCAGACGCTTCTGAAAGACTTCCAGGTTATGCCTGAGCCACACACAGCGGACGCCGGCGGCCGATACGAAGATCCCTCGTCTCCTGAGCTCATCACTTACCCGCTTCTGGCCCAGGGCAGGGTTCTCAAGGGTGAGCTCCAGAATCGCCGCCTCGACATCTTCCGGTATGCGATTCTTGAGGTTCGGAACACGCTTGGTCTTCTCTATGAGGGCTTCCATTCCTCCCTCCTCGTACGCATTCTTCACCCGGTAAAACGTGTCCCTGCTGTAGCCCATCACCCGGCATGCCTCGGAGACGTTCTTGAGGTAGCTGGCTAAATCTAGCAATCCCAACTTGTTTCTGATAAGCTTCTGATCGGTAGTCATGGTTCATTCTCCTTTCTTCGAGTTTTCGCAGAACTTCAGAAAGGTTAACCATGACTACCACCTACTGGCAATCACTTACTGTCCGATCAAGTCGTGACTAATACATATAAATCGCCATCACCTGTCTCAACAACCGGAGCCACTTCTTATTGCATCAGTCCTCTTGATCTCTAACCTTGTCTCGTGCAGACTTAAGAAGCTCATCGTAATTTTCGTCAAGTGGTTCAACCAACTGCTCCTCCAGCATAGCCTCAATATCCCAAAGAACCCTTTGTTCCGCCTGATCTTGAAATACATTTTTGTCATCTTCATTAAATCTACTTATCCAATCGAAAAGTACCAACGCTTCTTCATTTGTAAGTTTCAAACATATTGGACTTTTTGGATCTTTCATTACAGACCTCCGTGTTTCAAAACATTTTGAAGTTGTGTGGGATTAAGCTTCCAGGCACTTATCAAATTCCCTGAGCGATCAGTCATCACATTCAAGCCTGTTTGGGCATCTACAAAATGAGTTACGGGGTCTTTTTTAAAAGTTCCAAGAATTTCCTTTGTCCCTGGTGCGTTTAAGTGTTGATTGATTGCGCTGTTGAACTTCTTTGCGTTTGCTGGACTGAAGTTTCCTGTTACACCAAAATCTTTGGCGTGCTTAAACTTCTTCTGTAGCTGTTTTCCAGTTGTATTGACAATTTTGCTTGCACTCTTTGAGGCAATCAGATCATCAGCATTACCAACTATCCCTGGAACGTTAGGCTTGACCTTGGGCATCGCTCTGCGAGATGTCATTCTCTCAGCAACCGCGCCACCTTGGGGCTTGACTTTAACAGCTGCCTTAGTTGCCTGAATGGCACCGCCCGTTCTACTTTCTATCGTCAATAAGCGGCTGTAGAACGCTGGAGGGTTCATTAGCCCCGCAGTAACTACCAAGTACTTTTGCTTCTCTACTTCGCGGACATACTTATATATCTCATCCAACTCATCGTTCGTAAACTGGGTGGTATCAACCCCTTGATTATCAAGATATAAAAGCTCTGTCTGCATCG
>JAHDKO010000006.1 GCA_018436855.1 Deltaproteobacteria bacterium | reverse complement strand
TATATGAAATTACGAGGTATGGTGTGGGTCTGCCGAGGGTTTGCGTGACAGATTGGCAGCAGGGGCTCACTCCCCGGGCAGGCCTGTGCCAAAATGGCAAAATCCCCCGGCGAAGACCGGCAAATCCGCGACATTCTGGCAGGGAAACATGCTGTCCAGGGTTTGTGATCGGAAAGGATCCCTTGGATATGATTCTGGACACGCTCGAGCATGGAGAGAACAGTGGTGCATCGGACTAAGCAGGCCCCTTCCCGGAACAGGGCATACCCATGCGTGTTCGGGAGCTTCTTTTCCAGCTAATGTGAGCCCGACCCGGATTGATCCCAGCTAATGTGAACCCGTCCCCGAATTGACCGGATTGATCCAGCTAATCTGAACCCGTCCCCGGATTGATCCGGACGCCCATGTCCTCGTAGGCGGAGAGTCGCGACTGGAAGCTGCTGATGAGCATTCCGTTGTCGTCAACGTAGTCGTAGATCACGGCCTCGTCCTTGCCTTCGGCAACCCGGAGCACGCGGCCGATATACTGCTTCACCCTGCCGGTGAACCGGATGGGGGTGGCGAGGAAGATGGAGCTCAGGGTCTTGAGGTCGAAGCCCTCGCCGATGAGCTGGGAGGTGGCGACGAGAACATGGATGCGGGAGCGGTTCAGCCGTTCCACGAGCTCGCTCCGCTTGGCCATGGGGACCGAGCCGGTCAGGAGCGAGGCCTCGATTCCTAAGGACGTGATCATCCGGTTGAGCTCCTCACAGTGGGAGACCCGGTCGGAGATGACGAGCGCGATGCCGCTTTGCCTGGAGCGGACATGATCGGCCACGTCGCGGGCAATGACTGCGTTGCGGTTGCGGTCCGCGATCAGGGTGGAGATCATCGACTGGTACTCGTTAGCGTCGAAATAATACGCGCACCGGGTCTTGCGCACCCTCAGGGTGGCCCGCATGATCCTGTCGATTTCCTGGAGCTCGCGGGGAAGGATCGTGTGGATGCGGTCTCCCAGGTAGAAATAGATGAGCCGGGTGAGCTTGTCGCGGCGGTATGGGGTGGCCGAGAGGCCGAGCATGAACGAGGAGTCGAGCCCGCCCACCACCTCGGTGAAGGTCCGGGCAGGCGTGTGATGGCACTCGTCCACGACCACGTGGCCGATCGTGGGCTTCACCTCGTCCATGACTCTGTGGAGTGAATTGATGATGGCGATGGTGAGCCTTCTGCCGATGTCCTTCCTGCCGTCGCCGATCAGGCCTATCTGGTCTTCGCCCACGTCCAGAAACTCGTTTGCCCGCCTGAGCCACTGATACATGAGCTCCTTGGTGTGGACGACCACCAGGGCCCGCTGCTTCCTGCGGGCGATGATATTGAGCGCGATCACGGTCTTGCCTGCCCCGGGCGGAGCCTCGAGCACCCCGAACCTCCGGGCGGTGAGGTCCTTGACCGCAGCGAGCTGATAGGGGTGGAGGCGTGCCCGGAAACCGAAATCCACCGGATCGAGCGTGCGCGTCCGGTCCACGACCAGATAGGGGCTCCGGCCGAGCCTGCCGAGGAGATGGTTGATATAGCCACGGGGGAGCAGGAGCACGCCGTTGTGCCGCTGGTAGTAGGCGAGCGTCTCGGGCTGGAAGTTTCTCCTCCTGCTCCTGCTGTATTTCTCCACCTGCTCCCATTTGGGATTGGGCAAGGTGAGGTCCGCCTCGATACGCTTGATCAGCTCCGGCGGAAGATCCGCTTCGAGGATGCGAACGGCATTGTCCACATGGATGGTGATCTCCACGGCTTCTTCAGCTCCATCCGGATGGGCGGACTTGAGCGGGCATGATCATGAGATCGTGTTTTTCAGGTCATCCATGAGTCGCTCGACCTCCTGAGCGCTCAGCTCGATCGTCACCGTGCCGCCGCCCGGGTGGGCAAAAGTCAGGTCCGCACCCGAGTCTTTCTTCTTGAGCAGCCACTTTTCCTCTCCGGGCATCCTTTCCTGGGGAGAGATCCAGTCGTCGGGACGGAACTCCGCGATCTGGATGAGCACGCCGAAGGCGTCTCTCGGGTGAATGAACAGCTCCTTCCACACCGGCCCGTAGTCGTTGAACCCGAAATAAGGAATCCCGCTTTCTTCAAGGAGTTGCCGGGCCCGATAGATATCGGACGTCTGCAGGTTGATGTGGTGGACACCTCCCTGCCGGTCTTTGAGAAACCCGTCCAGAAAACTGCCTTCTCCGGTGGGGGTGAGAAGCTCGAACCTGCTCAGATCGCCCAGTGAAAAGATCTGCCACAGGTACTTCATGGAGCCGTCTTCTGCATAGGCACCCGGGACAGCGCCCAGAAGCCTGGTGAAAAAGGCGGATGCCTTCTCGTAGTCCTGTACTGCAAGTGAGACATGGTCGATTCGCAAAATCATGGGGAACTCTCCTGATGACATGATCTTTCTTCGTATAGGAAAGACCGGCGGCCCGTCAAATGGTTTATGGGCCCGCCCCTGGAGGATCCTGTTGCTGATCGGTGCTGTTGCAGGGTTTCCGCCGGCCGTGCAGTCCGACCCTGAAGGCCATGGTCTTTTCCGGTGCCCGCTGGTCCGTTTGCATGGGGTAAGCCCGTGTCGTTGGTACTACAGTGGTAATCGGTCATGGGGTCAGGGTCACATCTAGGGGTCACAGCATCTAGGGGTCAGGGTTCGGGCCGGGGCAGGGGACCGGAACCTTTTTGAAGCTTGTCCACGAGATCTCTGATGTTTCCGTCCCGGTGGGTGAAATTCACTGCCGCCCCGCCCGGGGTGGTTCTCACAACCCTGCCCCTGGCCATGAAGAATTCACCGGGATTCTTTCCGAAGAGGTTCGCGCTGATATACCTGCCTCTGGCATAGGGCTTCCGGGTGATGAGGAACATGCCGCTCTCGCTGATATTGGTGACATAACCCGGCATGGAGGTGTCGTCGCCCTGGGCTTTGTACACGATCTCGAGCATCAGCGGGTAGCGCCTGGCCTTGCGCTTGTCGGCGAGGAGGCCGCGCGTTTTTGCTGAACCGACCTCGTCCGATACGGCCTGAGCAATGGGCGTGTAGGCAATGCCGAGCTCCCGGGCGGCCTTGCCGCCGTCCGCCGAGACGCCCTCGCGCAGCGTATCGAGATAATCCCGTGACAGTCCCCTGAAAGGGGGCCTTCCGAGGATACCGGCCATGGCGGCGAAGGCCGTGCCCATGATCCTGACAGTTGAGCCGGACATGCTCCCGCGTGACAGTCTGGTATCTGAGGACGCCTCGACCATTGCCGCAAGACGGCGGATGGAGATGCACTCGCCCGCGATGAAATACCGCTGACCGGACGGGACAGGCCTGCTCAGGATTTGGCTCACCGCCTCGACCACGTCACGGACATGCACAAAGGTATGAACAGAATTGAGAAACGCCCGGTGCACCCTTACGGTATCGAGCAGCCTCCCGACAAAAGAGGTCCCGCTCCCGGAGGATCGGGCGCCAAGAACCACGGCGGGGCAGCACACCACGAGGGGAAGACCTTTCATGACATGAAGACCCCAGGCGATCCGTTCGGCCTCATACTTGGTTCTGGCATATTCGCTGAACCGGACAGGGCCGACCATGCTCTCTTCGGTGAACGGCCTCCGGGCGGGCTTGCCGTAGACATGCAGGGTGCTCATGTGGACAACGCGGGGTATGTGCGCCTCCAGGGCGCATTCCATGACTTTGCGCGTGCCTTCGGTATTGACCCGGCTGTAGGTTTCCCTGTCGGGCTCCCAGAAGGAGGTTGCAGCGGCCAGATGGACCAGGGCGTCGCAGCCCGACATGCCGGGCAGGAGCGACCTGCTGTCCTGCACATCTCCCAGGACGAGCTCCGCACCGATGTTTTCGAGCTCGCGGATGGAGCTCGACCTTCTCACAAGGCAGACCAAGCCGTGGCCGCGAGAGGCGAGATCCCTGGCCAGATGAGTCCCGATGAAACCTGTGGCACCGGTGAGAAAGATCTTCATGCCACCCCCTTTTCATGATCACACAACTACAAACATGGTCTCCATTTCCACACGCATCGCAGCACGAAGAAAGACCGCCCGGAGACATCTGTATGAGTGGAAAGGGTCAAATAATTACAGAACATACTACCCCGAGTTGGAATGAATTTCAAGAACCGAATGTCCTGCCCGAGCTGCTCGGCATCGATGTGCGGCGTGCCGGGTCCGCACGTGCTGCACGGATGCGGCGTGCCGTGCCCAAGTGCATGAACGGCAGACGGGCCGGCGGCGGAGGAATCTTCTCTTCAAGGGGCCGGCGCGACGCCAGTCTACCCGTCCGCTCACACCTCGATGACCATGCCGTCCTGCGCACACTCGAATTCCAGAGAGCCGCACCTCTCGATCATGGTGTTTCCCAGGTGGGTCAGCACGATACGCCGGCAGTCCAGCTCGTGACGATGATCGAGCAGCGTGAGATAGTTGATGTGGTTGCCTGCGGCCTGAAGGTATTCGTAGGTCTCGCAGATAAAGAGGTCCGCGCCTCGGGAGATCTCGGGGAGGACATCGCTCCACTCGGTGTCGCCGGAATAGGCAATCACGGTTCCCTTGCAGTCGATCCTCAGCGAGAGGGGATGAGCCATGGGGGAGTGGGCTGCGGGATATGCACTGACCCGTATATCGCCGATCTGCAGGGACTCTCCGGCGGAGATGACCGGAAAATCGGGCCAGAAGCCGGACCGTACGTCTCCGGGGCCGGGAAAGAGGAGATTCAGGAGCCCTTCCACGCGGGGTTCCAGATCCTCGGGCCCTGCAATGGTCAGTGCCCTATCACGGGTGCCGGTGACCTGGATTTCCTTGATGAGAAAGGGCAGGCCGCAGAAGTGGTCTCCGTGAAGGTGCGATATGACGATCGTGTCGATATCCGAAGAATCGATCCCCTGGCGCTTCATGCCGCTCAGGGCGGTCGCCCCGCAGTCGATGAGCAACCCGGACTCCCCGGTTCGGACCATGACACAGCTCTGAAGCCTTCCGCCGCTGCCGAAGGCATCGCCTGAACCGAAAAAGAAGACCTTCAAGGAGCTCATAACGATCATTCTCCTGCCGTTCCCGGGACTCTGTACGGAAATCAGGAACGTTCATCAACACATGGTCTGTTATAGTATGCGTATTTCCTCAAGGTATCAATACCGCTGAATGGGTTGTCGTGCGTAAAAGGCACGTGCGTGCCGGGCGAGGTGGGCGGAGGGGCTGTCTCGAGGGGTTGTTCCCGAGAAGGAGGCCGGCGATGGCGATCCCTCGTGCCGCCGCCCGTGTGCGGATGTTCCGGGGGAATGAGGGAATCACAGATCCGGTCAGGGAGTAGAACAGCCAAGGCGAGAGCAGGTGAAGTGGCCTTGCCCGTGCCGTCCCTGACGGTACGGAAATCGTTATTTGGCTCGGTAGGCTGCAGGCCCCCTGTTCGTGATCCTGGTTATGAACCGATAACCGATGGCGATAAAGAACACGGCGCCCGTGGCGGCCAGTGCAATAGTCATGACGATTTGCTCCTTTCTGCAGCAGCCTCATGCAGGAAGCCCCTGAAGCCCAGTATGATCCCGACGACAAGCCCCAGCAGGGTGAAGTTCGGCGCCATGTCCGTGACCTTGTCCAGGTAGAGCCCTCCGTAGAGGCCCAGGAAGGTCATGATCACCAGCACGAAGCCGTAAGCGCTGATTCTCGTGAACCGTGCAAACAGGGTGCGGGATGGTCTCTGTCGCTTCATACGGGCATGGTCCCTAAAAGAGCTGGGCTATGATCTGCCTGGCCGGACCGGTATTGATACCTACCAGCATCACGATGAGCACGAACACCGCCGTTGCCTCCACCGGGGTCAGGCCCAGCACCCGGTACATGAACCTGATGCCGATCCCTGTCAGAAACAAGCAGCCGATTACTATCCAGAGGGCAAGCATGGTCTTTCTCCTTTCCAATAATTTTCCTGCCGGTGCAATGGGCAAGATCCATGCCATGGATAAAACGGCAATAAGCCAATGATAACATTGATTAAATCAAATAATAATCCCATACCTTGTGACATATTGGCAAAAACGGGGCAGGCTTTCGGGAAGGCATTTGCCAAAATGACAAAAACAGTCGATTCAGCAGCCGCGGCTTGACAATTTGACAATACCTGCATCGCCAAACGGCACTACACCGGCTTTTCACGTGCAGACATGACCCATCCGACTCCGCTCGCGGGGGTCTTTCCCGGTGAACACCCACCGTGAACCCGCCGTGCACCGGCGGTGTGGTCCCGCGCACGATCAGGGCAGGGTGTGCCTTTGATCGTGCGCGGAGAACGCGGATACGGCGCACCGCGGGGAAACGAACACCAGGGAAGGTCCTACCGGGCGATCTCGTAGGTGAGGTTCACATACGATTCCACGGTGATCTGCCCCGGAAGGATCGGGGTGACGGCCTCGCCTTCGGCCAGGGCCAGCTCCATGCCTCCCGGCTGCATCATGTTCGGCACGAACTGGATATAGGTGATCCCCTTGAGGCTTAAGCCTGCCGCCTTTGCCAGGACCTTTGCGTTCTCCACCGCATTCTCAAGCGCCATGGCGGCAGCCTGTCTCTGCAGTACATCGCTGTCGCTGCGGGAGAAGGAGAGGGACCCCACCCGGGTTGCCCCGGCCGCGACAGCCGCATCGATGAGCTCGCCGATTCTTTCGATCCGGCCGGTCTTGATCACGATCGAATTGCTGACCCGGTAGGCCTTGGGGGTGAACCCGGAGCTCGATGCGTCCGGCTTATTCTCCCTCACATGGATCGGCTGGATATGAAAGCTCGACGTTGACAGGGTGATGTCCTGTTCCGCTTTCTGCTTCAGTGCCCGGATCACCCTGTCCGAGAGTTTTGCGTTCCTTTCCACGGCAGAGGCCGCCTTTGCCTCTGACGTCTCGACCGTAAAGGTGATGATCGCCTGGTTCGGGGCCACGCTCATCACGGCCTGGCCGGTGACGTCCATGGACGTCCCGGGCTGCCGGTCCTGTGCACCTGCAGGTAGCGTCAGCAGGGCGAACAGAACCACGAGCACGCCGATGGTACGGTACTCTCTTTTCATAGCTCCCTCCTTGAAAAAATATGATGGGACGCGGCGATGCTGTTTCCACCATGGGACAATGCTTCCCAATCCCTTTGAGAATGGATGGATACTACCACATGCCGGGGCGGAAAAAATGATGAAAATATCCCCCCGGGGTATTCACAAGCGCGGATTTTTTGGGTATAATGAAGTTGCACATGGTTAAGGCACCTTCGGTCATCATCGCTGCCGCCAAGGTTTTCTGGATAAGCCTTTGCGCTGTGTTTATCAGCCTGGTGCTCTTCGTGCCCGTGACGATTGCCGCGATCACGAGCTCGACCGGGAATCTGGCCTTTACGCTCTCGAAGCAGTGGGCGCGTTTCATGCTGTACGCCACCGGAGTGAAGGTGGTGATCAAAAACCGCGAAAAGATTCGTCCGGGCACCTCATACATCGTCATCGCGAACCACCAGTCCGAGTACGATATCCTCGCTCTGGTCACCAGCCTGGGTATCCAGTACCGATGGATTATCAAGAAAGAGCTGCGAAGGGTTCCCCTGTTCGGGTATGCCCTGTATGTTTCACGCAACATCTTTATCGACCGGTCCGATCCGGGCAAGGCCATCGAGAGCATCCACGCCGGGATGGACCGCCTCCCGCCCGGCACAAGCGTGCTGTTTTTCGCCGAGGGTTCCCGGTCGCCGGACGGGACCATCCGGGAGTTCAAGAAGGGCGGATTCGTCACGGCCCTTCAAGAGGGCTTTCCCATCCTGCCCGTGACCGTCAACGGGTCGCGGAAGGTGCTGCCCAAGAAGAGCCTGGTCTTCCGGCCGGGCACCATCGAGGTCGTGGTGGGAGACCCGGTCGAGACGTCCGGCCTTACCAGGGACGATCTTCCGGAGCTCATGGAACGGGTGAGGGGGGTGATCGTGGGCAATCACCGGCCCGATGACCTCCAATGACATAATCCGGAGTTTTCTGACAGGCCTTGACGAGCCGAGGCTGGATCGGCTATAGATTTTTTCATTGCGGAGTATATGCCTTTGGGGCTCTCTTCCCGGGACCCCGCGGCAGACATGATGCCGGTCTGAGGAAGACCTGCTGGCGATGATGACGGGCACACAGACTCACGGTATACCGATCCTGTTTTCCCGCATCTCGGATGAGACAACTAGAGTGAGGAAAGTATCGTGAGCGAACCGAAGAAGATCTGGTACCGGCTGCGTGGAGCACTCATCGTCCCGTTTTATCTCTTTGCGCTCTTTTATAATCAGGGAGAGATCAACAACCCCTGGATCGTCCACCCCGCGGGCACGGTTCTCTTCATGCTGGGGCTGGGCCTGCGCGTCTGGGCCCAGATGCACCTGCACTACCGGCTCAAGACACACAAGACGCTCACGCTCACCGGCCCCTACCTCTATGTGCGCAACCCCATCTACATCGGCAACACCCTCATTCTCGTGGGCATTACGGTCCTCGCAGACCTGCTGTGGTTCGTGCCCGTCATGGTGATCGCCTGCGGGTTTACCTACCACATGACCGTGCTCTACGAGGAGGGACACCTCACCAGGAAGTACGGGCAGGGTTATGTCGAATTCCTCGAAAAGATACCCCGGTGGCTCCCCCGCCTCCGCCCGGCGCAGGACGCACCGGCCGCGAGCGCCGGATCATACTTCCTGCCGAGCGTGGTGGCGGAGCTGCATATCCTGCTCCTGCTCGTACCCCTGTTCTTCTCGTAGCCGGGCCCGGGTCTGCGCGAGGCCCGTTCAGCCCAACGCTCTCCCGGTGATGAAATTCTCCCGCCATTTCCGGGTTATGGTCTTTTCACCATAATGTGGTTTGTCCTACTGTGGCAGTTCGGGGATAAATACCGCAAAGGCTGAAATAGATATAAATCAAAATAATAAAATCAATATGATAACAAAGTAGAACAAGCCCTTTTCCCCATGGCATGGATTTCGCTTTGGTCTGTTGCGAAAAAACTGCATGAATTGGAGGGCATATATGGGAGTGTTCGACTACAGCAGGGAGGCGCTCGAAAATCTGAAAATCGACGATCCGGGCATTCTGGACAGGCTCGTGGATTTCGAGAACGCACGCACGGTCCATCTGAACAAGGATCGATCCAAAAAAGACAAGAGGATATCGCTCAAGGAGGCAGTGGCCGAGTTCGTACAGGACGGTGACGTGGTTCTGGACACCGGGTTCGGGTACGTGAGGACATGCATCCAGAGCCATTTCGAGATCATGCGGCAGGGAAAGAAAGACCTCCAGATGATCGGGGCTCCCAACACCAACCAAAGCTACATGATCGTTACCGGATCGGTGCGCTACTCACACAATTCCTATACCGGGGCCGAGATGCGGGGCACGGACCGCAACTATACGCGCCAGCTCAAGGCGGGCAAGGTCAGGATCCTCTCCGAGTGGAGCCACGGCGGAATCGCCCAGGGGCTCAAGGCGGCACAGCTTGGCTCTCCGGGGCTGCTGAGCAAGCAGATGCTCGGCTCGGACATCGTCAAGTATAATCCCTATCTCAAGGTGATCCAGAACCCGCTGAAAAAGGAATCCGATCCGTCCCTGTTCATCCCGGCGCTGTACCCGGACGTCACCTTCATCCATGTGCAGGCCGCGGACAAATACGGAAACGCCTATATCTACGGTCCCACCGTGAACGACCTCGCCGGGGCCGCAGCTTCCAGAAAGGTGGTCATCACCGCAGAGGAGATCGTCCCGGAGATGGATATCCGGTGCAACAAGAAGGGATCGATCATCCCGTTCTTCTATGCTGACGCGGTGGTGGAGCTTCCCTATGGGGCCCTGCCCGGGAGCATGCCGGGGTACTATTACTGGCCCCGCCAGTGGTGGGAGAAGCTCATGCGGTTTTCGGCAATCAACGAAGAGAACATCGGGAAGTTCATCGACGAGTGGGTCTTCGGCACAAAAGACCAGATCGAATTCATCGAGAAACTCGGCGGGGCAAAATGGATGATCGAGGCCAGGAGGCAGACCAAAGCCGCCGAGGGGGACAACGAGGACGTCGACTTCTCGTATCAGGAATACACCGTCAACAACGATCCTGGAATCTTTTACTGATGCCCGGTGATATAAAGAAGGAGGAACAAAACATGAAAAACGACGCCCCGGCTAATCCGCTGGAGATTCTGGCATACATCATTTCCGCGCAGATCAAGGACCACACCATCGTGTACGTGGGCACCGGCCTGCCCATGGTGGCAGGGATCCTCGCCCGCAAGACCCATGCCCCCAACATCACCATGGTCTATGAATCCGGAGGCCAGGACCCCATCCAGGGAGGCATGCCCTGGTCGGTGGGAGGGCCCTTCACCTGGCGCAAGTCGCCTGTGGTCATGGAGATGGCATACTCGTTCGGCCAGTGTTACAACGGCTATGTTGACATCGCCTTTCTGGGATTCGCCCAGGTGGACATGTACGGCAACGTCAATACCCACATGATCGGCGACGACTTCCACCAGCCCAAGGCGCGGCTGACCGGCTCGGGCGGGAACAACGACCTTACCTCCCTGACCGAAAACATGGTGCTGGTGGGGTTGCAGACACCCGAGAAGTTTCCGGAAAAGGTCGACTTCATCACCTCGGTGGGTCACTTGAGGGGCGGAAACACCCGGAAGAAGGCCGGACTGCCCGGCAATGGGCCTGTCGCCGTCATATCCCAGTGCGGGGTGTTCGACTTCGAGCCGGAGACCAAGCGGATGCGGGTCAAGACACTGCACCCGGGAATGACCCTGGACATCGCCCAGATGTGCACGGGTTTCGAGCTCCTGAAACCCGAAGGGGAGATACCGCTCACCCCCATGCCCACGCCCGACATCATCGAGATTCTCCGGAGAGAGGTGGACCCCAGAGGGGTGTTCACCTCGCTGCCTTCGGCATAAGTGTTTCCCGGTTGAGGGTGCCCGGACGGCGAAGGGCACCCTTGAACTTTTCCTTCCAGGAGGAGATCCGGTAGAGGATATGCCTCTGTCTCAATGAGCCTGTGAAGGCTCAACCGCGAGCATGGCCCATGAGGGCCGCCCCGGTCACCTCACACCTCAACTCCAAAGACCGTCCGCAGGGCAAACCCTACCAGGAAACTGATGAACGCGATTCCCAGGGAAAGCCCGGCCATCTCGAAAAACCTGCTCTTAAAAGGCACGTCCTTGACCACGGAGAGGTAGTAGGTGAAAAAGGCGATGATCAGCACCGCCAGCGTGAGGGTGACGCCCAGGCTGACATAATAGTTCGGCAGGATGAGATAGGGCGTGATCAGGACCAGCACGGTGGCGATGTAGGCGATGCCGGTATAGACCGAGGCCCGGACGGGATTCTTGGAGGTCTCCTCGGCCTTGGTCGAGAGGTACTCGGACGCGGCCATGGACATGGCCGCGGCAATGCCGGTGATGGAGCCTGTCAGGGCGATGAGGTGCGTGTCCTGCAGAGCGAGGGTGAGGCCGGCCAGGGCGCCGGTGAGCTCCACGAGGGCGTCGTTGAGCCCCAGCACCATGGAGCCTGTGTACCGAAGACTCTCCTCTTTCAGCAGCCGGATCAACGCCTCCTCGTGGCCGATCTCGTCCTCCACGATGATCCCGGCCTCGGGTATCCGGGCGACTATGCTCCGGTATTCAACCTGGGCATTATCCTCGCCCTGCTCCATGAGCTTGACGGCGAAGGTAAAGCCCAGGACGCGGCTGATGAGATAGTAGAACCAGAGCTTCACCAGGTCGGGCCTGACCTCGCGGCCGGTGTAGGACCGCCAGGTCTCGTAGTGCCGCATCTCGTCACGGGCGATTCTGTCGATGGTCTCCCGGTTTTTGCCCGGCTTCATGGAGGCGGCGATCTTCCGATAGATATGATGCTCGGTTATCTCGTTGCGCTGATATTCGAGAAGTTTCCTGCGCGTTGCCCTGTCCATGCTCACGATCCTCTCTCTCTTCGCCGCCGGGGTTGTCCCTCGAACAGGGAAGCCAGGCGTTCCGGCTCGAACAGGTCCCTGAGCTCTATCCTCCCCATGGGCCCTCCGGACATCTCTATCTGCAGCCTTGCCAGGCATGCTTCAAAAGGACCGATGCTCCAGCACGTGTCCGAAGGGAGATCCACGATGGGGGGTCCGGGATCGTTGAGCGGACAGATATCGCGCATCTCGACAGGTGAGGGTCCCTGGTCTTCGTCGATCCAGCTCAAGGGGAGCCCCTGGGTGCGGCAGACATAGGGGCGGAACGGATAGATCCGGCATGACCCTTCCGAGTCGAGAAAGGCGCAGGCCTCGGAGGGATGCGCCGGGTGCTGACCGAAGAGATGCGAACAATGCTTCAGGATATACCGCGCCTCCACCTCGAAGACCGTGATCCCGTCGATGCAGCAGTTGGAGCACCCCTTCCTGCATCTGAGCCTGTCTTCGTGGATATGATGGAGCGACCCCGCGATTCGGTCGACTTCACGGTACAGCGCCCGGAGGGATGCCTCCACGCGCTCCGGTATGCCGCGGCCGTCAATCATGGCCTGCTCCCGAGGGATGCCTGGTGCCGGACGGGTGCTCCTGCTCCTGTCTGCAGTGAATACGAGCCTTGCGAAAACATTTCTCTCTCATGTGAGTATCCCTACGGTTTATATATACCAGCGCGCTGCGAAGGTCAAAAGCACGGAGGGGAAACGTCCCATTTCATTGAACGGCCTGAGGGAAAAGTGCCCTGCCACCTGCTCTGCATTTGAGAAATTCACACTGCCATCGATACTATCTTGTATCCATGGATCCTTTGAAGCGGATTCAAGGATCCAATCGTTAGGAGGAACTATGAACGCAAAACAGATGCTCCGCCTTGTCCTGCCTGCCGCAATGTGTATGCTGATGCTTCCCGGCCTCATTCACGCCGATATCTACCTGAAGTACAAGCAGCGGACCGATGCCTTCGAGATCATGGGGCAGAAGCAGCCTGCCCGGGAGACTGTGCGCGAAACATGGATAGCCAGGGACATGATCCGGACCGACGAGGGACCCCAGACCATGATCATGCGGATCGATAAGAAACAGATCTACCTCATGGACAATCAGGCAAAGACCTATTCCGAATTCCCCATGGATATGCAGGAAATGGCCCGGCAGGCCATCGAGGAGGATCAGGAGATGAGCCCCCAGGAGAAGGAGGATGCAAAGGACTTTGTCGAAGGCATGATGGAGGGCATGTCCGAGTTCAGCGTCACGGTTGAGGATACCGGCCAGACTAAAAAGATCGGTCCCTGGAACTGCAGAAAATATGTACAGACGACCAACACAGCCATGGGTCCCTCCGAGACTGAGCTGTGGGCCACGAATGATATCGATCTGGATTACGATCTCCTTCACCGGATGGCGGCCGCCAGTATGATGATGATGCCGGGCATGCAGGAGTCCATGGAGGATTTCGTCAAGGAGATGAAGAAGATCGACGGCGTCACGGTGCATTCGGTCTCCACGTCCAACATGATGGATGCAGAGATCAGGACCACGCAGGACCTTCTCGACTACTCCGACAAGAAGACCGGAGAGGGATTCTATACCATCCCGGAGAATTACATGAAAGAAACCAGGTAGCACATTGACCGCACACTCCGGCCGGAAACCGGTCTGCCCCTTCTGCCGCTGCCTTTTTCAACAGGAATCTTCAGGTGCATGGTGGCGAACCCTGATTGGACTTTGAAAGATCCTCATCATGATCTGGCGGCCTCCTTACCGGTTAGGGCACGTCCAGGTTCTGAAGAGTCGAATTCTATCCGGGCTCTCCCTTCGTGAGAACGCTCATGTTCCCGTTCGTTTGAAGAACCACCCCCTCAACCTGCTCCATGGATGCGATGCCCTGGCTTCTGGCTGCCTGAAGGATCTCGTCTTTGTTCATACGCTCCTGTTTCATGGCCTCTTCGAGGTACCGGCCCTGGTAGAAGAGGAGGCGGGGTCTCGATTTAACGAACCCCTTGAACCACGGTGAGACAGCTGACAGCCTGGCCACGATGAACTGGAGGGCGATCAGGAGAAAGAGCGCCGTCAACCCCTCGACAATGCCGATATCCTTGTTGAGGATTGTGGAGGCGAGTGTTGACCCAAATGCAACAGTCACCACGAAATCAAATGCGTTGAGCTGGCTTAAGGTCCGTTTACCCGACAAGCGGAGGAACCCCACCAGAAGCACGTAGGCCAGGATGCCGGTTACAAGCACACGCAGGAGGGAAGATGCGCTATAGGACCACATAAGAACATACAATAATCATCTCCGCGCACGTTTCATCAGGCTCGGCCGGAGAAGACTTCTTCACCGGCCGGATCGCCCGTATCTTCCGTATTCACGGAGAAGGCTTGAAGCAGGGTCCAGGGCTTGCCGTTATAAGATTCATACCATTGATTCAGAATCGATGGATGGGAAACGATGGCGCTTGACCCTACGGGAAAGACCATGTGGGGATATAGCCGCAGGCTGTTATTATTTTAATGTATAGAAACTATCAGTATTCTTGGCTGGTAAAAATACAAGGAAGGAGGATACAACAGATGGGTATCTTATCCTGGATAATCATAGGAATAATCGCCGGGTGGTTGACCGGGCTCATCATGAAAGGCGGCGGCTACGGGATCTTCGGAGACATGATCCTGGGTATTGTCGGCGCACTGGTGGGCGGCTTCCTGGCAGGAGCCCTGTTCGGCGTCGAGGCGCCTTTGACGGGCTTCAGCCTGGGGACGCTGGTCATCGCCGTCCTGGGTGCCATACTCGTGGTGGCGATCGTCCGGGCCCTACCGGGTCGAACACGCGTGTAAAGCAGACCCGATATATTCAGAACACACAAGAGGGAGCAGGCTCTTATGCATGTGCTCCTTCTTTTTTTCGTCCGGGCAGGAGAAATTCCGGTCCGGCATGTCAGGCAGGAGCACCGACGACAGGGGCATGTCAGGGAGGCGGTGTGTTTACCTGCACTTCACCAGGGGATTCTGCTCGGCGCCTTCGTGATATACCAGAAACGAACAGGCGAGAGGGGTGGTCTGCCCATCTACGGGCCGTATGACCAGCACGACCGGGCAGCCGGCATTGGGAGGCACCTCGATCCGGGCCGGACTCCCGGGGCTGAAGATGGCTTCGGCCAGTGCCTCTCCCTGGGGAATATTGTTTCCGTTTACATAGGAATCGGCCATCCTCCGGGCATCATCCTGACAGACAATCGCTGCATGCGCTTCTCCGCCATCCTGGGCCTCCAGACGGGCGATGACGGGTTTGTCGGTCTCGAAGGGTCCCGACATCAGGATGCCGTTTCTGTGCAGGACGGCGTTGTTATGCGCCAGCAGGGGCCGTTCCCTGGGATCGGGGGCCTGATCCGGCAGCTGACCGGCAGGAAATGTACCGAACCTGGTATATCGCTGGCCGGTGCACAAATCGATGATCAGGGTCAGACCGCTCGAGAGTCTGCTTCTGAATCTCCGTGACGCCTCCTTCGTGATATCCTGGCGTGCTCTCTCCTCCGGGCCGCCGCCCAGGATCTCGGCGCCCTGGCCAACAATGGAGGACCAAAGGCTCTCGGTGTCCACATCGACGTCTCCCTGTATCTGAAAATCGACCTCCACAGGTCGAGTCGGGACGAACCATACGGTCACGATGTGGTCCTGCCGTGCATAGGCCATGTCGAAGGTCCCGACCATGGTTACCTGCGCGAGGAACTTCACATACTCATCGAGATCGAACTCTGCTCCGAGTCTCTGCCTCTGGCGGGAGATCCATCTCCAGCCCTTTCCGGATATCGAGATCCTGAGATGCCCGGGGTCTGTCTGCTCGGTGTTGCATGAATCGATCCAGAAATTTCCGGTCACGGTCCTCCGGTCTGCAGGGGATGACGCGCCCCCTGAGCTCAGCGTCAGGATCCTGCCCTGGAGATAGCCGCAGGCACGAAACGCGGCCAGGTCGATCATGAGTGCCCGCAGGTCCTCGATATGCGCGCTTTCGATATCCGGCCCGGAATCCGCCTGCGCGGTGTCTCCGGCCCGGGCGTGGGCCTCTGCCCCGGACTGCCGGAGAATGCCTGTGTACCCGGTTTCCCTTTCACGATCGATCCCTGCCCACAGTATGAGCGCAGCGAGCAGGGCGAGGGTAAATATTTTGCCCGGCCTGGTGGAATGCATCCGCGCCTCCTTTTCCAGCCCCTAAGCTCCGCGCACAGCAGGCGGAAACGGCACCACGCCTTTTTCGCATCCAGTCTCCCGGACCGGGTGCCGGAAACAGCATCCTTTGGGAGGACTGTGTGAGACCGGAAATCAATAAGCTGGATATAACGACTTGGAGGCCGGTTATCAACTTCCCGGCGGAACAAAGGCACCGCGGAGAACCCCGGAGCCGCCCCGGGTGCATCGCATGCTCGGGCGGGCACCGGCAGGGAGGGGCCGTGCCATCCGACTTCAGGCGGAGAGCTCGACGATCTCAGGGAAGATTCCGTCCGGCTCGATCCTTATGAGGCCCACGCTCACGGGGAGATTGAACCTCCTTGGCCCGGCACTTCCCGGGTTGAGGTAGAGGGTCCCCTCGCGGTAAACCATGTTCGGCCGGTGGGAGTGGCCGTATATGACGATGTCGACCGTGTCGGCGGGAACCGTAAGGGGGAAGGTGCCCAGGTCGTGGATCACATAGACCCGGTTGCCGTCTATTTCCAGGAGCTCGGATTCCTTCAGCGAGCCGGCCCAGTCTCCCCGATCCACATTGCCCCGCACCGCAACCACCGGTGCGATCTGCTCCAGCTCTCTCAGGACGGAAAGGGTGCCGATATCACCTGCATGGATGATGAGACTGCACTCGGAGAAGATCTGATGCACGTCATCTCTGAGCAGTCCGTGAGTGTCCGATATCACGCCGATAGACTGAGACGCCATCGGGTCGGGCTCCTTTTTAAGTTACGGCAACGGAAAGGTCTGACCGCTGCCTGCGGTTATGCCGTGACAGTTATTCTTCATGTATCTCATGGTCCACGTCCCGGTCGAAGTCGGCGTCCTTCAGAGAATCCACGGTCATGTCGTCAGCGCTGTACTCGCGGCGGAAGGTCTCGATGATCTGGTCGATGGGCACCTCTGCAAACTCCCCCCGATAGCCGAGGTAATCCATGTGCCTGTTGCCGTCGAGATCGAAGGGATGATAGATCGAGTCGCTCAGGCCGTCGAAATCCAGCGGCTTCAGACGGAATTTCTCGCAGAGCTCGATATTGAACGCAGGGGTGGCCTTGAGCCATTTTCCGTCCAGGAAGATGGACGTATACCCGTGCCAGTAGAAGACATCGGTCTTCATCTGCTCGCGCATGCGGGCGGTTGACAGATGGTTGCGCACATCTGCGTACCCCAGGCGCGCCGGTATGCCGTGATACCTGCAGCAGGCGGCCAGCAGGATCGACTTTGCCACGCACCATCCGCGGCCGACCTTCAGGGTGGTGCTGGCCCGCAGGCCCTCGACCGAAAGATCGAGCAGGTACGGGTCATACCGGATGGTGTCCCGTACGGCGAAGTAGAGGCTCACCGCCCGTTCGCGCCGGTCACCGGAACCGGACGCATGCGCCCGGGCGAAATCCGCCACCAGGGGGTGGTCGTAATCGATCGTGGGAGAGGAAACCAGATACGGCTTCATTTCGCTCTTCATCCCTTCAAACCTCTCCTTTCTTAACAGCGATTCATTCTACAGACAAACAGCAGGGCGCTCAACAGCCGATCGTCCTGGTTCCCGGCATTTCCATCTCCGGCAGCAGTCCCGGCCGCCTGAATTCCCGGCGGCTGCCGGGAAGGCAACCCTCGCCAAGCCCTCTGCGCCGCCCCGCCCGCCTCACGGTTCCTGGCCGCTCACCTTCCTGAAGACCGTGCCGTTGAACGTGGCCACGAGCTCGCTCTGTCTGAACACATCCATCCGGTAGAGGCCGGTGCGCCGGGTGGCATGCACCAGCCTGGCCTCCGCCCTCATGACATCCCCCACCCGGGCCGCTTTCAGGAACGAGCCGCTGACATCCAGGGCATAGGAGGGATAGTGGTCCCGGTTGGACGCGGCTGCAAAAGCCACATCGGCCAGGCTGAAGATCAGGCCGCCGTGGACCATGCCGAGGAAATTGCACAGGTTCTCTCCTATGGTCACCGAACAGGAGGCAAAGCCTTCTTCCACCCTTTCCACGCGTATTCCCAGAAACCCGGCAAAGGGATCAGAGGCTGCTTTTGCGGCAACAGCATCCATTGTTCACTCCTCTCATTCCATCTCCATGCGGGCACGGGCAGAGGGCCGCCGCCCGTGCGCACTCGGCTCATTGCCTGCAGCGCGGCCACCGTGCTGCGCTTCAGGCCGAGCGCACTTGTACGCCGGTTCAGGGGCTCACCCGTCCTTCACTATTCCATATTGGGCTATTTGCCGGCAGATTGCAACCGGTTCGCGGCCCGAGAAATCACCGCTGCTTTGTCCTGCATCCCACCGGCACCGGCAGCGCTATCCGCCCCCGAATGCCGGGAATGTCGCCCGAGCTCGGATGAGCCCTGCCCAATCGGATGATCTGACTTGCGCAGGCTCGAGCACCAGACCGGGGTCATCAATCAAAAGGGTTAAAAATCAATGGCATTACATAAAATCTCTTGCATCTGCTCGTTTATTATGCTTATTTTTGATTAACCTTCTGGAGGTGCGTATGCGAATCTCCATGCTCTTTCTCGTACTGGTCCTGCTCGGGCCGCCGGCTCAGGCCCAGGAAGCGGTCGCGATTCTGAAAACAGTGTCGGGGCAGGTGTGGGTCGTACGCGATGACGATCACATATCCGCTGCACCGGGCATGGAGCTTCTCGAAGCCGATCTGCTCGGCACGGATGCCGACGGTTCAGCCGGCGTCAGCTTCATGGATGGTTCCAGGGTGAGCCTCGGACCTGACTCGGAAATGGAAATCTGCTCGTTCCGCTTTGCCCCGAAGGACAATGACTATGACTTTCACGTTTATTTTCAAAAAGGGACAGCGGTATACTCATCGGGAAAGATCGGCAAACTCGCTCCCGAGGCCGTGCGGTTCAGAACGCCTCAGGCGGTCCTGGGCATCCGAGGCACAAGGTTTCTTGTCCGTGTGCAGTAAGGCAGGTTGTGATGCGTTATGTTATATTCGCTTATCTTTCTTTTTTTGTCTATGTCATCTTCGGACATGCCCCGACAACCACGGTCGTGCTGATGCCCGATGAAGACGGCGCCGTCGGCCGGGTCGTAGTCAATACCCAACAGGACGAATATGTCCTGACCCAGCCCATGACATTCGTCCAGGTCTCGGAGCGCATCAGTCCCCTCAAGGAAATGGATCGGGAAACCATCAGCCGCGTGTTCGGACCTGCCCTGGAGATGCAGGTACCTCAGCCGGTGAGCTTTCAATTGTATTTCCAGAGTGGATCCTCCATACCGGACTCGGCTTCGTCTGAGCTTTTAACGGAAATCGTTCAGCTGATAAACGAACGGCCCTATCCGCAGGTAAGCATTATCGGACACACAGACACCATGGGAGACAAGGAGCTGAACAACCTCCTTTCCCTGGAGCGTGCGGAAGCTATCCGCACCATGTTGGCCGATGAGGGCGTACCCCGTGAGATCATGGAAGTCAGCGCTCACGGGCAAAACGATCCCCTTGTGCCGACCGGCCCTGATGTTTCCGAGCCGAGGAACCGCCGCGTTGAGATCCTCGTACGCTGATCGTAGACAGGAAAGACCCGGCGTCTCTCCACCCGAGGGTTCGGTCTTCCATGACAATCGGATAGAGAAGCCCGGCTGGATCTGGGGGGTCGCCGTTATCCTGTGTTTTGCATGGTGTGCAGCGGTTCTGTCCGGAGCGCCCTGGCTGGAGCGCCTGGACACCGCACTGTTCGACGCCCTGGCTCGGATGGACCGGCATGCGCCTGAAGATCCCGAAGTAGTCCTGATCGATGTGGATGAAGCCAGCCTGTCCGCGGTAGGACAGTGGCCCTGGCCGCGGTATCGCCTGGCCGCCATGGTCAGCGCCCTGGCCGCGGCCGGTCCCCGTGCGATTGTCGTGGACTTCTTCTTTCCCGAACCTGACCGGACATCCCTGTCCATCATCAAAGATGCGTTTCAGTACGAGTTCGGCCTTGATCTATCCTTTGAGGGTGTACCCCGGACCATGACGGACAATGACGCGTATTTCGGCTATGTGCTGTCCTGCGCTCCGTCAGTGGGTGCGTTTGTGCTTTCGGACAGCCCCGAGACGGCAGCCCCTGTTTACAAGCTTTCGACACTGCCCATGCAGGGTGATTCCGAGCGGCTTGATATCGCGGAATACAAGGGGTTTCTCTGCAACACGCCAAAGATCCAGAGCAGCTATGCCCGCTGCGGGTTCATCAATGTCCATAAGGACAGGGATGGGATACTGAGGCGTCTGCCGCTTCTGGCCCAGTACGAGGGCCAGTGGCAGCCAAGCATTGCTCTGGCCGCGTTCCTGGTTGCCCATCCGCATGCGTCTCTTGAGATCGGCCGGGATTTCTGGGGGCCTTTGCTTCACCTGGGAGATCTGTCCATTCCAATCGATATACACGCCCAGGCCGTGTTGCGATTTGGTCGAGTCCTGGACACCATACCGGTCCTGAGAGCGGTGGATGTGCTGAACCAGAGCTTTGATCCTGATACCGTCAGCGACCGTATTTTGCTGATAGGTTCCTCTGCCGCCGGACTGGGGGATCTGCATCATACCGCGACAGCCTCGGTGATGCCCGGAGTGGCTGCTCATGCGATTCTGCTGGAAAACATCCTGTCCGCCTCCCATTATCGTCAGCCTCAGTGGAACCGGAGCTATGCGTTTCTGGCAACGGTTTTGTCGGCTGGAACCGTCATCGGAGCGTTTCTGCTGGCCGGCGCGGCACCAACGGCAGCGGCTGCCGGCATTGGCTTGGCCGTGTATCCCGCCTTGACCATCCTCGGGTTCACGTTTTTCCGGGTGCTTTTGCCCTCGGCCGCACCGGTCGGGGCCGGGCTGACCCTGCTGCTCTTCCTGTCCATGTCATTTTATATCGTTGAGAGGCGGCTGGGCAGGATGAGAGAGGCGCGTCTGGCCCTGTTCAAACAGGCCATGCTGGAGCTGATGGTCGGCCTGGCCGAGACCAGGGATCTGGAAACCGGGGAACACATCAGGCGGACCCAGTTGCTGGTCAAGGTATTGGCCCGGGGTCTGGCCGCCGGCGGCCGTTATCCCGTCATCGATGACTACTATATCGAGCTGCTGCATACATGCGCACCACTGCATGATGTGGGCAAGATCGCGATCCCGGACAGGATCCTGCGCAAACCGGGGCCCCTGGACAAGGAGGAATTTGCAGTGATGCAGCAGCATGTCGTGTACGGTCAGCGCATTATCGAGATGCTGGCCAGAAAGGTGCAAGGTGAAGAAATCCTGAGGGTCGGCCTGGAAATGGTCTCGACGCATCACGAGAAATGGGACGGGACCGGTTATCCCGCAGGCCTTGCCGGAGATGAAATCCCCTTGTCAGGCCGGATCATGGCCTTGGCCGATGTGTATGACGCCCTGACCAGTGAGCGGGTATACAAGAAGAGAATTTCCCATGACGAGGCCAGGGAAATCATTCTGCGCGGTTCCGGCACCCAGTTCGATCCCGAGGTGGTCAGGGCATTCCTGATCCAGGAAGAAATTATTCTCGAACAGTTGGAAAACAACGATCATCCTCAAAAGGGCTGAATCACCCCGGCCCGGGTTGCAGGAAGGCTCAAAAGGCGTTGTTTGCAGGCTCCCGATCCGTGCCGTGCATGGCGGCTGACCCCCTCGTTCTGCTTCCTCTTCCCCGGGCTCCAGACGCGCCAGGCTTTTTCAACCGGTAATCCCCGTGCCGGCGGTTTTGCCTCCGGTATCCGCTGATCCTTCATGCAGTCCCCGTCATCCGGGCTCCTTCTTTGCCGACCGGTTGCGGAGACCGCGGGCCTGAAGTGCAGGTCCTTGATCCTTTCTCGTGATACGTCCTGATCGAACACGTGTATGGGATCGCCTGAATCATACGGGCATATGATTCTTTCATCGAGGGGGGATGACAACCCTCCGGACGACGGAAACGGCGGTCTGCGTGCGCTATCCTTGCATATGGCGGGGCGGGGAGTATATTGGGAAGAAAAGACTGACCTTTCAAGGGGGGGGTGTATGATCTTTTTCCATGATCTTCTCACAGGGGGTGATCTCAGCGTTTCGGCCCGGGAGCTGGCAGGCGATTTCAAACAACGTTTCGCCCTTCCGGGCATCCACCAGCTCGGCCTCGTCGTCCCGGACGTGGAGGATGCGGCCCGGGAGCTCGAGACAAAGGGGATAGGCCCCTTCTTCATCGCCGGCGGAAGTCCGGATTTCTGGCATGAACGGGGAGAGCCCAGGGAATTCACCGGCAGGATGGGGCTGGCCGTCTGCGACGGCCTGGAGATCGAGCTCCTGGAGCCGGGCATTGGGTCGGACTTCTACGCACAGTCAGTGGACGAGGCGGGCAGGCCGGTCGTGCAGCACCTGGGGTTTCTGGTGAGTGATGTGGATATCTGGGCATCGGTTCTCGCGCAAGCCGGCTATCCGGTGTGGGTGAAGGGCAGGCTGAGTGCATGGCCAACGAGCACCCGGTTTGCCTATATGGACACGGTCCGGGACGCGGGGCTGGTGATCGAATTCATCTCATGGCGCCTGCTGGGTCTGCCGTTCAGGCCGGTTCCCGGTCTGTATCATGCCCTGGGGCGCATCCAGAAGCTCACGGGAAAGAGGACTATCAATCTCTAGGACCGGGGTCATAGGATCGGGGTCAGGTCTCCACATATGACACTGGGGTGTCACATAGGATCGGGGTCAGGTCTCCACATATGACACTGGGGTGTCATATGTGGAGACCTGACCCCACGAGACCTGACCCCACGAGATGACCCCACTAATGGTGGTGGAAAAAGCTCGAGCCGTACAGGATGGCCATGCCGAGCAGCCATGCGATCGATCCCGGGATGTTCGGGCCGCACCCGGGCGACTCCCTGAACTCGGGCACCAGGTCCACGGCCCCGATGTACAGGAAGTTTCCTGCGGCAAAGGGAATGAGGAAATCCACGGACATCCCCGATGACAGCCCGTACACGATCAGGCCGCCCAGGGGAAAGCTGAGCGCGGACAGGAAATTATAGAGCAGGGCCCTTCCCTTATTCCACCCAGCGTGCACCAGCACGCCGAAGTCGCCCAGCTCCTGGGGGATCTCGTGGAGCACGGCCGCATACCAGGCCAGAAGCCCCAGCCTGAAATCCGAGATGAACAGTGCGCCTATGGACAGCCCTCCGATCAGGTTGTGCAGGCCATCGGCGAACAGGAGCATGTAGCTGATGGGCCGTGTGTGGGAGGCTGGGCTCCTGTGGCAGTGGTGCCATTGGATCAGCTGTTCCAGTGCCAGGAACACGAAGAAGCCGATGGCCAGCCAGAGAAAAACATTGTGGATATTGTCCGTACCCTCGATGGATGCGGGGATCATGAGGAAAAAGGCGCTTCCGATGAGCGACCCGGAGGCAAAGGCCACGAGCATGGGAAGGATGCGGCGAAGGGTGGTCTCCCGGAGAACGAGCGTGAGGCTCCCCACCAGGGCAATGACGCTCATGAGGGCTCCGAATATCAAGATCGCCGGGAGCGCAGACATGTCCGGTCCTTTTTTTTGATCCTGTACTCGCCGCCCGACGCGAACGGCTAAGGATAAGAATATTCACTGCAGGGCGGGTTGTCGAGAAACGCTCTATTTAAAAATCTCCCGCTTTCGTGCCTCATCCGACCAGATCCGGTCCGTATCTTCGTAGAGTTCCTTCATGTTCTGCTCGATCATGAGCCGGTGTTTTTCGAAATCGTCTCCATCCAGATCGGGAGGGACATATGTGGCGGGCCCGAATCTGATGATCACGCGGGAAAAGGGCCTGGGGACCATGAACCGGTCCCAGCTGCGGAAGGTCCACGGATTCTTCGAAGACGTTATGGTCGGGACGATGGCCTTGCCGGACACCTGCGCGATCCTGAGCAGCCCCGGTTTTACGACCCCGAAGGGGCCTTTGGGGCCGTCCACGATGTGGCCGATCTTGTGTCCGTTCAGTGAGAGATCCTTGATCCGCTTCAGTCCCTCGCTCCCTCCCCGGGAGGAGGAGCCGCGCACCGGGCGCCAGCCGAGGATGTCGACGATATGGGAGATGAAATCGCCGTCACGGCTCTGGCTGATGAGAATGGCAATGGGCTTGCGCCGGGCAAAGAAGGTTATCCCGGGAAAGAACCGCTGGTGCCACGAGGCATAGATGATGCTCCCGTCTCTGTCCAGGACAGAGCTTTCGTTTTCCCTGTCGACGATCCTGAGCCGGTATGTCGAAGACAGGACCCTTACCACGAACAGCCCCACATAGGGGAAGACATACCGGTAGAGAATGATGCGCACCTTTTTTCTCATACTATCCGGAGACGGGCCCACATTCCTTTCCTGGCATGCCACACACCGTGCTCCTGTTGGAGTCCATGCCTCCCCATGTGTCCCGTGCTTTATTTCTATATCGAAATTTCGTTGCAGGCAAGAGCTTCTTTGATGCGTTATGACCGAGCAGGGAGGGAGATCATCCTTTGTCTCAGGAGATTGGATACCCGGTCGGTGATATCGAGGTACAGGGCGTACCACCGCATTCGCCGGGTTATGGACGTGATGGTGAAGAACGGCTGCTGTCTTGCGCCGAAACCGCGAAAAAATCGCTCGATGGGCTCTACCATGGATCCCTCGAAGTCGAACCTCCTGGTCACCGAGGAGGAAAATTTGATCGCCTCCCACATGAGAAGGCTGCTGCTCCCGCTGTTGCGGAGATCGGGGTCCGCGCCTCCCATGAGATAGAAAGCGGAATTACTGTCCCAGATCAGGTACAGCGCTGCATGGATCAGGCCTTTTGTATCCGTTGCAAAAAAGATTTTGCGCTGGTTTCTCTGCCCGAGCACGGTATCGATCCTGAGAACCAGCTCGCGGGAATAGGGAAGGGGCATCCCCTGCCTGGCAAAGGTCTTTCTGTTGAGCTCGAGGAATGAATCGATTCCCAGATCATCGCGCACCTCCACCTGCCTTCCGGCCTTGCGGATCTCCCTGCGGATGTTTCCCTGCAACTCGGACCAGAGCCTTTCCTCGTCCTGAATATCATCCAGGACATAGGAATATCGGGTGGTCTGCGAAAACCCTTTCCAGTAAAAGGGAAGCCAGTTGGTTATGGAATAGTGAAAGTTCTGGGCAAAGGAGTCGAACCGCGGCAGCTGCCCGATGAGGCTGAACATGATATCTTTCTGTCTGGCAAGCTCGCTGGCGTACTTTCCGGTTGCAGGAGAGATCCAGGGCCCGAGAAACTTCGTGAGCTTGGGCATGACCAGCCTGGTGAGCCCGAACTCTTTGTGCATCACGTACGGGAGGCGTGCTACGATGTGACCGCCGCTGGATACCACCGCAGCACCCCACTGTCCCGGAGATACGGCTTCGAGCCAGTAGGGCTGCTGGAAAATGGAATTGGCCTGGGGTATCTCTTCTGCGGCATTTCCATACTCTTCAGATAACGTTCTGCTCTCCATAATATTTCTCATATGATGCACCGGCCTTATCTCAATACGTGCACGTGAAAAACCGGTGCCGGGACAAGAGGGCAGGCAATGCCGGGAAGCCCGGGATTGCCGGTATGCTCGGTGCCGACAGATCTTTGATGGATGATCGTGCCCGGTGCGGGAGGGAGCCCGGATTTCTTGAGAACGGATCCGATGGTATTAAAATATCTTGTACCGTCAGCTTAAAACCGGGGAGGATCGTGACATGGCACAGGCGGCTCACAGAACGTCCGAGGAAATCAGTGTTGATGTGTCCTCCCGGCTTTTCTGGGACAATCGTATCGATGAATCGGGTATCGGCGTGAACGTGTCAGACGGCAAGGTCGTTCTCACGGGCACGGTGCCTACCTGGTCGGACATGTCCCGGGCAGAGGAGGACGCATACTCCATCACCGGGGTCAGCTTTGTGGACAACCGTCTTGCAGTCAGCTACCCCGCCGCAGGGGAGGCCCCGGATGATGCGGAGATTGCTTCTCACATCAGAAGCGCCTTGGAATGGAACCCTCATATCGACCCCGGGAAGCTGGATGTATCGGTCGAGGAGGGTACGGTAATCCTCACGGGCAGGGTCGATTCACTCTGGCAGAAGTACATGGCCGAGAGCATTGCGGACAACATCAGGGGCGTGCTGAACATAAAGAACATGCTCAAGGTGGAACCGGCCAGGGCGGTACCGGACGAAGAGATCGCCCGCCAGGTCCTTAAGGCCCTTGAAAACAATGCGCTCGTCGACACCAGCCTGATCAATGTTCACGTCAAGAACGGCGTCGTCACCCTGAGCGGTACGGTGCACAATCATCATGCCCTTCATGCAGCCGAAGAGATCGCGGGTATTACCACAGGCGTCAGGGATGTGAACAACTATCTGGTCATCACCTGAATAAGGGCAGCGGCGGGGAGAGCGCGGGTTGCCCCTTGCGGCGGAATGCAGGCACGGATATACTGTATGGAAACGGATTTCTAATATTATGGGGGGAGAATGGGGCTGTTCGGTTTCGATATCACGTTTCTGTCGATATCCGCTTTCGTTTCTCTCGTGGCGACCATCGGCATCGTGTTCATGGTGGACTGTGTGCAGCCCGGGCTCATGAGTTCCAGGGCGGGCACCAGCGTGTTCGTCTTCATCGGCGTCTTCACCGCAAACCTCATCATCGAGGCGGGGCGCAGGCGCCTGGAGAGAAACCGCACGAGGCAGTAGCACTGGCCGGCTAGGGCCTTGCCCATACATCCATCCCGCGCATGCCCTTCACTTGGGGAAACTTCCGCCGGCAGGGGTTCGACCGGATGCCGGCGGTTTCGGCTTTCGCATTTACGCCTGCGGCTGTCGCATCCTGTTCTTCACCGCCGGAATGGCATCGGCCTGCTGGAACATCTTGACGGGGTGCGGTCCGGAGAGTTCCTGGCGATAATCGTTTCCAGACTTCTTCACCAGGCCGTCCACCACCGCCTCGCTGGGTGAGCCCTTGGCGTTGACCAGGCGTTGATACGCGAGATACCGGTGATCCCTGGGCAGCTTCTCCGCGGGAACGAACCTGGTTTCATCGCCTGTCAGCGAAATCTGCGAGGACAGGATGTCCCGGACATAGTCGATGTTCGACTCGAACTTGAAGATCTGAGGCAGCTCCCGGGGCAGCAAAGCCTCAGGGTCCTGCTTATCGATCCGGCTCACCAGCTCTGCAGCCATCTTCACGTGCTCGATCTCCATGGCCAGGTTTTCCTCCCACAGGGCTCGCGCCTCGGGATTCGGCTCGTCCTGCATGAGCGAGTAGTACAGATAGCACTCGTTGTACTCGTGGAGGAGGAGGTTCTCGAGCCATGATGCGTTCGGGTCCATGAGCGATTCGTAATGGGACACGTGCTGTTCCTCGATCTGCGCGATCTCCAGGTAGAGGCCGCGGCTGAGCATGTCCATGGCCCGGTCGCCCACGTTCATATAAAAGTTCATGGTCTGCTGTTCGGCCGCCACGATGGTGAGGATGTGCAGCTTGGTGAGAGGGTCTGCTGTGGCGAAGTCTCTGAAATCGCGCACCTCGTCGAAGGGGTGCCGGTGCTCGAGGGCCGTGGGCCTGCCGACCGTGATCTCGGTGTACTGTCTGGTAACCTCGGATGGTTCCTTGCCGTCGGTCAGCTTCATGAGGTTCGCATAGCGGTAGAGGTGGTCGAAGTCCTCGATCAGGGCAAAATCGAGCACCTGCTTCACGTACGGGTCCGGTTCGGTGCGCGCAAGGAATGCGGTCAGATCCACGGCCACCTGCTCATACCCGAGCGTTACCTCCAGGTTCGATTCATCGCCGGGGATCATCCAGTTGACCGCCTTCTGCTGCTGCTGCTCGATCCTGCGGGTCAGGGCGAGATGGCGCCTGAGATCCATGTCGCTGGTATTCCGGGCGAACTGGTGCTTGAAGAGCATGGCCTCCACCTCGATGCCGTTCATGAGGATACCGCGGGTCCGGGTATAGGGGTGAACGCTCTCCTTGTCGTATGGCTTGGAATTCAGGTCCACCCAGTTCTTGAACTGTTTTTCGATAGGTATGCCTTTTTCCTGCAAGGGATTGAACGCCATAATTCCCTCCTTTTTCTCGGTCATGGTTCAAAGGCCGACAGGCGGGTATGCCGCGGCCTTTATAAGAATGAATACAGGCGGCGATCACCCTCTAAATACCGTAAACTCTACAGCCAAGGTATCGCTTGAGAAAAAATCAGGTCGGAAAGAGGATGGGAGGTGGGCCGGGATATTGCTTCGCATCAGCTACGCGGGCGGTAGCTTGAGTCGGTTTTTGCTGTGCCCAGAGCCGGGCATGGGGGTTAGTAGGAGATGGAGCGGATGAGGTCGAGCTTCTTTTCCAGATAGAGCCTGAGCGGCTCTTCGCTTCCGAACCAGAAATGGTCGACCCCTTCGATGACCCTGACGCGTTCTTTGTCCAGGACGCGGTGCAGCGCGGAGCGGTCGCAGAACTGGTCGTGGGAGCCCACCGCGGCCCAGACGTTAAAGCCCTTCAGGGAGGGGAAGGAGAACATGGCGGTGGGAGGGGATATGAAGATGCAGGGCACGTCCACTTCCTGCAGAAAATTTGCCGCCACCCACGAGCCGAACGAGTAGCCCACGATGATGACCGGATAGTCCATGGAGTTCACCACAGCCGCCAGATCGCTCACCTCTCCGATGCCGTTGTCAAAGGTTCCCCCGCTCCTGCCGACACCGCGGAAATTAAAGCGCAGGGCGGAGTAGCCGCGCCGGAGAACCGTGTCCCAGGCGGCCATGACCACATTGTTGTCCATAGTGCCGCCCATCAGGGAGTGCGGGTGGGTGATCACGGCGCACATGCCCGCGGCAGGCACCTCTTCATAGACCGCCTCGATCCTGGGATCCTCGCCAATGAACAGGTTCGACATGAGAATGTATATATCCTCATACGCGGCTGAAATCAATGGAGGAACGATCGGATGCCGTGTGTCTGGCCCGGGGCGGGAGATGTTGCGGGCTACCGGGTCTTGGGAAGCAGGATGATCCCGTCGGCCACGGTGAGAATGGTCACGTGAGACTTGAGGTTCATGGCCCTGAGCAGAGGCAGGTTCACACCTTCGAACTTGGTGGGGGTGATGTCCATGGCCACCGCCTGGTCCGAATCGGCGCCGTCCGGCCAGGGCACCACCGAGAAGGTGTCGTAGGTGCTCAGGTGGTCGGCCAGGGTAGGGGCGTGGGAGAATGCCCACTCGAGGCCTTTCAGCACATGGCGGGCTCCCACGAACACGATGGCCTTTTCGTCCGGGTGCTGCTCCATATAGGTGATCACCTTTTCAGACATCCACTTGTCGCGGTTGACGGGTGAGGGAACATCCGCATCCATGGCAATGATGTTCATATCCAGGTCCCGGGCCTGATCGAGGATCTTGAGGAAGCTGGGCGATGTCACGATGCTGTGGACCCAGATGCCGTCGACCTCGATGAGCCCGTTGCAGAACCGGTCGATATTCGGCTGCTGGGAGCTGGGAATCTCCACGAAGAGCGTGTTGATCTTCGCCTGCTCTGCCAGGGTGGGGAGCGAATTCGCGATCACCTCGTGGATATAGGCATTGCGGTGATGGGTACCGATGAGCAGGATTTTCTTTTTTTTTGCCTTGTTCACCAGATAGGCCGTAGGATTGTCGGCAAGCTCAAGATCGAGGGAGAATGCGTTCGTACCAAGCATGCCCACCATGGCCACGAGAGCAAGATAAAATACTGTCTCTTTGATGTAATCTCTTAGCTGCCCCATCATCTGAAAAAACTTTTCGGTAAGATTTCATTCTTTGATAACAGAAACCGGGCCGGCTGGCAAGGCCTTTATCATTCCCTTGAGATCTTCAAATGTTGCGGCATTACAGGCATGGCTGCGGAAAGTTGATGCCCCCTGGATCCCCCGGACATAACCGGAGACGAACTTTTTCATGAACATAGCAGCCTTGACAGTGCCGTAGAGGACGCCCAGCATGTCCAGGTGTTCGAGCATGAGCTCCCGGCGCTCATCCACGGAAGGCCCACTCCCGCCCGAGAGCTCCCGGAAGACCCACGGCCTGCCCACGGCGGACCGGCCCACCATGAAGGCGTCGGCCCCCAGCGTGCCAAGGCGCTCGAGATCAGGGGCGGTGCTGATGTCGCCGCTCGCCACCACGGGAATGGACACGCTCCGCTTGAGGGTGGCGAAGAGATCCCACTGAGGGGTACCCTTGTACATGGCCGTCCGAGTTCTGGGATGGAGAATGAGGCAATGAACCCCTGTTTCCTCGAGAGCCGCCGCGAGTTCCACGGCGTTGACCGACCCGCTGTCCCATCCTGCACGCATCTTCACGCTCACCGGTATGCGCACCGCGTTCACCACCGCATCGGCCAGGCTTCGAGCCAGGGGGAGATCGCGCATCAATGCCGCGCCCGCTCCCTTGTTCACGATCTTTTTCACCGGACAGCCCATGTTGATATCGATGCCGTCGAAACCCTGATCTTCGATGATCCGTGCAGCGAGCGCGGCATAGCGGGGAGAGGTGGTGAAGATCTGGGCCACGAGCGGGGCGTCTTCCTCCGGCCGGTTCAAAAGAGACAGGGTGTTGCGGGTGTTCCTGATCAGGCCCTCTGCGCTGATCATCTCGGTATAGCAAAGCTCTGCGCCGAAACGCCTCGAAAGGACACGCATGGGCCAGCTGGTATAGCCGGAGAGAGGCGCGAGCAGCAGCCCGCGGACAAAATCGAGATCATAGAGCTTCATGGTCCGGTACACCGGCTGCCCTGGCGCAGGCCTTTGAGCTCCATCTCCCGGTGCACGGCATCCAGCACCTGCCTCTTGTCCAGGGCCCAATCCGGTGCGACCAGCTCGTCTTCGTGGGGATCCCCGGTGATGCGCTGCACCACGATGTCATCCCGCAGGTGCGCGATGAAGCTGGCTGCGGCCTGAACGTAGGACTCCATGGTCATGGACGCGTACCGGCCTTCCCGGTACAAATGCTCGAGCCCGGTGCCTTTCGCGATGTAGAGCATGTGGATCTTGACGTCGGTCACCGGGAGGTTTGAAACGAGCCTGGCCGTTGCGAGGAAGTCGTCCATGCCTTCGCCGGGAAGGCCGATGATCACGTGGGCGCAAATCCGCAGGCCGAAGCTCGAGGTGAGCTCGACCGCACGGGTGAAGGTCTCCACGTCGTGGCCACGGTTGATGAGCTCCAGTGTCCGGTCCCTGGCCGACTGGAGGCCGTACTCCATCCATACGAGGCGATCGGATGCATAGGAGCTGATGAGCGCGAGCTTGTCCTCATCGATGCAATCCGGCCTGGTGCCGATGGCGAGACCCGCGATCCGGGGATAGGGCAGGATGGTGTCGTAGATGGCCTTGAGCGTCGGAAGATCCGCGTAGGTGTTGGAGTATGACTGGAAATAGGCGATGAAGGCCTTTGCCTTGTACCACCGGGCCATGGCATTCATCTGGGCCTCGATCTGCTCCTTCAGGCCGATCCCCCGGGAGAAGGTGCCCGTGCCCGAGCCGCGGGCATTACAGTAGACGCATCCGCCCCGGTTTTCCTTGTCCCGGTGGGGGCAGCTCAGCCCCGCATCCAGGGTGATCTTCTGAACCCTCTGCCCGAAACGTTCACGCAAAAAGGAGCTGAAAGTCCGGTAGGGGGGCTGTCTCATCACAAAAACGGGAAATCGAAGCCCTTCAAGCCCAGGTCGTGCGTCAGATCCTTCATGATCTTCTGGAGCGGGGGATTGACGGGTATGCCCTCCTGCCTGCGGGTCTTGATCGTATCGAACTCTTTTTCGCCCGCGAGATAGATCTTCCGCTTGCCCGGCATCTTCGCGGATTCCCTGATTTCCCGCATGATCGAGCCGGTGATGCTCCGGAACACGGGCAGGGGAACGAAGCTCTCGATATTGACGGCCACGAAGAAATGGCCGAGCCGGTGGAAGGCGGGCTTGCCGTTCTCGAAACCGGTCAGGGCCTTGCCGAAGCTCCCCCCGGTGAGCGACGCGCAGAGTATCTCCACCATGACGCCCAGGCCGTAGCCCTTATGGCCTCCCAGTTCCTCGCCGATCCCGCCCAGGGGGAGCAGGGACGCCGTGCCCTTGACCAGGGTCTGGAGCAGCTCGATGCTGTCCGTGGGCTCCTTGCCCTCCCTGTCGATGGTGAGCCCCTTGGGGGTGGGTTTGCCCTCCCGGGCGTACACCTCGATCTTGCCGCGCTGGGTGGTGGAGGTGGCGATGTCCAGCAGGAAGGGGTATTCCTCGTCAGTGGGTGCCCCGCAGCTTATCGGGTTGGTGCCGATCACGGGCTCGACCCCGTAGGTGGGCGCCACGGACGGCCGGGCATTGGAAAAGGCCAGGCCCATCATATTCTCTCTGACCGCCATGGCGGGATAATATCCGGTGATGCCGAAGTGGGTGCTGTTACGCACGCCGACCATGCCGACATTGCATTCCCTGGCCTTTTTGATGGCAAGGCTCATGGCCCGGTGGGCGATCACGTGGCCCATCCCGTGGTTCCCGTCGATCACGGCGGTGTTTTCCGTCTCCTTGACCACGGTTTCTTTCGTGACAGGCATCAGGATTCCGTCCTTGATCCGGTCGACATACATCTTGAACCGGCCGATGCCGTGCGACTCGACCCCGCGCAGGTCCGACTCTATGAGTACGGAAGCGCAGGTCCCGGCGTCTTCTTCCGGAACGCCCAGTGCGACGAAACCTTCTTTCATGAATCGTTCGAGCTCAAGGTAATCAACCTTGACGATGCCTGATGTGTTCATGGAGGTGTCTCCTTGTATGGGAAAAGGTGCTGTAGTCATGGATGGTTCTCATAGCAGATGATCATGGGTTCGTGAAGAGGATAATGAAGGGCACGCAGATGCTTTTCCCTGTGCGTCATCACGGAGGGAGCGGATGGCGGCGCGGAAGAGAAAAGCCCGATCAGCCGGCGGTCGGAGGCACTTCCGGGTCCGGGCTCCAGGCCTTCGCATATTCCAGGAAGGCGCGGTGATGGGGCAGGGGAACGAACTGCTTCCGGTAGATCACGGCAAAGCTGCGCAGGATTCTGGGCGACCGGAGCGGGATGGATGTCAGGAGACCCTGCCCGATTTCGCGCCTCACGGCGTGGATTGAGATGACGGATATCCCCAGGCCCTCGATCACGGCCTCCTTGACCGCTTCGGATGATCCCAGCTCGCAGGCTATGGAAAACCGGGACAGGTGCGGCAGGTCGTGTTCGTTCAGATAGTTTTCGAAAATGGACCGGGTGGCCGAGCCCTTTTCCCTGAGAATGAAGGGCTCAGAGAGAATGTCATCGATGCTTGCCTCCCGGAGCTTCCCTATCCGGTGCCCCTTGGGTGCGACCAGGATCAGCTCGTCGCTCCAGGCAGGCTCGCAGTGGAGCCTCCTGTCGTGGACGTTCTTCCCGATGACCCCGATCTCCACCTGGCCGCCCAGCACCATGTCGATCACCTCGTCGCTGTCGCTGGAGAGGATATGGGCCTGGATGTCCGGATAGGTTTTCCTCAGTCCCGAGAGCACGGCGGGCAGGATGTAGGTCGATGGGATGGTGCTGGTTCCGATGAAGACATGGCCCGAGATGGTGTCTTCTAAGGAGAGTATCTTTTCCCTGGCCTCGTCCCTGAGCTTCAGGATCTTCCTGGCGTACCCGTAGAGGATCGAGCCCTCTTCGGTCAGCGAGATGCCTGTCTTGGTGCGGTTGATCAGGCGGCTGTTCACGAAGATCTCAAGGTTCTTGATGTGCTTGCTCATGGAGGGCTGGGAGAGCAGCATCTTCTTCGCCGCCTCGGAGAAGCTGCGTTCTTCGACCAGGGAGACAAGGGCCTCGAGCTGCTGCAGGGTGATGCTTCTGAACTGGTCTGCGATCATGCGGGCATCATATCTCAGGGAAGCGGTTGAGATCAATATGGAATATAATCAAATTGCATGATAGTGATTCAAAAGAACTTTCTGTTGAAAAGAAAAGATGAGGCGTGAACAGGATATTTCTTCCACAAAGCCGCTGGATAATCTTGTCTGATTATGCAATATGAAAGCAGGAGCACACAAATGGACAACGATTCACGGGATAGAAAAGTAAAGCTCACTTCCATGGTCCGCGGCGCGGGTTGAGCATGCAAACTCGGTCCGGAGGTTCTGGACCAGGCAATCTGCACGCTTCCCGTCATGACGCACCCTGACCTGCTGGTGGGTATGGACAGACCCGACGACGCGGGGGTGTACCGGATCAGCGAGACGCTGGCCCTGATCCTCACCCTGGATTTCTTCACCCCGGTGGTGGACAACCCCTACCTGTTCGGCCAGATTGCCGTGACCAACTCGCTGAGCGACGTCTATGCCATGGGAGGCAAGCCTGTCCTTGCCATGAACATCATCTGCTTTCCCCAGGAGGGAGAGGTGCCCATCCTCCAGGACATCCTCAAAGGGGGCTTCGACAAGATGAGCGAGGCCGGTGTTCTCCTGGTGGGCGGCCACAGCGTGGATGACCCGGAGATCAAGTACGGCCTTTCGGTGACCGGCACCGTGCATCCGGAGAAGATCCTCAAGAACACGGGCGCCCGGCCGGGTGACCGGCTCATCCTCACCAAACCTCTCGGCACGGGCATCATATCGACCGCGGTCAAGGCCGGGATGGCGAGCCGTCAGGCCGAGGAGAAGAGCATCCTGTCCATGAACACCCTCAACAGGGTCCCTGCGGAACTGATGGAGGGCTATCGTGTTCACGCGTGCACGGACGTCACCGGGTTCGGGCTCCTGGGACACGCCTGCGAGATGATCGAGGGCTCCGGAACCGGCATGGTCATCCATGCCTCGCGTGTCCCCCTGTTCGATGAGGCTCTCGAGTATGCCGACATGGGCCTCATTCCGGGCGGGGCCTACCGGAATGAAAAGTTCCGGAAGGGGTTTGTCGGCGCAGAGGGGGGCTTGAGCGACAGCCGACTGAAGCTGCTGTTCGACCCGCAGACCTCGGGCGGACTCCTCATCTCGCTGGAGCCCGATCAGGCGGAGCAGCTACTGGAAGGGCTTCACTCGCACGGGGTGAGCGATGCGGCCGTCATCGGCGAGGTCACCAGCGGACACCCGGGAAGGATCGAGGTCAGGCCCTAGATGATGCCGCTCTCCGGAGAATCTGTGCCCGGAAAATAGCCATGGCAGGTATCGAGGCCTCGGGAAGGAGAAGGAGCCGGAGCCGCTGCAGCGAGCGTTGCGCTATTCCTTCCGGATCACGATTCTATAGCCGGCCCCGTCCGGCTCGATGCGATCCACCTCCCATCCCTTGCTCCTGGCGGCACGCGATACGTTTTCCCTGGATGTGTCGGTGTCCACCAGGATCTCGATCACGCCGTTTCCCTGCTCCCTTATTTTGCCCATGGTCAGGATGACCGGCTGGGGGCACGAGAGCCCCCGGGCGTCGATGGTTGAATTCATGCTCATACTCCTCATTCATGCAGCCTTGGTTGTTTATGGTTCTTCTCTCTGGATGGTTCCAGGGCGTTATGCCCCTTTGGCCTTCATGCTCCAGCCGATGAACAGGCATACGACAAGCCCTGTTCCAACAGCCGCCGCGCCGAGCGGCCCTATCCCCGAAGGTGAGCTTGCAAGCCCGAAGTTGTGGGCGAACGCGGCCCCTGACACCATGCCTATGACGAACACGGCCGCATCGCCGTCTCCCTCGCCGCTCAAGAAGAGCTGCCGTCCGGGGCATCCACCCGCGAGGGAAAAGGCGAGGCCTGCCAGCGCCATTCCAGCGAAATTCCAGAAGTGCATGCTGTGCGCCACCGGCTGACCAATAAAGCCGGGGCTGAATTGCCCGAAGGCGAAGTTGGCGAGAAAGGCGAACAGCACCAGCGCGATGACCCCGCCCAGGAGATGGGTCTGGCCGAACAGGATAAGGTCGCGAAGGGCACCCATGGTGCAGAACCTGCTCTGCTGGGCGATACCCCCCACCACCAGGCCGATGGCCAGAGAGACGAGCAGGGGGGCATGCATGGAGCCCGGGCCCTTCGTACTGTAGAAGAGCACGCCGCTGATGCCCTCTCCCTGGATCTGCGGATAGATGAACATGAGCAGCAGGAAGCCCAAGGCCATGAGCGGCATGATCACGCCTGCCGCCTTCGATGTTGTCTGTGCCCTGCCCAGGGTGTAGCCGCCTTTCAAAAAGAGCGTTCCCACCCACACCCCGAAGACAAGGCCTGCAATCCCCAGGACGGCGTTCAGGTCGCCGCCCGCGAGCCTGAGCATGGCCCTCCAGGGACAGCCGAGAAACACCAGTGCCCCGATCATGGCGAACGCACCCAGGATGAATCGGACAATGGGCGCAGAGCCGGCGCGAGGCTTGAACTCGCGGAAGAGCAGCGCCGCCAGGAAAGCCCCCAGGACAAAACCCGGGATCTCAGGCCTCAGGTATTGAACCACATCTGCCCGGTGCAGGCCCAGCGCACCAGCGATATCCCTTTCGAAACAGGCCACGCAGATACCCATGTTTCCGGGATTGCCGAGCTTCTGAAGAAGGGCGGCCAGAACCCCGATTACCGCCCCGACCCCGACGACGCCCCACCTCGTTGCCAGAACATTGTTCATCCTCATACCTTGTAAGCTCCTCTCGTTGGGATAATCCGGGTTGTCGCGCACCGTACCGCTGTGCCCGGATATAACGGAAGAAACCCTGTTCTCCGCTGTATTCGCACGGGGATGCGCACACCCGGTTGAAGGAAATGTGCGTGCTGTCCAGCGTGATGTACCCGATACGCTTATAGAAGGCTCGCCAACGAATGGCAAATAGATATATTGAATAAAGTAATAATCTATATGCACTATAACAATGATTGAGCAGGGTGGCAGTTTCGGCCGGGTGGGTTTTTGTGTCAATCAGGGTGGCCCTATCCGTTCCGACATGAGATGACTCCTCGGGTCGTTCGGCCTTGCTGCTTGTGTTTTGCCCTGATTTGTTTCATAATCCTTGGACAAAATATTTCACGAAATTACCAGCGGGAGGAAAGAGGAATGAAAAAGCTTTTCTATGCAATTGGTTTGGTGGGCATTCTCGTGGTGTTTTTCTCTGCCCCGGCACCGGCGGCCGATGATTCATGGGACAAGATCAAGGCAGCGGGCAAGCTCGTGATCGGAATCGATGACGCGTTTCCGCCCATGGAGTTCCGCAACGAGCAGAACGAGCTCGTGGGGTTCGACATCGATGCATCCCGCGAGCTGGGCAAAAGGCTCGGCATCGCAATCGAGCACGTGCCCACCGCCTGGAAGGGCGTGATCATGTCTTTGAAGACCAAGAAGTTCGACATCATCTGGTCCGGCATGTCCGTGACCGAAGAGCGCATGAAGGAGATCTCCTTCACCAACCCCTACATCATGGAAAAGCAGATCATGGTGGTCAAGGCGGACAACGAGAAGATCAAGAGCGTCAAGGACCTCGGAAACACGCACGTTGCAGGCGTACAGCTCGGCTCCACGTCCGAGGAGGCGCTCAAGAGCCTGGGGACCGAGTTCAAGGAGGTCAAGCGCTATGACAACAACACCTCGGCCTTCATGGACCTCAAGATCGGAAGGATCGACGCCCTGGCCGTGGACGAGCTCGTGGGCCGCTACTACCTGTCCCAGCGCCCGGGCGAGTATCGCGTGCTGCCCGAGCCGCTGACCTCCGAGCCCATCGGGATCGGCGTCAGGCAGGAGGACGTGGCACTCAAAGACACGATTCAGAAAACCCTCGACGAGATGTTCGCCGACGGCACCATGAAAAAGATTTCCATCAAATGGTTCGGAGATGACATCACTGCATGGAAGTAGGAACCAAACGGCCCGGCGCGCTGAAAGGCGCGCTGGGCCTCTGTTTTTTTCTGCTGCTCGTCCCTGCGGTCGTGCTTGCCCAGCCCGATCCGTATGAGATCCTGGCCTCGGCCACACGGGAGGTCAACTCCGGAAACATCGAAGCCGCCCTTCAGACCTATCTGAAGGTCCCGGCTCCCGCACCCGGAGAAGACGGCGGCGCCTTCGTGCGCTCGCGCATGGAGGCCGCCAAGATCTGTTTCAGCACGGCCGAGTATGAGAAGAGCGCGTCTTTGTGCGAGGAGATCTTGAGCCTCTATCCCGAAAACCTGGAGGCAAGGAACCTGACCAAGCAGGTCGCTGTCGCTCAGACGCCCAAGTGGCTGCGTTTCCTCAAGGACGTGGGCACGTATTTTCCCACCCTGCTCAGGGCCTCGGGCATGACCATCCTCCTGGTGCTCATCACCATGGTGGTCTCGCCCGTGGCCGGCCTCTTCATTGCCCTGGCCAGGATCAGCCGCGTCCGGAGCATCTCGTGGTTTTTCTGGTGCTATATCTGGGTGTTCAGAGGCACCCCGCTCCTTCTTCAGCTCTTTTTCATCTATTACGGCCTCCCCCCCCTGGGCATCACGCTCAGCCCCTTCACCGCCGCGGTGCTTGGTCTCGGCTTGAACTACTCGGCCTATCTGGCCGAGATCATTCGCGGGGCCATCGAGAGCATCGACGCGGGCCAGATGGAGGCCGCCAAGTCTCTGGGCATGACCTACCGGCAGGCCATGAGGCGCATCATCGTGCCCCAGACCTACAAGCGGCTCGTGCCTCCCGTGGGCAATGAGTTCATCGCGCTGATCAAGGACACCGCCCTGGTCTCCACCATCGCCATGGTCGAGCTCATGCGGGCCGCGGACCAGATCTTCAACACGACCTTCAACATCTTCATCCTCATGCAGGCCGCCATGATCTACCTGATCATGACCAGCATCTTCACCATATCGTTCAGGAAACTCGAAGACAGACTGGGGGTGTACGAAAACCGATGATCGAGCTGGTTGACGTTGTCAAACGCTTCAATGACTTCACGGCCGTAGATCATGTGAGCCTGAAGATCGACAAGGGGGAGAAAATCGTGATCATCGGCCCCTCGGGCTCCGGGAAGACCACGCTGCTGAGGATGATCAACTTCCTGGAGACCATCGACTCGGGGCGGGTACTTCTGGAAGGCAGAGAGGCCGGATACCGCAGAGACAAAAAGGGCAGGCTCGTGATGGAAAAACAGGATGTCATATGCGAGCTGCGCTCGGAGATCGGGATGGTGTTCCAGCACTTTCACCTCTTTCCCCACATGACGGCGCTGCAAAACGTGATGGAGGGGCCCGTAACCGTGAAGAAGCAGTCCCGGGAAGAGGCCCGCAAGGTCGCCATGGACCTGCTGGGCAAGGTGGGGCTGCTGGACAAGAAAGACACCTATCCGGCCTTCCTCTCCGGAGGGCAGAAGCAGCGGGTCGCCATTGCCCGGGCACTTGCCATGAAGCCCATGCTCATGCTCTTCGACGAGCCGACCTCGGCGCTCGACCCGGAGCTCGTGGGCGAGGTCTTTACCACGATCAAGCAGCTTGCCGAAGAGGGGATGACCATGGTGATCGTCACCCATCAGATGGGCTTTGCCCGTGAGATGGCCGACCGGGTCATCTTCATGGACGAGGGCAGGTTCATCCTCGAGGGAACCCCGGGGGACGTCTTCTCCCACAGCATGGAAAACGCCAGGGTCAAGGCCTTTCTCGAAAAGGTTCTCTAGGAAGGATTCCAAAAAACGCCGTACCCGGTCGCTCCCGGCTTCTGATAGGGCACGTACACAGTGCTGATGCAATCCCGGGCATAACCGGCGGATTCCCGATACGCTCTCTTTCATGTAGATTATTGTGCGACAGGGATTATTCATACGTTTATGACGTTGCACGCCGGAGGATGAGCCGGATCGCACCCCTTTCTCAAAAGGTCCTGCCCTTAAAGATGCCGGCTCGTCCGTGCGGTGCAGCCTTCAGTCCGAGCCGTACCTGGTGACGAACCGGGAAAAGGGCCGTCATGGGAGAGAATCCTGCGGGAGCGTCGCCGGGCGGACATGGCAAATGAGCACCCTGTTTTAAGGAGATAGGCATGAGCTATCCGGTGATGGGAGAACCATGGGAAAGATCGTGATCAATCGGCCTCATCAGATCATCGCCCTCGGCGATTCACTGACCTCGGGTTCGCAGCCCGGGATCACCGATTATGCGCCGTACACCGGTCCGAACACGCGGGATCTTCTCCCCACCTCGTATCCCTGTGTGCTCTCCGACCTGCTCTCGGTCTCCATGGGACCCCGGCTCATACGCAACCTGGGCAGGGGGGGCAGCACCACACGTGACTGGCTGCCCGGAAGCACATGGGAGCGAAAGGACGTGCCCGGTTTCCCCTTAAACGGGAGGCCTCTGGACGAGATAATGGAATCGCGGGAGAACATCAGGGTGTGTCTTTTGATGCTGGGCACGAACGATGTGAACAGCTCGGCCGTGCCCGATTTCATGATAAGACGGATCGGCGGGGTCGTGGGGTACGAGGACGAGGATTTTCTCAAGACCCGCGAGAACCTCATCGTCATTCTCACCCGCCTCAGGGAAAAAGGCATCGTCACTTATCTCGCGAAGATTCCATCCAACCGGAACCGGGGAGGGGAATCCCTTTTCGGCATCGACAGGCTCTTTTTCAGGCGCAAACGGGTGCAGGAGAAACTCGATCTCTATACCCGCATGGTCAACGCGCGGATCGATGAAATCTATGCGTCGCACCCACACATCGTCCGGAAGGGGCCTGATTTCTACACCCTCTTCAAGGAGAGGAGCGATGTCTGGAATCGGGACCTCATGCACCTGAACACCCTCGGTTATCGCTTTATGGCCTGGACATGGGCCGAGCTCCTGAGATCGGAGAAGATCGACATCCAGGTCTGAACGCATGCCCCGGCGTCACGGCCTTGCATAACGAGCCGGGCGCTTGTGCCCTCCCGGAAAATCGTATAAGAATATTCTCATGGAACAGGCGTGTAACAGACACCGGCTCTCAGAGGCCGGATCGATTCCTGCCCTGCGCGATGCTGGGGTTCGGCATGTGTGACACCTTTGCCGTGGGCGAGGCGGCGACAGAAGCCGGCAGCCGGATCTTTGCCAAGAACTCCGATCGAGAGCCGGATGAAGCCCAGGTCGTCGTTTCCTGTCTCCGGAAAGAACATTCCCCTCACCAGGAGGTGAGGTGCACCTATATCAGCATCCCCCAGGCACCGGAAACCCGCGGTGTCGTGCTCTGCAAGCCGTTCTGGATCTGGGGCGCCGAGATGGGGGTGAACGAGAAAGGCGTGGTGATGGGCAACGAGGCCCTGTTCACCAGGAGCAAATCCGAGAAATCTCCGGGGCTCATCGGTATGGACCTGGTGAGGCTGGGTCTGGAGAGGGCCGACACGGCCCGTGAAGCAGCCGATGTCGTCGCCGGTCTCCTGAAGCTCTACGGGCAGGGCGGTCCGTGCGGCTACCGTGACAAGAAGTTCGCCTACATGAATTCGTTCCTCATCATGGACCGCACCGAGATCGTGGTGCTGGAGACCGTGGGACGGGATTATGCCATGAAGTGCTACCAGGACTTCGCCGCCATATCCAACGGGATCACCATCGGCCGCGACTGGAAGAAATCGAGCCTGCCCTGGGGCACGAATTTCCAGGCGTTCGGCGACCCTGTCATGACCTGGTTTTCCGGCAGCCGGATGAGGAGGGCGTACATCATGGAGCGCATCGGTCTGCCCGGGAATACCTTTGGGGTGGGCGATGCCTTTGGGATCCTGCGCGGGCACCGGGGCGGCCTGCCTTTCAAGGGTCTGAACCACGATGTGTGCATGCACGCGGCAGAGCCCTTCATCAGGAGGTCGCACACCACGGGTTCGCTGGTGGTGGAGCTCGACTCCTCGTCAGGCTTCCGGATCTTTGTCACTGCGGGGTCTTCGCCCTGCCTCACCACCTTCAAACCGGTCCTGCCCGGGGGCATGCCGGCCGGAATCGATCAGGGCGGGTTCCGGTACAGCGACGACTCGTACTGGTGGCGTCACGAGGTCTTCCGCGTACAGGCCCAGATGCGGCTGTCAAAGGTGCAGGAGCCGCTCTTGAAGGAGATCCGGGAGATCGAAGACGATTACTGCCTGACCATGCCCTTCTCTGTCTGGGAGAGCCGGGACAGGACGCTTGAGTCCATGAGCCGGGAGGCATTTTTCCGTTCCTCGGCGCTCGAGGCCTCGTGGCTGCAGGCCCTGAAGGGGATGGCACAAGACCGCAGACCCCTGCACAATGCCTTCTGGAAGAAAACGGCAAAGAGAAACGGCATTCCCCTCGAATAGCCGGTTGGCTTGATGCAGGAAGCGCATCCTCATGACCCGGAAAAACCCGTTCCACACAGGCAGGGTCCGGCCAGGGTCCTGATCATCCGGCAAGCCGGTGAAACGTCAGGGGCGACGCAAATAAGAGATTGCAATGACTGAGGTATTTATATATCTTATGGGCTGATATTTCATTTGAACTTACATGGCTCATCAGCGGCGGGCAAGGTTTCCGGCCGTGTATACCATGACCGGTCAGGCGCATGTCGGCAGGATGGAGCACGAACAACAGGAGGAGGCAGAGGGAATGGATGGTGTTTTCAAAGGTACGGTAAACCTGGTTCGATCGCTTCCCGGGTTCCCGGCTTTCCAGGCCGGGGTGAAGCACGTGCTCTGTTCGACGGTGCTTTCCGTTCTGGGTCCTGCTTTCGAGGTGGTCGGAAGGCATGTCCCGGAATTCCGCAAAGAGATCGAGTCGTGGGAAGAAGGGAGGCGGTTTTCCCTCGGGGTTTTGCCGAAGGGCCCCGCCATTACCCTGGAAAAGAGGGGTGATATGATTCACTACCTGGGAAAGGGGCTGAAGTCGCCGCATATCACCATGCTGTTCAAGAACTACGACTCGGCCCTGCCGGTTTTGATGAGCATTATGGGATCGCACCAGGCCTTTGCGGAAAACAGGATCCTCGTCGAAGGGGATCTGGCAAAGACCATGGAGATCAACCGGGTGGTGAACATCGTCAATGCGTATCTCCTGCCCGGCATGGTCGTGAAAAATGTGTTGAAGATGCCCCCTGAAATGACCCTGAAGAACTATATCAACAAGGGCAAGGTATATGCCGGGCTCGTTCCGGCGGTCGTCAGGCACTTGATATAACATCATATCCAGCCAGGAGGATCTCATGATACCCCATTACTACCAGCATTTCTGCCCGGTGAAGATACTCTCGGGCCACAACGCGGTGAGCAATATCCCGTATGAGATGGACATACTGGGCTGCAAAAGGGCCATGGTCGTCACGGACAAGGGCGTGGTGGATGCGGGTCTGATCAACCTTGTCAGAGAGGCCTTCGCCGACTCGGACAAGGAGATCGGCTGCGTATTCGACGAAGCCCCGCCGGATTCCAGCAACCGGCTCGTGAACAAGCTCGCCAAGCTCTTTGAACAGGAGAAGTGCGATTGCTTCCTGGCCGTGGGCGGCGGGAGCGCCCTCGACACGGCAAAGGGGGCGAACATCGTGATCTCCGAGGGCACCGACGACATCCTCTTGCTCCAGGGCAACGAGATCATCAAGAAAGACCTGCTGCCCATGATCGCCGTTCCCACCACCTCGGGCACCGGATCCGAGGTGACCAAGGTGGCGGTGATCTACAACGAGGAAAAGAACGTCAAGATGGCCTTTGCCTCCGACCGGCTCTACCCCAGGGTCGCGGTCCTCGACTCACGGATGACCATGACCGTGCCGCCCAAGCTCACCGCGGCAACCGGCATGGATGCGCTCACCCACGCGATGGAGGCGTATACCTGCCTGCAGAAGAACCCCATAGACGACGTTTTCGCCCGGGCTGCAATCGAGCTCGTCCGCAAGTATCTCGTGCGGGCCGTGGAGAACGGCAGGGACGAGGAGGCCCGTCTCGGCATGGCCAATGCCTCGCTGCTGGCAGGCATTGCCTTTTCCAACTCCATGGTGGGCATGGTCCATGCCCTGGCGCATGCCTGCGGGGGCGTATGCCATGTCCCGCATGGGATGGCCAACGCCATCCTGCTCCCCCACGGGCTCGAATACAATATCTCGGGCATCCCCCGCTCCATTGCCGAGCTGTCCGGGATGCTGGGCGGCTCCATCGAGTACATGGAAGAAAAGGAACAGGCCATGGTCACGGTCTCCCTGGTGAAAAATCTTCTGGGCAGGCTCAGCCGGATCAGCGGCCTGCCCGTGAGGCTGCGTGATGCGGGAGTCACGGAGGATAAGCTCCCTGCCATTGCCTCTGCGGCTATCAATGACGGCGCCATGGCGTTCAACCCCGTGGAGGTGAGCTATGACGAGGCCCTTGAGGTGCTGAAGAAGGCCTATTGATAAGCATCCCGGCCCGTTTTTTCAAAGAGGAAGCCGGCTCTCGCCAGGGCCGGGTACGGCGAAAACCCGCTGGATGGTGCTCGTTCGATCCCGTGCCCGGTTGCATCAGGTCTCCCCTCAAGGGAAGAAACCGTACCCCGGGTGTCCCTGCGCATGGTTTGTGAAACGTTTCTGACCGGTTGCGTGACAAGGTTCGAGGGGTTATTATCTTCTGTATACGGACAAGCCGCCCAGACCATAGCGTGATATGCGGTGCGGGGTGCTTTCCCTGCCCGGAGAGGGAGGATGGGATGAGAGACAGGTACAGCATCATAGGACCGCTTTATGATGTGGTCGCCACGACCTACAGCGCCGGCAGGATCGACAGGTGCAAACTCGCTATGCACGACCGGATCAAGCCCGACGACCGGGTGCTCTTCGCCGGGGTAGGGCAGGGGATCGATGCCATCGAGGCGGCTGAGCGGGGCGCCCGGGTCACGGTGGTGGATCTCTCCCGGTCCATGCTCGATATCTTTTCCCGAAGGATATCCGGCAGGCACTTTCTCCATCCCATCGAGGTTCTTCATACGGATATCCTCAAGTACGATGAATACGAAAGTTTCGACATGGTATTTGCCAACTTCTTCCTGAACGTCTTTACCCGGCCCATGGTCATGGCCGTGGTCGAGCATCTCGTCAAGCTGGCAAGGCCGGACGGGTACATGGTAGTGGGTGATTTCGCCCTTCCATCGGGCAAAGCCGTCGCCAGAACGGTCCAGAGCCTTTACTGGTACATCGCGGATATTTTCTTCGTGCTTACCGCCAGGAACGCCTTCCATCCCGTGTATGACTACCGGATCATGTTGAAAGGAATGGGACTGAAGATTGAAAGGGTGAGGTATTTCCGGCTTCTCTTCGACGACCGGTACTACTCGATACTCGCCAGGAAGGTTTGAACCGGACTCTCCTGCGCTACGAGCCGCTTTCTTTGCACCTGACAGGCGTCTTTCCCCGGTACGGAGACGAAACATGGCCTGCCCCGGAAAAGCCGCAATCCCAGCCGGTCAAGAAAAGTTCTGCTCAAAAGAGTGAAAAAGTTTACCCATACAGAAAAAATCACACCGATACCAGGAAACGTACAAGTAATTGATAATACATATAAATAAAAAATCAATAACAGTTATATCCTGATATTAGCCTAGTAATTGTTTCGTGTTTTTTGCCAAAAAAATTGGCACGTTTTGTGATTACCCCTTCCTGTGACAAAGGCATCCCGGAATCAGGACAGGACATTCGCCATTTGGAATTGCATCGGGTTCTTATGAAAGGAAGGGAGTTATGAGAAATACCACCACTGAGCACAAGGTAAGGTCACTCAGTAGTATTTCAGAGGTCAAGAATCAAGTCGCCATATCGCCCATAATACTCAAAAAGATATATTCCAGCGGCAGTCTGATGAACTGCAATGAAGGGGTGAGCTTCAACATCAAAAACCAGATCCGCGATGCCATGCTCACCGGGGTGCACCGGATTGCCATCAATGGCGAGGAGATCCCCCTGCACGGCATTTTTCTGGGGAAGAACGGATCGAGGCTCAGGGCCGATATGATCCAGCCGGACAATGCGGTCTGCTTTCCTCTGGGCGAGGACGTTCAGATTCACGTCTCCATCGATCCTCTTCACAAGAACCAGGAACATCACATTATCCTGAGCATCGATACCGAGCCATTCGGTACGCTGAGCCTGGATGCGACCGACACGGTCATGGAGACCAGGGCCGACCAGAGCCGTATCCCCTGTGTGAAGGAAGCCAATTATGATATGGATATCGTGCACAAGCGCCAGGAGTTCGTTGAGAACTTTTCGGGCGTAAAGCTGCATCACATCAAGCATCACTCGTTCGACCCGGCCCTCACCAGGGGAAACATCGAGAACTTCACCGGCGTTGCCCAGATCCCCATGGGGTTTGCAGGCCCCATAAAGGTCAACGGTGAATACGCCAAGGGCGAGTTTCTCATCCCGCTGTGCGCAAGCGAGGGAACCCTGGTGGCCTCCTATAACCGCGGCATGAAGATCCTCAACATGTCCGGAGGCATTACCACCACTATTGTGGAAGATCAGATGCAGCGCGCCCCGGTGTTCGTGTTCGAGTCATCCAGGAAGGCCCGGGACTTCTCCCTGTGGCTGGACGAGCACATGGACGAGATCCGCAGTCAGGCGGAATCGACGTCCAAGGTGGCCCGACTCCTGGATATCGAAAAGTATCTGGCAAGCAAGTTCGTCTACCTGCGGTTCAATTATAACACCGGCGATGCCGCGGGGCAGAACATGGTGAGCATGGCCACCTTCGTCGCCTGCAGCTGGATCCTCTCCCAGTACAAGGATATCAAGCATTTCTACATGGAGTCGAACATGGCTACCGACAAGAAATGCTCGCAGATCAATACCATGAACACCAGGGGGAAACGGGTGGTCGCCGAGTTCACCGTGCCCAGGGATATCCTGATCCACCACATGCGGGTCGATCCCGACACCCTGGTCTATCACAGCCAGGTGGCAAACCTGGGAGCCTTCATGGCTGGGTCATCCAGCAACGGTCTGCACTGCGCCAACGCACTGGCGGCGTTGTTCATCGCAACGGGCCAGGACGTGGCGAACGTTGCCGAGGCCTCTAACGGTCTGATCTATACCGAGGTAACTCCCGAGGGCGATCTGTATGCCTCGCTGACCCTGCCCTCGCTCATCGTCGCAACCTATGGAGGAGGAACCGGACTGCCCACGCAGAGAGAATGCCTCGAGATACTCGGGTGCTATGGCCAGGGCAAGGTAAGGAAATTCACTGAGATCGTCGCGGCGGTAGCGCTTGCCGGGGAGCTTTCCCTGGCGTCGGCGATCTCGTCACTCGATTGGGTTACCAGCCACGAGCGGCTGGGGAAAAACCGCTGAAGCGTTCAGGAAGAAGGAGGAATATCATGGAAAGTACGGTACGGCTCTCAACAGTTCATGCGCAGGTCCTGGAAAAGCAGCGTGCTCAGGCGGTTCCTCTCGATGTCCAGAAGACAAAGGCGCGGTTCAGGGAGATCGGCATCGATATGTTCAGCTTTGATGAACGGATCGGCTACCTCAAGAAATACGGGAACCACTGCCTGTCCTTTTCGGCGTTCCAGCCGAACATGCATTTCTTCGACATCTCCGGTATCGGTTATATCGCGTACGTGAAAAAATGGGGTACCCGTTTCGTGCTGGCCGACCCGGTGTGCCATCAGATCGATCGGGAGTTTCTGGTAGGGGAGTTTCTCAAGGACCGGACAAATACGGCATTCATCCAGATATCCGAATCGTTCAGCAATCTTCTCCATGAAAGGTTCGGCCTCTACGCGACCCAGTTCGGAATCGAGAGCATCATCGACCTGAAGAACTGGAACCTCAAGGGAAAAAAGAAGCAGGTTCTTCGCACCTCCATCAACAAGGCTCAGAAGGACGGGGTGCGCTTCGTGGAGATGGATGGAGAAAACATCGACGACGAGCTCACCAGGGAGTGGCTGCGTACCAGGAAGGTGAGGCGCAAGGAGGTCGTGTTCCTCATCAGACCCAGAACCCAGAAGTACCAGGAGGGAACGAGGAGGTTCTACGCCTTCCTGGACGACGAGCTGCTCGGGTTCATCCATTTCGACCCGATCTACGAGGACGGAAGGATTATCGCCTACGTGCCCAACATCTCGCGGTTCTCACCGAAGTTCAAACAAGGGATTTTCTATCCTCTCATGGCCCACGCCATGGAAACCTTCCAGTCGGAGGGGGTGCCCTACCTCTATCTCGGCCTCTCTCCCCTGGTCGTGGCGGACGAAGACTTGCCATGCGAATCGGGGATCCTGAAATGGATGGTGCGGCTCCTCTACAAGTACGGAAACATCCTCTACAGCTTCAAAGGCCTCCACTTCACCAAATCGAGATTCGCAGGCACCGAGGTGAAGACCTTCTGCGCCCACCGGGAGTGGCTGCCGGCGAAATCCATGCTCACGATCTTCAGGATATCGAACATCATCTGAGCTGGATACGTGAGCGATATCTGTAAAGAGGTTTTTTAAGGTATGCTCACTCGAAGGCGCTCACCCGGGTAAACTTCAGTACGGGCCAGCCATATGCAAGGGCGACACGTTTAAGCCTCATGTCCGGGTTGGTCGCCACCGGATGCCCGACTGTCTTCATAAGCGGGACGTCGAAGAACGAGTCGGTGTAAAAATAACTTTCAGAAAGATCGACTCCGGAGAGCCCTGCCCAACGGAGCGCATACACCCTCTTGCCCTCGCCATAGCACAGGGGTTTCTCCAGTCTGCCCGTGAGAATGCCGTCTCTCTCCTCCACCTCGGTGCAGATCACATCGGTTATGCCCAGGATATCGGCAACAGGCTTTACAAAGAAACGGGGCGAGTTGGAAATCACCGCCACCCGGTGCCCTTTGTTTCTGTGGTTCAGAATGAGGTCCGCAGCCTCCCGGTAGATGGTCTTTTTCATCACTGCATCGAACCAGAGCGAGCAGAAGTGCTCCATGTCGCGCAGCGATGTTCCCGAGAGCATCGCCATGTTCTTCTCGTACCATTGTTCGATATCGAGCAGGGACAACCGGTACAGGATGATCTTGAAAATACTCATCACCAGATGGCTTGCAGGCACCAGCCCCTGCTCCCTGGCGAATTTCACCGACGAGAGCCCCGAGTTTGCCCAGGTAATGGTGTGATCCATATCGAAAAACGCTGCTATAGCACTCATATGGAATGATGTATCAGAGCCGGGGGATCATGACAATCAAACTTGTTCATCCGGCATGACGCCCTGCATTGCCCTCGATCCGCAACAGGACGATCCGATATTCCGCCTGCCCGTCACGGGCTGGACGCCTGCCCGGGCTTTTCTCCGTGCTGGCGGCGAATATGCCGGTGTGATTGACATTTTGCTGTTTGTGTGTTTGGAGACTCTGGCAAGATCCGATGCCCAGGGGAATCAGAGGATGATAACCATAGACGATCTCACGAAGGTTTACGGCTCAAGAACAGTGGTCGACAGGGTGAGCCTTACCGTAAACCACGGCGAGGTGCTGGGGCTTCTCGGTCCCAATGGCGCGGGAAAAAGCACGGTCATGAGGATCATCGCCTCGGCCGTGCCCCCCACCTCGGGCAGGGTACGGGTCATGAGCTGCGACACCGTGACGGAATCGATCAAGGCCCGGAGATGCATCGGGTATCTTCCTGAACACACGCCATTGTATCCGGATATGAAGGTGGAGTCTCTCCTGAGCTTTGCCGCCCGGATCAAGGGGGGGAGGAAGAACGGTGTCAAAGACAGGGTCAGGAACGCCGTCATCGAGTTCGGGCTTGAGGAGGTCAGGAATCGGTCGATCGCAACCCTGTCAAGGGGTTACCGACAGAGGGTGGGGCTAGCGCAGGCCATGATCAACGATCCTCCGGTGCTCGTTCTCGACGAGCCTACACAGGGGCTGGACCCGGAACATGCCTATGAAATCAGGCAGCTTGTCAAGGACCTGTCGGGTTCGCGGACCATTGTTCTCTCGTCTCATGTTCTGTCCGAGGTCAGCCAGCTCTGCTCGAGGGTGGCCGTTCTCAATAAAGGCCGCGTCATAGCCGTTGATTCCACGGAAAAGCTCGTCTCGCTGCATCAGAATCATACGAGGATAACCATCAGGGTGGGTGAGCGGCTGGATCAGGCGCTGAAGACGATCGAGGCCGTCGAGGGGGTCATCTCGGCGTCCAGCTCCAACTCACAGGTGATCAAAGCGGAAACCGTGAGGGACAGAGACTTGAGGCCGGTTCTTGCCGAGCGGATCGTGAATTCAGGCATCCCGCTGCTGGGGATCGCGAGGGAAGAGATGAGCCTGGAAGAGGTGTGCATGAAGCTCGTGACCGGGGAGGACGCAACCCGTGCGTAGCATCTATCTCAAGGAGATCGTCCAGTATTTCTCATCTCCGGTCTTCTTTGTCCTGGCGTGCGTTTTCGTGGGGGTCGCCGGGGTCTTTTTCTATAACGCCGTGGCATATGCGAACCTTCTCGCCACCCAGATGTCTCAGTATCAGGCGCCGGGCGGGATCAGTGTATCTGCGGTGATCTTACGGCCCCTGTTCACGGATATGAGCCTGCTGGTCATCCTTCTCGTTCCCCTCATATCCATGCGCCTCTACGCAGAGGAGAAGGCAGCCGGAACCATGGAGTTGCTTTTCACCTATCCGGTGAGCGATCTGAAGGTTCTTCTGGGCAAGTACCTGGCGGGGTTCAGTGTCTTTGTCCTCATCCTGGCCATCTCCGGATTTCTCACGGCTCTCCTGGCAGTGGCGACCACCCCGGATTGGGGAGTCGTCCTCGCTTCCTATACCGGCCTCATCCTCATGGGCGGGGCTGTACTCGCTCTGGGCGTGTTCGCATCCAGCCTCACCAGAAACCAGACCATCGCGGCAGGCGTTACGATGGGCGGGGTTCTTGTCTTCTGGGCTCTGGGCTGGTTCGCAGATACCGTTTCCTCCGGATATCTCGGCGCCGTGCTGCGGGAGCTCTCGCTCGCCGGCCATCTGTCACGGTTTTTCAATGGGCTGATCACGCTCAAGGACATTGTCTTCTATCTGCTTTTCGCCGTGTTCTTTCTGGCAGTCACCTTGAGGGTTCTCGATTTCCACCGGTGCAGAGGATAGGGATCATGCCCTCACGAGCGATCCATGCCTCAAGCGCAGCACTGTTCGTCCTGATCTTCGTGATCATGCTCGTGGTCGTATATCTCACGGCCATGAACCACGACATGGGCTGGGATCTCTCGCGATCGAAGGAGAACACGCTCGATTCAAGGACAAGGAACATTCTTTCGGCACTGGATTTCGATATCCGCGTCACGGTGTTCGACAAGCCGGGAAGGGACCGGAACAAAGCCCGGGAACTTCTCGATCTGTTTGCACTGGAATCACCGGGTGTGCACTATGAGCTCATCCATCCCGATATCAGGCCGGGCACGGCGCGGAGGTTCGGGATCGATCGCTACGGCAGGACCGTGATCGCCGGGAAAGGCCGGCAGGTAGTGGTCGACAGCCTCACCGAAGAGTCCTTCGCCAATGCCCTGCTGACGATCAAGCAGGAAAGGAAAAAGAATATCTATGTGACGTGCGGGCATGGTGAGCCCCGCATAGACGATGAAGGGAAAAGGGGCCTCTCATCCCTCGCATCTGCCCTGCGCAAAGATGGATACAGAGTCTCAGGGGCACTCACCATACGCCTGGACGCCATCCCCCGGGATGCGGACCTCCTCATGGTTGCAGGACCCAGGGAACGCTTCACCCCCGAGGAGATACAGGCCCTCCGTGAGTTCATTTATCAGGGGGGGAATATCCTCATCGCGCTTGAGCCGTTTGACGACGGAGGCCTGAAGGGCCTTCTGGATGAAGCGGGGATCGTAATCGGAGACGACCTCGTGGTGGACCCCGTAAACCATGCGGCCGGAGGTGAAGCGACCATGCCGGTGGTGAGCTCCTATGGCAGCATGGAGGCGGTTGCCGGGTATACCGCTGCGACCGTCTTCCCCACCTCGCGGTCTCTGGGAGTCTGTGAAGATCCGCCCGCCGGTGCGAGCATATCCCGGCTCGCCAGGACATCGGAGCAGAGCTGGGCAGAGCACGATCCCGCCTCCATCGACGGACACAAGGCATTCTCGCCCGGCCCGGCCGACCAGAAAGGACCTCTCGACATCGCTCTTCTCGCCCTGATCCAGACCGGCGGCAACAGGGAGGCAAGGGTTCTGGCCTTCGGAGACGCGGATTTTCTCACGAATACCTACTTCAACGTGGCGGGCAACAGAAATTTTGCCATGAACTGTATCAATGCGGTCCTCGATCAGGGGTATCTGATCTCATTGGATGAAGCACAGTTCCGGGACGTACCCTTTGTTCTCACTCCGGGCCGGCGTTCGCTGCTGTTCTGGGTGCCGGTGGTCGTGGTTCCTTCGCTCCTGCTCTCCTTTGCCCTGGTTCCGGCGTGGAAAAGAAGGCGGGCATGAGGTTCTCACGGCTCATAATATCCGGGCTGCTCTGTATAGGGCTCATAGCCTGTTACTGCTTGTTCGAGCGATGTCTCCTGCAATCCGGAAATCTCGGGGAAGCACAGGGGCGACCGCTTTTCACCTTCAGCGAAGGGGATGTCACCGGGATAACACTTGAAGGAACCACAACGGTAGTGCTCGAAAAGAAAGACAATCTCTGGCGGATTTCAGAGCCCGTGCAGACTGCTGCCGATCAGACGGAGGCCGGGCGCCTGGTGTCTGCGCTGGTGGAACTCCGCGCCCGCGAGACATTGAACGAACCCGGCGACCTGTCTCCGTTCGGTCTCTGCGAGCCTGCTCTGTCCCTGCACATATGCACCAGGACGGGTGATCACGTGCTCTTCGTGGGGTCCGACAGCCCCACCTCCTCGTTCTCCTATGTCCGGTTGGACGGCAGGAGGGAGGTGAACCTGATATCCGCCCGTGAGAAGGCAGGTCTGGACAGAGATCTCCTGAGCCTGAGAGACAGACGGCTCATATCTCTCGAACCTCAGGAGATCCAGCGGGTGAGCATCACCAGGGGCGCCATGATCCTCGAGTTTCTGGAAGACCGTGATGGGTTGTGGCGTTGCACGGGCGACGACATCCGGAAGCTCGATCAGGAGATCATCAAAAGATTTCTCCGGCAGGCGTGCGGGGCGGCTGCCCGGGCATACCCGGCTGTTCCGCCCGAGCTCGGGAGCCATGATGTGTCCATAGCGCTGCATTCAGCAGGAGTTTCGCAGACACTCGGTCTCTGGGGCAGGGCCGGGGAGAAGGGGACTGTCTACGCGTCGTCCGACCTCCAGGAGCTTCCTGTCCAGGCCGACGGCTCGCTTCTGGATGCGATTCCCGGCGGCATCGAGCAGGTGCTCGACCGGAGCGTAGTGGAGCTTGAGGGCAAAGAAGTGACCGGGATCACGCTCAGCGGGCAGAAGGACCTGGATATCCGGAAGCAGGGAAACCGCTGGTTTTCCGGAACGCGCAGGCTCGACTGCGCGTCGTCAATGCACACCTTTCTCGATTGCCTTGCCGGCATCCAGTACGCGGACCGGTATCTGGCCCTGCCTGAGGACACCGGAGAAGCTCAGCATATCGGAATCTTCTGCGGCGATTCTCTTCCAGCCTTTGACATCACCCTGTATTCAAAGTATTATATGACGGTCGGGAAAAAGGTATACCGCATCAGCGAGGAGGATATGCAGGTCTTCCGGGTGTCCCTTGAAATGCTGCTGAACGATATGAGATGAGAGGACCACAATCGTGAAAAGACCCACGTGGGATGAGTATTTCATGATGCTTGCCAAGCTCACGGCTTCCCGTTCCACCTGCCTGTCGCGCCCGACCGGCGCCGTGATCGTCAAGGACCGGCAGATTCTTGCCAGCGGCTACAACGGGTCTCTGCCCGGAGAGGCGCACTGCATGGACGAGGGGCAGTGCTTCAGGCGTTCTCTTCAGTGGCCCGAGGCGATGAAGTACGACATGTGCAGGTCGGCCCACGCAGAGGCCAATGCCGTGGCGCTGGCCGCAAAGAAGGGGGTCTCCCTGGAGGGGGCGAGCATCTACTGCACCCTGGAACCGTGTATCACCTGCGCAAAGCTCATCGTCATGTCGGGCATCGTCCGGGTGATATACGAGCATGCATACGACTCTCCCATCCCGGAGCGGGACCGGTACTGGAAATCTGTTCTCGCATCCGGCAACATCGGCGTGGAGAAGCTCGTGATCGGTGATGAGACCGTGCAGTATGCCCTGAGTTTTCTCCGGGCCGACACATCGAAGAGGAGGTTATGAGGCATGGTATTCGGGGCAGACAGGATTGTGAGCATGATCAATAACGGGGTGGAGGTGGAGGACGCGGCTTCCGGACAGATCACCACCAGGCCCCTCATCGAGCATATCGGCAGCGATCAGATCGAGCAGATCGAGGGGACCACGGCGGACTTGAGGCTCGGCGCGATCTACCGCCCTGTGGGCAGGGCCAGTCTCATGAGAGACAAGAGGATCACGCCAAGGATCGAGAAGGTCATGGATATCGAAGAATCCCCTGACGGCGTCTATCTCGTCTCGGGCGGGGAATACCTGCTGTTCCAGACCATCGAGCAGGTAAACATGCCCCGGGACGTGTTCGCCTACATCAGGCCCCGCACCACGCTCATCCGGTCGGGGATCCCGCTGGAGACCGCCTTCATCTCGCCCAACTATCAGGGGAGGCTCACCGTGGGGATGAAGCACCAGGGGCCGGCCGAGGTGGAGATCCAGATGGGGTTCAGGATCCTGTGCATCGCGTTTTATCCCATTGACGGGCGTGCGGTTCCCTATCGTGGAGTATGGCAGGGAGACCGGGTATCCACGAATGGAGAAGAGGAGAGACCGTTTTGAAGTATTTCGCAGACGAATACCGCCACATCGAGCGCTGGAAAGGGCTCAGAAAGGATCTGTTCAGGAACGAGGAGCCGGCCGTCAAGCTCATCGGCATGACCACCCCCACCGAAGAGATAATGTCCCAGGGGGTCACCACCGAGACGCTGCCCGCGTACACCGCGCGCCAGAGCCACGAGTCGGCCGGTACTCACGAGGACGATCTGCAGCTGAACAAAAAGCTCATTTCCTGGGAGCATCTCACCTGCCTGGAGGCCGTCCAGTTCGTGTACTACGTGACCGGGGTTTCCAAGTCCCTGGCTGGCCAGTGGACCCGGCACCGGATCGGCATCGGATGGACCTTCCGCTCCACCCGGTACGTCAAGGCCAGCAAGAACATGTTCATCTACCCGGCGCTTGAGTACCTGGATTCCGAGGACGCGGTGAAGGCCGCCTACCGGGCTTACGAGCGGGAGCACCGGCATGCCATGGAGGTGTATGACGAGCTCAAGGATCTGGGTATCAGGAACCAGGAGCTCAGGCGCCTCATGCCCGTGGGTTGGTCCACGGCCGCCTATGTGTACGTCAATGCCCGGTCCCTGAGACATTTCTTCGAGCTCAGGCTCGACAAGTCCGCGGAGTGGGAGATCCGCAGGCTTGCCTACCTGATGTTCAATGATGTCATGAAAATCGCTCCGACCCTGTTCGAAGACCTGCTGGGGTGACATGCCGCAGCCTGATACAGGGGGCGATGAATCCCCGAAGGGAAAGGTGCATCAAAAAGAGAATGGCACCTGAGGAAAAGGATCTTTTCAGCGCTGGTTCCCCTGAGGGGGCAGGCGGGGCCGAAGACCATGCGGCTCGTGATCCGGTGATTGCCGGTGGTGACGGTTCGCCGGGCGATACCGGAATTGTCCTGCCGCGGGAAGACGAGACCCTGGATTCGCTCGCATGCAGCGGCCTGTATGTGCTGCAAAAAAAGCAGGGCTACCGGTACTCGCTGGACGCATACCTCCTTGCCGCCTTTGTCGACGAGGGCCCGGGCTGTGAGGTGATCGATGTCGGATCCGGGTCCGGCGTCCTTTCTATCCTGCTCGCAGCGGTCAGAGGCCACCGCGTGACCGGAGTGGAGATCCAGGACGGCATGGTGGAGATGTCGCAGCGCTCGGTCGGGCTCGCAGGGCTTCAAGCCAGGGTGAGGATCGTGCATGCGGACGTCAGGGAATACCGGGACCAGCAATTCGATGCCGTGGTGACCAACCCCCCGTACCGCCCCGTGAGCACGGGAAGAATCAGCCGTGACCAGGGCAGGGCAATGGCCCGTCACGAAATATCCCTGGACCTCGAGACGCTGCTGGCGTGCTCGTACGAGCTGCTCAAGCCGGGAGGACGCTTTTACCTGGTCTATCCGGCATGGAGACTGCCCGATCTGATCTCGACCATGCGGGCCGGAGGGATCGAGCCCAAGAGGGTCATGTTCGTTCATTCCACACCCTCTTCCAGTGCGGAAATCGTTCTGGTGTCAGGGCTCAAGGACGGCGGCAAGGAATTGAACGTATGCAGGCCCTTTTTCGTGTTTGCCTGCCAGGGTGTCTATACAAAAGAAATGGAGAGGGTTTTCAGCGCCCTGGAGCTTCCAAAAAGCCATTGACCTATAACCCATTTACGTGGTGAAATGAAGCATACTGACCCGAAGACAGAAAGGAAACATTCATGAAGGTTGAGATTTCAGACGTGGGCAGCACCAGGAAAGAGATGAAAGTTGTAGTCCCCAGACAAGAGGTGGACGCGGTCACGAACGACATTTACCGGGACATCTCTCAGAAAGTGACCATCAGAGGCTTCAGGAAGGGTAAGGCCCCCCGGCACATCATCAAGATGTACTACTCCGATTACATCCAGAGCGAACTTTCCAAGAAACTGGTTCAGGACAAGTTCGAGCAGGCCGCCAAGGAGCAGGAACTTTTCGTGGTCTCCATGCCTGATATCACCAACGAGCCTCCCAAGGAGAACGAGGATTTCACCTTCACGGCACAGTTCGATGTGAAGCCCGAGGTGAAACCCCAGAAATATACCGGGTTTTCACTTCAAAAGACCAAGACCGAGGTGGATGAGAAGAACATCCAGGACGTGCTCGCCAGGCTCCAGGAAACCTATGCCTCTGTCAATGATGTCACCGACCCCGAGTACCGGGTGCAGGAAAAGGACTATGCCATCGTGGACGTCACCTCTGAGGAGCGTCCAAACCTCAACCGCTTCAAGATGACGGTGGAAGCGGGAGTCAGAAGCGCTCTCCCCGGCCTGGAGCAGGCGGTTGTGGGCATGAAGGCGGGCGAGGAAAAGAAGGTGACCATCGATTTCCCCGAGGACCATTTCCTCGAAGATATGAGGGGCGCGAGCGCCGAGGTCGATCTCAAGGTCGATTCCATCAAGAACCGGGAGCTCCCTGCGATCGATGACGAGCTGGCCAAAAAGGCGCGCCCGGGCGTGGAGAGTATCGACGAGCTCGAGGAGGTTATCCGCAAGGACCTCCAGGAACGCCTCGAAGCCGACGCCAGAAATCACCTGGAACGTCAGATCAGGGACCAGCTCATCAAGGAGAACCCGTTCGACGTGCCGGAGACCATGGTGCGGTTCCAGGCCGCCATGATGATCAGGGGCATGTCCGAGAGGCTGTCTTCCCAGGGGTACAAAATGGAAGATGTCTATCCGGACACCGAGAGCCTCAAACACGAGACCATGGCCTCGGCGGACAACATGGTCAGGACCTCTCTCCTGCTCGAGTCGATAGCGAAGGAGCAGGGCATCGAGTCTACGGACGAAGAGGTTCAGCAGGAAATCGAGAAGCTTGCCGAACGCTACAACATGGCTCCGGAGATGGTCCGGAAGGGCATTGAAGAGCGTGGAGGACTGGAAGAGATCGAGTTTGGTATTGTCGAGAAGAAGGTGTATACTTATATTATAGACAACTCGCAGGTTGAGGAAGTCGGCCAGATTGAGGAGAAGAGTGATGACACTAGTGCCGATCGTAGTTGAGCAGACGAACCGGGGAGAAAGGTCGTACGATATCTATTCCCGGCTGCTCAAGGACCGGATCATCATGCTGAGCAGCGATATCCACGACGAGATCGCCAATCTCCTGGTGGCCCAGTTTCTTTTCCTGGAATCGGAAGACCCAGACAAGGACATCTACTTCTATATCAACTCCCCGGGCGGATCGGTCACTGCAGGTATGGCGGTGTACGATACCATGCAGTACATCAGACCCAAGGTGAGCACCATATGTGTCGGACAGGCCGCCTCCATGGCTGCAATCCTCCTGGCGGCAGGAACCGAAGACATGAGATATGCCCTTCCTCATTCCCGCATCATGATCCACCAGCCCCTCGGCGGTGTCCAGGGCCAGGTGACCGACGTGAGCATCCAGGCCAAGGAGATGCTCAGGATGAAGGAAGAGCTCAACAGGATTTTATCTCAGCATACCAAGCAGCCGATAGAGAAGATTGCAAAGGACACGGACAGGGACTTTTTCATGACTGCAAACGATGCGGTAACCTATGGGATAACAGATCATGTGATTTTCAAGAGACCCTCCAAAGAGAAACAAGAGGAGAGCATCAATGCCGAAGATAAATGACCACTACCGGCCTGGATTACGCTGCTCCTTCTGTGGCAAGTCACAGGAAGAGGTGAGAAAGCTCATTGCAGGGCCCGATGTCTACATCTGTGATGAATGCATCGCCCTGTGCAACGAGATACTCGCCGAGGAAGAAGGCGAGTACAGGCACTTCAGTGCGTCTTCAAGCATACCGAAGCCATCTGAAATCAAGGAAATACTGGACGAATACGTCATCGGTCAGGAATATGCCAAGAGGATCCTTTCCGTTGCGGTTCACAACCACTACAAGCGTATCGAGTCCAACCAGAACGTCAGCGGCGTGGAGATCAACAAGAGCAATATCGTGCTCATCGGCCCGACCGGCTCGGGCAAGACGCTGCTCGCGCAGACGCTGGCCAAGATCCTCGACGTCCCGTTCACCATCGCCGATGCCACCACGCTGACCGAGGCGGGTTATGTGGGAGAGGACGTGGAGAACATTATCGTCAACCTCCTGCAGAACGCGGACTACGATGTGGAGCGCACGCAGAAGGGGATCGTCTACATCGACGAGATCGACAAGATCGCCTCCCGCGGCGACAATCCTTCCATCACCCGAGACGTCTCCGGCGAAGGCGTTCAGCAGGCGCTGCTGAAGCTCATCGAGGGGACCGTGGCGTCCATCCCGCCCAAGGGAGGGCGGAAGCATCCCCAGCAGGAGTTCATCCAGATCGACACCACAAACATCCTCTTCATCTGCGGCGGCGCGTTTGTCGGACTGGACAAGATCATCTCCCAGCGCCTCGACAAGAAGACCATCGGTTTCGTGGCCGAGATCAAGAGCAAGCGGGAAAGGGACATCGGCGAGATACTCAGAAACGTGCAGCCCGAGGACCTGATCAAGTTCGGCCTGATCCCTGAGTTCGTGGGCAGGATTCCCATCGTGTCGACCCTGACCGAGTTGGATGAAGATGCGCTCATCACCATCCTCAACGAGCCAAAGAACGCCCTGGTGAAACAGTATCAGGCACTCCTGAAGATGGAAGGCGTGGACTTAAGTTTCAGCAAGGACGCCCTGAAGGCCGTTGCCGAGGAGGCCATGAAACGCAAGTCCGGGGCTAGGGGATTGAGGTCCATCATGGAGAACGTCATGCTCGACATCATGTACGAGATCCCCGACATGGACGGTGTCAAGGAATGCATCATCGGTCACGATGTCATCCTGAACGGAAAGGCCCCGATGATTGTCTATGAGAGGAAAACCTCTCAGGCATAGACTATGAGAGCTGCTGTTTCGGAAAATGTGTACCCGCTTCTGGTACTCAGCGACATCGTAGTATTCCCCCACACGATCATCCCTCTTCTCGTCGAGAACGAGAAGACGGCCGTTTGGGTGAGCGCGAGCTTCGAGGCAAAGGAAGACATCCTCGTGTGCTGCAGGAAGCACCCGGACGCTCCGGACGCTCCGGTCGCATCGGAGCAGGATATCCACCGGATGGGCGTGAGGACGCATATCCTCCAGCTCATCCAGCTGCCCGACGGCACCCTGAAGGTGTTCATCGAGGGGAAGTCGCGTCAGCTCATCACCAGGATCTTTCAGCACGACGACATGCTTCTGGCCAAGGCCGAGCCCGTGGCCGACGTGATCCTGGAAGAGCGGAGGGCGGAAGCGCTGAGGCGCCTCCTCGTGGAGACGTTTCAGGAGTATTGCGAGTCCTACAGCATCGACATCCACCCCGATATGATCGCCAAGATACAGTCTCAGGAAGACCCGGGATTCGTGTCGGATATCATCATATCCTACATGGACCTCAAGACGGACATCAAGCAGGAGATCCTCGAAGAGAACACCATTGATTCCCGTTTGAGCAGGATCTACGATCATATCCAGGGAGAGCTCGACATTGCCAGGATCCAGACGAATCTCAAGGAGCAGGTGAGACAGCGGAGCAAGGTATCGCGCAGGAATCTGCAGCAGGAACAGGCACAGGCGCAGAAGATGGCAATGGAATCGATGGACGACGAGGTGGCATACCTGGAGAGACAGCTCCGCTGCAAGAACATGCCGCAGCATGCCAGGGAAAAGGCCATGGGCGAGATCAAGCGGCTGCGCATGATGCCGCCCATGAGTGCCGAGGCAACGGTCATCAGAAACTACGTGGACTGGTTCATTGCCCTGCCGTGGGATGAAATGTCCGAAGACAAGACAGACATCATCAAGGCGGAAGAGATCCTGAACCAGGACCACTTCGGGCTCGACAAGGTCAAGGACCGCATTCTCGAGTATCTGGCGGTCCAGCAGCTCGTGGGATCCATGAAGGGCCCCATCCTGTGCCTGGTGGGTCCTCCGGGCGTGGGCAAGACCTCGCTGGGCAAGTCGATCGCACGGGCCACCGGCAGGAAGTTTGTCAGGGTATCCCTGGGAGGGGTGCGGGACGAGGCCGAGATCAAGGGCCACCGCCGCACCTATATCGGGGCCATGCCGGGCAAGATCGTGCAGGGGCTGAGACAGGCGGGGACGTCCAACCCGGTCTTTCTTCTGGACGAGGTCGACAAGATGAGCGTCGACTTCCGGGGAGATCCGTCCGCCGCGCTGCTCGAGGTCCTGGACCCGGAGCAGAACGCCACCTTCAGCGATCATTACATGGACATCGAGTACGACGTGTCCAAGGTCATGTTCATCACCACGGCAAACACCTCCTACTCCATACCGGCTCCCTTGATGGACCGGATGGAGGTTATCCGGATCGAGGGGTACACGTCGCATGAAAAGCATCAGATCGCCCGGGACTTCCTGATACCCAAGCAGATCAGGCTCCACGGGCTTGAGGGCAAGAAGATCGCCTTCACGAAGAAGGCCATCGACGCCATTATCCACGAGTATACCAGGGAAGCAGGGGTGAGAAACCTGGAAAAGGAGATCTCGTCGATCTTGAGAAAGGTGGTCAAGGAGATCGTCTCGCAGAAGAATATCAGGAGAAACCGGATCACCCAGACCAGAGTGTACGAGCATCTGGGGATTCCCCGGTACCGCCGGTCGAGCCGCCGGGACAGCGACTATGTGGGGCTGGTGAACGGACTGGCCTGGACCGAGGTAGGCGGAACGCTCCTCACGGTAGAAACCACGGTGATGCCCGGAAAGGGCAAGCTCCTGCTCACCGGCAAGCTCGGCGAGGTCATGCAGGAATCGGCCCAGGCAGGCATGAGCTATGTCCGGTCCCGGGCGGGCGACTTCGGGCTCGACGCTGATTTCTACGACAAGATCGACATCCATGTCCATGTGCCCGAAGGGGCCGTGCCCAAGGACGGTCCTTCCGCAGGCATCACCATGGCCGCGTCCATCGTGTCGGCGCTGACCAAGCGCTCGGCCAGGGCTCAGGTGGCCATGACCGGGGAGCTGACCCTGGGAGGGCGCATACTGCCCGTGGGCGGCGTCAAGGAGAAGCTTCTGGCCGCGAAAGAGGCCGGGATGAAGGAGGTTCTGATACCGATCGAGAACGAAAAGGACCTCAAGGATACCCCCAGGGAAATTCTGAAGGGTCTCGACGTTCACATGGTCGAGCATATGGACGAGATAATCGCTTATGCCCTCAATTGAGCTATTGACAGCCCTTATAAATGCTGATACTTTCAATCCCACGTTTGGGCATGGGAGAAACTAATCATTTACAGGAGGTATGCTTTGACGAAGACAGAATTGATATCAGTTGTGGCAAACAAGGCTGGGATACCAAAAGCGGCAGCGGAGAAGGCGATCAACGCAACTACCGGCGCCATCCAGGACGCACTGAAAAAGGGCGACAAGGTGACCCTGGTGGGCTTCGGGACCTTTGACGTGGCCAAGAGGGCTGAGAGAACCGGTGTAAATCCCAGGACAAGGGCAACCATTAAGATTAAGGCCTCCAAGGCTCCTCGTTTCAGACCCGGCAAGGCCTTTAAAGAAATCGTCAACAAGTAGCACAGATCGAAAGGATTCTCGGGGCGGGTAGCTCAGTTGGGAGAGCGTCGGCCTTACAAGCCGAAGGTCACAGGTTCAATCCCTGTTCCGCCTACCATTCGATGGGATAAGTAAGGGGGCGTAGTTAAGATCGGTTATAACGCCGGCCTGTCACGCCGGAGGTCGCGAGTTCAAGTCTCGTCGCTCCCGCCAATATTAATGTCTATACCTCATGCACATGAGGTATAGACTATTTTCTTATCTGGGCACTTGGCAGATCCTGCCGAGGGTGCTCCCCTCCTTACAAGCCGTAGTTATCACGATGATTAATTTTCTCTCTCCGGGCACGAACAGTATGTGGTAAGACGGTGTTCCCGGGAGATGAAGCCGCTGACCGTTTCACATGGACAGTGATATTATCATTCCCTGACCGGGCGGGGCAGGGAACCGGGAACCGTTGATGCATAGGCGCAAGCGGCAGGGAATATAAAGGCCCAAAAGCGAGAAAGGCAAAAATGAAGAAGAAATGCATAGCCCTCTATTCAGGAGGACTCGACAGCATACTTGCAGTGAAACTCATGCAGGAGCAGTCCGTCGATGTCGTCGCGGTCTACTTCTGCACCCCGTTTTTTGGTGCAGACGTTCTGCTCGATCCGGAAAAGCACCGGGAGTATCATCGGAGAGCCTATGGAGTTCATATTACCCCGTATGATTTCACCGAGGATATTATCGATGCGGTGAGCGACCCTGAGCATGGGTTCGGGAAGCACCTGAATCCCTGCATCGACTGCAAGATCCGGATGCTCAATCGGGCGCGGCTCATGCTCGAGGAAATGGACGCCTCGTTCGTGGTGACAGGAGAGGTGCTCGGGCAGCGACCCATGTCCCAGCGCAGGGATGCCATGAATCTCATCGAAAAGAAATCCGGGCTCAAGGATATTCTCGTAAGGCCGCTCTGTGCGAAGCACCTCCCGCCCAGCCTGCCGGAGCGATCGAACCTCATCGACCGGGAGCAACTGCTCGATGCGGCCGGCAGGGGAAGGAAGACCCAGATCGAACTTGCCCGGAAATTCGGCATCGAACCGGGCGACATACCAAACCCTGCCGGAGGGTGCCTGCTTACGGACGGGCAGATCTCCCGCAAGGTCCGATCGACCTTTGAGAGATTCAGACCGGGAAAACCCACGCGGGCCGATATCGTGCTCGATACCGCGGGCAGGAAGTTCATGCTCGATGCAAACACCGTCTTGGTGATCTCGCGCAGTGAAGATGAAAACCGTTTTCTGTCTTCACTGGCATGGCCGGGCAATGTGTTTCTCAAAATAGCGGATGTTCCGGGACCTTTAAGTATTGTGCGGGGAGACATATCGGAAGAAAACCTCCGCACAGCTGCGGCCCTTTGCCTGAGATACGGTAAGGGGCGGGGCACGGCCGGCCGCGTGGCAGTGTACGGCCCGGACCCCGAGGCCATGACCGGCACGGTCGACGCACCCGTGGCGGAAGAGGATTTCTGCAGGCGGTTCCAGATTGACTTGAACACGTGATGTTCGATATAAGGCCACCACTATGGATTACTTCCTGAGCGTACTGGGAATGGTCTTTGTGATCGAAGCGCTTCCCTACATAGCCTTTCCTTCAAAGGTGAAGGAGTTCGCCCGGTACCTGGAGACGATTCCGGAAAAGACCCTGCAGATTGTCGGGGTCATCGTGGCGTTTGCGGGGCTGGCCGTCGTCTATCTCGGAAGGCGCTTGGGCGGGATGTGACGGCAGTGAGAACGGACCGGTATTGCTACAATCTTCCCAGGGAGCTCATCGCGCAGTATCCCCTTGAGAGGGGCGGTGACAGACTTCTCGTCGCAGACAGAAGGTCACGGAAAATAGAGCACAAGAGGTTCAAGGATCTCGGAGACTACCTGACCCCGGACGATCTGCTGGTTTTCAACGATACCCGGGTCATCCCCGCGCGGTTGATGGGAAGGAAATCAACCGGAGGCAAGGTGGAGGTGCTCCTGGTGAAAAAGGTGGATCGGGCGAGGTGGACCTGTCTCCTCAGGGCGTCGAAGCCGTCACGGGCCGGCACGGATATCTTCTTCGAGAACGGCCTGAGAGGGACTGTCGAGGGCCGCGATAAGGAGTTCTTCGTGGTGAGCTTCTCGGATCCAGGGAAAGTGTTCGACGCGGGCCGGATTCCGCTCCCGCCGTATATCGAGAGAGACCCCCAGGCCATCGATGCAGAGCGATACCAGACCGTGTATGCGCGGGAAGAGGGGTCCGTGGCTGCGCCTACGGCGGGCCTCCACTTCACACCGGGTAACATGGAGAGTCTCCGGGCCCTGGGAGTTAGGAACGCATTCATCACCCTGCATGTGGGACCGGGCACCTTTGTTCCCGTGAAAACGCAAGAGGTGGAGAATCACCGGATGCATGCCGAGGATTTTGCAGTATCGGCGGAGGCCGCCTCGGCCATCAACAGCGCAATGGCCCGGGGCAAAAGGGTGGTAGCCGTGGGGACCACCACCACCAGGGTGCTGGAATATCTCATGGCTGTCCGCGGGGAGATCGTAGCCGGCACCGGTTCGGCGGATCTGTTCATTTACGAAGGGTTCCGGTTCAGGTGCGTCAGAGCCCTGCTGACCAACTTTCACCTTCCCTGTTCGACCCTGCTCATGCTCGTCACCGCATTCGGAGGCCATGATTTCATCATGAATGCTTACCGGAGCGCAGTGGAGAAGGAGTATCGTTTTTTCAGCTATGGCGATGCAATGCTCATCATTTAGATTCGGCATCCATGCAACCGACGGTGACGCCCGGAGCGGAGAGTTCCAGACCGGGCACGGCACGGTTCAAACACCGGTCTTCATGCCGGTGGGAACGCAGGCGACCGTGAAGGCGGCAAGCCCGGAGGTTCTCAAGAGCCTCGGTGCCAGGATCATTCTCTCCAACACCTATCATCTCCACATGAGGCCCGGAGAAAAGCTCATCGCATCACTGGGAGGCCTCCATTCATTCATGGGGTGGGACCGGCCGATCCTTACCGACAGCGGGGGATACCAGGCCTTCAGTCTGGCAAAACTCGTGAAGATAAGCGATGAGGGCCTGGCGTTTTCCTCCCATCTGGACGGATCGCGCCGCTTCCTGAGCCCCGAGAAGGCCCTCGAGATCCAGGAGGACCTGGGCGCGGATATCATGATGTGTCTCGATGAATGCGTGGCCTACCCGAGCACCCGCGAGTACGTTGAGGCATCGGTGAAGAGAACGACCCTGTGGGCCCAGAGGTCCCTGGCGGCCAGACGCAGCCGGTCTGCCCTCTTCGGGATCGTCCAGGGCGGTGTCTATCCGGACCTGAGGGTCAGGAGCGCCCGGGAGATCACCGCCGAGCCGTTCGACGGGGTGGCCGTGGGCGGACTGTCGGTGGGGGAGGGGCACGATCTCATGATGGATATCCTGGACGCGACCATGCCCTGTCTCCCGGCGGACAAGCCGAGGTACCTCATGGGGGTGGGAACGCCCAAAGATATCGTCGAGGCGGTTGCACGGGGCGTCGACATGTTCGACTGCGTACTTCCCACGAGGAACGCACGCAACGGCATGCTCTTCACCCGCAACGGGAAGATCACGATCAAGCAGGCGCGCTACCGGGAAGATCCCAAGCCTCCCGATGAGCAATGCGGGTGCTATACGTGCAGGAACTTTTCCCTCGCGTACCTGAGGCATCTCTATGTGTCCCGGGAGATCCTCGGATCGGTCCTGAACACCATTCATAATTTATATTTCTATCTTGAATTAATGTCTGATATACGGCATGCCATAAGTGAGCAAAGATTTGACAATTTAAGAAAACAAATAAAGGAGATATATGATGACTAGTCTGGCCTACGCCGCAAACGGCGCCGGAGGCGACGCCATGGGAATGCTCATGAGCCTTGCCCCGCTCATACTGATCTTTGTCGTATTCTATTTCCTCCTGATCATGCCCCAGCAGAAAAAGGCGAAGCAGCACCGGCAGATGCTCGAGAGCATCATCAAGGGTGATGAGGTGATCACCAGCGGCGGCATTCACGGAAAGGTGGTGGGGATCGCCGATCAGGTGCTCACTCTCGACGTGGGGGAGAAGGTGAAGATCAGGGTCTCCCGTGAGTTCATCGCGCAGAAGAAAGGCACTGAACAGCCACAGACGAAAAGCTAAGCTCGGGGGTTTTCAATGGATAAATTCAAGTTGAAGGGGTTGCTGATACTGGCGGTTCTCGTGGTGGGAATCCTGTTTGCAGCACCGTCCTTTTTTGGGAGCAAGGAGGTGCCCGAGGGCTGGATAGGCCCCAAGGAAAAGATCAAGCTCGGTCTCGACCTGCAGGGGGGAATGCATCTGGTCCTTAGAGTGGTGGCGGACAAGGCGGTGGAAAGCAGGATGAACAGCACCGCGTCAGATCTGAAAGCTCAGATGGTCAAGCAGCGGATTCATTACAGCAGTGTGAGCCCGGAATCTCCGGAGCTCCTTCGGGTGGTTTTACGCGTGCCTGATGACTATGGCAAGCTCGCCGACCTCATCAGAAGCGGGTATCCCTATCTGCAGGAGGTCGACAGGTCGTCGAAGGGCGGCGCCATGACCGTAGACTACCGGATATCAGCCCGGGAGGCCGCGACCATCCGCAGCCAGGCAGTGGAACAGGCGCTGGAGACGGTCAGGAACAGGATCGATCAGTTCGGGGTGAGCGAGCCCTCCATCATTCCCCAGGGCGATGAGCGCATTGTATTACAGCTTCCCGGGGTGACCGATCCGGACAGGGCGAAAGACCTTCTGAAAAACACCGCGATCCTCGAATTCAAACTGGTCGACGAAGAGCACTCCGTGCAGGATGCGTTGCGCGGGGACGTGCCTTCAGGCAGTTACGTCGCTTATATGAAGGAGGGCAATCAGCCCATCCTCCTTCAAGATAGGGCGGTTCTGACCGGAGATCTTCTGGATGACGCGCGCATGAGGATCCAGTCGACATACAACGAACCCTATGTGGAAATATCCTTCAGCCGGGAGGGCGGAAGGATATTCGAACGGGTCACCAGCGAGAATACCGGCAAGCGCCTGGCCATTCTTCTCGACGGCAAGGTATACTCGGCCCCGGTGATCAGAGAGGCCATATCGGGCGGAAAGGCGATCATCGAAGGGCGGTTTACCGATGCGGAGGCGAGCGACCTGGCGATCATCCTTCGAGCCGGCTCACTGCCCGCGCCTGTCGAGATCCTCGAAGAACGGACCGTGGGACCGTCCCTGGGACGGGATTCCATCTATCAGGGTTTCCTCTCCATGATCATAGGCGGCCTGGTGGTCGTTGCCTTTATGCTGGTTTACTACAGGTTCTCCGGCCTGATTGCCGACCTCGCCCTGATCGTGAACATCGTCCTCATCCTGGGGGCGCTCGCTGTGCTCGGCGCAACGCTGACCCTGCCCGGATTGGCGGGTATCGTGCTTACCATCGGCATGGCCGTGGACGCGAATGTGCTCGTCTATGAACGCATCAAGGAGGAACTCAGGCTGGGGAGGACGGCGAAGATGGCTGTGGACGCGGGTTATAAGAACGCCCTGTCCACGATTCTGGACGCCAATATCACGACCCTTATCGCCGCCATCGTGCTGTTTCAGTTCGGTACTGGTCCCATACAGGGATTCGCGGTGACCCTCTCCATCGGTATCGTTGCCTCGCTGTTCACCGTCCTGGTTCTGTGCCGGTGGATCCAGGAATGGCTGGTGAACTATCAGAAGATCGAACGGATCAGCATTTAGGAGGCGTGAGATGGATATCATACGACCAGGAACCCAGATAGATTTCATGAAATACCGGAAGGCGGCCTTCGCACTTTCGGCGGTACTCATCGTCATCAGCCTCGTCGCCGTGTTCGTCCGGGGCCTGAACTACGGGATCGATTTCACCGGCGGGACAGAGATCCAGGTGGCCTTTTCCGAGACAGTCAAGACCGATGAAGTGCGCTCGGCTATCGGGCCCATCGGGCTTGCCAATGCCACGATCCAGAGCATCGGTGAAGATGGAGACAACGAGTTTCTCATCCGGACCCCCACAGAAGGAGACTCCGGGGACGATACCGTTCAGCAGATCGAAGGTGCTTTGAGGGACACCTTTGGCGAAGAAAAGGTCGACATCCGCAGGGTCGACATGGTGGGCGCGGCCGTGAGCCAGGACCTGAAGCAGAAGGGGTTCCTTTCCCTGTTCTATGCAGGGATCGGCATCCTCATCTATATCTGGTGGCGTTTCCAGCTCGGTTATTCCGTAGGCGCCATTCTCGCCCTTGCCCATGACGTGATCATCACGGTGGGGGTGTTCGCCATCGCGGGAAGGGAAATATCGCTGCCCGTCATTGCGGCGCTCCTTGCCATCGTGGGATATTCTCTGAACGACACCATCGTGATATACGACCGCATCCGGGAGAATATCAAGAAGGCGGCAGGGTCATTCGGTTTTTCTTCCCTGCTGGACAGCAGTATTTCCCAGACACTGAGCAGGACCCTGATCACCTCCACGACCACCTTTGTCGTGGTTCTTGCGCTCTTCCTCTTCGGCGGGAGCGTGATCAACAACTTTGCCTTCGCCATCATGGTGGGGCTCATCGTGGGAACCTACTCGTCCATTTTCATCGCAAGCCCCATCCTTCTGTTCTTCAGACGGGAAAAGAAGTAAAGCTCACGAGCGGGGAGGCGCCATGCGCCTCCCCGCCTCTTCATTATCTCCCCTCCGACAGGTCTTCGTCGCTCACATCCGCCTGGGCCTGGTGCGGCTCGGGCCGGATGACGAGGCAGGCTGTTTCAGATGGAACCGGGCTTCGAGGCCGGGAGCGGACCTGAAGGAGCTTTTCGCGACATACCGTCCGCTCGTTTCATCCCGCTGTTGTGTCGAGGTCATTATCCACGTTTTCCCCAATGGATCGAAAGCGTCCAAACGGGAGCACCCCGAGCCAGGGAAAGGATGTACAATATTGTAATCAGGGTTACCCTTTCGCCCGGATTCTCGCGAGATACTAGCATTTAAGTATATGTAAATACACTTATATTCAGCTGGCATGGGTTTTGAGAACAGATCCGGCATGAAGCTGACAAAGATAATGACAACTCTGGTTTTTGGTGCGGTGATGGTTGTTATGGCAAGCGCTGTTTATGGGGCTACCGTGAGGGTCAGTTGGAATCCGAACAGCGAACCAGACCTCGACGGATATAAAGTCTACTATGGTACGCTCAGCGGTACATACGCCCAGGTTCTCGACGTGGGGGAGGTCACGAGCGCGGATGTCGGCAGCCTCGGCGAAGGACGTACCTATTACTTTGCCGTGACCGCTTACGATATTGACGGGAACGAAAGCGGCTTTTCCAATGAGGCCTTCATCCTGATTCCGGACAGCGGCGGGGATGAGCCGGGGGGAGACACCCCTCCTGTTGCGGGTCTCGTGGATACGGACATGGACGGAATCCCGGACGAGATTGAAGATCTGTGGGGCATGGACCCGTTGGATCCGCTCGATTCCCTCATGGATGATGACGGCGACGGTGTGGTGAACCTCGTGGAATACATGGCGGGCACCTCGCCGGTGGACCCAACGGATTATCCTTACAGTGACAATGTGCTCAAAGACATCATCGGGGAGCTGGGTGAAACCGTGGACCTGTCATCGGTCAACCCTGAAGGTGCGCTCTCCATCGTCCCACTCACCGATGCGATCCCGGCTCCGGTGAACAACGCGATCACGCCATCGGTCCCTGGTGCTTATCTGTACAATGTGATCGACAGTGATTTGTCACTGGTCTACCGGCTCAGGGTCTCGGTCACCGAGCAGTTGACGGTGATAGGCGCATATGAACCGGGTTCGTTCATGGAGCTCGCCGATCAGATATTCGGGATCCGTATAGACATTCCGGGTGATGCGATCCTGCGGACCGTTCCCGTCGGCATCGGGAACGTCACGCCTGAGGCGCTTTCGGCGGTGGAATACGGGGATGCGCTCCTGTTCGATATCCTCCCCTTCGGACTGGTTCTTTCCAAGCCCGCAGCGATCACCGTGCACTACGAGAAGCAAAACCCGGTGGTACAACGGTACGACAGCTCAAGCGATACCTGGGTCGATGTCGAAGATGTCACGGCCGCGGACGGGATGGTCACCATCTCCACCAATGAGCTCGGAACCTTCCGGGTACTCTCCGATGAGGCGGCGGGCGGAGGTGATGTGGATGCCCCGGTAGCCGGCGGCGGAGGTTCCGGCGGCGGCTGCTTTATCCAGACCGCAGGGTTCTGATAGCCTGCAGTGAACGAGAAATACCAGGCCGGGCCTGGCTGTACGGGAAAAGATCGGGGGTAAGCCCCCGATCTTTTTTTCATTGCACAATCAAAGGCATGGATCTTCGGGCGGCAAGCCCTGTACCCGGCTTAAAGCCTGCAAGCTTGAACAGGAATGTGGTGCCTGCTTCACCGTCCATGGGAAGATGACGCGCAGGAGGATTCAACCTGTGTATTTTTTAAGGAATAGTCCTTTGCCTGCCGGCTCACACCTGTGATAATCTTTTAGCAAGAGCAAACAGGGGAAACCAAGAAGAGGTGATGAATGGTCAAGGTCAAAGAGCTCATGACCACGGGTGTGGTTACCGCGAGCCCCGATGATTCCATAAACGACGCCATGGAGAAGATGTATACCGGGAGGTTCCGCAGGATCCCGGTGGTGGATCAGGGCAGGCTGGCAGGCGTTATCACGGACAGGGATATCAGGCAGGCCCTGAACTCGCCCATGCTGTTCCGTGACCGGTCGTATGACGATTATGTGCTGCACGAGCTCAAGGTGGGGGGGAGCATGACGACCGATCCGCTTACCGTACACCCTGATGCCGGACTCGTCGATGCGGCGGAGATGATGGAGGAGAACCGGATAGGAGGGCTTCCCGTGGTGGACAACGGTGTCCTGGTGGGGATTATCACCATCTCTGATCTCATGAACTACCTGATACGCCTGCTCAGGAAAGAACGCTCATAGGTTCACGTGGCCCCGGCGTTCCTGCCCGAAGGGAATTTCCAGCTCGTAGACTCCGTATTCGAGATTGGTTTTCACGGGATATCCGGCCTTGGAAAACACCTTCATCATCGGAACGTTCTGTGAAAGTACGTCTGCGGTGAATCCCTTGATGTTTTTTTCCTTTGCAATCTGGATGAGATACTGCAGAAGGAAGGTGCCTATTCCCCGGTCCTGCCACTGATGATCGGTCGTGAAAGCGACCTCGGCGTAATCGGTGTTGGGGTCCCTCACATAACGTCCCACGGCGACGATCTTTTCCTTGCTCTCCGGTTCTTCTTTGCCCACGACTGCTGCGATCGCCATCTTGTCATTGTAGTCGATGGCAGCCATGGGCATGGCGAGCTTGTGGGAAAATGATTTGAGGTTCTGGAAGAACCTTGTGTAGATGTCCTGCTCAGGGAGGGCATAGATCAGGTCCTGGATCGCCCTTTCGTCCGTGGGTTTCACCGGACGGAAGAAGACTTGGGTGTCCTTCTTGTCCGTCCAGACGGTTTCGTACTCCTTGGGGTACAGGACCGAGGGAAGGATCTGATCCTTGTACACGTATCCCTGCCGCTTGGCTGCCTCAAGGAGCTCTTCCCGGAACCTGGGGTGAGCGATGTTGATGAGCTCCATAGCCCGGTCTCTGATGGACTTGCCGTGGATATAGGCGGCCCCGAACTCCGTGACCACGTAGTGTATGTCGCCCCGGGTCACCGTTACCCCGCTTCCGGGCTCCAGGTAGGGCACGATCCGAGAGCGCGTGCCGTCATCGGTGGTGGAGGGCAGGGTCATGATGGACTTGCCCCTGCGAGAGAGGGAAGAGCCGCGTACGAAATCCACCTGCCCCCCGATCCCGCTGTAGAACCGAAAACCCAGGGAGTCCGAGTTGACCTGGCCGGTGAGATCCACGGTCAGAGCTGCGTTGATGGAGACCATCTTGTCATTCTGAGCGATCACGTACGGATCGTTGACATACTTGCACGGCCGGAACTCGAAGAGGGGGTTGTTGTCCACATATTCGTACAGGCGTCTCGTGCCCATGCAGAAGCTTGCAATGACCTTTCCGGGGTGGAGGGTTTTTTTCCTGCAGGTGATGACCCCGGCCTCGATCAGGTCGATCACACCGTCAGAGAAGGCCTCGGTATGGATCCCGAGATCGCGCTTGTTGATCAGGCAGGGCAGGACGGAGTTGGGGATCCGCCCGACCCCCATCTGGAGTGTGGATTCGTTTTCAATGAGATCGGCGATGTGCTCGCCTATGCTCCGGGTGATCTCTCCGGGAATCTTCTGAAAGAACTCAAGAAGCGGCATGTCGTTTTCTACAAAGGCATCGATCTCGCTCACGTGGAGAAAACTGTCTCCAAGGGTTCTGGGCATGTTGGGATTGACCTCGGCGACCACATAGTCTGCGGCCTCGGCCGCGGTCTTGGTGATGTCTACGGAGACACCAAGGCTTACGTAACCGTTCTTATCCGGCGGAGAGACCGTGATCAGCGCCACATTGATGGGCATCCTCCCCCTCATCATGAGCAGGGGAACCTCGGAAAGAAAGATCGGGGTATAGTCAGCCCTTCCTTCCTGGATCGCCTTTCTCGCACTCCAGCCGATGAACAGGGCGTTGTGACGGAAGCTCTCGTTGTACTTCTCGTCGGCATACTCGGTGGTGCCGACATCAAGAAAATGGATGACCTCGGTATCGGCCAGGTTGGGAGCGATATCGATGAGCGTTCTCACCAGGAGCTGCGGCTCGCCGCAGGCCGAGCCGATAAAGATCCGCGCTCCCTTCCGTATCTTTGACAGGGCCTCTTTCGGCCCGGTGCGCCTGCTTTCATATGTGTCTTTCCAGTTGTATATCATGCTAGGGATGAAAATATAGGCCTTTGCGTCGAGATGTCAATGGAATCTTGACCCCTTTCAATCCTGGATCAGCATGGGATGGGCCGTTTGTAGGAACATCGATTGTGTTGCAATAATATCCGAGGTATGCAAAAAAGTCCTTTGAAGATGACCGGCCCGATGATGGGCCGCACTACTGATGATAAAGGCGAAAAAAGGTTGAGATGACAGCGGTTTCGGCATGCATGATCACGTTCAATAATTTCAGGACCGTGGAAAAGGCCCTGAAGAGCGTGGCATCATGGGCAACGGAGATCATCGTGGTGGATTCCTTCAGCACGGACGGCACATTCGAGATAGTCAAAGAATACGCCACCACCAGTGAGCAGAGATCATGGCCCGGTTTCCGCGACCAGTACAACTACTGCATCTCCAGGGCGAAAAACGACTGGGTGATTTTCCTGGATGCCGACGAGGAGATCTCCCCTGAGCTGGCGGAGGAGATCTTGAGCAGGCTGGAGCGCGATGCCGGTGCATATGACGGATATGTCGCCCATCGCAGGAACTACTATCTCGGCCGTTGGATCATGCACGGGGGATGGGTTCCCGACAGCGAGATCAGGCTTTTCCGGAAGTCCAAAGGCGCCTTTGCAGGAGGCCTCCACGCAAACGTGCAGGTGCAGGGAAGGGTAGGCGAGCTGAAGCACTTCTACTATCATTTCAACTATCGCGACATCGCCGATCAGATCGACACCATCAACCGGTATTCCCTGACAGCCGCGCAGGACATGCTCCGGGAGGGAAAGGGATTTTCGCTTTTCGACCTGCTGCTGCGTCCCCCGGCGCGCTTCGTCAAGGAATACCTGTTCAAGAGGGGGTTTCTCGACGGCCTGCCGGGACTGGTAATCGCGGTCTCCACCATGTATTATGTGTTCGCAAAATACGCCAAGCTCTGGGAGCTTGAACAGGAAAAGAAAAAGGACGCAAGCAATCGTGGTTAACCGGGAAACATTTGCACGAAAGCGGGTTCTCGTAACCGGCGGGCTCGGATTCATCGGCTCGAATCTCGCCCGATGTCTGGTCGACTGTGGAGCGGAAGTCACCCTGGTCGACAGTCTGATCCCGGAATACGGCGGTAATCTCTTTAACATCTCTCCCATAGCATCCAGGGTGAAGGTGAACTTCTCCGATGTCAGGGACGAGCACTCGATGAAGTATCTTGTCCGGAACCAGGATTATCTGTTCAATCTCGCCGGCCAGACGAGCCATCTCGATTCCATGAACGACCCCTACACCGACCTCGAGATCAATACCCGGGCGCAGCTCTCCATCCTGGAGTCGTGCAGGAGAAACAACCCGGATATCAAGATCGTGTTCGCGAGCACCCGGCAGATATACGGAAGGCCGCAGTACCTGCCTGTCGACGAGAACCATCCTTTAAGCCCGGTGGATGTCAACGGCATCAACAAGATGGCGGGCGAATGGTATCACCTGGTCTACAACAATGTCTACCAGGTCAGGGCGACGGTCCTCAGGCTCACGAACACCTACGGTCCCCGGATGCGGATCAAGGACGCCAGGCAGACCTTCCTCGGCATCTGGATCAGGCGGGTCATCGAGGGCGAGCCGTTCCTTGTTTACGGAGATGGTCAGCAGCGGCGCGACTTCAACTATGTCGACGACGTGACCGACGCCCTGCTGGCGGCGGCCGCATCAGAGAAGGCAAACGGGGAGATATACAATCTCGGGGCCGATGATCCGTTGAGCCTGAAGGATACGGCTCAACTCTTGGTGGATACGCTGGGCAAGGGCTCGTATGAGATCGTTCCTTTTCCCGAAGAGAGAAAGATCATCGACATCGGCGACTACTACGGGAGCCATGACAAGATATCGGGGCATCTCGGGTGGAAACCCCGCATCGGGCTGAAGGAAGGCCTGCACAAGACCTTGGAATATTATCAGGATTATTCCAGGCATTACGTGGAGCCCTGACATAATGACCTTGCGGTTCATCCCAGTCGCATCGCCGCTCAGGCAGTATCAGACTCATAGTCCCGCAATCGACGATGCCATCCGCAGGGTGCTTCACAGCGGCAGATATATCCTCGGAGAAGAAGTGGCCTGCTTCGAAAGGGAGTTTGCCGAATATCTCGGCGCGCGGCACTGTGTGGCCGTGGCGAACGGAACCGAGGCCCTGTGCCTTGCCCTGAAGGCATGCGGGATCAGGGCCGGGGATGAGGTGGTCACGGTATCGCACACCGCGGTCGCCACGGTAGCCGCTATCGAGCTTGCCGGGGCAGTGCCCGTGTTCGTCGACATCGACCCGGTGAGCCGCTGCATGGATCACACCCTGATCGAGAGGGCCTTAAGCCCCAGGACCAGGGCGATCCTGCCGGTTCATGTATACGGACAGCCCGCGGCAATGGGAGAAATCTGTGCAATCGCCCGGAGACACGGACTGCGTATCGTAGAAGACTGCGCCCAGGCCTGCGGCGCTCGGATCGGAGACAGGAAGGCTGGTACCTTCGGCCACGCGGCGGCCTTCAGCTTCTACCCGACCAAGAACCTCGGTGCGATCGGGGATGGTGGAGCGGTAGCCACCAATGATCCGGAAGTCTCTGAACGGATTCGTGTCTTGAGGGAGTACGGGTGGAAAGAACGGTACATTTCGTCGGAGCAGGGGATGAACTCCCGGCTGGACGAGATTCAGGCGGCCATTCTGCGGGTGAAGCTCCCCTTTCTGGATGCAGAGAACGCCAGGAGGAGGGAAATCGCGGAACGGTTCAGCAGAGCGCTCGACAGGGAATTGGTCATTCCACCCCGCCCCATGCCCGGCACCGGGCACGTCATGCATCTGTACGTGGTGGAATCTCCGGAGCGTGACGCCCTGCAGGCTTTTCTGAACGAACGGGAGATCGGAACCGCCCTCCATTATCCCCGGGCCGTCCATCAGCAGGGGGCATACATGGAGAGGATCCGCGGCTCGGAGAACCTTCCAGTGACGGAGCGGTTGTACGACACGCTCGTGTCCCTGCCCCTGTACCCCGAGCTTCAGGACGACGAGGTGGAAAGGATTCGTACGGCGCTGGCAGACTGGTGTTCATCCCGGTAGTCCCGGCCGGGGACGGTCCGGCCTCCACGCGGGAGTGCCGGCGGGAAGGCGGGCAGAGAGGTCGTCTCCATGAACATATCCATAGCGATTGAAAAGTTCGATCCTCATGTGGGAGGAGCGGAGCGTTACTGCTGGGATCTGGCACACTACCTTGCCGAAAAAGGACACCGCATTGAGATCATCTGCCGCAAGGGAAGCGCCCCTCTCCACGACTCCATACGTCTGAACAGGGTGCGGACCCCGGGTTTTCCCCAGTTTCTGCGGCACCTGAGCTTCGGCCTGGCCCATTTCTTCAGGACCAGGAGCCTTCCCGGCTACTGGCATTTCTGCGTGGGCAACACCTTTGCCATGGACTTTTACCAGCCGCACGGAGGGGTTCACCAGGCATGGTTTCTCCGCGAGACAGTCATGCTCAAGGAGCCCTTCAGGACCCTGAAGCGCTTCCTGATGCGCCTGGGCCTCAAGGACATGGTCCAGAGGGTCATGGAGCGATGGACCTTCTCGGTCTCGAAGCCCCAGGTGATCGCCATTTCGCGGATGGTCGCATCCGATATCACCAGGTTCTTCTCCTATGATCAGGATAGGGTGCACCTTATTCCCAACGGGGTGGACATAAGAAAATACCATCCCGGAAACAGGGAATACCGGGAAGAGATCCGGCGGAGATACGCCCTTGGATCTGATGAATATGTGTTTCTCTTCGTGGCCCAGAATCCCAGGCTCAAAGGGTATGACGTGCTTGTCGATGCCTGCCGAACCCTGGCGCAGAGCAGGTTCAGCGTGCTGGTGGTGGGGAACCGTGACACCCGTATGGAACAGGCAGCCCATTCTCTGAAGCAGCGGGTGATCTTTGCCGGGAAGGTGGATGATCTCTACAAGATATATCCGGCGTGCGACTGCCTCGTCCATCCCACCTACTATGACGCGTGCTCCCTGGTGGTGCTGGAGTCTCTCGCCTCGGGCACCCCGGTCATCACGACCAGTGCGAACGGCGCGGCCATGTTTGTGGAAAACGGCAGCGGCGCGGTCATCGAACCGGGTGATGTGTCCGCCCTGGCCTCGGCCATGAGAGATGTCATGGCGGGCCGGGGAGGGGGTGTCGCCGGCAGCCTGAGGCTCCATGATCACCGGACGGTCTTTTTCCAGGTCGAAGAGCTGATGAGACGATATGAGCAATAATCTCCTGATACTGATCCAGGGCAGAGAGATCGCGGCGAGCAGGTATCGGATCCTGCAGTACATCCCGTATCTCCAGGAGCACGGGGTCGTCTGTACTCTCAGGGAGTTCCCCCGATCTCCTGGAGAATACGTCACGCTGTCCGCGATTCTCCCCCGGTACGACTGCGTGTTCGTTCAGAGAAAGCGGTTCCATTTTCCGTTCCTCCCTCTCTTTCGCAGGCAGGCGAGAAGGGTTGTCTATGATCTCGACGATGCGGTCATGTTCAAGAACACCCTGGCGAGATCTCCCTATTCGAGAACCCGCGAGCGGCGTTTCAGGAACATGGCCCGCTGCAGCGATGTCATCATCGCGGGCAACACCTTCCTTCAGGAGCAGGCCTCCCGTCATCATTCCCGTGTCGTGGTCATTCCGACCTCGATACCTGCGCAGAGGTATTGTCTGAAAGACTGCACGCAACACAAAGAGCGGGTCACGATCGGCTGGATCGGCGACCACGGGAGCATTCACTACCTGAAAAGGCTCAAGAATGTTTTCGAGGAGATTGGGAGGAGGTTCTCCGGCAAGGTCGAGCTGAAAATCGTCTGCGACACCTTCTTCGACTGCGATCACATTCCGGTGAGAAAGGTGCTGTGGTCCCAGGAGACCGAGGTCGCCGAGCTGATGGACATGGATATCGGAGTGATGCCCCTTGTCGACGACCCCTGGTCCTGGGGCAAGTGCGGGCTGAAGATCCTGCAGTATTTCGGAGTCGGCGTGCCGGCGGTCTGTACGCCGGTAGGGGTGAACCGGGACGTGGTCGTGCCGGGCGATAACGGGTATTGGGCAGGGTCGGAGCCGGAATGGATCGAGACCCTCTCACGACTCGTCCTTGATGCGGGTCTGAGGCGGACGATGGGCATGAATGGCCGGAGAACCCTTGATGAGGGGTACACCACCGAGGCCAACGCCCCGAAGATACTTCAGGCGATCGTACGGAAAGACCCGTGACCGGGTCACTCAAGAAATCTCGGAGGTTCGCCTTTCATCCAAGGCCTTCGAGTACCGCGTGCCGTGCATGATCTCTGTCCAGCAGTCGAGCACATCGTTCTGCTCGCGCTCTTCTGAATAGCATCCATTGATGAATGCAGAGGCTTTCCGGGCCATCCTCCGCAAGGTATTGGGGCTGTGAGACGAGATTTCGAGCACCTTGCCAACCTGCCTGGCAAACTCCAGGACGTCTCCCATCTCGACGGGAAAGCAATAGTTGGGGTTGAAATACTCCCTGCCTCCCATGCCGTGATAGCCTATGACGATGCACCCGCACGACATGGCCTCGGCCGGCGGCAGCGAGAACCCCTCGGGATATCCGAAGCTCAGGAATATCAGGGATTCCTGCATGATGCGGGCGGTCTCCTTTTCGGTTTTGCCCTCGATGGGCACGACGGCAAAGCCGTCCAGGTCGCCCCGGTGCTTCAACAGGTTGATCACCTGGATCGCGTGCTCGGGATTCTTCCGCGGCATGAAGCAGATCTGCCGCTTCTTATCCTCATGGAAGGCGAACAGCTCCCGATTGATGGCGTTGTGTATCCTGAATATCCGGACATCCGGAAATGCAAATGCCAGATATTCCCTGTTATCATCCGAGACAACCATTGCGGCGGCGATGCCTTTGTCTTTATACACGGTTCGGAGATCGCCGCGGGATGCGGTATGGCCGGCAAAGGTATTGTACGTGTTCTGATTGAAGATCACTTTCCCGGCAGGGGTTGCGAAGAGCCGGTTGAACACCTTGGCCGCCTTGGGGCGGGATGAGGGGTTCACATAGAGAGATCCGTAATTTTCTGGAATTACGAGATAATCATCGTCGCTGAGCTTTGTTTTCCTGATGTACGAGATGCGTGTGGTGTTCTCGAACCACGTGCATCGGAACCCCCGGTGACGGTGAAGCACTGACGCCTCGTACCCGTTGCGGTTGAGGATGTCCACATGGCGGTAAAGGATCTTCACGCCGCCCACAGGGGTCCGGTAGTCCGGTGACCAGTAATATATCATGCGAGAGGTTGTCCTTTCTTAACCATTATCCCGGCTTGTTGGAATTTCACAGAACTCCAGGAAATCTTCGAATCCTGAAAAACGCCTTGTGTTGCGCTGTCTGAAATTCTCATAGTATGCAGGAGTTGTCTGTCTCTTTACGTCGATGCCTGCTTCCTCAGCATCTTCGACAGTCGCAAAAAGATGGAAGAATTCTGTGAAATCCCCGAGCACCGGCGGTGTGCTGCGATTTCGATAGAGAGTCCATGCGAACTCACGGGCTTCGTCTATCTCGCGCATCTTGTACTTCCTGTAAAGATCTTCGATGGACATGATGACACGGGCAGGGTTGCCCGCTGCCACGGAGTTGTCGGGGATGAGCCCCTTTACTACGCTCCCGGCTCCGATCACGCAGTTGTCGCCGATCACGGTATCTTTCAGAATCATGCTTCTCATCCCGATGAACACGTTATTGCCGATGGTCACAGGACCAGCAGACCCGAAACATTCACCGGGATGCAGCTCTCTGAGGACACTGTATTCAAACCCGTGGGTGAGCATGGCGGTTTCAAGGGAGATCTTGACCTTATCGCCGATGGTGATGAGCTCCGGATTGCTGGGGTCCACAAACTGGGTTGCAGGCTTGAAGAATTCACAGTCCTCACCGATACGCACCCCTTTGCGCCTCAGGTACTCTATGAAAGCACGTGAGCTCCTGTTCGCCACGTCCCGTTTTGTCGGCAGGGAAAACATTTTTTTCAAGAAGAGAGCCCACTTCTGAAGTGACATGAGTCTATCCCCTTAAGCCGTGCAAAAAAGAAAAATCCGAGCAAGAGCCAGGCGACACCGAGCCGAACAGGATAAATGCTGAGCGGCGCCGGGATGCGGCCCTTCGTCTGACGATAGGTTGCCCTGTATGGTACGGGATTTTCCTGGTTTGCATAGTTTTGCCCGAATGATCGACCCTTGCGGGGAGGGAAATACCAAACCATATAGAGGATTGTCAGACGATCTTTTCAATCCAGCCGTCTCGTAAAAAAGATCATCGTGATCGAGAAATGCAATATGCTCACCTCGCGCTGGCCGAACACCCACATTCATGGCCGTAACGATCGATGGAGTCCTTCGACTCCTCCCAGATCCTGATTCCCATGCTCCGGTGCTCGTTGAGCACCTTCCTGAGCATGTAGGGCTCGGTGTTGGGGTTGACGGTGATCGCGCGCAGGACCACGATCTTTCTCGGAGCGTACCGGGTCGACTCCAGCTGCGTCCTGGACACGAACGAGGTGTCGTGCTCCCGTATGGTCTTGTGCAGCTCGATGTTCAGGGTGTTGATCAACCTGTTCAGGGCGGTTATTTTCAGGGAGTTCTGCTTGGGATGCTCCATGAGGGCATCCAGTTCGGCCTTCAGCTCCTCGGGTACGAACCGGTAGTTGATGATATAGAGCTGGGGTCTGTTCAGCAGTTCGAACAGGGGGTCTTTCTCCACCAGGTCCACAAAGGTATCCTGAAGCTTCCTCGCATGGGCAAAGATCAGCCTGTAGCCGTTTTTACCCAGGACCTTGAGCGAGGCCCAGGGCTTGAGGCTGGCAAACTGCCGCGATCCCTCAATGGTGAATCTGCCCTGGTCGATGGAGCCCTTGCGGATGATGTAGTTCGAGGTGTGGTACAGGAGTTTGGAGTCGCAATCGTTCTTGAACAGGCAGATCCCCATGCTGTTGGGGGCAAACAGGAGTTTGTGCGCGTCGAGAGAAACCGTGTCGGCCTTCTCGATGCCCTTCATCATCTCCCTTTCCGCATCCATGAGCAGGGCCCCGCCGCCCCAGGCCGCATCCACGTGGAAGTGCGTGCCGATTTCTTCAGCTACCCTGGCCAGCTCATCGAGGTCGTCGATGTTCCCGGTCTCCGTGGTGCCTGCAATGCCGACTATGGCGACAAACTTGGTTGGCTTGCCCACGAGCTTATCTTTCCTGCGGGTTCTCTCGATTATCTGATAGAGCCGGGAGAGGTCGATCTTGTGCTCGCACGGATGAACGGGGACATGGGCCACGCCCTTCTCCCCGATGCCGAGAATGGTGCCGGCCTTGCAGATCGAGTAGTGTCCCCGCTTGGACACCAGAACCTTTGCCTGGCGGTACCCATAGTAGTCAAGGGCGCGGACGAGCCCTTCGATGCGAACCCCCCGAAAGGCCTTTCCATCAGGAGGGAAGGCCTTTGCCATGGCCAGCGTGAGCGCGGTGAGATTGGAGATCGTTCCATCCGAGGTGATGTTCCCCAGCGCTACATTCGGGTTCTGGACATTGGCGGCGTAGAACTGATCAGTGTTGTTGTACACGAGCCTATGCATCCAGCAGAGAAATTCCCTCTCCACGAGTGAAGACGCCTTGGCGCTCTCGATCTTCACCTGGTTCTGGTTGAGGCTCACGGCGATCATCTCGAGCAGGATCATGAAGTAGGGGATGGCGCTCGTCATATGGCCGATATAATAGGGGTTGGCCACCTTTACCGAATGCTTGATGACATTGTTTTTGATCTCGGAGAGAACATCCTTGATCAGCATGGGCGCGCATGGTATATCGGTCTTGTTGAATATGCAGGCAAGTTCTTCTATGGAAACGGATGAGTGGATCCCCCCTTTTTCCTTGAAGAAATCATGTATCATATCAAGAAGGTGAATGCCGAACTCAACGAATCTGTCCGATGAATCGGGCATGATGAAGAGCTTCTTCATATACGCGGATGTTGCCTCTATTCTTTTCTGGTGCGAATGATTCCCGAGTTTTAACGACTCCATAGAGAACCCTCGTATTTGATTTTATGCAAAATTGATATATAGCACAATCTATGGTTGCTGAGAAAGAGGAAAAAGCATCTCAAGATGCGGTCAAAGCTACGCTTTTTCTCGTCCCCACACCTATCGGGAATCTCAAGGATATCACTCTGAGGGCCCTGGATGTGCTTCGCGAGGTCGATCTCATCGCCTGCGAAGATACGAGACATACACGCAAGCTATTGTCTGCATATGGGATTCATACACCACTGGTTTCGTATGAGAAGTTCAGCGAAAAAAAGAAGGCGTCCCGGATCATGGAAGAGCTGGCCGGAGGCAGGAGCGTTGCGCTGGTCAGCGACGCCGGTACCCCGCTGATCAGCGACCCGGGCTCTGTGCTGATCCGGACGGCCAGAGACATGGGTGTGAGGATCGAAGCACTCCCTGGGCCCAGTGCCGTGACCGCTGCCGTGTCCGCGTCGGGCTTCAGCGGAGCATTCCGGTTCATGGGCTTCTTTCCCAGGCAGAAGAGCGCAGCGGTGCGGGAGGTCATGCGGATGGAGCTCTCATCGGACCACACAGTGTTTTATGAATCGCCCCACAGGATCATCGCGACCTTGACGCTTCTGGATGAGCACCTGGGGGATCGGCCGGTTTTTCTTGCGCGCGAGATATCGAAGATGCATGAGGAGCATCTTTTCGGCACTGCCGGCGATGTGTTGAGAGAGTTGTCCAACCGCCGCGAAGTCGGGGAGATCACGGTCGTGGTGCAGGGGGCTGAACAGGAATCAACGGTCGGTGAAGATGTGTTGAAGAAAAGGGCTCGTCAGCTCATGGACCGGGCGTATTCGAAGAAGGATATCCTCCGGGTTCTGGTGGATGAGACGGGCTTGAGAAGAAACCGGATTTACGAAATACTTCAGGATCTTGGCTAAAGTTTTTTCTCCGGATGACGATACGTGAGATGTAGAACTCTGAAAAGGGGAATAGTATGAAGATTAATCCTGAAATATCGAATGTTATCAATCTCGTGAAGAAAGACGGAGACCATCAGAAAAAGGCTCAGGAAAAGGTGGATAGCCAGAGCAGGATGGAAGATATCATATCCGTTGAAAACAGGGCGGCTTCCCGTTCAGAGGCAGAGAATGTCGAGGAGGCCCGTGAGCTGTTGACCGATGTCATGAGGAAGATGGAGAATTCGTCGGCCGATGTGCACAATCTGAATCAGTACAGGATTTCTCAGCTGATCAGCTAGTCCTTATAGGCAGGAACCGGGGAAATGCGCATCGATAGGAGCCTTTCCCCTTAGCCGTTCTTAAGGTTTATCCCTGATACGACCCCTCCCGGGGCGCTCCCGATTCACCCTGCTTCACCTCTCCGATGTGCCGTATCCTCTTGAGGTCTCTCGTGATCTCGGGCATGAGGATGCTCTCTATCTTGGGCTGCTTTTTGACGAAACGGTAATAATCATCGCCGATATAGGTGCCGGTGATATCCTGGCTGAAATTCTTTGCCGCAATGTCCGATATGCTCAGGATAGCCAGCTCCTTGATGACATCGGGTGATGCCTGGGCCACTTCCCTCAAGGGCCAGAACATGGGCCAGTGATGCCGCCCGATCGCGTTGCTCAGCCTCTCGGGCATCTGCCAGCGCTTGGCGAGGATGCCTCCCAGGGTGGCGTGATCAATGCCGTAGAGCTCGGTCTCCTGTCTCAACCGCTCTCTCGGATCATGGGAAAAACCGCTGTCGGGCTGGGGGAGGGACTGCAGCATGATGGTTCTGGCGATATCATGGAGCATGCCCAAGGTGACCATGGTTCCTCCCGGAACCCCGATTCTCGATGCGCTGGCAAGGTAGGCCGCGATCGTGGAGGTGAGGTTTGCGTGAATCCATTCCTCGCGGTTGGGCTTGATCCCGATCCTGGACGCCCGTTCTTCCATGACGATGCGATAGATTTCGTTGTAGCCGAGGATCACGATCGCGTTGAAGATATTGTCGACCTTTTGTACAAGCCCGTAATAGGGCGAATTCACCCGTTTGAGTATGAATGAGGTGAGCCCCTGGTCGGTTATGATGAGCCTGCTGATATCCTTGGGGTTGATGTCCGGATCGTTCAGCCTCGCCGAGAGGTCGGTTATCAGGGGCGAGATCGAATCGATACTGTTTATAATCTTTTCAACCTCGGGAGGGATTCCGGTGAGCAGCTCTCTCTCGGGTCTCCAGTCGAGGTCGTAAGCGGTCGCGAAGGTATCGAGGTTGTCTTCGGCCGAGATGCTGACATAGTGGGCAGGGGCTTTCTTTCTGGGGATAGCGGTTTTATTCGAGCGGATCTTCACGAGGATCGCAACTGCAGCAAGCCCGATCACCGCATAAAGGATAATCCACACTATCTGTCCGGTTTCCATCATTTTGTCTTATCGGGAAACCGAGGGCCACTCTTTAGGAGAATTCATGTCATGGGAAAGTTATCCCTTCATCCCGGATATGAAAGTGCTCTAAAGAAAGCGGCCCACTCTTCCGAGTGATTGAAGAGTGGAGGAACTATACTTTTCCGAGCAGAGCAGGGAACACATTCTCGGTCTCCTTTCGAGGTGCACGGATATCCTTACCCTGCCCCTTATCGTGCACCAGATCCTGGACGCGGCTTCAGGCAAGAACTCATCCGCTTCCGATTTGACCACCCTGATCGAGAGCGACCCCGCCCTGACTGCGAGAATTCTCTCGGTTGCCAACTCCTCGTACCTGGGATTCACCAAGAAGGTGACGACCATCTCCCATGCCGTGGTGGTTCTGGGGTTTCAGGAGATTCAGAATCTAGCCTTGAGCATGTCGGTTGTCCAATTGTTCGACCGCAGAGGCTCGGAGTTCACGGAAAAACTCTGGAGACACAGTTTCTCCGTGGGAGTGGGATCCCGGATGCTCGCTTCGTACCTCAACCTCAGGATGGACGGAAAGTATTTCGTGAGCGGACTCCTTCACGACATGGGCAAGGTGTTTCTCTCCCAGTACCTCCCGGAAAAGTTCAATGAGATGCTCACCGTGCTGGAGCGGCAGGATGTCAGGACCACCTACCACGCCGTGGAAGAGAAGTTCTTCGGGATGACGCACGCAGAGGTGGGAGGGAAACTTCTGGAGGCCTGGATGTTCCCCCGGGAGATCGTCGATGCCGTGGCCTGGCATCACGAACCGCACCGGTCCGGCTCGAATCAGGCCCTGGCGGCATGCGTTCACCTGGCCGATCTCCTGTGCACGATCAAGGGCGTATCACCCCTGAAGGACCGCTATTTTCTCCCCATGGACAAGAAGATCGTGCCGGTCCTGTACGACCTGAGGGAGAACTTCAGCACCGAGGGCCTCATCGCCCTGATGGGGCAGCTCGACCTGGAGATAGACCGGCAGAGAGCCCTGCTTTCCGCGTTCAGGTGGTAGCCGTACCAGCACCTCGGAGCGGGCAGGGAGACTTACCGTGAAAGGAGTCTCCCCAGGAGCGTATGCCCTTCCTCGATGAAGAGACCGGTCTGTGCTGCATCCCTTTCCGTGAACCGCCGGTTGTAGTTGCCGGGGTTTGTGCTGTCATACAAGACAAAGGGCACCGGATCCGACGTATGCGTCTTCTTTGCTATGGGAGTGGGGTGGTCGGGCAGGAAGAGGACGCGGAAGGGATCGCCCAGTCCTTCCATGCTTTTGACAATATTGCCCACCACCATCTCGTCGAAGTCTTCGATGGCCTTGATTTTTTCCCGGAGAAGGCCGCCGTGCCCTGCCTCGTCGGATGCCTCCACGTGCACGTAGACCAGGTCGTGGTCGGAGAGTGCCTTGAGGGCCGCCCGCGCCTTGCCTTCGTAGTTGGTGTCTATCCAGCCGGTTGCCCCCGGGACATGGATGATCTCCATCCCCCTGAGAATACCCAGGCCTTTCAGCAGGTCCACGGCCGAAATCATGGCCCCTGAGACGCCGTATTCTTCTTTCAGGGTGGGCACATTCAGTCCTTTCCCCTCGCCCCAGGGCCAGATGGCCGTGGCCTCCCGCCTGCCCTGTTTTCTCCGGGCGATATTGACGGGATGATCCTGAAGCACCTCGATGGATTTCCGGATGAGTCCCTTGAGCAGTTCGTCGTTCGGGAGGTGCGCCTCGATGTACTCGCCGGTGATGTCGTGGGGCGGGGTGGTCTTGAGCCCCTTGTGCTCGTACCCGTGTATCACCATGAGATGCCGGTACTCGATCCCCGGATAGACACGGATGTTCTCATGATCTCGCACCATGGTCTGTATCGCCTCGATGAGCTCTCCCGCTTCCTGGGTGGATATGTGATCTGAACAGTAATCCTCCAGGATCAGGCCCTTTTCGCGCATGGAGACTGTCACGAGGTTGATCCTGAATGCGGTATCGTCGGATTTCAGCTCGACCCCCATGCTGACCGCCTCGATGGGGGCCCTTCCGTTGTAGAAGACTCCGGGGTCAAGCCCAAGGACGGTCATGTTCGCCACATCGCTCCCCGGGGGAAAGCCCTCCTTCACCGTGCGCACCATCCCGAGCTCGCCGCGGGAGGCAAGCTTGTCCATATACGGGGTGTTCGCCGCGTCGAGAGGGGTTTTGCCGCCGAGATCTTCCAGGGGCTCGTCGGCCATGCCGTCGCCTAGCAATATGATGCTCTTCACAGTCTCATGTCCTTTCGTTCATGACGATTTCTTCAGATTTTTGTCCTCGACCCTTATGACAACGGGTTTGCCGCCCACATAGTCCATGGATTCGATCTTCTCCATAGCGCTCCTGATGTTCGACTCCTTTGCCTCGTGTGTGAGCATGACGATGGGCACGTAGCCGTCCATGTGCACCGCCTTCTGGATCACGGACACGATGCTGATGTCCCTCTCGCCCAAGATTCCGGCTATGTTTGCAAGAACACCCGGTTTGTCCATCACGTTGATTCTCAGATAGTAGTTCGTGACGATATCGTCAATGGGCATATAGCTTTTCGGTTTCGAGACGCCTTTGCGGTATCCCAGATGGGGTATCCTGCCCGCGATCCCCGCAAGGATGTTCCTCCCGATATCGGCGATGTCGCTCACCACTGCAGATGCAGTCGGCATCATGCCCGCTCCCCTGCCGTAGAAGAGGGTGGAATCCACGATGTCACCCCGGACGTAAAAGGCGTTGAACACGCCGTCCACCTTCGAGAGGAGATAATTCATGGGCACGAGCGTGGGATGGACCCTCGCCTCGACACGCTCTCCGCGGTCGATCGCGAGCGCGAGGAGCTTGACCTTGTAACCGAGCTCGCGGGCATAGCCCACGTCGAGGTTGTCGAGGTCCGCGATCCCCTCGACATAGACTCCGGACAGGTCGGGCGGCACGCCATAGGCAAGGCTGGTGATGATGGCGAGCTTGTGGGACGAGTCGATGCCGTCCACATCGGTTGAGGGGTTGGCCTCTGCGTATCCGAGCTCCTGGGCCTGTCTTAAGGTATCTTCGAATGACGAGCCCTTCTCGCTCATCTCGGTGAGGATGAAGTTGCAGGTCCCGTTGAGGATCCCGTAAATGAAGATGAAGTTGTTCGCCACGAGTGATTCCCGCAATGCCTTGATGATGGGGACCCCGCCCCCGACCGACGCCTCGTAGTACAGATCCTTGCCGTAGGTCTGGGCGGCATCGAAGAGCTCCTTGCCGCGCGAGGCGAGCAGCGCCTTGTTGGCGGTCACTACGTGCTTGCCGGCCTTGAGCGCATCGAGGATAAATGTCCGTGCAGGCTCGATGCCGCCGATGAGCTCCACCACGATATCGATATCGGGGTTGTTGATGAGTGCATACGCATCGGTGGTGAGCAGGTCCCGGGGAATGGAGACGCCGCGGTCAGTGGTGATGTCGATATCGGCGATGGCCGCCAGATCGAGGGAAAAGCCGAGGCGCTCGTCAAGAAGGGCGGTGTTCTCCAGCAGTGTTTTCGCTACGCCCGTGCCAATGGTGCCAAGACCGATCAAACCGATTTTAATGCTGTCCATGTGCTCTCCTTGTGCTCTCCTTAAAGCTGTATGCATCGTGTCCGATACTCTTATTTTAAGGAACAGGCGGGCGGGATCGTACGGCCGGGGGGAATGTCCCGTGGATGCAGACTTCAGTCCCGGCCCTTTTTTCAGGGACTCGTTCCATCCATGCCCACGCTGATTCGATCGCGCCTGACCTCTTCCAGAACCTCTTTCGCCTGATACGAACTTCTGACCAGCGGTCCGGATATAACATATCGTATACCGGTGTTTTTCGCAATATCTGAGAATCGCTCGAAATCCTTCGGAGACCAGTATCGGGAGACCGGCACCTGCGCGGCTGTGGGCTGAAGATACTGCCCCATGGTGACGACCTCGCACCCCGAACGGCTCAGGGCCTGGAGAAGCTCTGTCACTTCCTCTTCGTTCTCCCCCAGGCCCAGCATGAAACCCGATTTCACCACGATGTCCGCGGAAAACCCCCGGGCAGTGCGGAGAACCTTGAGGCTCGTCTCCAGGCCGGCTTGCGGCCTTACTGCTCCGTAGAGTCTGCCTACGGTCTCCACATTGTGGTTGAACACGTCGGGCCTTTCTCGAAGCACCATCTCGATGAGATCCGTCTTCCCTGAGAAGTCCGGGGTGAGCACCTCGACGGTGGAGCCCGGCAGGAGCTTTCGAATTGCCCTGATCGTGCCGGCAAACGCGCCTGCTCCCTGGTCCGGGAGATCATCCCGGGTTACGGAGGTGACCACCACGTGGTTCAGGCCCATGGCGGCTGCGGCCTGCGCCACGCGCTCTGCCTCGCGGGGGTCGGGCGGGACGGGTGCGTCTTTCCGGATGGAGCAGAACCGGCACCCACGGGTGCAGGTATCCCCCAGGATGAGAAAGGTGGCCGTCGGCCTGGCGAAGCACTCGGCGATATTGGGGCAACGGGCTTCCTCACAGACCGATGCAAGGCCTGATGTACGCAGGCCGGCCTTGGTGAGGTGCAGATCCTTCAGCCGCTTGTTCCTCTTCGCCCAGGAAGGGATCCTTTCAGGACATGGACGGGCACGCCCGCGGTCTTTCATGAACTATTCCGCCCCACTCAGCATCTCTGCTATCTTGCCGCGTGTCTTCATGATGTGTTCCGAGATGACGTGCGTATCGGTGATTACCGGCATGAAATTGGTGTCTCCCGCCCAGCGGGGCACGATGTGAACATGAAAGTGATCGGCGATGCCTGCCCCGGCCACCGATCCGATGTTGCTCCCCACGTTGAAACCGTCGGGGTTCATTGCCTTGCGTATGGCGGCAACGATTTCCTTTATCAGGGAGGTGATATCGCGGAGCTCCTCTTCGCTGATCTCGACGATGTCCCCTTCGTGGCGGTATGGTGCCACCAGGCAGTGACCGGTCGCATAGGGGAACCGGTTCATGATGGCAAAACAGCTCTCGCCTTCCTTGAGAATGAGCGGGTCATTGTTTTGCGGGGCGGTGCAGAAAACGCACGAGGGATCTTTCGGCCTGGTAATGTATTCGCTGCGCCAGGGAGCCCAGAGAGTGCTCATGATAGTGTATTTTCTCCTCGTATTGTTTGCTTCTTATGTCCTTATACTCTCGGGCCGAGGGATTGTAAATCCAGAGCCTTAAAAAGACCGGGCCGTCATGCGGGGGCTACAGATACTCATCCGAATCTCCATAGAGGCTCTTCACGTCGTAGACCACACAACCAGGCGCCTTGTATCTGTTGATGTCGAGCCTCCTGAACTCGTCATGCGACACGGCGACCATGATCCCTTCGTACTGGGGCTTGAGGCCCGCCTCCGAGGTGATGATATCGAGCCCGTACTCGTGCTTCACCTCTCCCGGGTCGGCAAAGGGATCGAAGACATCGATATTGCAGGCAAAGTCCTTGAGCTGGCGGATGATGTCGATGACCTTGGAATTTCGGATATCCGGGCAGTTTTCCTTGAAGGTGATGCCCATGACCAGGACGTTGGAGTCTGTGATCCGGTGGGCCTTTTTCACCATCATCTTGATGAGCTGGGTCGCCACGTATCTTCCCATACCGTCGTTCAGCCGCCTGCCGGCAAGGATGATCTGCGGGATGTAGCCCATGCTCTCGGCCTTGTGGGTGAGGTAGTAGGGGTCGACCCCGATGCAGTGTCCGCCCACCAATCCGGGTTCGAAGCTCAGGAAGTTCCACTTGGTGCGTGCGGCTTCGAGAACGTCCCTGGTCCGGATGCCCATGCGCGCGAAGATCATGGAGAGCTCATTGATGAAGGCGATGTTGATGTCCCGCTGGGCGTTCTCGATTACCTTTGCCGCCTCCGCCACCCGTATGGAAGGGGCGCGGTGGGTCCCCGCCTCGACGATGGATGCATAGAGGGCGTCCACGGTCTCGGCGATTTCCGGGGTCGAGCCCGAGGTCACCTTCCTGATGGTGGGGAGCCGGTGCTTTTTGTCTCCGGGATTGATGCGCTCAGGGCTGTACCCGCAGAAGAAATCCTGATTATAGGTGAGCCCGGACACCCGTTCGATGGCCGGCACGCAATCTTCCTCGGTTGCCCCGGGATACACCGTGGATTCATAGATCACGATATCACCGGGAGATATCACCCTGCCTACGGTCTCGCTCGCCTTGAGGAGCATGGTGATGTCCGGCCGGTTGAAGATGTCGATGGGGGTAGGGACCGTGACGATGTAGGTGTTGCATGCCTTGAGCTCGTTCTCGTCGGTTGTGCAGGTCAGGAATTGCGCTCGATCCAGCTCTTCCCGGTCCATCTCGTGCGTCCGGTCGAACGACGATCTCAGCTCGTTGATCCTCGTTTCGTTGATATCGAACCCGATGGTGGGATATTTTTTCCCGAACTCCACGGCCAGAGGCAGCCCGACATAGCCAAGGCCGATAACGCCGATCCGGTGTTCCATGTTCATCCTCCTCCTTAAGGGCTATTTGACAGGGAATTCCCATATCATATCTGTACGCGGCAGCGAAACGGATTTCTACGGGGGAGCGAAAGAGCTTTTCCCCGGTCCTTTAAAAAGAGTCTTGGGATCTCGAGTCTCGCTGTGGCTCTTCCACCCTGGTTTTTCGTTTGCTATTTATCAGATACTCCTTTAGGAAAAAACAGTACTCGTATGTAGAAAACATCGGAGAACATGCAGAAATGGAGGACACGTATGGCCAGAATGAACGAGAAGGTTCGCACCCTGTTTGAAAGTCAATCCATAGTCTCTTTGGCGACCGCATCCGCAAAAGGAGAGCCAAATGTCGTCCCCATCGGCGCGAAAAAGGTGCTCGATGACGAGACGATCCTGATTTCGGATCAGTATTTCCGGAAAACCCTCGCCAACCTCAAAGAGAACCCGCAGGCCTCCCTCACTTTCTGGGACGCCGGGACAGCCGAGTCATACCAGATCAAGGGCATGGTCACCATCGAGACTTCGGGCAGGATATTCGAGGAAACAGCGGCATGGATCGAGGAGATGGCCCGGAAAATACATGCCCCGATGAAGTCCAAAGGGGCGATTGTATTCAAGATCAAAGAGATCTACACCAGCCGTCCCGGTCCTGATGCAGGGGCCAGGATCGACTGACCCGGGCCAGAGGTCTTTTTTTCAAGGCTGTCTGCAGAAGGCTCGACCCGGTCCCATCACGAGCGATCTGTGCCAGCGGGGCATCGGTTACAACCGATGCCCCGTCAAAGAGCTGCCGTATGGTTCGGTACCACTCAAGTCCCCGGCATTCCAACCGTCACCCTTGAATTTCCCTTCTCATTATTCCGCTTCCCGGAGGACTTTTTTAGAAGGTGAGGTCACATTTCCCTTCAATTGTGCGGCTTGAGGCAGAATCGAAGGGCGCGCCATTCAGAGATCCATGCCATTGGTTGCCGCTGCTTTTTAAATCCGGGAATCCACCACTTACCCTATTCCCCGGGTCGAAACCCTGATGCGGGGCTGATCCGGCTCGTCCCTCTCTGCTTGACACCGTATCCCAAAAGACATAGACAGGGATGGAATATTTATTGATGGAATGGTCCGACCGGGGAAACCATGGGAAAAGACAGAAACAGAATCGGTATATTCGACTCAGGCATCGGAGGAATCACCGTGCTCAAGGAGATCCTCTCGCTTCTGCCCGATTCCGATGTAGTGTACCTGGGCGATTGCGCTCGCCTGCCCTATGGGACGAAATCACCCCGGACCATCATCCGTTACAGCCTTCAGTGCGGGCAGTTCCTCGCCTCAAAGAACATCGACATGCTGGTCGTTGCCTGCAACACCGCCAGCTCGCATGCCCTGCCCGCACTGGAAGAGGCCTTGAACATCCCGGTGATCGGGGTGGTGGACTCCGGTTCCAGGGCCGCGATCGATGCTGGCGGGAAGAGCATCGGGGTGATCGGAACCCCTTCCACCATCAGGAGCGGGGCATATGAGATCGCGCTCCGCGCCCTCGTGCCCGGAGTGCGGATCCATTCCCGGGCCTGCCCGCTCTTTGTTCCCCTGGTGGAAGAGGGGTGGTGCGACGACGCGATCACCGAGCAGGTGGCGCACCGGTATCTCGACGAGCTCCTGCATCAGGGCATCGATACCCTTCTGCTCGGGTGCACCCATTATCCGCTGCTCAAGCAGGTTCTCCGCAGGGTGGCGGGGGAGGGTGTGCGCATCGTGGACTCCGCCGTGTCGACGGCCCGCGTCGTTGCCGGGATTCACGGGACATTCTTACCCGCGGACGGCGCACGGTCGGTGGTCTACTATCTCTCCGATGTCTCGGAGAGGTTCATCGAGCTGGGAGAGGTTTTCCTGGGACGAAAAATGGAGTATGTATACGAAGTTGACCTTTGTGTATGATGTTCTGCTATAAATCAGGAATGCGGGAATGATATCATGAATGGAAAAAGGCTTTCACGAATCCGGAACATGGGCTTTGTCGCCCACATCGACGCAGGCAAGACCACGGTTACCGAACGCGTGCTCTACTATGCAGGCAAGATTCACCGCATGGGCGAGGTCCATGACGGCCAGGCGACCATGGACTGGATGCCCCAGGAGCAGGAACGGGGAATCACCATCACCTCCGCGGTGACCACCTGTGCCTGGAACGATCACGTGATCCATGTCATCGACACCCCGGGGCACGTGGATTTCACCATCGAGGTGGAACGATCGTTGCGGGTCCTGGACGGTGCGGTGATGATCCTGTGCGCGGTGGGAGGGGTCCAGGCCCAGACCGAAACGGTGTGGCAGCAGTGCCGGAGGTACCGGGTGCCCACCGTTGCCTTTATCAACAAGCTCGACCGGCTGGGGGCGGACTTCGATTCCGTGGTCAGGCAGATGAATGAGCGGCTCGAGGTCAAGACCCTTCTGCTCCAGATTCCCTATTTCGAGGGCGATGTCTTCAGGGGCGTGGTGGATCTCATCGAGTGGCGGCTTCTCGTCTGGGATGAGGACAGCCTGGGCGCGACTTTTCAGGTTCTTCCCGTTCCCGAAGACACGCTGGAAGAGGCGGGCGCGGCACGGGACTCTTTGCTTGAATCTCTCGCAGACTACGATGACGAGATCATGGAGCAATACCTGGCGGGAGAAGCCCCGGACGAGAAGAGGATCAAGGAAACCGTCCGGAGCGTCACCCTCGACAACAAGGTTGTCCCGGTGCTCTGCGGGTCGGCCCTGAGGAACAAGGGGATTCAGCCGCTGATTAAAGCCATCATCGACTATCTCCCGTCGCCCCATGAGGTCAAGCCCATGATCGCCCATGAAAAGGACACCGGAAGGGAAGTGCCCGTGGAAATAACCACCAACGGCCCCCTGCTGGGATACGTGTTCAAGGTGTACATGGACGAGGGCAGGAGGATGGTCTACCTGAGGCTCTATTCCGGGACCCTGCACGTGGGCGAGGACGTATACAACACCACCCGCGGCACAAAGGAGAAGATCGCCCGGCTCTTCGAGATGCACTCCCACGCAAAGCAACGGATCGACAAGGCGATCGCCGGAGATATCGTGGCGGTCGTGGGCCTGAAGAGCTCGGTGACCGGTGACACCATCTCATCCCAGGAGGAATCCCTGGTGCTCGAGCCCATCATGGTCCTCAAGCCTGTGATCTCGGTGGCCATCGAGCCCAAGAGCTCGGACGCCGCCTCGAAGCTCGAGCAGGGCATGCAGAAGATTATGGAGGAGGACCCCACCATCAAGGTGAGCGAAGACCCGGACACCGGTCAGGTGATCCTCGCCGGGATGGGAGAGCTGCACCTGGAGATCACGGTGGAGCGGTTCAAGACCGCCTTCGGCGTCGACATCAATGTGGGCAAACCGCAGGTGCTCTATTGCTCTACCATCGAGCAGCCGGCGCGGGAAGAGAAGATCTTCGAAAAGAAAATCGGCGAGACCGAGCACTCGGGGCACGTGGAGGTCTCGGTAAGTCCCAACAAGCGGGGGCAGGGCAACACCTTTGTCTTCGAGCAGGACATCCCCCAAGAGATGAAGGATCAGATATTCGCCGGGCTGAGCGAGGCCTGCCTGGCCGATCCTGTCTTCGGGTATGAGGCCGTGGATATCCAGGCGACAGTGGAGAAGGCGGTGGTCAACGAGAAGACCACCCCCCAGGGGCTGAAGATAGCGACCCAGATGGCCGCACAGGAGGCCATGGTCAAGGCCGGCGTCGTCAAGATGGAGCCTGTCATGGATATCGATGTACTCTCCCCGGAAGAGTATGTCGGCGACGTGGTGGGCGACCTGAGCTCGCGGAGAGCGAGCATCGAGGGGGTGGTAATCAAGGGCAAGTATCACCAGGTAAAGGCCCTGGTCCCCCTCTCCAGGACATTCGGCTACTCCACGGCTCTGAGGTCGCTTACCCGAGGAAGGGGGAGCTTCAGCATGATGTTCCATGGATTTGACAAGGTGTGATGTTCTGTGGGAAAGAGGATAAGAATGGTTCACTCCGGAGTGGTGCCGAACACCGCGGGCGCCGGAGTGAAAAGGTGTTTTCACCAGGAAGGAGCTTGCATGCCTTCAGGCAGAGGTGGCGGGCCTGATTTCCGGACCGCGGGGTGATATGCCGGTCAAGGGTATGATAAAACACTTGTCATTGGTCGCCCGGATACTGGCGCTTACCCTCTTTGCATGGGTGGGCGCGGGCATCATCGTCAACACGGTCGGGTATTTTCTCTACAGTTATCCCAGCCCCGCTCAGACGCGCACTGTCCAGGAGTCTCGCCGCCAGTCGGGCACACAGACCAAGTCCGCGTACAACATCATCTCGGAAAGGGATCTCCTGAAGGTCTCCAAAAGCACCCCGGCATCCTTGCAGCAGGAGCCCGAAGAGGATGTCGTCCGGCCCATCGCGGAAATGGGGCTGGCCCTGAAGGGAACCATAGCAGGGCCGAAGGAGATCGCCCGGGCCATAATCGAAGACCGCAGGGAACAAAAGAGTTACAAGATTGGAGACGAGATCAAGGGAGCCATACTCCTGGCTATCTACCGCAACAAGGTTATCGTGGACGTCGGAGGACAGGAGCAGATGCTGGTCATCGAGGACGTGGAGACCAAGGCAAAGGCGCCGGTCGCCGCTGCGGCTGCCCCGCGGACGGGCCGGCCGGCCAGGGGGCTCCCTGCGCCCGAGGAGAGCTCCGGGTTGACCAACGTCATGAAGAATCTGGACGAGTATATCGGAAAGGCCCGGGTAGTCCCGTATTTCAAAGGCGGCGAGCCCTACGGATTCAGGGTGAGCAACCTGAGCAGCGACGCCATGATCTATGAGCTCGGGGTCAGGTCCGGGGATGTCATCCGTTCCGTGAACGGGATTTCCATCCGCACACCGGAGGATGCCTTCAAGGCGTACCAGCAGTTCCAGAACGAGTCCAGCGTCCAGGTGGAGCTGGAGAGGAACGGGGAACCGACCACGGTGACCGTGCCGCTTCGGTAGGGGAACTTGCCCGCCGGTGCACGTCATGGAGGTGGTGAATGGATAGTAGCTATGTTTGAGGATTTTTTCGGGCTTTCAGAAAACCCTTTCAATCTCACGCCCGACCCGAAGTTTCTCTTTCTTTCGGAGGTGCACAAAGAGGCCCTGTCCCACCTGCAGTACGGGATCGATCAGCGCAAGGGCTTCGTGCTGATCACCGGGGAGGTGGGCACGGGCAAGACCACCCTGTGCCGCAGCCTGCTGGCCTCGCTCTCCGGCAGGACCCGGACCGCCCTGATACTGAACCCCTCACTGTCCGATGTAGAGCTGCTGCAGGCCATCAATCAGGACTTCGGCATCAGGTCTTCCTCGACCTCACGCAAGGAGCTGCTGGACCAGCTCTATGATTTTCTCATCCAGGTATTCATCCAGGGGGAGAATGCGGTGCTGATCATCGACGAGTGCCAGAATCTCACGCCTGACGTTCTGGAACAGATCCGCCTGCTCTCCAACCTGGAGACCGAGAAGGAAAAGCTCCTGCAGATCGTCATGATCGGCCAGCCCGAGCTGGTGCAGATGCTCAGGTCGCCGGGTTTGAGACAGATAAACGACCGCATTGTCCTGCGGTACCACCTGTGGCCCCTGAGCCGCCGTGAGACCAGTTACTACCTCATGCACCGTCTGGAGGTCGCAGGCACGGAGAAGAGCGATGTCTTCACCCTGGGTGCACAGAGGCTGATCCACCGGTATTCCCACGGGCTCCCCCGGAGGGTGAACGCCATCGCCGAGAGGTCTCTCCTGATCGCATACCTCAAAGGCAGGAAGAGGGTTACCCGGGCGATCGCTGCCGAGGCCCGGGAAGAGCTCAAGGGCAATTACGGGGAACCGGAAGATCGCAGGGCCCTGTTTGTCCCGGTGTGCATGATCACGGCTGTCGTGGCGGTCATGGCAGTTGTCTGGCCGAGCATCTTCTCCGAGGTGTCGGAGTATATGGCCCCGACCATCGTTGCCACGGATCACGAGGTCCCCAAGGCAGATGACGGCGAGGAGATCATACCGCTGTCGCCCGATCAGTATGTGATACCGGATTATGTGGGAGCCCTGGAGATACTCACCACCGTCAAGGACGGCCTGACCGGACCCGAGACGCTCAACCTCCATCCCGAGCCCGGGCGCCTGAAGTTCATCACCAGGCCGTCGATCGCATCGGTTGAAAAGGGGTATGTGGTTCTGGTATACGCAACTGACGACTACGTGCGAGTGCTCGGCAGAAACAGGGCCCTGGTCGAAATACCCATGGGGGAATTCAAGACCCTGTACAAGTGGAACATCCTCCTCACCTATGCAAAGGGGCCGGACGATGCATTCTACACCAGGGGCGATTCCGGCTACGACATAGAGAGAATGCAGCAGATCCTGGCCGCGATGGGATATCCTGTGCAGCAGGACGGATTCTACGACATCACCACCGCCGCCGCCGTCGAACGGATGCAGGAGGATTTCGGTCTGAAGCGAGACGGGGTGGCGGGAGAAGAGACACTCGTACTTTTTGATATGGTTGAAAAAGGGATGCAATGAGCTCCATTTACGATGCCCTCAAAAGGATACAGGGAGAAAGGCATACGCGTCTTTTCCCATCCCCCGGCGCCGGGGCGCCCCCCGGGCACGCGAGACGATGGATGCTCATTACGGCGCTGTCGCTTTGCCTTGTATGCGTCACCGGGGCCGTAACAGCGGTCATATTCATCGAATGGGGAGACGATCCGCCCGGCAAGGAACAGGCACATGCCGGATACCAGGAGGAAGACGGGAACAGGGACATCCCGGCAACCCGGCCGGACGAACGGAGGTCCGGGTCCAATGATGCTGGCAAGATGCCGCCGGCAGCGGCGGCGCCCCGGACCGGATCCGCCGTGCCGGATGACGAGGAAGATTATATCAATAAGGGAGAACAGCACTACGTGGCACAGGAATACGACAAGGCGCTGGCTGTTTACACGCAGGCGATGCGGTTCAATAGAAGGGACCCCCGGCTCCTGAACAATATCGGGATCGTCATGCTCGCCAAAGGTGAGCCGGAAAAGGCCGTCAACTATTTCCGGCAGGCGAAATCCCTGTCCGGGGGATCCGTGGAGCCCGTGTACAACCTGGCGTGCGCTTATGCGCGGCTGGGTGACGAAAGCCAGGCCGTTTCATATCTGAAAACCGCGTGCACCATGCACCCGGAGGCCCGGGACTGGGCCGCCCGGGACCCCGACCTGCTGATTCTGGAAGGTACGGCGGATTATGATGAAATCGTGGGTGCGCAGTAGTAGCACACAAGGGGGAAGAATGAGAACTCGAAACATTCTGGTCATCACCATACTTTTTCTCATGCTCAGCATTTCCGGGGCGTGGGGAGCGAGGCTGATGCAGGGACAGGTCACCGGGCAGCCCGAGGGAGAGAACAGGCCCGGAATTCAGGCACCGGCCGCCCCCGTGCCGCAGAAGCCGGCCCCGGTAATCGGAACCGAAAGTGAAGACGCCGGGGAAGCGATTTCGCCGACTCCTCCAGTGCAGAATCGGACCGAGGTGATCCGTCCGAGTACTGCCGGCCGGCCGCCCGCCTCGCCGCCTGCGTCCGCGAAGACCGGACCGCAGGGGAATACCGGAACATCCGGGACAGGCGAAGCCGCGCAGGACGGCAAGCAGTATGTCACCATGGATTTCGACGGCGTGGACATCAAGGTCTTCATCAAGTTCATCGCTGACATCACGGGCAAGAACTTCATCCTCGACGACAAGGTCACCGGCAAGGTCACGGTCATATCGCCTCGGAAGATGTCTCTGGACGAGGCATATCAGGTTTTCTTGAGCGTGCTGGAGGTAAACGGCTTCGGCACGGTCACCAACGGGGAGGTGACCAAGGTCGTCAGGGCCGCGGATGCCATTACCCGGAGCCTTGACACGGTGACGGACTCGCCGAAGAAGCGTGAGGATATCCTGATCACCCAGATCATCCAGCTCAAGCACGTGGACGCCAATGACATGAAGGCGCTCTTCACCCCGCTCATGACCCGAGGAAGCTCGCAGCTGCTTGCCTATCCCCAGAGCAACGTGCTCATCATCACGGACACGCGCTCCAATATCAAGAAGATCACCGAGATCCTCGATATCATCGACAAGTCCGGGTTCGGGGAAGAGTTCCGGATCTTCCCGCTCACCTACGCCTCTGCGGCCGACCTGAGCGCGAAGCTGCGGGACATTCTCACCGAAGACCGCGCCGACCGGGTGCAGCGTATCAGGAGCGCCAGGAACCAGACAGCTGTATCGCAACGGGGCGCTGCGAGGATCATCCCCTACGAAAGGACCAACTCGCTCATCGTGCTGGCGTCTGCTGTGGACATGGCGGAGATCGCGATACTGATCAAGGAGCTCGATATCCCCACACCCACGGGGAAGGAAGACATCCATGTCTATTACCTGCAGTACGGCAATGCCGAGGATCTGGCCAAGGTTCTGACCGATATGCCAACGCCGGAGAAGGCCGCGGCCGCGCCTGCGGAAGGGGCGCCCGGCACCAGGGGGGGATACGGTTCGTCGCAGGACAAGGATTTCAAGATCTCCTACGACACGGAGACCAACTCCCTGATCATCTACGCAGACCCTGATGCCTACCAGAGCATCCTGGAGACGATCAAGTATCTCGATATCCCGCGCAAACAGGTCTATGTGAAGGCCATGATCATGGAGGTCAACACCAACCATGACTTCAAGGTGGGTGTGGAGTGGTCGGCGTTCGAAGACTTCACCTATGACGGCGGCGAGCGCACCGGCGGTGTTTTCGGCAGAACCGGGAGCAACTTCATCAACAACCTGGGCGATCTCCCCACAGGCGCGCTGTTCGGCGTGGTGGGGGATGCCATCACGATCAACCGGGGCGGCACCGAGGTCACCTTCCCGAACATGACCTCGTTCATCAACGCCATGGCCCAGGACACGGACGTCAACATCCTATCGACCCCCCAGATCATCACCCTGGACAACAAGGAGGCCGAGATAACGGTGGGCGCCAACGTGCCCTACGTGACCCGCGAGGACACGGACACAACGAACATCGACCGGACCATCCGGACCTATGACTACCGTGATGTCGGCGTGATGCTCAGGTTCACCCCCCAGATCAACCAGAAGGGATGGGTTCGGCTCGAGTTGTTTCAGGAAAACACCAGCCTGGTGGCGGGGCAGGGAGCGGACGCGTACGCCCCCACCACGCTGAAGCGATCGGCCAAGACCACGGTAACGGTCAAGGACGGCGCCACCATGGTCATCGGCGGACTCATCGGCGACTCCGTGACCTTTGGCGAAACCCGGGTGCCGCTGCTGGGCAGGATCCCCATCCTGGGTCATCTCTTCAAGTCGCGGTCAAAGAAATACGAGAAGACCAACCTCTACATCTTCCTCACTCCCCAGATCATCGACACCGAGCAGAAGGCCGAGGGACTCTATCGCGAAAAGTACGGAGTGATGGAGAGGGCAAAAGACGCCGGGAAAAAGGGCAAGAAGAATGAAGATCCAGAGTCTTGAGCAGGTTCTTGTCGAGATGCAGCTCGTCGATGACTCCGGTCTGGACAAGGCCAAGAGCGTGCAGAGGGAAAAGGCCCTGCCGCTCCACGACGCCCTGCTCTCGGCCGGGGTCTTGAGCGACCACGACCTCCTGCAGGCGCTTGCCCGGCTCTGGAACATCCCGCTCATGAACAAGATCGAAGAGATCGAGGTGGACCCTTCCATCGTGGACGTGCTTCCCATCACCTTCCTGAGAAAGTACACCATGGTACCGGTCAAGCTCAATGCAGACATGATGGAAGTGGCCGTGAACGACCCGACCGACCAGGAGCCCCTGTTCGACATCGCCAAGATCCTCAACATCCGGGAGATCACCCGGGTGCTCGCGCCCAAGCAGGAGATTCTCCAGGCCATCAACCGCCTCGTAGAGATGAGGGAGGAAAACGCCGAAGACATCATGGAGGATATCGAGGACGAGGACGACGAGATCCTCAAGGATCTCGAGAGCATCCAGGACATCACCGTGATGGAGACCGAGGCGCCTATCATCCGCATGGTCAACCGGGTCATGGTCCAGGCCTTCCGTGAGCGGGCCTCGGACATTCACGTGGAGCCCTATCAGACCGATGTCAAGGTGCGCTACCGCATCGACGGCATCCTCCACGACGTGCTCACCCTGCCCAAGAGGGTGCACTCGGCCGTGGTCTCCCGCATCAAGGTCATGGCCTCGCTGAATATCGCCGAAAAGAGGCTGCCCCAGGACGGCAGGATCGGCATCAAGCTGGGCGACCATTCGGTGGATTTGCGAATCTCATCCGTTCCCACGGTCAACGGCGAGCGGGTGGTCATGCGAATCCTCGACAAGTCGAGCGTGCTCTACGGCCTGGAGGAGCTCGGGTTCTATCCGGACGACCTGGAGAGGCTCGAGCGGCTCATCAAGCAGGAGCACGGGATCATCCTGGTCACCGGGCCCACCGGCTCCGGAAAGACCACGAGCCTCTACTCCATGTTGAGCCGGATCAACTCGCCTGACAAGAACATCCTCACCATCGAGGACCCGATCGAGTACCAGCTCAAGGGTATCGGCCAGATCCCGGTGAACACCAAGGTAGGGCTCACCTTTGCCTCGGGTCTGCGCTCCATCGTGCGGCAGGACCCGGACGTGATCCTCGTGGGAGAGATCCGTGATCTGGAGACCGCGGAGATCGCCATCCAGGCGGCCCTGACCGGCCATCTCGTCTTCTCCACCCTGCATACCAACGACTCGGCCAGCGCGGTGACCAGGCTCATCGACATGGGCATCGAGCCATTCCTCGTGACCTCGTCCGTCAACGCGATCCTCGCCCAGAGGCTCGTCCGCAAGATCTGCCCGGCGTGCAAGCAGGAGTATTTCCCCGAAGACGAGAGCCTGCTGGAGATCGGCCTTTCCAAGCAGATGCTCGACAAGGATGGCTACCTCTACCGCGGTGCGGGCTGCAGCGAGTGCATCGGCACGGGGTACAAGGGCAGAACAGGCATCTACGAGATCCTGTTCATGAGCGACGCCATCAGGGGCACCGTGCTCAAGTCATCCGACTCCAACGTCATCAAGCAGGTGGCCGTGGGCGAGGGGCTCCACACCCTGAGGCAGGACGGGGCCCGGAAAGTCGAGGACGGCATGACCACGATCGAGGAAGTGCTCAGGGTGACGCAGCAGTAATGGCCAAGCAGAGACGGATCTATCGCTGCTCTTCCTGCGGCCGGGTTCATTCCCAGTGGATGGGGAAGTGCAGCCAGTGCGACGAGTGGAACACCCTGGTCGAGGATATCGTCCAGGAGACCAGGGCGGTTCGGGCTGTCAAGCCCGGAAACAACGAGCCCATCCCGCTCGGTTCGGTCGCCTCGTCTCCCTTCATGCGGAAGAAATGCGGCATGCCAGAGCTCGACCGCGTGCTGGGCGGCGGGATCGTGGAAGGGTCCCTGGTGCTGATCGGGGGGGATCCGGGAATCGGAAAATCCACCATCATGCTCCAGATGGCAAACAGCCTCGCCGCCTCGGGCATGCGCATCCTCTACGTGAGCGGGGAGGAGTCCGCGATCCAGCTCAAGCTCAGAAGCGAGAGGCTGGGCATTGTCTCGGACGACATTCTCGTTTATCCCGAGGTGATGCTCGAGGAGATCAGGCGGCAGATCGCGGCATTGAGGCCGGATATCGTGATCATCGACTCCATCCAGTCGGTGTTCTCCTCGCAGATCGACGCCCCGCCGGGCAGCGTGTCGCAGATTCGCGAGGGCGCGGGCATGTTCATGGAGATCGCCAAGGGGATGAACACCGTGGTCTTCGTGGTGGGCCACGTAACCAAGGAGGGCTGGATCGCAGGGCCCAAGATGCTCGAGCACATGGTGGACACGGTGCTCTATTTCGAGGGCGACGCCTCCGGGGTCTACCGGATCTTGCGGGCAGTGAAGAACCGGTTCGGCACCTCGGGCGAGATCGGCGTGTTCGAGATGAAATCGACAGGGCTCATCGAGGTGAGCGACCCGTCGTCCATTTTTATCAACGGCTTAGGCGGCGATGTGCCGGGCAGTGCGGTCATGGCCACGGTGGAGGGGAGCAGGGCGTTCGTGGTGGAGGTGCAGTCGCTGGTGAGCAGGACAACCTACAGCATGCCCAAGCGCATCTCCATCGGCTCCGATCAGTCGCGCCTGTCGGTCCTGCTCGCGGTTCTGGAAAAGCGGGCGGGCGTGGTGCTCTCCCACTCGGACGTGGTCGTCAACATTGCCGGCGGCATGCGGGTGGCCGAGCCTGCGGTGGACCTGGCGGTCGTCATGGCCATCGCGTCGAGCGCGCTGGACAAACCTCTTCAAAGGGGAACGGTCTGCGTGGGCGAGATCGGCCTGGGCGGTGAGCTCAGACCGGTGAACCACATGGAGTTCAGGCTCCGCGAGGCCCTCAGGACCGGGTTCACCCGCGCGCTCATCCCCGCTTCCAACAGCGGATCTTTGAGCTCGGTGAACGGGATGGACCTCGTCCCCATCGCTCACGTCGGGGATGCTCTCCGGACATTTTCCCGATAACTCCCCTCTCCGGTCCCCGCCCGTCTCATTAATGAAGAATTTTCGTGTATTGAGCGGGTCCGTGCCCTTGCTTCCCCGTTCCTGCGTGTTATCTATATATTAAAGACAAAAAGGGGAAATGACGATAGCCTGGAGTATGAGAAAATATAATGTTTATACCTTTCTACCCGGCATCGGACGATACGAGATCATCAAGGAGAACCCGCACCAGACCGGTGTGTCGCAGGAGGACTACTGGAGCGAATGCTTCACCTGGCAGGACCTGAAAAAGCTCGTGCCCTACTTCCGGTCCCAGGGGTGGAAGGTATCTGTCGAGCCGCTCTCTGAAGAGGAGGCTTCAGACAAAATACATTTATTTTCATTCACTTATGGGATAAACCATGATTTCAGGATCCTGAACATATCGGGAATGCGCGTGATCATGGCACGGGACTTCGGCATCCACAGAACCATAAAAGAATCATATAATCCAATAGGCTATTGACTTCTTCCTGTTAAGCGATTAATAAATTTATATAGTTATACGAATTCCAGGCACATGAAAGGAGGAAAGTATGGCCACGTTAACCAAGAGCGGAATTATTGATGAAATCGTTCTCAACACAGGACTTTCCCGGAAGGAAGCCAGTGACGGAGTCGAGACCTTCATCGAGATCATAAAAGAAACCCTGGAAAAGAAGGAGCCCGTGAGCATCTCCGGTTTCGGCAAGTGGAAGGTCAGAGAAAAGACTGCACGCCGGGGACGCAACCCCAAAACAGCGGAGGAGATCGTGATCTCCCCCAGGACCGTTGTCACCTTTTCCCTTTCAAATGTGCTGAGGTCGAAGCTCTCAGGCAAGGAAGAGGAGCAGTAATAAAACACCATATCCCCCCAGAAGTCTGAAGAACACCGCAGAGTGCCGTCCGCCATCCGGACGGAGTCAATTCATATCTTTGCTGTCTCAATCCTCCTTCGCGTTCGATTCTCAACGGCGCGAAGGATGGATCTATTCTCTTTTAACACCTGTTACAGGAAGGGGTCCAAGACTTTCCCTTAAGGCCCATACCATTGATCAGGGGCTTCACGTCATGGGCATCTCCGTCGTGTCAACCGGCAGAAGCGGTCCAAAGGGAGAAACAGGGGGTGGGCTGAGGAGTTACAGAGAATAGAACTCCAGAGAACACCGGCTTCCCTCCGAAGGGCGGCGGCATTCTCCGGAATCATTTAAAAAGATGACACCTCGGTTAAGACAGCCGAGAACACTGGCGAGGTCTCGTGAATTTTCTGTCTCGTACCTTATTCACCGGATTCTATGGCATCCGTCGGGCAAGCATCGGCACATGCCCCGCAATCCGTGCAGAGCTCAGGGTCGATGGAATACTTGTCATCACCCTCACTGATGGCTTCCACAGGGCACTCGTCGATGCACGATCCACAGCAAATACATTCATCAGTAATGATATATGCCATTGTTGCTCTCCTTTCTTGCTATCCTGCAAGGGTGGTATAAAAATTAGCCATAAATGGCAAGTCTTTTTTTGTTTTTTTTCAGTGGGTGTGATATCGTGTTCCCCAGCCGTCCAGTGCCCTTAAAAATCGCCTCATCGTGCCGCCTTGCCGGGGGGATAACGAAAGCCCGGACCTTGTTCCCCGCAAGCTGCATCTCATGTTGATTTGTTTGCAGGGCTTCCGGCTTGAAGGAGCGGCTTTCTTTAAAAAGAACAGCGGCAAGACCGGCGACACCCATGGAGACAAGATGGATTCATTTCTGGAAAGTATGAAAACACGTCCGTATTTCTTCGATCACGGCATCAGGTTCGAGTGCCAGCGATGCGGAGCATGCTGCACCGGAGAGCCCGGAGTGGTCTATGTGAATGACCGTGAGATCACCGAAATCTCCGGCTTCATGGAGATTCCCCGCCCGGTGTTCATGGAAAGGTGCCTGTATCGCCTGAAAACAAGTTATGCCATCAGAGAAGCCGATGACGGCAGATGCATATTCTTTGAAAACGGCTGCGCCATCTATCCTGTTCGGCCCCTGCAGTGCCGGACCTTTCCGTTCTGGTTTCAGAACATGCGTTCCCTCTATGCATGGAAGGGGGTGGCTACGGTCTGCCCCGGGATCGGCAAAGGCCACCTGTATTCGAAAGAGGCAATCCTGGAATGCATCGGCGCGAGTTACCCCATCTACGATATTCTCGTGAAAGAGGTGCTCCGGTGACGATATGCCTGCAGTTCTGCCCGTTTTGCGGATCCGGCGTGCACCGGTGAAGAGCAGAGGGAAAATCGGCCCGGCCTCGTCCGTCCCCGGTTCCGGAGGGCGGGACATGCACCGGAGGGACGGAATCTCGTCTGACCCCGACAGCCGCACACAGGGTCAGGAGAGTGTACAGGATGATCGCTGCGACCAATGGGCGCTCTGGCGGCAGGACGACAACGGGCTGAAGTTTCTCGTATGTATCCGGAAAACCAGACAGGAGGCCGAGGAAGAGCAGAAGGCCCTTGAAAGGCATCACCACAAGCAGCTCTATTTCGTGGAGCCCTTTGTGCGGTGATGCGCCCGGGAAATCCGTGCCCGGCCTTTCAAGGTCGTTCCCGGGTCGTTGCACGTTGTCCCCGGACCGGCCTTGAACTGGAGGGCCCGTTTTTTACGTTCAGCGGCACGGGAGCGGGAGAAGAAGCGGCCGGTTCAGGGGCATACCCCGGCGTCAGAGGGGCTTTTTTATATTGACGATCTTGATCCCTTTTTCCACCCTTGGGAATAAATCTCTGCGTCCTTATTATTGATGATAGTATCTCTACCCAGTCTCCAAGGGGGTGCCATGGATCTCAAACCATTATTCGAGCCGGAATCGCTGGCCGTTGTCGGAGTATCGCTGCATAATGACCTGCATCCTTCCAACATTATCTTCTACAAGAACCTCTACCGGTATCCCGTTGAAGCCTACCCGGTCAACCCCAAGGCTGGAGTTCTCAAAGGGGTTGCCGCATATTCAAGCGTCCGGGATCTCCCGGAGGTGGTGGATCTTGCCATCATCTCGGCCCGGGCGGACGTTGTCCCGAAGATCCTCGAAGACTGCATCGCCGCCGGGGTGAAGGCCGGGGCCATCATCTCGGGCGGTTTTGCAGAGGTCGGAAACACCGAGCTGCAGAGGCAGATCGTTTCCATAGCCAGGGATGCAGATTTCCCCTTTATCGGACCGAACTGCCTGGGGATTTATTCGCCGTCGCACTACGACAGTTTCTTCTTTGCGCCGGAACGCATGAGTGTGCCCCAACAGGGGAATGTGGCGATCATCAGCCAGAGCGGAGGTCTGCTGGTGGACCAGATGATCGGCTTTTCCGTCGAGGGGGTGGGGCTCTCCCTGGCAGTCAGCATCGGGAACAAGGCGGTAATCGGCGAGACCGACCTGCTGGATTATCTCGAGCAGGATGAAAAGACCCGGGTGATCTGCCTGTATATCGAGGGATTCGGCGATGATGAGGGGCGCGAGTTCCTGCTCAAGGCAAAGGAATGCAAAAAGCCCGTGATCCTGCTCAAGGCCGGCAAAAGCCCGGGGGGGAGCAAGGCTGTTTCCAGCCATACCGCATCGCTTGCGGGCGATTACACGGTCTTCTCCAAGGTCCTCTCGCAGAACGGCATCGTGGAGGCCAGGAATCCCTCTGAGCTCATGCACTTCTGTGAATCCCTGAGCGCGTACCAGACCCCTATACAGGGCAATGTGAGCATCATCACGCTCAGCGGCGGGCACGGCGCGCTGGCCACCGACCTCTGCTTCGAGCACGGACTCACGGTGCCCGCATTTTCCCAGCCCGAGCAGGACATGATACGCAAGCGCCTGAGACCCGCCATCTCCTCCATTGCCACCTGTACCAACCCGGTGGATCTCACCGGCACCTCAACGGATGACGACTATGTCGAGGCATCGCGGGTGATCGGAACCTTCGATCAGATCGAATGCCTCATGATGCTCCTCCTGCCGTACGCCCCCGGTCTCTCCTCGGATCTGGGCGCCAGGCTGAGCATCGTCAGCAAACAGGCAGGCAAGCCCATGATCGCATATCTGCCGAGGCACGAAAAATACCGGATGCTCATCGAGGGATTCGAGATCAACGGCGTCCCGGTCGCGCACACCATCGAGGGTGCCGTCCAGATGGCGCTGGCCATGGCAAAGTACCGCAGATTCTGATATAAAACCGGGAAGCGGCACCGGCGCTGCATGGCGCCCCCTCTCCTGAGACGGTTCCCGTTGCCGCTCTCTCCCTCGGGTCAAGACCTGAATGCGCATGTCTTTCTCCGCCCGTGTGTGATATGCAGAAGGAATACCCTTGCATTCTTGCGAAATCTCCAAAACCTTCAGAGAAGGGATGGTCACGGATGAAGGAAAAGAAGGCGGTTATCTTCGATCTGGACGGCACACTGCTCGACACGCTCTCCGATATCGCGGACTCCATGAATGAGGTGCTTGCGCGCCATGGTTTACCCGTCCACGGTTATGACGCGTACCGTACGATGATCGGCGCGGGCCTGGATGTGCTTGCAAGACGCGCGGTTCCCGAGGACCGGCGTGACGACGGGACGGTCTCCTCCGTGGTGGCCGACATGCGAAAGGAGTATGATCGGAGGTGGTCGCTCACCTCCCGGCCGTATCCCGGCGTTCCGGAGATGCTCACCCTCCTTGCCGGAAGGGGAATTCCCTTCTCGGTGCTGTCGAACAAGCTCGACTCCTTTGCCAAGCTGATGGTCAGTGCCCTCCTGAGCGACTGGAGTTTCTTCGAGGTGAGGGGTCTGGTTCAGGGATTGCCCAGAAAGCCCGACCCGCACATCGCCCTGGAGATGGTCGATGCCTTGGGTCTTTTCCCGGATCAGGTGGTCTTTGTCGGCGACTCGGATATAGACATGGAAACCGCTGTGAGGGCGGGGATGAAACCGGTGGGAGTGCTCTGGGGGTATCAGACGCCGGAGAAGCTCATCTCTGCAGGGGCCTCCACGCTGCTGAGCTCGCCCCGGGAGCTCCTGGGCTGCCTATGAGATCAGGCGCGCAGCCGCCTTGTGATGAGGGGGCTCCTCCACGGTGATCTTGTTCTTTCCGCTGGACTTGGCCCGATAGAGCGCGGCATCAGCACGTGAGATGATGGCGTCGAGGGACTCCACGGGCAGGTACCTGGTCACCCCCATGGAGATGGTTATCCGGAAGTCGTCGGGCAGCCCGGGAAAGCGCAGCGACGACGCCAGGGCCTTGATCCGCTCGGCGCAGGCGATCGCCTCGTCCATGTCCGGGTATGCAAGGATGACCACGAACTCCTCACCTCCGTAGCGGGCCACGTAGTCCTGCTCCCGGACGTCGTTCTTTATCGCCTGGACAAGGGTTCTGAGCACCATGTCGCCGGCCAGGTGGCCATAGGTGTCGTTGACCCGCTTGAAGTCGTCCAGATCGAAAATGCACAGGGAAAACGAGGGCTCTCCCCGATCCGCGAGCGACTTCTCGCGCTGGAGGATGTTCATCATCTGACGGCGGTTGAACACACCGGTGAGCTCGTCGTGGATGGCTGACTGCCGGATTCTTTCATTCGCCTGGCTGAGCTCGATATTGGCCTTTGCCAGCTTCTTCCTGATATGGTTGATATAGCTTCCGATTGCGGCAAACCACGAAAGGACGGCGGCAAGCACGATCCAGTAGAGGATCTCGGCCTGCAGGTTGATCTTTTCCGGATGGTTTGCGAACAGCAGCACGATCACATACCCGTATCCGGTGAGCGCATAGATTGCGAGGATGAAGAACTGGCGGAGCTGGAGCCTGAAGACGCCGAATATGAATACTACCAGATACAGCAGGAGGACGAATCCCCTGACCTCGTCGGTATAGTAAGCTACGATCATGGTCCAGAAGGTTGCCAGGATCATCTGGAGCATGGTGAGGCTCGGGTCTTTGAACCGTTTGTTCAGGCCGGTCATGAAGACGAGGTAGAGGAAGAGATTCATTACGATGATGATGGCGAACACGGACAGAGTACTGCTCAGCGACATGCGGAACCACCCCTGATAATAGCAGTGGGAGGTGAGAAGCATCCACATGACATAGGATGCCAGCGCCATCAGAAAGCGGCGTACACGTAATGCCTGGTTGTGATCATTGTATGGAATTACATTAATCATGTATCATTGATGTCCGTTCTTTCATCCTTGGTATTTCTGTATCGGTAGAATATCGAGAAATATGAAGCACCTGCCCTGAGAAAGCCGTAAATGAGCGTGTACATGGAATTGCATGTCGTCCGGACCGCCCGAAGGGGGCGGGAGCCCGGGCTCCCGGCATAGACTTTTATTCCTGAATATGTTCAAAGCCCTGCATCAGCACGTTCCTGATGTGCCTGTTGTTCAGGGAATAGTAAACCTTTTTGCCGGCCTTGCGGGATTTTACCAGGCGTGAACGGTTCAGGGTTCTGAGCTGGTGCGAGATGGCTGAATGCTTCATGTCGAGGATGGCTGCGATGTCGCCTACGCAGAGCTCGGCCGCCCCCAGGGCGAAAAGAATTCTGATGCGGGTTGCATCGCCGAAGAGCTTGAAAAAATCCGCAAGCTCTATCACCACCAGCTCGCTGGCGGGAAGAAGACCCCTGATCCTGTTGATCCTTTCCTCACGGGCCGAAGGATCCTGTGGATTTGGAGCGCCCATGGGAAAAATGTAAGGCTTGAGGGCGCGTGTTGTCAATAGCAGATAATACTGTTTTATCAACAGACGATACATACCCATGACATGATCCGTCCGGTGATGGTATGTGCCAATTGGAAAATCTTTGCGATTGACCTTGATGGACTTTCTTCTGTACTAACGGTTGAGCATGGCAAGAAAAGGGATGTGAAGTGACAGGAACGCTCGTGAATGCATCGGCGGTTGCGGCTGGGGCTGTGTTGGGCCTGCTGGCGGGGAGGCACATCTCCGAGAGGATCAGGGGCACGCTCATGCACGCCCTGGGTCTGGCGGTGATGGTGATCGGCTTGAAGATGGCCCTGTCGGTGGACGATCTCATTCCCATGGTCGCCTGTCTGCTCCTGGGCGGTCTCACCGGGGAGATACTCCGCATCGAAGACGGGGTCGCCTGGGTGGGCGTCCATCTCAAAGAGCGGTTCCGGTCCGAGTCGGCGACCTTCGTGCAGGGATTTGTCTCCGCCTCGGTCCTCTATCTCACCGGGGCCATGATGATCATCGGCTGCATCCAGGACGGGACCACCGGCGACGCCGGCACGCTCTACCTGAAGTCTCTCCTCGACGGTGTGGCATCGGTGGCCCTGGCATCCACCTTGGGAGTGGGAGTGGCCTTCTCCGCGCTCTCAGTCCTGGTGGTCCAGGGAGGGCTGACGATGGCGGCCTCGTATCTGGTCTTTCTCCAGGACCCCCAGGTGCTCGCATCCATAACTGCCACCGGCGGCATGATCATTCTGGGCATCGGCATCAATCTCCTGGAGCTCACCCGGATCCGGGTGGGGAATTTCATCCCGGCCCTGGCCTTTGCCGCCGTGTACCCATTCATCGTGTAGCGGAAAGGACAGAAACAGCGTTGCAAAGAAGTATGCAACTGTATTAAGAAAAAGGTATTGTTATGTTCAGGAAAATGCACATGAACAAATTTCTGCTCCAGGCCGAGGACTGCGCGGTCATGGTCATCGACATCCAGGAGAAGTTGTTCGCCGTTACGGACGAGCGGTTCAGGTCGATGCTGATCAGAAACAGCTGTATCCTCATCGAAACGGCCAGGGCGCTGGACATGCCGGTCATGGTCACCGAACAATATCCGAAGGGAATGGGCGGGACCGTCCCGGAGATCGGAGAGCATATCCGCGACCTTCCCCGTTATGAGAAGCTCTATTTCAGCTGCTACCGCGACCCCGCGATCAGGGAGCGGACCGATGCCCTGGCACGGAAAACCGTGATCGTGGCGGGCATGGAGGCGCACGTCTGCGTGTTTCAGACCGTGATCGACCTTCTCATGGCCGGGTACCGGGTCGTGATTGCAGGCGATGCCGTGTCCTCCCGGCGCTCGCTGGACCGGGAAGAGGCCATCGAGGAGATGCGAAGCGCTGGCGCCCTGATCTATTCGACCGAGATGATCGCATTCATGCTTCTGGAGAAGGCCGGGACCCCGCAATTCAAAAGGCTTGCCCCTTTTTTCAAGTAAAAGGGCCAGCATACGAACAATATTTCGCTTCTTGGAATATTCAGGCCTTGAAACCGGTGATCTTGTGTGATAAAGGGCTGACCAAAACACACGTCCGCACACAGCGCAGGGCTTTCAGGTGTCCTTTGGCTTGAAAAAAGGATTGGTCCTGCCGGACGGAGGAAAAACCAGGAGGACAGTCAATGGCAGTAGTAACCATGAAACAGCTCTTAGAGGCAGGGGTGCATTTCGGGCATCAGACCCCGAGGTGGAACCCAAAAATGAAACCCTACATCTTCGGATCCCGCAACGGCATCCACATCATCGATCTTCAGAAGACGGAAAAACTCTTCGAGAAGGCGTGCGACTTTATCCGCGAGGTTACTGAGAACGGGGGCAAGGTGCTCTTCGTGGGCACGAAAAAGCAGGCCCAGGACGCCATCGAAGAAGAAGCCACCCGCGGGGGGGCGTTCTATGTGAACTACCGGTGGCTCGGCGGGACCCTGACCAACTTCCAGACCATCCGCAAGAGCATCGACAAGCTCAAATGGCTCGAGAACATCATCGACAACGGCACGATCGAGGACTATCCCAAGAAGGAACAGATCAGCATGAAGCGTCACAAGATCAAGCTGGAGCGGTCTCTCCATGGGATCAAAAACATGGAGACATTGCCGAATATCATCTATATAGTGGACCCCTCGCGCGAGTACATCGCAGTGAGAGAGGCCAAGACGCTGGGTATCCCCATCGTGGCCATCGTGGATACCAACTGCGATCCGACCCTGATCGACTATGTCATTCCGGGCAATGACGACGCCATCAGGGCCATCCGGCTCTTCAGCTCCAAGATCGCCGACGCCGTGGGCGAAGGAACCTCCCGATATATCGACAGGCTCCAGAAAGAGGAAAAGGAAGCCGCCGTGCCCGAAGGCGCCGCGCCCGGAGAAGAAGCGGCCCCGAGGGAGACCATGGGCAAGGGGCTCGAAGGCGAGATAGAGATCATCGTCAAGGAAGGCAAAGGCAAGAAAAAGGAGCCCAAGCCGGAACCGAAACCGGAAACGAAGCCAGAAACGAAACCGGAACCGAAGCCGGAAACGAAACCTGAACCGGAACCGGAACCGAAGCCGGAGACAGCAGGCGACAGCGGCAGTGACGCCGACGACACGGAAGACGTCGCCGAATAACCAAGGGAGGCAAGAGTAAGGTGCAGATCACATCAGAAGAGGTAAAAAAGCTCAGAGACAAGACCGGCGTGGGAATGATGGACTGTAAGAAGGCCCTCGAAGCATGCGGCGGGGACTTTGACAAGGCTGTTGAATATCTCAGGAAAAAGGGGATCGAGGTTGCAAACAAGCGTTCGGGGAGACAGGCCTCCCAGGGAATGGTTTCTTCCTATATCCACCTGGGCGGCAAGGTGGGTGTTCTGGTCGAGGTGAACTGCGAGAGCGATTTCGTCGCCAAGTCAGAGCATTTCACCACCTTTGTCAAGGACGTCTCCATGCACATCGCCGCATCGAGCCCCGACTGGGTGAGCCGGGAAGAGGTTCCCCAGGACGTGCTCGACAAGGAAAAGGAGATCCTCAAGGAGCAGGCGCTCAAATCGGGCAAGCCCGAGAAGGTGGTCGAAAAGATCATCGAGGGAAGGATCACCAAGTTCTATTCCGAGCACTGCCTGCTCGATCAGCCCTTTGTGAAGGATACGGACAAAACCGTCAAACAGCTCCTGGACGAGCTGATGGCCAAGACCGGAGAGAAATGCCTGGTGAGGCGTTTCACCCGGTACCAGCTGGGAGAAGAGATCTAAACGGTGTCTGTTCTCTACGGGCGTATTCTCCTCAAACTCAGTGGCGAGGCCCTTGCTGGGGACAGGGGATACGGATTCGATCCGGCAACCCTCGATGCCTTAGCACAGGCTGTCATGGAAGCCGCCCGGAAGGGCGTGCAGATCGGGATCGTGATCGGCGGGGGCAACATCTTCCGCGGCCAGGATTCCGCTGTCGCATCCGACCGGGTGAGCGCGGACCAGATGGGCATGCTCGCCACGCTCATCAACGCGCTCGCCCTCAGAGATACCCTGAAGCGTCAGGGAGCCGAGTGCACCGTGCTCGGCTCCTTTGCCGTGCCCACGGTCGTGGATGCATTCAGCGCGGAAAAGGCGCGGGAGCATCTTGCACAGGGGCGCGTGGTGATCTTCGGCGGGGGCACCGGGTGTCCCTACTTCACCACGGATACCGCAGCAGCGCTCAGGGCCCTTGAGATCGGGGCGGATGCGCTCGTGAAGGCCACAAAGGTCAACGGCATCTACGACAAGGACCCGGTTCTGCATTCGGATGCCGTCTTCTATCCTGAAATCGATTACGACCAGGTGCTTGCGATGCGGCTGAAGGTCATGGACCTGACCGCTACGAGCCTCTGTCGTGACAATGGTCTCGTTGTCCGTATTATCAATATCAAAACCCCGGGAAACCTCGAAAGGATGCTTGCGGGAGAGAATATCGGCTCGGTCGTGACTGCAAGGAGGGACAGGGTATGATGAATGAAGTGCTCGATGGAGTGAAACAGGACATGGAAAAGACGGTTGCGGCCATGAAGCAGTCGTTGCAGAAGGTGAGGACGGGCAGGGCCTCCATCGGAATCCTGGACGGCATCATGGTGGACTACTACGGGACCCCTACTCCCATGAAGCAACTGGCCACCCTCGCTGTACCGGAGCCCAGGCTCATCACCATCCAGCCGTGGGACAAGGGCGCCATCTCGAGCATCGAGAAGGCCATCTTCAAGTCTGAGCTCGGACTGACCCCGGCCAACGACGGAAAGATCATCCGCGTGCCGATCCCACCCCTGAACGAAGAACGGCGCAGAGACCTGGTAAAGATGGTGAAGAAGACGGCCGAGGAGTACCGGGTGGAGATCCGCAACCATCGCCGGGACGCAAATGCAATGCTCAAAGACCTGGAGAAGGACAAGGAGATCAGCCAGGACGAGCTGAAGACGTCCCAGGACAAGGTTCAGGATCTCACCAATGACTACATCAAGCTGGTGGACGCCCTGCTTGCAGATAAAGAAAAAGAAATCATGGAAGTATGAGGCAGTTGACGTTTTTCGCCGCGCAGAGTTCGGCCCGGGGAACAGCCGAAGCAGTACCCCGTGGAGAAGCGAAGAAAGGGGCTGTTCCGGCAGCATCAAGGAGGAGCATCGATGAATTCTAGAGAAAACAGCAATGGTTCGTCCCGGTTCATGATGTATTTCAAGCCGAATAATCTCAGCGAACTCAGGGTCATCTCCCGCATGCTCAACATCGCCATGGTCGATTTCGTAGGTGCGGCGCTGGATGCATACATCTTCAAAAAGGAGCGTGAATACGGCGGAGACATCCCCCTTCGGCTGAAAAAGCGCTATGTCGGGCCGCGTGCCGACACCTCGGAGAAGCGCATACGATATGTCATGAGGCTGGGCAAGGACACGGTGGAAAAGATCAGGGACATCGCCTCCCTCGACAACCGGAGGTTCACCCATGTCTGTGACGATGCCTTGGCCAATTTCATCGAGTTTACCAAGCAGGAAAAGAATTTCAAGAACGTGTGGATTTCCCGGTCGGACGTTGAGGCGGTGAGGGGCAGGAAGAGCGTGAAGTCGTCCGTCGAGATCGACAGCCTTCTCAGGCAGTACAAGAACGCCGAGAAGGCCGCAAAAGTCGGACAGTCATTGAAATAGAGTTGTATAACGCTTCCGGGCAGCTCATAGACAACGAACCCCCGTCGCCGGATGCGGGCCGCATTCCCGGAAGGGTGTTCTGCCTGTCCGGGTATCGCGATTACACCCAGTGGTTCCGTGCGTCCTTTGTGGGCACGCTGTTCTGCATCGTCCTGTTCACCCTGTTCGGGTTCATCCTGGTGAGCCGGCACGCACATCATCTCTCCGCGCAGATGCAGTTTTTCATCTCGTCCGGCCTGGAGCCCTTGGTCAGTCCCGATGATCCTTTTCTGATAAACTTCAGCCACAGGTTTTCGAGCGCCCTGTTCTTCGGGTGCACGCTGGGTGTGCTCAACGCCCTGGCGGCAATGGTGCTGTCCTTCTTCCCCTGGCTCAAGGGCCGTTACTCGTGGCCGGATATCGCGGCCTTTCTCGCCCTGGGCGGGTTGTGCACCTGGCTGGGCTACAGCGCCGAGATCCCGGTGCTCTCGGTTGTATTCGGGTTTTTGAGTCCGGTGGCGTTCTTCGTGCCCTGGACCCTGATCATCCGGAGAAGCAGGCCCCGCGAGGTCAGATTCGGACGGTGGTTCGCCCTTGCCGCGGCGGCCTCGTCCCCGTTCCTTTTCATGCTCGTCCTGGGCAGTGCCTCGTTCGGGGTCATCAGGGATTCCATGCTCACGCTCCCGGTCATGAGGAACATCTCAGACTTTTACTACGACCATACCCTGCTCGCAGCGCACGTGATCAAGCCGGTATCGGCCCTGGAGCAAAAGGTGGTTGCGGTCTCGGACGAGATACGCGCCATCGGCCCCATGCCGCACGGGAGCCTCTGGGTGCGCACCCCGGACCCGTGCGGGCTTGCGTTCCGGGACCTGGCGGTGAGTAAGGAGAAGCTCTCCTGCACCTCGGTCGTGCTCCGGGACGACCGGCCCGCCAACGTGTCGAACCGGCTCATGAAAGAAATCACGCCTGCCTTTGACAAGAACAGGATGCTGCGCCAGGGCATCGGTCTCTTCTTCTACCGCGGGCCCCTGGCGCTCATCCCGGTTCTGTTCATGCTCTGGTTCGCGCTCTTTCTCGCAAACCTTTCCCTGAGGTCGAAGATCACGGCAGGTGTGCTCTATGCCTTGTATCTTTCGCTCTTTTTCCCGGCGTGGCAGAGCGTATACCAGCGCCACACGCTCATCCTCCACCCGGAGGACATCGCCGAGTATATCCTCTCCGAGCACGAGGACAGACGCTACATTGCGCTCCTGACCTTTCCGGACGAGTTCACGCCCGGAGAGCTGATCCGCTTTGCCCGCGATATCAGCCCGCGTATCAGGCTCCGTGCTGTCTACGAGGCGGGCAGGAGAAAAGACCCCCGCTATCTGAACGTGGTCGAAGAGGCCCTGTCCGATCCCCAGCTCAACGTTCGGACCCGGGCGTGCTGGGCGCTCGGCGATATGCCCTCCGAAAAGGCGGGCGATCTCCTCGAGCAGGCCTTTCTCCACGACCCGTCGTGGTACGTGCGGGGTTACGCCTACCGTGCCCTGGGAAAGGTACGGCCCGTGGCAAAGGTGGTGAGAGAGGCCGGCCCCGGCGGTTCGTAGCGCGGCGTTGAGTCCTCGGAAGCCCCCGGCGCTGCGGGCGGGTTTGAGTTCCCCTGTTCTGAAGAATATATAAAGAAAAGAGTAGAAGCGCCCGAGAAACTCCCTCTGCTCCAGGAAAGGGAGATGTCCCCTGCAAGATCGTCGAACAGGGAAGTCTTGCCCGGTTTGCGAGTCATGGAACACCCCGGCATCAGACCGCGAGAAGAACAGCACCTGAGCGATGACTTCAGGGGAGGTGGATCGTGCCCGACACCAGGGAGGGGCGGATGCATACGGACCCGGAAACGGGCAGGTACGGCCCGGTTCCGGGCGGAATACAACGGGTCCCGGGCGGGTATACGAGATGAAAAGGAGGTGGGTCTATGCCGTGTACGCCGTATTACCGGTTGTTCGAAGAAGGAAGGATCGGGAGCATGACGGTGAAGAACCGGATCGTCATGCCGCCCATGGCCACCAACTATGCGGGCTCCTCAGGAGAGCCGACCGAGCGCCTGATCGGCTACTATGCAGAGCGGGCGAAAGGGGGCGCAGGGCTGATCATCGTCGAGAGCGTCCAGGTGAAGTACCCTCAGGGAAAGAATGTGGCGTGTCAGCTCCGGCTGGACAAGAACAAGTACGTTCCCGGATTTCAGGAGCTGGCCGAGGCGGTGCACGCGCACCAGGCGAGGATATTCATCCAGATTCAACATGCGGGGCGGCAATACCACGACATCGAGGGCGAAGAGGGCGTCGATCCGTCGGGCATACCCGACGGCTTTCTCCAGCAGCCTGTGCGGGCGCTCAAGCCCGAGGAAATCCAGGACCTGGTCGAGCGCTTCTCCGAGACCGCGCTCAGGGCCAGGATGGCCGGGATGGACGGCGTCGAGTTTCACGGTGCCCACGGGTATCTGATCAGTGAGTTCATGTCCCCGCACACCAATCAGAGGGTGGACGAGTGGGGCGGGACCTTTGAGCGGCGCATGCGGTTCCCCTTGAGAATCATCGAGCGCACGCGCGAGAAGGTAGGCCCCCGTTTTCCCCTGTCGTTCCGGTTCAGCGCGGACGAGTTCGTTCCCGGAGGGGTCACGCTGGACGACGCGAAGAAGATCGCGCTGTATCTCGAAGATGCAGGTATCGATGTCCTGCATGTGAGCGCGGGCATCTATGAATCCATGCCGCGGATCCTCGAGCCCATGCGCTTCGAGGAAGGTTGGCGAACGTACCTGGCAGCGGAAATCAAAAAGGTGGTGAAGATCCCGGTCATCACGGTGGGACAGATCAGGAGCCCGGAGGTTGCGGAGCGTGTCCTCGAGGAGGACATGGCCGATTTCGTGGCCCTGGGCAGGACCCTCATCGCAGACCCTCACTGGCCACGGAAGGTCGAAGAGGGCAGGGTGCCCGAGATACGGAAATGCATCAGCTGCAATATCGGCTGCATCGGCGGGCACGTGTTCAACGACCTCTACATGAGGTGCACGGTAAACCCGGTGACGGGCCACGAGCGGTTTGAGGGGTGGGTGAACCTGATCCCGGCTCAAAAGAAGAAAAAGGTGATGGTGGTGGGCGCTGGTCCGGGCGGGATGGAGGCCGCGCGGGTGGCTGCCCTCAGGGGACATGATGTGACCCTCTACGAAAAAAGCGGCGAGCTGGGAGGCCAGGTGCGCACGGCCGTCAAGGGCCCGGGCAAGGGCAAGCTGAGCTTTATCCCCGAATATTATTCGCACACGCTGAAGGCCGCCGGGGTACGGATGAAGATGAACACACCGGTGGATGCGGACACCATCGAGAGGGAAAAACCCGACGTGGTCATCTTTGCGACCGGCGCCGTGCCTATTGTCCCCGACATAAAAGGCGTGGACAATCCCGGGGTGGTCAAGGGGAGCTGGGACGTGCTCAACGGAGCGGCACAGGTGCCCGGTAAAAAAGTCGTGGTGGCAGGCGGTGGTCTGGTCGGGTGCGAGACAGCCCTGTTTCTGGCCGAGCAGGGAAAGGATGTCACGATCGTGGAGATGCTGAACGATCTCGCCTCAGACATGGAACCCATCACCCGGTACGACTTTCTGACCGAGCAGATGCCCCAGGCAGGGATCAAGGCCCTCCTCGGGCTGGTCATCGCGGAGATCACGGGCCAGGGCGTGGTGGTGCTGGACCGCTGGGGAAACAAGTCGCTTCTCGAGGCGGACAACGTCGTGATCGCACTGGGCCCGCGCCCGGCACAGGTCATGATGGAGGCTGCCCGCGATTGCGCCCGGGAGACGTATGTCATCGGGGATTGCAAAGAGCCCCGGAAGATCATCAACGCGACCTTCGAGGGTGCGTCCATTGCCCGGATGATCTGACAGCGCCCTGCCGCAGCAGTGAAGAGGTTAGTTGCTCATTGCCCTGTTTAAGTTCCATTATATGCCTTTTGAATTGCGCCGAGGTCCAGCTTTTTCATTTGAAGAAATGCTTGGGTAACGCGGGCCACTCTCGCAGGGTCTTTATCCTGCATCATTATGTCCAGGGCAGTGGGGACGATCTGCCATGAGAGTCCGTACTTGTCCTTGAGCCAGCCGCACTGTTCGGCCTCGGGGACCGCAGAAAGCCTTTCCCAGTAATAGTCTATTTCCATTTGTGTATCGCAGTACACCATGAAGGAGATGGACTCGTTGAACTTGAATAAAGGCCCGGCACTGATAGCCATAAACAGCTGGCCGGAGAGCGTGAACGTGATAACATCAGTATCTCCCGACGGTGTGTCGTGAATCGTGGTAATGCTCGTGATCCGTGAATCGGGAAACACGGAACAATAGAAGTCCGTCGCTTCTTTTGCTTCCCTGTCGAACCACAGGTGCGGAACGATCTTTTGATTGATTGCAGACATAGAGTTTCTCCTTATACGGCTAACGTGCAGCCGGCACGGTTGGGAGCTCTCCGGTGGAACCGTGGAATAACCCGTGCCGCGCTGCAACAGGGCCAGGTCATCATCACGGGCGGTTGATCCAACTACCGCCGCGCGCCCCGGCCGTTCAGCGAAATCATACCCTAACGTGCTCTGTTTGATATGCTCGTTCGTCCTGCCCATATGAATGCAGTGGCGAACAGCAGGTGAACGAGAGCGAATACCTTTGTCAACTGCCGAGCGCCACTGAGCAGGCCCCACACATCCAAGGCAGCTATGGCAGTAAATCCGACAATATTGCCAAGAATGATAGAGTTTCGTGCTGCAGACGGCTCCGCCTTACGGGCCGTCCAGTTAAGAACTGCAATCCCCAGGAAGGGGCTTCCAAAAATCCGCAGATAGGCTATCAGCGCGTCAGAGGCATCAGGGGGGACTGCTCCCCTGCCAATGGTCTGCGGTGCAAAGATAAAGCCCAGGCCCACGAGGGCTGTATAGATCGCGGCGATGCTGAGCAGGACACTGAGTTTCATGGGAAAAGGCCTCTTTTTTTAGTAAACGAATATTCCTGGACCACCTCCAGGCCACGGTGATCGGCGAATGCCAGGGGTTGAGCCGCGCGGCCGCGTCGCGCTCGAACCCTTTGCCGGGCTTCTCTTTGGCAACCTGTCTATCAGCCGATGTGCCGTCTAGGCCTCCGGAAGAGGCAAGCGGTGCAGCCGGAGAAACGACAGCTTGTCCCAGTAGCCTCTCTGGAACACGATCTTGTCCCTGATCACATGAAAGAAGCCGCAGCCTCGAAGACCGGTGGGGTCACGCCACTCGAGGATGGCCCAATCACCGTCTTCAAAGATATTCTCGATAATGCATACCATGTCCGTGAGCTCAAAGCCGGACCGGAACATGGCCCGTATGGCTTCTCGCCCCTCAACCGGGGCCTCCGCAACCTGATGATTGACAGCATCCAGGCTGTAGAACCCGGCCAGCGAATCAGCATCAGCTCTATTGAAGGCTTCCACCCATGCCTGAACAATCTGTCGAGGTCTCACGTCTTCTCCAAGGCATTGCCCGCCGGACAGCCGGCATCAGCCGCGGGGGAGACTGCCCGCGCCGGTACGGATGGGCTTGCTCAGGCACATCGTCTCGGCAGCGGCTGTGCGACCGTCCGCAGCGACGTTTGGATCTCATTGTGCAGAGGGCACCGCATATCGCACCTCGGCAAATGCCTCTCCATAAGCCGTAACCGATAAGAGCCTAAGCGGCGGGTGTATTATCTCGCGCGGGAACAGGGGAATACCTTTTCCCAGGGTGACGGATGTGATCTGGATAATCAATTCATCCAGCAGGCCGGCATCGTGGAACTGGCCGGCCAAGTCGCCGCCCCCGACTATCCAGATGTTCTTTCCGTTCGCGGCTTCGATCATCTGTTGATGGAAGCGCCGCACGTCCCCGCTGACGAATCGCACATCCGCTCCGGGCAATGCGACGAGTGCACGTGAGGTGAAAACCCATGCAGGCTGGCCGTACGGCCACGGTTTCTCTTCGTCCGTGCCCGGTTTTTCCTGATTGCGGACGAGCCATTCATAGGTCGAGGATCCCATGGCGATGGCGCCGACATCCCGAATGAAGGAGTGATAGCTCGTGCCTTCAACGTCTCCGAACTGGAGCAGCCAATCGAGTGAATGATCCGGGGCGGCAATGAAGCCGTCCAGGCTGGAGGCGGCGTAGTACTGTGTCTTCATACTGGTTATAATAGAAAGGCAGCCCGGCTTTACCAGCCTTTCACGAAGAAAGGCGGCCAATATCCTCTTTAATCATGCAACCCGCAAAAGGAAAAGCCGCGACACCCACAAAGCGAATGCAACTGCCACGATAAACATCTATTGTAGAGAGGCAACACCATGTACAGCAAGCAATTTGCAGGTATCTTCAGGCCACTCCTATTCCTTTCACTCCTTGCCCTTCTCGTGAGCTGTGGCGACGACAATGACAGCGATGGCAGCGGTACATCCCTTTCTTCCGGCAAAGCGATCACTGATTTCAGCTTCACTTCCGATGAGAATCCGCAGCTGGGTGCAGACCTCGTACGAAGCCTGCTGCATTCCTCCGACATTCACGAGTATTTTTTCCATGATAATCAAAAATACTCCGGAGCTTGTAAATACCAGGCAAGAAATCGGAAATCGGTGAAACCGTTGCACCGTTGTCATCAGCCGGACTATGTGATAGGCAACATATACTTTTTAACGCATCAAGGAGATGAAAATGGCGGATAACCAGAGCGACAAACCGGTACAGATACAGGAAGACCAGCAGAAAAAACTGCAGAAGCAGCTTTCCCGGATCAGGCATACCGTCATGGTCATGAGCGGCAAGGGCGGGGTGGGCAAGTCCACGGTGACGGCAAACCTGGCCGTCAGCTTGGCGCGTGAGGGCTACCGGGTGGGTGTGCTCGACGGTGATATCCATGGGCCAGACATCCCCAAGGTCCTGGGAGTGGAAAACATGAGGCTCATGGGCGACGAAGAAGGCAATATCCTGCCCGTGGAGGCCATCGGCGGCATCAAGGTGGTCTCGGTGGGGTACCTGCTGGACAGCCCGGATACGCCGGTGATCTGGCGCGGCCCCATGAAGCATACGGTGATGAGGCAGTTTCTGAAGGACGTGAACTGGGGCGACCTCGATTTCCTCGTGGTGGACCTGCCCCCGGGCACGGGCGACGAGCCGCTTTCCATAGCCCAGCTCACCAAGGGCGTCGAGGGAGTGGAGACGCCCTGCGCGGTGATCGTCACCACCCCGCAGGATGTGGCGCTTCTGGACTCGCGCAAGAGCGTGGAGTTCGCCAGGGCACTCGAGCTCAAACCGCTCGGCATCATCGAGAACATGAGCGGCTTTGCGTGCCCGCACTGCGGCGAGAGCATCGACCTCTTCAAGACGGGCGGCGGCAGGAAGGCGTCCGAGGACCTGGGCGTGCCGTTCCTGGGCGCGGTCCCCATCGATCCGGCAATCGTCCGCGATACCGATGAGGGCAGGCCGTTCGTGACGTCATCGGGTGATACGGAAGCGGGCAAGGCGTTTGGGAAGATCGTCTCGAAAATACTCGAGCAGATCGTTTCACGTTGAAAGATGCGCACCCAGGTCGAATGCATAGCCTGCCTGGTGAAACAGGCGGCCGGGCTGGCCAGGGAGTTTCTCGCCCCGCATAAGCAGGAGCCTTTCATACGCCGGGTTCTCGAAGGCATGGCCCGTTTCGACTGTGACGCTCCGCCGCCCCTGTTCACCCGGGAGATCTACCGGATCTACAAAGACATAGACGGCAAGGGCGATCCCTACGGAGAAAAAAAGAGACACTCCAACGAACAGGCCCTGTCTCTGGCGCCGCGGCTGAGGCGGATCATTGCATCCAGGCCCGATACGCTGGAGACCGCTCTGCGCATGGCGGTTGCCGGCAACATCATCGATTTCGGGGTCGGCGCACACGGTGACGCGGAAATCGCGGTGGAAGACACGATCATGAGCGCCCTGGACTCACCGTTCGCCGTCAACGACATCCCGGAGCTCATCGCAATGCTCGGAAAGGCGGAGCGCATCCTCTATGTGGCCGACAACGCCGGCGAGATTGTTCTTGACCGGATATTCATCGAGCACATCGGACCGGACAAGGTCACCTGTGCGGTCAGGTCGGCACCCGTCATCAACGACGCCACCCTGTCCGACGCGGCCCAGGCCGGGCTCGACAGGCTGTGCCGGGTCATCCCGAGCGGCTCCGAGGCCCCGGGCACACCGCTTTCCTTGTGCAGCGAGGAATTCATGGAGTGCTTCGCGGCTGCGGACCTGGTCATCTCCAAGGGGCAGGGAAACTTCGAAACCCTGGATGCACCCGGCAGGAAGGTTTTCCACCTCTTCATGGTCAAGTGCCCGATCGTCTCACAGGAGGTTGGCGCGCCAATGGGAAGCTTCATGGCCATGAAGCGGGGCTGACGCTGCCTGTGAGGCAACACCCTTTGTTTTATCCGATCATTATGCCTTGACTGTGGAGATTCTTTCTCCTAGATTCTACTCTATTGTCATAGGCGGTTGTGAACACACCGACGATGTGGGACAGCGGGCTTGAAAAACGACCAATGGTTTCGTGGTGATCACCAATTCCTTTTTGAGAGAGAAGAGTGCATGTTTGAGTTCCACATTTCCAGGCAGGTAAGGGACAAGTACCAGTTTGAGGAAGCCCTTTTCTCCATTACCGGCAACGTCATCCTGGCGGATTTCTTCATGGCGCGCAGGTTCGCAGACAAGATGAACCAGGTTCGCCAGGCCGCGCTCTATCCCGAGCGCTCGGTCACGGCGAGCGATATCTACGCCATGGGCCTTCTCGACGAGATCCTCCACTACATGGTGGAGCTCTACCGCCGGAATATCAAGCCCTCCATCATGGCAGAGGCCTATGCCTGGGCGCAGGAGAACGTGGGCGAGGTGGACCCTACCCTGCAGAAGTTCGTGGGCCAGTTCCCCCCGGTCGCGGTCTATCAGCGGAAGGTCCCGGAAGCGACCTACCTGAAAGAGCGCACCGCTGGTATCGAGAACACGCACATCTCCCTGGAAGAGATGGTCCTGCTTTTTCTCGCCAACGAAAACCCGGCGTTCTCGCGCTATATCGAGCTCTTCGACGACACCCTGCTGGAAGAGCAGAGCCGGTACACGGATATCCTGAAATCACTGGAGGATTTTTTCGCCTCACAGCCGGTGTTCGGCCCGCAGGGCCAGACCCTGCTCGATCTTCTGCGCGCGCCCGCCAAGGCCTCACCCGATTCGCTCTACGGCCAGCTCGAATACATCCGGACCCACTGGGGGTACCTGCTCAAGGATCTCCTGCTGCGCATCCTCAAGGGCATGGACTTCTACCGCGAGGAGCACAGGGCGCGTTACTTCGGGCCCGGTCCCTCCCTGGTTCCCCGCTTCGGCGGCCGCGAGCTCGAAGAGATCGAGCGCTTCAGCGCCGACCTCGACTGGATGCCGCACCTCGTGCTCATCGCCAAGAGCACCTATGTGTGGCTCTATCAGCTCTCCCGGAAGTACGGCCGCACCATCTCCCGGCTCGACGAGATCCCGGACGAGGAGCTCGAGCAGCTCGCCCGGTGGGGGATCACCGGGCTGTGGCTCATCGGTGTCTGGGAGCGGAGCTCCGCCTCCCGGAGGATCAAACAGATCACCGGAAACCCCGAGGCGGCCGCCTCGGCGTACTCGATCTACGACTACACCATCGCCGGGGAGCTGGGGGGCAAACCCGCGTTCGACAACCTGAAGAATCGCGCCATGCGCTACGGGATCCGGATGGCGACCGACATGGTCCCCAACCACATGGGCATCTACTCCAAATGGGTGGTCGAGCACCCCGACTGGTTCATCCAGCTCGGGCACAGCCCCTTTCCCTCCTACCGGTTCACCGGCGAGAACCTCTCGGAGGACGAACGCGTGGTGCTCCAGATCGAGGACGGCTACTGGAACCGCACCGACGCCGCGGTGGTGTTCAAGCGCTACGACCGCCATACCGGCGACACCCGCTACATCTATCATGGCAACGACGGCACGAGCACGCCCTGGAACGACACGGCCCAGCTCGACTTCATCAAGGCTGAGGTCAGAGAGGCGGTGATACAGAAGACCATCGAGGTGGCCAGGGAGTTTCCGGTCATCCGGTTCGACGCGGCCATGACGCTCGCCAAGCGCCACTTCCAGCGGCTCTGGTATCCGCTGCCCGGATACGGCGGCGACATCCCCTCGCGCTCGGCCCACAGCGTGTCGCAGGAGGAGTTCGACGCCCTGTTCCCCCAGGAGTTCTGGCGGGACCTGGTCGACCGGGTGGCCGCCGAGGCCCCCAACACCCTGCTGCTGGCCGAGGCGTTCTGGCTCATGGAGGGCTACTTTGTCAGGAGCTTAGGCATGCACCGGGTCTATAACAGCGCGTTCATGAACATGCTCAAGGCAGAGGAAAACAGCAAGTACCGCGATGTGATGAAAAACGTGCTCCGCTTCAACCCCGAGATCCTCAAACGGTTCGTGAACTTCATGAACAACCCGGACGAGGAGCCTGCCGTGGCGCAGTTCGGCAAGGGCGACAAGTACTTCGGGGTGGCCACCATGATGGTGACCCTGCCCGGGCTGCCCATGTTCGGTCACGGCCAGATCGAGGGCTTCGGCGAGAAGTACGGCATGGAATACCGGCGATCCTACTGGGACGAGGGCGTGGACGAGCACCTGGTGACGCGCCACGAGCGCGAGATTTTCCCGCTTCTCGGCAAGCGCTATCTCTTCAGCGAGATCGACGACTTCACGCTCTTCGACGTGGTGAGCGAAGAAGGGCACGTGAACGAGGACGTGTTCGCCTACTCCAACATGGCAGGGGACGAGCGCGCCCTGGTGGTCTACAACAACCGCTACGCCGAGGCCAGGGGGTGGGTCAGGCGATCGGTGGGCATGAGCGAGGACATGGGCGGCTCAAAGAGGCGGCTCGTACACAAGACCCTGGGAGAGGCGCTCAGGCTTTCCGATGACGAGGCTCTCTACTATGTGCTGGAGGATTTCCGCGAGGGACTGCAGTACCTGCGGTCGGGGCGGTCCCTGTGCACCGAGGGTCTCCTCGTGCACCTGGGTGCGTTCAAGTCCAACGTGTTCATGGACTTTCGCGAGATGCGAGACTTCGACGGCCAGGTGAAACGGCTGCACGACTACCTGGGCGGCAGGGGTGTCCCGGACGTCGCCTCCGAGCTCCAGGAGCTCTATCTGAAACCCATCCTTGATCCCTTCCGGACGCTCATGAATCCGTCCTTCCTCCTCCAGACCGTGCAGGAGGGCGTGCACCTGGGCGACGTGACCGACCCCTTCCTGCAGGCCCTGGCCGGGTTCCTCAGAGAGGTGCGGGTATACCTCTATGCCTGGCGCGAGGAGTCGGACATCGTGGATGTCATGGACCCGGCGCACTCCATGATCAAGTCACTGCTCAACATCCGCCTGCTCCGCGCCAGAACGGGCAGGGGATTGAAGGCCCCGCTCGACTACCTCTTCAGCCGGGTCCCGGCCAACGTACCTCAGGACCTCTCCTGGTGGAGGGTCCCGCTCCTGTGGGGCATCCTCTGCCGGATCGGCACCCTGGTGGAGCCCGAGGCCGTCCCTGTCAAGAGCAGGGCGCTGATGGACGAGCTGCTCCTGGGCAAGGTCATCCGGCAGAGCCTCGTCTCCCTGGGGCTCGACGAGGGCGCGGCCCGGTTCGAGCTGTTCCTGGTCCAGACGCTCGTCTCGTATCAGGACTGGTACGAGCTCTCTGTCGAGAGCGGGCTGGGAGAGGTCATGGAAAACCTGTTCGCGGATGCGGACGCACAGGCCTTCCTTGGGGTCAACGAGTTCGGCAGCAGGCTGTGGTTCAACAAGGAGTCTTTTGAACGGATGCTCCACTGGCTCTTCACAGTCTCGGCGATCCGCTCCATGGGAGTGTCTGCCGGGAAGCTGCGCCTGAACGAAGACAGACTGAAAGAGAGCTGCCGATATGTGACCGAGGCGGCGGAGGCCGCCGGAAAGGCGGGGTATGAGGTGACGGAGTTCCTGTCGTCTCTGAAGGAGTTCGACGAGCCGTAATGCCCATTGCATCACCTCCTCATAGGGTGAGGGAAGACCGTGTCATGGAGAACGGCCCGGATCACAAGACGAGATCTCTCATGGACAAGGGGGTGATCATCCCCTTTCCCGCCGAGGTCAGTATCGGCGATGACGTGGACCCCGGCATGATAGCGCCCGGGGTCGTCATCCATCCCGGCTGCAGGATCTCCGGGAAGACCACCTCCATCCTGGCGGGCACTGTCCTGGGTGCGCACGGACCGGTCACGCTCATCGACTGCCAGACCGGCAGGGACGCGGAGCTCGGAGGCGGATTCTTCAGCCAATCCGTGTTTCTGGACCGGTCCGCCGTGGCGGCCGATGCCCACGTCCGGGACGCTTGCATTTTGGAAGAGGAGGCGCGCGGGGGCCACTCGGTGAAGCTCGGACACACGGTCCTGCTGCCCTTCGTCACCCTGGGGAGCCATATCGATTTCTGCGACTGTCTCATGGCAGGAGGCACGGACGGCAGGAACTGTAGCGAGGTGGGGAGCTCCTTTGTACACTTCAACCTCACCCCGAACCGTGACAGGGCCGCGCCCTCTCTGCTGGGGGATGTTCCCCGGGGTGTCATGCCGGGCGAGCGGCCCATCTTTCTCGGAGGGCAGGGCGGAATGGTGGGTCCCGTTGTCATCGAATACGGCACCGTGACCTCGGCAGGGACTATTGTCCGCGGCGATATCACCGAAGGCGGCAAAATGGTGTTCGACGATCACCCGCGTCCCGCCATGAGGGACTTCCGGCCCGGCATCTACTGGGAGATCACGCGCAGGGTCAGGAACAATCTGCTTTTCATCGCAAACCTCGTGGCCCTGCGCGTCTGGTACGTCTTTGTGCGCTCGGAGTTCTTCGGGCCCGGGGCAATAGAACAGGCGCTGCTCAGGGGCGCACTGGAAAAGCTCGATATGTCGCTCGACGAGCGGATCAGAAGCCTGGGCGAAACGGCCGGGAACATGCCCGAATCCATCCATGAGTACCAGGCCCTCATGGGGAAGGCGGCGCGCCGCACCCTCATCGCACAGAAGCGGGAGCTCTTTGAGAAGTGGGGCAGGATGCGCGGGATGCTCCGCTCCCTGAAGTCATGCACCGGCGACGAGCAGGAACGCGATGCGTTTCTCTCGCACCTGGCATCCGGCAGAGTGGCCGGCAGGGGTTACATCGAGACCATGCGCGGGCTCGATGCAGAGGCCAGGCTCTCTGGCATCCGGTGGCTGCAGGGGGTCGTGAACCGGGTTGTGGATTCCGTGTATGCCACGATCCCGTCTTTCCGATGACCTCGTCCCGGGTTCCTGGCGGTTTTGCTCGCCTTCCCTCATGATGTACTGCGGAAAGCGAAGAGCGTTTCATCCATTGCACGCTCATCTCCTGCCATGTGGGAATAGGCGAACACGTCTTCGTTCACGTGCCCTGCTTCGGTCACCACCTGCGAAAGGTACGGCGGGGGGTTGAGAGCAACCCGGCTCCGTGCAGAACGCCCGATATTCCGCCATGCCGGCGAGCTTCGGAAAGGCAGCCTCCGTCATCGCCGGGCCGCGGCGGTTCTCCAGCAAATCAAAAGTGGCTGCTTGCGTCCCAGCAGTGGGTGCAGAGCCTTTCCTTGGGCAGACCGATTGCCTCAACCAGGTCGTCCATGGCCTGGAACTTCAGGGTGGTGAGTCCCAGGCGCTGTCTGATCTTTTCCACCATGGCCAGGTTTTTCTCCGAGCCGGCCCGGGCATACTCTTCAAGGGACACCTTGTCCGTGCCCTCGATCTCGGAGATGGCCTTGCGGCCCGCCAGATCGAGGCTGGAGCGGGAGGAGGAGAAGTTCAGAAAATCGCACGGATAGATGAGGGTGGGGCAGGCCACCCGCATGTGGACCTCGCGGGCCCCGTAATCGAAGAGGATCTTGACGTTGTCCTTGAGCTGGGTGCCCCGGACAATAGAGTCGTCGCAGAAAACGAGGCGGTTTCCCTGGATGAGCGAGCGGTTGGGAATGAGCTTCATGCGTGCCACAAGGTCACGGACGGCCTGGCTCTGGGGCATGAAGCTGCGGGGCCAGGTAGGGGTGTACTTTGTATACGGGCGCATGTAGGGGATGTGCTTCTCGTTGGCATACCCCACCGCGTGGCCGATGCCTGAGTCCGGGATGCCCGAGACCAGGTCCGCTTCGATGGTGTCCTTTCTGGCCAGAGCCATGCCGCAGCGATACCTGACCATTTCCACGTTGATGTTTTCGTAGGTAGACGGCGGATAGCCGTAGTAAACCCACAGGAAAGAGCAGACCTGCATCTCGCTGTTCGGAGGGGCGAGCCGGCTGTACCCGTCCCCGCTCAGGTGCACCACCTCGCCAGGTCCCAGGTAATACTCCACCTCGTACCCGAGGTTCGAAAGCGCGCACGTCTCCGAGGTGACGGCAAGGGCCCCGTCCTTTCTCCCGATGATCAGGGGCGTCCTGCCGAGCTTGTCCCGGGCCGCGATGATGCCCTTTTTCGTGAGGACCAGGAGCGAGCACGACCCTTTGATCGAGCCGAACACGGAGGCGATGCCGTCCTGGAACGTCTGCTCCTCGCAGATGAGCATAGAGATGAGCTCGGTGGGGTTTATCCCGCTGCCCGAGGCCTCGGAGAAATACTTTTTTCGGGCAAAGGCCTTTCTGCCCAGAGTCTCGAGGTTGTTGACCCTGCCTACCGTGGCGATAGCAAAGGATCCCAGGTGGGAGTTGATGATGAGCGGCTGGGCATCGAAGTCGCTGATGACACCGATGCCGCTCGACCCGTGGAAGGTCTGGAGCTCGGGCTCGAATTTCGACCTAAAATATGCATTCTCGATATTGTGAATGGAACGGTTGAATCCCTTTTTGTTGACCACCACCATTCCCGCCCGCCTGGTGCCCAGGTGCGAGTGGTAGTCGGTGCCGTAAAAGAGATCTCTTACACAGTCCTGCTTCGATGTAATCCCAAAAAGTCCGCCCATGGATGAACCTCGATTCGTTCTTCACTGATGCAGGCCCGGCACGCGTTTTCTGTGCAGGGCGTGGTCATCACCTCTGCCCCGGGGGCTTCACACGGGCGGTCCTAAGCCCGCCCATGATACCGTTTCCAGGCACGAATGCATCCGTGCCCGGCTTCTCTCCGGCGCCTTCTCTCCTTGTTATTCCCACTCGATCGTGCTCGGAGGCTTGGAACTGATGTCGTACACCACCCGGTTCACCCCGGGGACCTCGTTGATGATTCGGGTGGATATCCGTGCGAGCACCTCGTAGGGGACCTTCACCCAGTCCGCTGTCATGCCGTCGAGGCTCGAAACCACGCGGATCGCGATCACGTTGGCATAGGTCCGCTCGTCCCCCATGACGCCTACGCTCTTGACGGGGAGCAGCACGGCAAAGGACTGCCAGACTCCGGAAAAGCCGTCCCACTTCCCTATCTCCTCCTGCACCCGCAAGTCGGCCTGCTGGAGGATGGAGACATTTTCCGCGTTCACCTCGCCCAGAATCCTCACCGCCAGGCCGGGACCCGGGAATGGCTGTCGGCTGATGAGGCTCTCCGGCAGCCCGAGCTCCCTGCCAAGAGCCCTCACCTCGTCCTTGAAGAGCTCCTTGAGGGGCTCGATCAGGCTGAACGAGAGGTTCTCGGGCAGCCCGCCCACATTGTGGTGGCTCTTGATGGTGGCCGAAGGGCCGCCCTTGGCCGACCTGCTCTCGATGATGTCAGGATAGAGCGTGCCCTGTGCGAGGAACTCGGCCCCGCCGATGCGCTTCGCCTCTGCGGAAAACACGTCGATAAAGGTGTTTCCGATTTTCTTGCGTTTTTCCTCGGGGTCGGTCACGCCGGCAAGCCTTTCCAGGAACAGGCCGCCCGCGTCCACGACGTCCAGGTTCAGGGGATAGTCGCGGGTGAAGATCCGCCGGATCTCGTCTGCCTCGCCGAAGCGCAGCACCCCGTTGTCCACGAAAATGGCCGTCATCTGCTCGCCGATGGCCCGGTGGATGAGGGCCGCGGTCACCGCGGAGTCCACGCCTCCCGAGAGCCCGCAGATCACCCGTCCGTCGCCCACCTGCGAGCGGATGGCCGCCACCGACTCTTCGACAAAGCCCGCCATGGTCCACCCGCCGCTCAAGCCCGCCACGCCGAAGAGAAAGTTCTGGAGGATCTCCTTGCCCCGCGGGGTGTGCACCACCTCGGGGTGGAACTGCACTCCGTAGATCCCTTTTTCATGGTTTCCCATGGCGGCCACGGGGCACGAGGCCGTGCGCGCCAGAACCTCGAAGCCTTCGGGCGCTTGGACCACGTGGTCGCCGTGGCTCATCCACACGTCGATTTTTTTCCCGACGCGCTCGAAGAGTGCCCCGTTGCCGACGACGTCGATCGTGGCCGGCCCGTACTCGCGGGCGCTTCCCCGTGCGAGCATTCCCCCCAGCTCGCTCGCCAGGAGCTGCAGGCCGTAACAGATTCCCAGAACCGGGATCCCGGCCCTCAGGAGCTCGGCATCCATCCCGGGATGGTCAGCCTCCATGACCGAGCTGGGCCCGCCGGAGAGCACCACGGCCTTGGGCGCCATGGACTCGATCTCGGCCCGCGTGATATCGTGAGGGAGAATCTCGCAGTAGACACCGCATTCCCTGATGCGGCGGGCGATGAGCTGTGCGTACTGTGAGCCGAAATCCAGAACCGCGACGATCTCACGCATCATGGCGTGTCACCTGAGGCGCCTTGTGTGCGGAAAAGACAATCATCGAACACTCGCCGGACCGGAACGCCCGCCCGGTGAAAACCGGATTAGAGCACGAGGGTGCCGGTATAGACAAAGGATACCTCGCCGGTAAGCCATACATCCGAGTAATCTCCATTCTTTAAGGTGAAGTCTATGTTCAGGTTCCCTCCGGGCATGCTCACGCGAACAGGCGAGGCATCCACCCTGCCGGCTGCGTGGCTGATGATGGCTGAAGCGACCGCGCCGGTGCCGCAGGCCAGCGTTTCAGCCTCCACGCCGCGTTCATAGGTGCGGACCCTGATGCTGCCTGGCCCCGTCACCTGGACGAAGTCGACATTGGTGCCTGCAGGGGAGAAAAAGGGGTGGGTTCTCACGGCCCTTCCCACCGTGTCCACCGGAAAGCCTTCGAGCCCGCTAGTGAACCAGACGGCGTGGGGAACTCCGGTATTGACGTGATGCACCACGGCCTCGCGGCCCTCCACCGTGATGGCGATATCCTTACGCAGCCCGTGCGGCTCGGTGACCCGGATGGAGACATCCTCGGGATTGACCCGCGCCTCCACGATCCCGGCCAGGGTCCTGAACCGCATGTGCTCGCCTGCGATGGAGCGCTTCACCGCAAAGGCGGCTGCGCACCGTGCGCCGTTGCCGCACATCTCGGCCTCGGTCCCGTCAGCATTGAAGATGCGGTAGGTAAAGTCCGCGGTGGCGTCGCCGGGGCCGAGCACCAGGACCCCGTCGGCCCCTACGCTGACCTTGCGGGCGCAGTACTTCCGGGCGAACTGTGCGTAGTCGATATCGACCGGTTGATGAAACGAGTCGATCACGATAAAGTCATTGCCGGTGCCGGACATTTTGGTAAATTCCATGGTGTGGAGCGTCCTCATCCTTTTTGAACCTTCTCACATGCGCATCGAAAACAGGTTCATTCGAACCCGCGAACATTGTCAGGAGTGTGCAAGCATTAACAGACTCATTGTGTCAAGTCAAGGGGATTGGACGGCGGTATCGAGTCGTTATTCCCGATGCTTACGCAAGGAAATACCCGTGCCGGCCGACCCGTTCGGTTCCTCTGAACAGGACTTTTCCGCTATATGGTCCCGCCGATCCTCTCCATGGCCTCGATGACCCGCTCGATGTCGTTGAACGCGCTGATTCTCACGTACCCCTGGCCGCACCGTCCGAAGCCTGCGCCGGGTGTGCAGACCACTCCCGCCTTTTCCAGGAGCAGGTCGAAGAACTCCCAGGAGTCGGTCTTTGCGTCAACCCAGATATAGGGCGAGTTGTCTCCGCCCACGCACGAATAGCCGAACCCGGCCATTTTCTCGCGAATATGCCCGGCATTGCTCAGATAGTAGTCGATGAGAGATCTTGTCTGCGCCTTGCCTTCTTCGGTGTAGACCGCAGCAGCCGCCCTCTGGACCGGATAGGAGACGCCGTTGAACTTGGTGCTCTGGCGCCTGTTCCACAAACCGTTGAGCAGGTGAGCGCCGCCTGAGCAGTCGTATGCGGTGCAGTCTTTGGGGACAACGCTAAACGCGCACCTGAGGCCAGTGAAGCCGGCGGTCTTGGAGAAGCTCCTGAACTCGACGGCGACCTCCCGCGCGCCGGGTATCTCGTAGATGGAGCGGGGAATGGCGTCGTCGCGGATAAAGGCCTCGTAGGCGGCGTCGTAGAGGATGAGCGCCCGGTTCTCGCGGGCGTAGTCCACCCATTGGGAAAGGAGGTCACGGGTGATGGTCGCTCCGGTCGGGTTGTTGGGGAAACAGAGGTAGATCAGATCCACCTTCTCCCGGGGCAGCTCGGGAACAAACCCGTTCCCGGCCGTGCTCTCCAGGTACACGATGTTGCCGTACCGGCCGTCAGACAAATCCCCGGCCCTGCCGGTCATGATATTGGTGTCCAGATAGACCGGGTAGACCGGATCGGGAATGGCAACCCGGATATCACGGGCAAAGATCTCTTGGATGTTCGCGGTATCGCACTTGGCTCCGTCGCTGATAAATATCTCGTCTGCCGATATATCCGCGCCCCGCGATCTGAAGTCGTTCTCCGCGATTGCCTCCCGCAGGAATGCATAACCCTGCTCGGGCCCGTAACCGTGGAAGGTCTCCTGGGCGGACATCTCGTCCACCGCCGCGTGCAGGGCGCTGATGCAGGCATTGGGCAGCGGCCGGGTGACGTCCCCGATGCCGAGCTTGATCACCTTCATCCCCGGGTTCTTCTCCTGGAACGAGGCAACCCGCCTGGAGATTTCGGAGAAGAGGTACGATGCCTTGAGATTCAGGTAGTTCTCGTTGATTCTGATCATGGTCCCTTGGTCTCACCTCTCTTTCGCGTCAGTCATCTCATGGCCTTTGTCCGTGGAGGAACAGGCTCATGACTATCTACCACAGCTTTTTCCCTGGGAAAAACAGTTTCTCTTTTTCGCCTGGAAAACGCCTGGTTTTCTCGCCTCGTGCAGTTTCTTTACGAGGAAGTATTAAGAAATAAAGCAGCTTTGTCGAATAATACTATCATATGAGATACGTGGAGTGTATGTGAAGAAGGACAAGCGAAGACATTCCAGGAAACTGCTCAGGATCGAAGCCCGCTATCAGGACTCTCACGGCAGGGTCTTGAAGGGGACCGTGAGAAACTTGAGCCTCAGCGGGGTATTCATCGAAACCCAGCAGCCCCTGGAGAAGGGCGAGAGCCTGCACGCAACGCTCGACGCCCACGACCTCGGCAAGGTGATCGACGTCTCGGGCAAGGTGGTGCGGCTTGAGTGGAACAAGGGGATGGCCATAGAGTTCGACGATCAGGACAACCGCGATGTCAAGCTTCTGCTCAGCAGCCTGCGCAAGCTCGATCAAGCCTCTCTGCTCGCGCTGAGCCGTTCCGCCCAGGGCGACTGAGCCGATCTTTTCCCATACCTGTCTATCCTGTCTTCAAGCTCCCTTGAGGCTGTGCCCCACCACTGCCGGTTTCCTGTGCCCAGACCTGTCCCGTCTCGGAAGAGGCGTCACCTTTTTCCCGCACAAAGGAAAAAACAGCAGCGGTGTGCCCGGATACCAGGCATCCCGGTATGCCGGAATGCCTGCTCCGGTATCAGGAGGTATGATCAGAGGTCTGCCATGAGCCGTTTCGCCCAGTCGCTGAAGTATCTCTCATCACAGACAGCCGCCTGGTCCAGGAGCGCCTTTGCCTGCGTCATGTTCTCGTCACCCCCGGCATCAATGAGGGCCTCGGCAAGGAAGACCTGGCCTTCGGCATCGTCAGGATAGGCCTGGTTGTATTCCTTCAGGTATGATATGGCCTTCTCCTTGTCGCTCAGCGGCCAGGGCAGCACGTACCAGAAACGGCCCAGAGCCTTGATGGGGCCGCCGGTCGTATAAGATTTGTCGATCTCGTAGGATTTTTCGAAGCTCATCTGGGTTTTGTCCTTAAGCCCTTCCCTCAGGGCCGTGAGCACGCTCACTCCATCCGAGTAGTTGCCCACGGAGCATCCATACCAGAAATGGCCCTCCACTCTGTCCGGATTGAGGGCAACGGCCTTCTCGCCGTACATCATGCCCATCTTGCCGTACTGCTTGCAGATGCCCTCCCAGCCTTCGGCATTGCTTTCCTTTGCCTGGTTGCAGTATTCCCGATAAGAACGGGAGGCCTTCCATGCGGCATCATAACTGGCGGGGTCCGCCTCCGATGCCTGCGCATAGAGCTCAGCAGACTTCAGGAGATTGTCGAGCCCGCCCTGATCGTAGAGGGCGTCGGCCTGGGCCATGATATCCTGAGCAGCGAGATACCCCGGTAGAACAACCGCGAACAGAACGATCAAACCTTCAAAGAGAATTCTCCTCATGGTACTGAACCTCCTTCACACTATATTATATTGATACATACTATTTCGCTTTCAGGTGTTCTCAAGTGAATGCGAGCACGGCGGAAGGGGCATGGAGGCGGGGGGCCCGCATGTCCATTCAGAGAGGGAAGAGTCCGGCCCCAAGGTAAGCGACCGGAGAGGACACAATGAGGGGTCGATTCACCGGAAAGCCGTCCTGACGTCGGGATTTTTATGCTTGTCAAAAGGCATGAATTGGCGTAGCAAAAAAAAGATGCAAAATGGGAATCCCTTTGCTCATGTCTCGAATGTAAAAGGGATTGCAGTCGATCTCCCTTTCTGCAGGTTCAGGTACGTCGCCATCGAGGGAGATTCCGGCAGAAGCTCCATATCCGACAGCAAGGCAGCCGCGCTCCCACGCCCCCACGACGAGATGGAGAAGCGCGAGCCTCCCGTGCGGCGGATCGAGTATGCGCCCCCCGCACAGGTCACGACCCTGGGCTCCGACCCCCTGGTGTCGAGCGCTTCGGTGATCCACGAGCTCTTCTTCGGAAGAATGCGCGCGGTTTCCCCGGGCACCCCGGGGTGGAGCGGTTATCCGGCCCTGAAGGAAGAGGCCCCTCACGCCTTGGATCTCTATGTGTAGCTGAAGGTGGAAATTCAATGATCGGTGTGGTTTCAGACCTGAGGTTCATGGATCACGAAACAGGCGGGTACCATCCCGAGAGTCCTTTGAGGGCTCAGTGTATCCATACCCTCTTCATCAGGGAGAATCCCGGGATCATGCTCGTCCAGCCGGATGCCTCGCCGGTTGAAGACATCGTGCTCAACCACGGCAGGAGCTATGTCGAGTCCATAGCCCGTGCAGCGGGGAGAGGGTCGACCGTGAACCTCGATCCCGACACCGTGTGCTGTCCCGATTCATACGAGGTTTCCCTCCAGGCCGTGGGGTCGTTGATCAGCCTGTGCAGAATGGCGCTGGATCGTGGAATCGAGGCAGGGTTCGCCTGTGTGAGACCCCCCGGGCACCACGCGCGCAAAGACCGCGCCATGGGCTTCTGCCTGTTCAACAACGTGGCGATTGCCGCATCCAAGGCCATCCGGTCGTTCGGGGTCGAGCGGGTGGCGATCGTCGACTTCGATGTCCATCACGGGAACGGAACCCAGGAGAGCTTCTACGCGGACAACCGGGTGCTGTACTTCTCGACGCACCAATATCCCTTCTATCCGGGGACCGGGGCCCTGTCCGAGACCGGAACAGGGGAGGGCGCCGGGTATACCGTGAACTGCCCCCTGAGCGGGGGAAAGAACGACGGGCACTTCATGGCCATATACCGCCACATTCTTCAGCCGATCATCGAGGACTTCGAGCCCGGGCTGGTGCTGGTGTCCGCGGGCTTCGACGCCCATGCCATGGACCCCATCGGCGGCATGAGGCTCAGCTCGGATGGATTTGCCGCGATAGCGGCCGTCATCCAGGAGGCTGCCCAAAATGTAGGCGCGCCGGTTGTGTATTCGCTCGAAGGCGGGTATCATCTCGGTGCATTGAAGGAATCCGTGTCCCGGGTTGTGGAAATCCTCAAGGGAAATGCCACTCCAGCCATCGAACCGCTGCCGTTTCCCGAGCTGGAGAATTTCATCAGAGTACACGGGCGGATATGGCCCCTGGCCGCGAGATAGAGGGTAAAGTTTCTCGTGGCTGATGCCGAAACGGCAAGTATGCTGGAACCCAGGACTATCGAGGCGGTGTCGGTAAAAGAATATCGTCCCGGAGAGGTTATCGTACGGGAAGGGGACACCAACGAATTCTTCTACGCGATCCTCCAGGGAGAGGTCCAGATCTACCAGATGGACAAACCCATCCGCATCCTCTCCGACCGCGACGTGTTCGGCCTCGAGAACTACTACCGGGGGATCCCCTACAGCACCACGGCAAAGGCCATGAGGCCCTCGCGCGTGGCCGCCTACGAGTCCGATGCAATCGAGGACATCGCCTTCAGCAAACCCGGGCTGGTGAGCATGGTCCTGCGTTCGGCGTACCTGCAGCTGGAGCAGACCACCTCGGTGGCCGAGTCCAACATCCCTTACAGCGAGACGATCAACCTCGATGTCCGGGAGTTCGCCGACGGTGAGACCGTCATTGAAGAGGGAACGAACGGTACCGAGATATTCAAGCTCTACCAGACGGAGCAGGGGCTCGAGGTTCTCAGGAAAGGGGTGCGCATCGCCACGATCACGAAACCTGGAGAGTACTTCGGCGAGATGAGCTTTATCCTCAACGAGCCGAGGAGCGCGACCATCCGCTCCCTGGGCAGAAGCGTGGTCGAGGTTCTCCCGGTTCACGAGGGGGGCCTGGAGAAGATCATCAGCGAAAACCCCGAGGTCGCCCACAAGATCATCTCTTCTCTTGCCCAGAGGCTCAAGCAGGCAAATCTTCTCATCGTCAAATAGAGCCCAATCGGGCGGTCAGGGCAATCCATCAATCCGCAGGTAAGGACATTTCTTAAAAGGGAGGGGAGCAGTCTTCAGAGGGTATCGTCTCCGGAATTCCGGCCCACTGATGGAGCGGGTCCGGCATCTGCGTACCCGTGCCCCGGCCCGTGCGATTTTTCTTCCAGCAGGGCCCTGATCGCGGGAACGGCCCGAAGCGCCGTTCGTCTGCCCTGTTCGATCGTGCGCTCCCCCTTGTTGAATTCCAGTGCCCGCACCCCGTCGACTACCGGTTCGATGAGGATATCGGGCCTTAAGTGCATGAGCATCATACGGTTTTTCTGATATTGCTGGATGTTCGTGGCGCTGAGCATGACCTCAAAGATGTTGAGCATGCCCGATTGATCCTTTTCGGCAAAGCTCCTGCCGATGAGGGACGCGACCCTGTCCCTGCTCTGGACGAGTTGCTCCTGCAGGGCCATGAACAGCTCGCGGTCACGGGCGGTTCCGGCCTGAGACCTGCCCGCGCTCAGCAGCACCTCTCGGATGGACTTCACCCTCGCGGAGAGCCTCTCGGTCCTGAGCGCCCTGATCGCGCGGTCGATGAACCATGAAGAGAGGTCCTCGTCATCGCGCGATGATTCTTTCTGGGCGCTTACGATCGCCCGCTTCTGTGTGGCCGGGATCTTATCGGGAAGCTTTGAGTGAAGGTTGCACGCAATAGCCACATCCGGCTTAAGACCGGCGAGAATATCCAGGGGAAGAGGGTCAGAGACGCCGCCGTCCGTCAGGAGCCTTCCATCCAGCACCACCGGCTTGAAGATGCCGGGCATGGAGATACTTGCCATGACCGCATCGACCAGAGAGCCGCGAGACAGGGGAACCGTCTCCCCGGTAAGGAGGTCGGTGGCCACTGCCACAAAGGAGATCGGGAGGTCTTCGATCCTGGTGTCTCCGAGCAGGGAGTGAAGAAACTTCCGTGCCTTCTTCCCTGCGAAGAGACCGGACACCGGGAACACGGGATCGGCATAGAAGCTCAGGGCATCCATGAACGAAAGACCCGAGATGAGCTCCTTGAAGGCATCTATGGCACCGCACGCATACATGGCCCCCACAGCCGCACCGGCGCTGGAGCCCACGATGATGTCGATGGGAACGCCGTGCTCCTGAAGGACCTCGAGCACCCCTATGTGCGCGCCACCCATGGCTCCTCCGCTGTCCAATGCAATGCCGACGGTCACCTTTCTTTTCATGAGGTCTTCTCTACCGGATAACATCTCTGAAATCAATCAGGGACAGGCAGACCGGAACACCGGGCATCAGCCCTTCTCAGGAAGACGGGAATGAAGGCGGGAATAAAGAATATGATGTGATATTCCGAGTAATCCTCCATGGATGTTTACTGGTTTGGAGGCCCTGTCCCCGCCTGCGTGGCAGGGGTCAGACAGACGGAGACCCTTGATGATGTTCCCGAGAGGAGCCTGATCTTCCTCGACGACAGGGGACGTGTTCAGTGGGATGCTATCCGGGGCCAGCGGGCCTATCTCGTGTCCGACCTTCCCATATCCACACCCCTGCCGGAGCAGGTCGTTGGAGTGATACCGCGCGATGCCATGGTCATCCAGGCCATTGTCACCCTGTATACCGAGATGCGCGAGTCTTATGACATCGGCGACAAACTCATCCGGTCGCTCAATGAAAAGGAGCTCGCTATTCAGGAAAAGCAGAAGACCATGCTGCGGGACAGCAAACGCTACAAAGCCATCATCAGAAATGCCACCGATCTGATCTTCGCTCTGGGCCCCACCGGCAAGATCATGTTCTGCAACGAAACCGTGCAGAACTATCTGGCTCATGACCACAAACCGGTCACCGGACAGGCGCTCGTGGATTATGTGGTCGACGAGGACAAGGATCCGGTACGCGACATGGTCTTAAGCGGTTTCCGCAAGGGCGTGCCCTCCAAGATCGAGGCGAGGTTCCGTCTCGCCGGGGGAAAAACCGGGATATTCTCGTGCTTGAGCACGCCCCTGGCCGAAGACGGGCACATCTATGCGCTCTCGATCATCGGGCGTGACATTACCGACATCCGGGCCATGCAGCACCGGCTCTCTCTGCAGGCAAAGGACCTCACGCTCATGATCAACGGGCTTTCCCACGAGCTGAGAAACCCGCTGACCGTGATCGGCGCCTACATGAAGAGGATCGAGAAAAAGGATAACGGCCTGAATACGAATCTCATGGGCACTGCGCTCTCCGGCATCCACTCCTCAATCCGGAGGATCGAGGAAATGATCGTGAGGATCGAGCAGTACGAGATCATGGTGAACCGGAGACTCGCCTATGCCCGGACAAACCTGCGCCTCCTTATCTCAGAGGTGATTTCCCGGCATCCCACTGCTCCCGAGGTAGTCATCGAAGGCGAAGAGGAGATCATGGCCTATACCGATGCCTGCCATGTGCAGGCGGCATTCTCGAGGATTTTGGACAATGCCGTTGAAACCGGTTCGGAGAGACTTCTTGTCACCCTTTCCGGCCATGACGGGTATGCTTCCATCTCCCTGAGGGATTACGGCCCCGGCGTGCATGAGGACATCGAGACAATCTTTGCACCGTTTACCTCTTCCGACCCCATGAAGATCGGACTCGGACTCACGGAGGCGCGCATCGCCATGGCCAAGATCGGATCACACATCGAGGTGGTTCCCCAGGCGTACCCGGGCGCGGTCTTTACCTTAAAGATCCTCATGGATCGCAGGAACACCATCAGGGACGATGCGGTATGAGCCGAATCTGAAGAAAATCATCCTTCATCAGACCGCACTTCTTTGACCGCCCTTCATGTGTTATACATGATACCAATCAATGGAATGGACCCGGGGCAGGCTCTTCGACCCGGTTGAAGCCGCGTGCTTAAGGAAGATATGACCATTCCCCGGGTTCTATTCCATCTCGTTCCCGTCTTCAGGAAGCGGATGCGAAGGAGGAATCAATGGTATGAACCTTATAACGGCAAGCCCTGGACCCTCTTCCGCCGCAAACAGCGGGAATGTGACCCCACCTTCAAAGTCCTTCAACATGCGGACTTTAGAAGGAGAATTCAAATAACGCAAGGAGGCTGTATGGGTACTGCCGAACCGGTATGCGACGGTGTCTATCTGGTGGGTGGCGCGGGCATTTCTCACATGCAGGACGCCATGGCGTTCGTCATCGACTGCGGTGACGAGCTGGTGATGATCGACTCCGGGGCGGGCAGGGGAGCCCGGGCTCTGGAGGCCAATGTGCGCTCTATCCCGGGCGGTCCGAAACGGGTGTCCTACCTGATCCTGACCCACTGTCACGTGGACCACATCGGGTCGGCCCGGTATCTCCGGGAGATTTTCGGGTGCACGGTGGTCGCCCACGACCTCGACGCCGAGGCCATAGAGTCCGGAGACCCGGTGGTAACGGCCGCGTCCTGGTACAACACCACGTTGCCCGAAACCCCGGTGGACAGGCGCATTTATGGCGGGCATGAGGTCATCCTCGCAGGCGGCAGGGAGATCCACTGCATCCACACCCCGGGACACACCCCTGGCTCGATCTCGGTCTATCTCGATATCGAGGGCAAGCGGGTCCTGTTCGGACAGGACATCCACGGCCCCTTCAGCGACGATTTCAACTCCGACATCGGCCGGTGGAGGCAATCGATGGAGCGGCTCATGGAGCTCGAAGCGGATATCCTGTGCGAGGGCCACTTCGGGATTTTCACCGGAAAGGAGCGGGTGAGGGACTATATTCGGGGCTATCTCGACCAATATGCACATGAATACTGATTCCTGCCGGTAATCTTTCATCAGTCCGTGTTGTCCATACGTGATGCGATCGGCCTGATCGGCGGGAAAAGACTTCCCGTTTTTACGCTGATTCACGCGGCAGGAAGGTTTTTGGTCAGTGCCCGGTCGTCTCCATCAGGGCATCTGCCCATCCCAGGGCGTGGAAGTAGATCGCGGGCAGCTTCTCCGTATCAATGCCTAGGGCGGAGCCCAGGGAGATCACCTCGCCCCAGTTGCCCCGTTCGTAGCTCTCGGCCAGCCTCAGGTACGAGCTCAAAAAACCTTTTCCATCGAGCAGTGCAGCCTTGATCTCATGCGACAGGGGCAGCTTTTCCAGCACATGCTCCATGGGAGACTCCAGGATGGCGTCGATCAGCGAGAAGAGGCCCAAGGTAAAGAGCTGGGACGGATCGGTGCGGCCCGCCTTGAGTGCCCCGAGACTCTCGCAGAGCTTGGCTCTGATGACCGAGCTCTTGAGGAGCTCGTCCGGCTTGTCCTGGCTGAGCTCGGACATGATGATCACCGAGAGGAAGCTCTTGATTCCTTTTTCCCCAAGCATGAGGATGGCGTGCTTGATGGAGGTGATCTCGTTCAGCCTCCGGAAAAACGGCGAGTTCATGTAGCACAGGAGCTTGTAGGAGATTCCCACATCCCGCTCGATGAGCTTTCGCATCTCGTTCACCCGGAAGTCATCGTTGTCGGCCTCTGCCATGATCTGCAGGAGGTTCATCTTGAGGATGGGTATTTCCGTCTCCCGCATGAGCTCGGGCTTGCTGAAAAAGTATCCCTGGAAATAGGTGAAGCCCAGATCCAGGGCCGTCCTGAACTGCTCCATGGTCTCCACCTTTTCGGCCAGAAGAGTACAGCCGTTGCGGGATAAGACCTCGACATACCTGCGGATGGTGTCCATGTCGGTGTTGAGAAAGTCGATTTTGATGATGTCGGCCAGCTGAATGAGACCCAGCAGTTCCCTGCGATATGTGAAGTCGTCCAGCGCTATCTGGTAGCCCGCGGAGGAAAGCTCTGCGCAGCATTGCAGAAAGGGCGCGTCCGGATGCACGTCCTCCAGGATCTCGATAGTGGTGATCTGCGGGGGGAAGAGCTGCGGAATCCCCAGATGTATCAGCTCCGGGGTAAAGTTGATGAATGCGCGCTTCCCGCCGGTTATCTGTTCGATGTCCGAGGAGAAGAAGGTGCTTGAAAGCACCCGCGAGGTGGCGCTGCTGCCGTCGATATCCGGGAAGAAGTTCGCTATCCCGTCCCGGAAGAGGAGCTCGTAGGCATGGATTGTCTTCTCCCGGGAGAAAATCGGCTGACGCGCTAAATATACATTCATGGTCCGTGTCCTGTTGCCCCTTTCGTATGTAGTTGATGATGTCTCTTAAAAGTTTGGCTCAAGGGGTAACCCATGTATCGGTGAACAGGTTTCACATCTTGAGAACAGTACCCGCATCATCGGGCCGGAGACAACAATGACTGCTTTTGGCTGTTGACAGCCGAACCCCTGGGACTTATGCAGAAATGACGGGAAGGGTAAAAACCAAGCAGGGAGAACGAAAACCGCACATGAGCATGCAGGAACCGACCGGATGGCTGACGGCGCTGGCACTTGTGGCCGCATTCTCCACCTTTTTGCTCAAGCAGATCGGCAGGGAATACGTTAAAGAGCTTTCCCGCGAATATGCGGACTTCACAGACGCCTATCGGCGCTTCATGAAGTTCATGGTCCGCCGGCACCGGATCTTCGGCGCGGCAGCCCTGATCGTCCTCGCAGCGCATGCATATCCGGTTCTCGCCGGTTCGTTCATCTCCGCAAGCGGGCTCATCGCGGCTTTTGCTCTGATCTCCGCAGCCGTGACGGGCGCCTGGCTGTTCTACGGGAAGAAGAGCCTGCGCACCGGGTTGTTGTCAGCGCATAGGGCCCTGGCGTTTGTGCTGCTTCCCGCCGTGATCCTTCACCTCTTCTTCACGGGTATGATCGCCTTCTGATGGGTGCGGTCCTCCGGCACCCGGGCGATACCAGGGCCGGATTCGACGTCGAGCCGGGGAATCGCCAGCCCGAGGGCGGACTGAGAAGGCCCTGTAACACCAAAAAATCACTATGTTGACATGGTGAGCTATCTATGATGTACATAGAGTTTACCAAGAAATCACGAGGTGAGCGTGTATGGAAGAAACAGAATTGCAGATGATTCGCAGGCTTATCCCCAAAAATCAGGAGCTCAAGAAGCTCTGGGATGAGCACATGGACTATGAAGAAAAGCTCGATCAGCTGAACAAGCGGCGATACCTGAGCACTGAGGAAGAGATACGCAGAAAGGAAATCCAGAAGCTCAAGCTCAGGGGCAAGGACAGAATAGAAGAAATACTCCGCTCGTTCAGGGAGAATGTTGATTCATATTGAATTGATATGTGGTGAGAAGAGGCGCGGAATATGAAGAAAATTACGGGAGCGCAGGCCTTTATCGAGGCCTTGCGGTGTGAAGGTGTGACCCATGCTTTCGGATATCCCGGCGGCGCCGTGCTCGATATATTCGATGCCATCATGGATGCCCGTGACATCCAGTTCATCCTGTCGCGGCACGAGCAGGGGGCGGTCCATGCAGCGGACGGCTATGCCCGTGCGTCGGGGCGGGTGGGCGTGTGCCTGGTGACCTCGGGGCCGGGGGCCACGAACACGGTCACCGGCATCGCCACCGCATATATGGATTCCATACCGATCGTGGTGTTCACCGGTCAGGTCCCCACGCACCTCATCGGCAACGACGCCTTCCAGGAGGCCGACATCGTGGGGATCACCCGGCCGTGCACCAAGCACAACTATCTGGTCAAGGATGTCTGTGACCTGGGCAGGGCGATCAAGGAGGCGTTCTATATCGCCCGGACCGGCAGGCCCGGCCCGGTGCTGGTGGACCTCCCCAAGAACGTGATGAACAGCACCGTGAACTTCAAATATCCCGATTCGGTGAGCCTCGACAGCTACTGTCCCACCTACAAGGGGCACCAGGGACAGATCAGGCGCATCATGGGCGTGATCCTCAAGAGCAGGCGCCCGGTGATCTATGCGGGCGGCGGAGTCACGCTCGCCGACGCGTCGAAGGAGCTCGCGGAATTCGCCCGGAAGATGAAGCTGCCGGTCACCACAACGCTCATGGGCATGGGCGCCTTTCCATCGGGCGATCCGCTGTCCCTGGGCATGCTGGGCATGCACGGCACCTATGCGGCAAACATGACGGTCACGAACTCCGACTGCCTCATCGCCATCGGGGCCCGGTTCGACGACCGGGTGACCGGCAAGGTCGACGAGTTCGCGCCCAAGGCCAAGATCATCCACATCGACATCGACCCCACCTCCATCAGCAAGAACGTGAAGGTGGACCTGCCCGTGGTGGGCGACTGCAGGATGGTGCTCAGGGGCATGCTCGCCGAGCTGGCCGGCAAGGATGGAGATTTGGCCGAGATGATCGCGCAGACAGAGACGTGGCGGCGTGAGATCGATACCTGGAAGGAACAGCAGCCGCTCAAGTACTGCAAGAGCGAGATCATCAAGCCCCAGTACGTCATCGAGATGATCGACGAGATCGCGCCGGACGACACCATCATTACCACCGAGGTGGGCCAGAACCAGATGTGGACGGCCCAGTTCTACAAGTTCAAGGAGCCGAGGCACTTCCTGACCTCGGGCGGGCTTGGGACCATGGGCTATGGTTTTCCCGCGGCCATCGGGGCACAGGCGGCATTTCCCGGCCGCACGGTCATCGATATCGCCGGAGACGGCTCCATCCAGATGAATATCCAGGAGCTGGCCACCGTGGTCCAGTACAACCTCCCGGTCAAGGTCATGATCCTCAACAACGGCTACCTGGGCATGGTCAGGCAGTGGCAGGCGCTGTTCTACAAGAAGCGATACTCGCATACCTCTATGGCCGTTTCGCCGGATTTCGTGAAGCTGGCCGAGGCCTACGGCGCAAAGGGCCTGCGCGTGACCAGGCCCGAAGATGTCAAGGACGCCATACGGAAGGCACTTGAGATCCCGGGGCCGGTGTTCGTCGACTTCGTGGTGGACCCCGAGGAGGACGTCTATCCCATGGTGCCCGCCGGGGCGCCGATCAACAATATGCTTCTCGTGTAAGGATGTGAGCTATGAGGCATGCGATCTCGGTTTACGTGGACAACCAGGCCGGAGTGCTTTCCCGGGTGGTCGGGCTGTTTTCGGGCAGGGGGTTCAACATCGAGTCCCTTTCCGTGGCCCCGACCCTGGACCCGGCGAAATCCCTGATGGTCATCACCACCACCGGCAACGAGCAGGTGTTGGAGCAGATAAAGAAGCAGCTGAACAAACTCATCAACGTCATCAAGGTGGTCGACTGCGCGGATAGGGAATATGTGGAACGGGAGATGATCCTGGTGAAGATCAAGGCGGAAAAAGAGACCCGCGCCGAGGTGCTCCGCATCGCGGACATCTTCCGGGCAAAGGTCATCGATGTTTCGCCGAAATCGTACACCCTGAGTCTTACCGGCGATAAAAGAAAGCTCGAGGGGTTTGTGGAGATCCTCACCCCCATCGGCATCATCGATTTCGTCCGTACCGGCACCGTGGTCATGGAGAGAGAAATGCAAGGAAGGAGGAAATTGCCGTAATGAAGGTCTATTACGATAAGGACGCGGATCTGAATCTCATCAAGTCAAAGAAGGTTGCGGTCATGGGGTACGGGTCGCAGGGGTTCGCCCACTCGAACAATCTGAAAGACTCCGGGGTCGACGTGGTCGTGGGGCTGCGCGAGGGCAGCGTGTCGCGGGCAAAGGCCGAGAAAGCTGGGCTGAAGGTCATGAACACCCCGGATGCGGCCGCCTGGGCCGACGTGATCATGATCCTCATCCCGGACGAGCTCCAGGCGGACGTGTATGCCCGTGAGATCGCACCGCACCTGAAAAAGGGCGCATACCTCGCGTTCGCACACGGCTTCAATATCCACTACGGCCAGATCAGGCTTCCCGAGGGGGTGAGCTGCTTCATGGTGGCGCCCAAGTCGCCGGGCCACATGGTGAGGTATGAATACACCCAGGGCAGGGGGGTTCCCATGCTCATCGCGATCGAGGCCGACGCAGGCGGAAACACCCGCGAGCTCGCCCTTTCCTATGCCGGCGCCATCGGCGGGGGAAAGGCCGGCATCCTGGAGACCACCTTTGCCGAAGAGACCGAGACCGACCTGTTCGGCGAGCAGGCCGTGCTCTGCGGCGGGGTCACCTCCCTGATCACGGCCGGGTTCGAAACCCTGGTCGAGGCGGGCTATGCGCCGGAGATGGCGTATTTCGAGTGCCTGCACGAGCTCAAGCTCATCGTTGACCTCATCTACGAGGGCGGGATCTCCAACATGCGCTACTCGGTGAGCAACACGGCCCAGTTCGGCGACATCACCCGTGGCCCCATGGTGATCGACGAAGAGGTGAAAGAGACCATGAGGGATATCCTGGCCCAGATCCAGGACGGCAGCTTCGCCCGTGAGTGGATCCTGGAAAACAAGGCGGGAAGGCCCGTGTTCAACGCCCTGACCAGAATGGGCGAGAAGCACGAGATCGAGCAGGTGGGCGAGAAGCTCCGCGCCATGATGCCCTGGATCCAGAAGGACCGCAAGGTCAACAAACAGGAGAACTAGGTGAAGATCCGCAGAGAGGGCTTTCCGTTCATCTTCGGCTCCGGAATCCTCTCCCTGGTGCTTGCACGCCTGGGACTCGGGATCGTGGGGCTCATCCCCGTGATGTTCGTGACCTGGTTCTTCCGGGATCCGGAGCGGGAAGTGCCTGCAGGGGAAGGCCTGGTCATCTCCCCTGCCGACGGAAAGGTCCTCGATGTGGTGAACACCGACGAGGAGCGGGTGGGATCGTGCACGAAGGTGTCAGTCTTCATGTCGGTCTTCAACGTTCACGTAAACCGCTCCCCTGTCTCGGGCACGGTGATCGGCAAGCACTACCGGCCCGGCACCTTCCATATGGCCAATCTCGGAAAGAAGACCGAAGCCAACGAGCGCATGATACTCTATATCGAAAACCAGGACGGGGTGTTCCGGGTCGACCAGGTCGCGGGCCTGGTGGCCAGGAGGATATCCTGCATGCCCGGGGAGGGCGATAAGGTAGAGGCCGGACAGAGGATCGGGCTGATCCGGTTCGGGTCGCTTCTGGAGTGCTATATGCCGGCGGGCTTCACCGCAGCGGTGAGCAGGGGACGGACGGTCTTCGCCGGTGAGACGGTCATAGGGAGGAAAGAAGAGTGAAGAAGAAAACCAGGACAAAGCCGGGAACGGAGACAAAGCGGTCGGTGCCTTTTCTGCCCAACTTCATCACCACGGTCGGTCTCTTCTTCGGATTCTATTCCATCTCGTTTTCCCTGAAAGGGAATTTCTACATGGCGGCGATCATGATCCTGCTGGCCGGGTTCATCGACGGCATCGACGGCAGGGTCGCCAGGGCCACCAATTCCACCTCGGCCTTCGGCAAGGAGTACGACTCGCTCTCCGACGTGATCGCCTTCGGCGTCTCACCCGCTATCCTGGCATTTCTCTGGCAGGTCAACCAGTTCGGCAGGCTGGGGTTCATCGCCTGCTTCCTGTTCGTGGCGTGCGGAGCGCTGAGGCTCGCCCGTTTCAACACGGACACCTCGGATACCACGGGTTTTGTGGGGCTTCCCATCCCCATAGCCGCGGCTGCGGTCGCGAGCATGGTCCTGCTCTCGAAGCAGATCGGGACCATCCCTCCGCCGGTTATCCTCATGGTCATGTACGCCCTGTCGTTCATGATGGTGAGCGCAATCCGGTATCCGAGCTTCAAGCACATCAACTATCTCAAGGCCCATCCCTTCCAGCTCCTGGTCGCCGGGCTGCTGGTGCTCGTGGTGGTGGCGCTGGCGCCGGAGATCATGATCTTCGTGCTGGTCACGACATTCATCGTGGGTGGGCCGATCGGCAACGCAGTGGTGCAGATCCGCAATCACGCACGCGAGAAAAAGCAATCGAAAGAGGCAGAGCATGAAAACGCCACAAGAGAAAATAATCATATTTGATACAACCCTTCGGGACGGCGAGCAGTCTCCCGGGGCAAGCATGGACGTGCACGAGAAGGTGCTGGTGGCAAAGCAGCTCGAGGCCCTGGGAGTGGACCGGATCGAAGCAGGGTTCCCCATCTCTTCGCCCGGTGATTTCGACGCGGTGCAGGCAGTGGCCGGCGAGGTGAAGAAATCCATGGTCATCGGCCTGTGCCGGGCCAGGGACGAAGACATCCAGGCCGCCTGGGACGCGGTGAAAAACGCGGCCATGCCGGGGATTCACACCTTTATCGCCACCTCGGACATCCATCTGAAATACCAGCTGAACATGAGCCCCGATCAGGTGCTGGAGTCCGTCGAACACTCCGTGGGCATGTGCCGCTCGCTCTGTCCGGACGTGGAGTTTTCCGCCATGGACGCCACGCGCTCGGACCGGGACTTTCTCGTGGACGTCTACTCCACGGCCATCGCCGCGGGCGCGGGCACCATCAATGTCCCTGACACCGTGGGGTACACCAACCCCCAGGAGTTCTTCGAGCTCATCAGCTATCTGAAGAAGAAGATCAGGGGCATCGACAAGGCGGTGATCAGCGTGCACTGCCACAACGACCTGGGCATGGCAACGGCCAACTCGGTATCGGCCGTCATGGCGGGGGCCCGGCAGATCGAGTGCACGATCAACGGCATCGGCGAGCGCGCGGGCAATACATCGCTGGAAGAGGTGGTCATGATCTTCAATGTCCGCAAGGACCTCTACAAGCTGGACACCTCCATCGACACCTCGCAGATCTATCCTGCGAGCCGTCTCGTCTCGCACATCACCGGCATCCCGGTCCAGCCCAACAAGGCCATCGTGGGGGCCAACGCCTTTGCGCACGAGTCGGGCATCCACCAGGACGGCTACCTCAAGGAGCGCTCCACCTACGAGATCATGACCCCCGAGGCCATCGGCTACGGCAAGTCGAACCTCGTGCTGGGCAAGCACTCGGGCAGGCACGCCCTGAGCAAGCGCCTGGAGTTCCTGGGATACCGCCTGAGCGAAGAGGACGTGAACAAGGTGTTCCGGCGGTTCAAGGAGATTTCGGACAAGAAAAAGGAAATCTTCGACGCCGACATCGAGGCCATCGTGATCGAGGAGATCTACCGGGTGCCGGACAAGTACGAGCTCAAGCACATCAACGTGAGCTCGGGCACTGTGTCGACCCCTGCCGCCACCGTGGTGCTGGGCGTTGACGGTGAGGTCGTCAAGGAGTCGTGCTTCGGCAACGGCCCCGTCGATGCGCTCTACAAGACCATCATCAAGATGACCGGATTCCATGCCGAGCTGAAGCGGTTCTCGGTGAGCTCGGTCACCGGAGGCTTCGATGCCCAGGGCGAGGTGACGGTCGAGCTGCTGGACAGAGACACGGTCGCCACCGGCCAGGGCGCCGATCCCGACATTCTCGTGGCATCGGCCAGGGCCCTGGTCAACGCGCTCAACCGGATGGAGTTTCTCAAGCGCAAGAGAACCGGAGACGTTCCCCATCTCTAAGATACAATCTCGGACAACAGGCTGACAAGGAGGCTTATAAACCGTGGGAATGACTATTGCCGAAAAGATCCTCGCGGCGCATACGGATGCGCATGAGGTCATGCCGGGCGACATCGTGAAGGTGAACGTGGACGTGGCCCTGGCAAACGATATAACCGCACCGCTCGCCATAAAGGCTTTTAAGGCCGGCGGGCAGGCGAAGCTTGCCGACCCTGACAGGGTTGTCTTCGTTCTGGACCATTTCACACCGAACAAGGACATTGCCTCGGCCAACCAGTGCAAGATGGTCAGGGATTTCGCGCACAATCACGAGCTGAAGAACTTCTTCGATGGCGGCGACGTGGGTGTTGAGCATGCCCTGCTCCCGGAGAAGGGGCTTGTCCTGCCCGGGGACCTCGTCATCGGAGCGGACAGCCACACCTGCACCTATGGCGCGCTCGGCGCATTCGCCACCGGCGTAGGCAGCACCGATCTCGCAGCGGCCATGATGACCGCGCAGGCCTGGATGAAGGTGCCCGAGAGCATGAAGTTCGTGTTCAAGGGCGAGCTTCTGCCCTGGGTCGGGGGAAAGGACCTCATCCTCTACCTCATCGGCGACATCGGGGTTGACGGCGGCCTGTACCGCGTGCTGGAGATCGAGGGCCCGGCCGTTACCTCGCTCGACCTGAGCAACCGGCTCACCATGTCGAACATGGCCATCGAGGCCGGGGCCAAGGCGGGCATCATCAAAGCCGACGATAAGACCATGGCCTATGTCAAACCCCGGGCTAAGAGGCCGTACACCGTGTTCGAGAGCGATGCCGACGCCCGGTATGCGGCGTTCAGGGAGTACGACTGCGCAAACATCGAGCCCCAGGTGGCCTTTCCGCATCTGCCCGCGAACACCAGGCCCATCAGCGAGGTGGGCGAGGTGAGGATCGACCAGGTAGTCATCGGCTCGTGCACCAACGGCAGGATCGAAGATTTAAGGGTCTCCGCCGGGATCTTGAAAGGACAGAAGATCGACAAGAGAGTGCGGTGCGTGGTCCTGCCCGCCACACCCGAGGTATTTCTCCAGGCCGAGGAGGAGGGCCTGATCAGGATCTTCCTTCAGGCGGGCGCCATCATCGGTCCCCCGAGCTGCGGACCCTGCCTGGGAGGACATCTGGGGATCCTCGCAAAGGGGGAAAAGGCCTTGGCAACCACCAACCGCAACTTCGTGGGCCGCATGGGCGACCCGGGCAGCGAGGTGTACCTGTCCGGCCCGGCGGTCGCCGCCGCATCCGCGGTCACGGGCAGGATATCCTCTCCCTCGGAGGTGACGGAATGAACATACGCGGACGCGTTTTTCGCTTTGGAGACGACATCGACACCGACGCAATCATCCCGGCCCGGTACCTGAACACCTCTGACCCGGAAGAGCTCAAGAAGCACTGCATGGAAGACGCCGATCCCGCGTTTCCCTCCAAGGTGAGCAGGGGCGACATCATCGTGGCGGGCAAGAACTTCGGGTGCGGTTCCTCCCGGGAGCACGCCCCCATCGCGATCAAGGCCAGTGGTGTGAGCTGCGTCATCGCGTCGAGCTTTGCCCGGATCTTTTTCCGCAACAGCTTCAACATGGGGCTCCCCATCTTCGAGTCGGACGAGGCATCAGCGGAGATCAAAGAGGGCGATATCGTCGAGGTCGAAGCCTCCACGGGCCTGATCACGGATATCTCCACCGGAAAGCAGTACCGGTCACGGCCCATACCGCAGTTCATGCAGGAGCTCATCGCGGATGGCGGCCTCATGGAGCACATCCTCAAACGGGGCGGGATCTAGCGGGCTTCTGATCGGGAAACCGGCAGCACATCCCGCTATCGAGACGGTAACCAGCGGTACTCGAGCGCAAGACATACACCGGGATTTGCCGCACGAACCGCCAACGGGGTTTTGTATGGTTCGACCTTTGAAAAGGGCAGGCAGCAAACGCCTGCCTTTTTTCACATGCGAGCCGATCAGTGCACCCCGTCGGTCATAACCAGGAAAGGAATACCATGGCAAAACAATTACGGATCGCTGTGGCAGGTGCGAACACCACAGCAGGCAAAGAGATCATCAGCGTTCTTGGAGAGCGGAGCTTCCCGGCCGCGGCACTCGTCCCTCTCGCGACCCAGGGATCGCTCGGCAGCACCGTGCAGTACCGGGATGAGGACATTCCGGTGCAGACCATACAAAACACCTCGTTTCAGGGTGTAGACATCGCCTTTTTCGCATCGACCGAGAAGATCAGCAGGGAGTACGCCGGCGGCGCGGCAAAGCAGGGATGCACGGTGATCGACACCACGCCCTGCTTCCGGATGGATGAGGATATTCCGCTGGTTGTGCCCGAGATCAACGCGCACCGGATCACCGGGCACAAAGGCATCATCGCGAGCCCGTCTCCGGCAGTCGTGCAGGCAGCCCTTGTGCTGGCGCCCATTCATCGGACAGCCGTGGTCCTGAGGGTCGTCCTCTCAACCTACCAGGCCGTATCCGACATGGGGGACATGGCGCTGGAGGAGCTCACCGAGCAGATCGCCGACCTCTTCAACTTCCGGGAGACCCGGTCGGCCGTGTTTCCGCACCAGATGGCCTTCAACGTCATTCCCCAGACCGCCTCGTTCATGGACAATGCCTATACCGCAGACGAGATGCGCATCGCGGACGAGACGAGGAAGGTCCTGGAGGACAGCGCCATCCGGATCAGCGCCACCACGGTGCTGGTGCCCATGTACTACTGCCATTCTCAGTCCGTGAACATCGAGACCGCGAAAAAGCTCCCCCCCGATACGGCCAGATCGGTCCTGAAACGCTCGCCCGGCATCAGGGTGGAGGACAATCCGGCCGAGGGCGTCTACCCGCTTCCCGTGTACGCCACTGGGAAGGACGAGTGCTTCGTGGGCAGGATCAGGGAAGACCTCTCAACGGAAAACGGCATCGCCCTGTGGAGCGTCTCGGACAACATCCGGAAAGGCACCGCGATCAACGCGGTCCAGATTGCGGAGCACCTGATCTCCATGGAACGGTAAGGAATGGAGCGGTAAAGAGCATGATGTTCCCCCTTCAGCAGGACGAGCCATGCAGATGACCTTGGGGCAGTACATCCCCGGAGGCTCCCCGGTCCATATCCTGGACCCGCGGGTGAAGCTCTTTCTCATGGCCTTCAGCATCGGGGCGGCGTTCCAGATGGACACGCCGCCCGGGCTGGTGCTGTTTTTCGCCGCGTGCTCTTTTGTCACGCTGATCGCAGGCCTCTCGTTCCGAAGGCTCGTCAAGGGCCTGAGCCCCTTTCTCTGGCTCTTTGCCATGACCGCGGTGCTCCACGTGTTCATGACCCCGGGAAGCCCCATCCCCTGGATTCCCCACGCCACCTGGCAGGGCCTGTCGAACGGGGTCAACACCGGCTTCCAGCTGATTTTCGCCATCTGGATCTCCACCCTCATGACCCTGACCACCTCACCGCTCGACATGGTATGGGCCATGGAGTGGTACATGAAGCCCCTGAAGTATCTCAAGGTGCCCGTGGACGAGATCGCGCTGCTCATCATGCTGGCGATCCGCTTCATCCCCCTGCTGTTCGAGGAGACGGACCGCATCATCAAGGCCCAGAAGGCCCGGGGCGTGGATATGGAGACCGGCGGCCTCTTCAGGAAGATGCGCTCCCTGGTGCCGGTCATCGTGCCCCTCCTGCACAGCGTTTTTCGGCGCGCCGACGACCTCGCCATCGCGCTCACCCTCAGAGGCTACTCCCCGGGCATCACCCGGACCCGGATGAAGCGCCCCCACGCCAGAAAGAGCGACATCGCCTCCCTGGCAGGCGTGACCACCATCCTCATCACACTGATCCTCCTCTAAAAGGGGACAGATTTATTTTTCTGTCGGGTAAGCGGGCTAAAAGGGGACAGATTTATTTTTCTGTCGGGTAAGCGGGTAAGGGTGGTATACTTTTCATTCCCAGAATTGGTATACTTTTATCTTCCCGTTGACACATGTGGATTGACTTGATGAATCCGGGCGTTATTTTGTCAATATGCCGAGAAAAGCCCGACTTGTTTTAGCGGATTATCCTCATCATATCATTCAACGTGGACATAACAGGGGTGTCGTATTTGCTCATGATGGGGATTATCGATATTATCTTGAAAATCTCAAGGAATGGAAGCAGGAGCTTCAGTGCAAGGTTTATGCGTACTGTCTGATGACAAACCATGTGCATCTTGTTATCGACCCCGGCGGCAACCCGGAGAATCTGTCTTTACTGATGAAGCGTGTAGCCGGAAGACAGACGAGATATATCAATCGAATAGAAAAGAGAAGCGGAACATTATGGGAAGGAAGATATAAATCGAGTCCTATTCAGAACGATGAGTATCTCCTTGCCTGTTGTCGATATGTTGAGCTCAACCCGGTAAGGGCTTTCCTGGTCGGCACACCCGGGGAATATCGCTGGTCAAGTTATCGGCATAAGATCGGTAAAGTGCTGGAAGAATGGCTAGATCCGGATCCTTGTTATCTGTCCATGGGGGATTCTGACAGAGAACGCCAGAAACGATATATGTCCTGGGTCCAGGAGTCGATTCCCTTGGGGGAATGGATGATGATCAGGGATTCTATCCAGAGGGGGCAACTGACAGGAACAAGCAAATTCGTCGATGAGGTGGAAAAGCGGATGAAGGTGAGGGTCGAGTTCCGAGGACAGGGACGACCTAAGAAATCAAGAAAATAAATCCCAAGAAAATAAATCTGTCCCCTTTACCTTCTTTACCTTTGTATTTTATCTTATGAGTTCGTAGATGATTGTTTCTTTCTCTTTCATGGTACCTCCTCAAGGGCTTTCTATAAGATTATCATTCCAAGGTGCTGCGTTGTCTCAGTTGCTCAGTAATGGTATCTGCAAGCCAGTATTCTGATCTTGTCGTCATGGACCTCGTAGACGAGGCGGTGATCTTTATCGATGCGTCTTGACCAGCAACCGGCAAGCTCACGCTTGAGCGGTTCGGGCTTGCCGGTCCCGGCAAAAGGGGTGCGGTGGACTTCCTGGATCAGGGCCAGAATCCGAAGCGCTTTCTTGCGATCCTGCTTCACCCACCATTGAAGATCCTCGAAGGCAGCCGGATCAAATTCCAAGCTTCTTGCGCGCTTCGTCAAAGGGGATGCCCTCCTCGTTCTTTCTAGCTTTCAGGAGCCGCTTCTTCATGGCCTTGCTCTTGAGCAGGTAAGCGGTTTCCTTCTCAGACTGAAGCTCTTCCCAGAGCTCGATGGGCACGATAACCCCCGTGACCTTGTTATCCTCATCCGAGATATACTGGATATGGTGCTGTGCCATAGCGTTCTCTCCTTATCAGCCCGTCTTGCGTTTGAGCTGTTCCCGCTCGATGAAGGTATCGAGCAGCTGGATGATCTGTCGTTTTTCTTTTGATTCCATCTTCTCGATAACAGAAAACCTTCTCCAGAGGCGGATGTCTGTCTTCCGGTTCGTCTTTATCTCTTCGATGCCGAGCATCTGATCAGTGGTTGCGCCAAGTGCCTTTGCCAGCAAGGGCAGGAGGTGTGTGGGCGGATACCGCGTCTGCTTCTCGTAGTAGGCGATCACCCTCTGCGATATGCCGAGCTCGGCGGCGAGGTCCCGCTGGGAATATCCCGCGGCCTTGCGCAGCCGCGCCATCCGTTCACCAAAGTTCTCCGGCGGTTCTATCTGCATATTCTGTTTGGGCATGAGTACTCCCTTCCAAGCATTCGCTTGCCCGTCACTATACCACAGGCTTAGCATCATGGTCTTCTCTCAAAAAGAGATTCACGAAGTGATACAAAAATAGTATCAGCTATCGACACGGAAAACAAGATGCGTGATCAGGCACAAAAAGTAATGGCTCAGTCTTGAGGGAACGAGCCCAAAACGATAGGAAGATGGAATCCGGCCGAGGATTTGTTACGGGCTGTTTTCGCCAGACAGGAGATCATAAGGATAGGGCAAAGGATTTTGAGCGGGTCGATCGAGAGCGTATTTGAGCCTTGCAGCAGGATCTCGAACCCGTTTATTCAGCGTATGCATCGAGGGTGTTACGGAACCGCTTCTACCCGTGCGTGTTCAGCCTTGAAGGCATAATTCCACCTCCCACATCCCGCGGACGGAATTGATGAGGAAGACCCTGGAGCAGAGCTGCAGGTCTTCCAGGTGGAGAATCTCTTCCTCGATCGTGCCCTGCTCGAGAAGGAGGGCGCGAAAGGTTCCGGGAAGCACCCCGGATCGTATCGGAGGCGTAAGGATGCGGCCGTCTTTCTCGATCACGATGTTCGCCCTGCACGATTCCGTGACCTCGTCCCTCTCGTTGAGGAGGAGGACGTCGTCGTATCCCGGCGATGCCGCCAGGGCCTGTTCGTACGTGGCCCGGTGTGTTGTCTTGTGGTACAGAAACGGGCTTGTCGAATCGACCCGGTCGCGGGCGACGCACACACGGTATGGCATGCGCGGGCGCGAGGGGGCCTCGTGCGTCTCGATCACGGGCCCGCCGTCCTGCGGCACCATGAGCCTGACGAGGTGAGGCCTGCGCTCCAGGCCACGGGCCGTTCGGGCGAGCCTTTCGCGGATTTCGCCCACCTGTATCCGGCGGTCGAAATACGAGGCTGACTCCGCAAGGCGCTTCAGGTGCCTGTCGAGGAGGAAATAGCCGCCGGACGGTTCCCAGAGCATGGTCTCCAGCAGGTCGAAGGCATGCGCCCCGCGGGTGAGGATCGAGGCCTTTGTCCAGCATTCTTCAAATTCGGAGCTGTCCGCGGAATCCCATACGATGCCGCCGCCCACCCCGTATTCGGCGGTCTTCGTGTTCTTGTCGATCAGCACGGTCCTGATCGCCACGTTGAACTGGGCCGTCTTCTTCGGGGAGAGAAAACCGATCGAGCCGGTATAGATCCTGCGGGCAGAGGTTTCGAGCCGCGAGATGATCTCCATGGTCCGCGCCCTGGGCGCGCCCGTGATCGACGCAGGGGGGAAGAGGGCCTGAAAGATCCCGGCCAGACCGGCATCCGTTTTCGAGCGGACCGTACTGGTCATCTGCCACATGGAGGGATACTTCTCCACCTCGTACAGCGCGGGCACGCGCACGCTGCCGGTCTCGGAGATCCGGCCCATGTCGTTTCTCACCATGTCCACGATCATGAGGTTCTCTGCCCGGTTTTTCCCGCACCGGCCGAGGGCCGCGGCCTGTTCCAGATCCTCCTCGCAACCAGGAGCCCGGGGTGCGGTTCCCTTCATGGGCCTGGACGTCAGCTCACGGCCGTCGAGGCGGAAGAAGAGCTCGGGAGAGGCCGAGCAGACCGCCCAGTCGCGGGTGTTGATGAATGCGCCGTATGCACCTTTCTGCGCGCCGAGCATGGAGGTGAAAAGTTCCCAGGGGTCCGCAGCGAAGTGGGACCTGAGACGAAACGTGTAGTTGACCTGGTAGGTGTCCCCCTCGCGCAGGTGCTCTTTTATCCTGAGAATGGCCCGGGTATACTCCTCCCGGGTAACCGAGGATTCCCAGGAGAGGGGGAGGGCGCCGGAGGGTGAATGCGGCCCCAGGGTCACGACCTCGGGCTCGCGGAAGAGGCCGAACCACGCGAGGGGGAAATCGCTTCCTTCCCCTGTCTGGAACGCCGGTCTTCGCTGGTCGTCATGGTTCAGGTCGGGAGGGCCGCCTTTTCCTCGCACCAGGAACGCTCTGTCAAACGCAGGAGCGGCGTCATACGACACAAAACCGGCGGCATACAGGTTTCCGGCGCGCACGGCCGCCTCGGTCTCGCCGAGCACCTTCAGGACTTCATCCGTGCTGCCTGCCTCATGAATATCCTCAGGACAAGAGAACCGGAGCCATTCGTGTTTGGAGGCATCGTGAATCACCACCGTGTTTTCTTTGCCCCAGAATTCCACCCGTACTCCTCTTGTCCCGGATTTGAATGAAGGTGTAGTATCGAGCCCTTCAATAGCAGCATTTCATCATGTCTTATCTGAATAGGTTTTGAAAGACAAAACAAGTATTATTGGCGGTGTCGAGAAAGGGATCAATGAATTCTCTGGAATGAGGGGACCTGGAGTCCCTAGAGTCTGTCCAAAAACCTTCCATGTGATATTGCACGTGTCGAAAGATGCTCGACGAATCGCAGGAGCTGACACCTGCGAGACGGCGGCCGGATAAAAGTGCCGCCACCTGTGGGGCGGAGATCAGGGCATTTTTGGATAGACTTTTTAACCGGATTCCATGCCGTCTACCTGTGATCGATCTGCGGGGCACTGGACCTTCGAGAGCGAATAAAAAAGCAGCCGGCTGAAGGTTCAGCCGGCTGCAGGGTGGCGCCGATTATTTCCACATCTTGATGAGTTCTTCGTACGCCATGGTCTTGGGTTGCTGGTCAGGCCGCTCGGGCTTGGGAGAGCCGGGCTGGTTTAACCAGTACTCGCGGGTTTTCTTTTCGTTGAGCACGGGCGAAAATTTCTGCAGCTTCATCTTGCCCATGAGATCGTCCATGGAATATGCAATGTTGTCCATCGCCTGCTGAGGTGTGACATCTCCGGTGACCGCGGGGGCGATGTTTTTCCACCACTGTTCCGCAAGCAGGGGGTAGTGGGGCACGTTCGGACCGGTATCGGTCCAGAGCTTCTCGGCCTTTGACTTGTAGAACGTAATCAGGCCGCCGAAATCGCCCTCTCTCTCGGCGAGGTACTGCGAGTTTACCGTGGACTTTCTGATCGGGGTATTGCCGACCATGAACTTCTTCAGACATACGGACTTCGAGACACAGAACTGGGCCCACAGCCAGGCCATGGCCCTGCTGTCGCCGGAGACGGTATCCTTGGGAATGGTCCAGGCCCCGGCATCCTGATAACCGACCTTCATCCCCTCGTCCCAGTACTTGCCGTGCGGCGTGGGTGCAACCCTCCACAACGGCTTGCCGTTTTCGTCGGTAACGGGGCTCGAGGGGTTGGTGAACTCGTCGTCCGAGAGCCAGGTGATATACTGGAACACCCGCTGCGCGATAACACCCCGCGAGGGAACAGGTCCTGCCTCGGACCAGGTCATGGACGCCGCATATGGGGGAGCGTATTTTTTCATCCACTCGACATACTTGGTCAGGGCATACACGGCTGCCGGCCCGTTGGCGGCACCGCCGCGCTGCACCGAAGCGCCCACCGGAATCTTGTTTTCGACGCGGATTCCCCATTCATCGACCGGAAGGCCGTTGGGGAGTCCCTTGTCTCCGACACCGGCAATGGACAGCCATGCGTCGGTGAACCGCCATCCCAGAGACGGCGACCTCTTGCCGTAGTCCATGTGGCCGTACACCTTTTTGCCGTCGATCTCCCTGCCGGTGAAGAATTCGGCGATGTCCTCGTAGGCCTCCCAGTTGAGGGGCACGCCCAGCTCGTAGCCATACTTTTCCTTGAATGCTTTCTTCAGTTCCGGCCTGCTGAACCAGTCGTATCTGAACCAGTACAGGTTCGCGAACTGCTGGTCCGGGAGCTGGAGCTGGTTGCCGTCGTAATCCTGGCCGAATTCCAGGTTCAGGAAGTCGTCGAGATCGAGGTACGGGTTTGTCACGGCCTTTCCCTCGCCCTTCATGTATTCCGACAAATTCAATGCGCTGTCGAGTCTCAGATGCGTGCCGATCAGATCCGCGTCGTTGACGTAGATGTCATAGAGCTTTCTTTTTGTCTGGATCTGGCGCTGCACACGGTCGACCAGCTCGCCTTCGCCGATGATGTCGTGCGTGACCTTGATGCCCGTGATCTCTTCAAAGGCCTTTGCCAGCACCTTCGACTCCCATTTGTGGGTCTTGATTCCCTCTGCGACCGACTTGATTTCCTTGCCCTTGTAGGGCTCGGCCGCCTTTGCAAACCATTCGAGCTCCTTGCGCTGTTCTTCCTTGCTGATTGCGCTCGGCTGGAACTCATCGATCCATTTGTCGACCACTGCCTTGTCCACAGCCGCCGCAGCGCCTGAAAAGAGCAGGCTGCAACCCACCAAACCTACCAGAAACCTGCAAAATTTTGTCATTTTTCCTCCTCTCAAGAACCTACTGTTTTTTCATGACATGGTCTTCCCTGTTTGACCTTCAGTAAGTCTGAACCACTCACCCCCTTTCATCACTATCGTATACAAATGACGGGACTACCCTTACGGGTCCCGGTCGTTATCAATGCATGGGCTGTTGTAAGGCACGCCCTTCGACCGCGCTCAAAGCCGTTAGCGGCAAGAATATGACCCTGTATTCATTGTTCTCCCAAGCGTACTAAGAATGTGGATGCAGAAAAACGAATATGACAGCACGGCTCACCCCCACCTGGCCTCGACGAAAAACCAGGCGGCCGAGAGGATGAGTGCCCCCCAGAGGAAATTCTGGCCGAAGATGGCGAGCCACAGGAGTATGATCGCGATCGAGGAGATGATGCCTATGAACAGGCGGTCACCCCGCGACGTCTCGATCGGCAGAAAGCCCTTCCGGTTGACATTCGGGCTGTAGTGATCCCACACACCCATGCCGGCGATGGTCAGGAACAGCCCGCCGAAGAAGATGCCGCTCGGTATCGTCCAGTACATCCATTCCGTATTCGTGACAAGCCATTCAAGCATGACTACACCCTTCCCAGGGCAAAGCCCTTGGCCATGTAGTTTCTCACGAAATACACCACCAGGGCGCCGGGTATGATGGTGAGCACCCCTGCAGCGGCCAGCAGGCCCCATTTCACCCCTTCGGCTCCGATCCCGACCGTGAGCGTGACCACCACGGGTTTGGCATCGGTGATGGTGAGCGATTTTGCAATGAGCAGCTCGACCCATGAGAAGGTAAACGCGAAGAAGGCCGCGACCCCTATCCCCGGGGCCACGAGCGGGAAAAAGATCTTGCCGAAAAACCTCGGGAAGCTGTAACCGTCGATGAACGCGGTCTCGTCGATCTCTTTGGGGATCCCCGACATGAACCCCTCCAGGATCCAGACCGCAAGAGGTATGTTGAAAAGGCAGTGGGCAAGTGCCACGGCAAGGTGCGTGTCGTACAGGTGCAGGGTGTAGTAGAGCTCGGTGAACGGGACGATGAAGATCGCGCCGGGCGCCATCCGATTGGTCAGCAGCCAGAAAAAGAGATGGTGGCTCCCTCGGAACTTCCACCGGGAAAAGGCATACGCCCCGGGAATGGCGGCGATCAGGGTGATGACCACGTTCATGGTCACGTAGATGATCGAGTTGATGAAGCTGTTTCTCCACACGGGCGAGGTGAAGATCTCGACATAGTTCTTCAGGGTGATCTCCTTGGGAAACATGGTAAATTCCCGCAGTATCTCCGCATCGCTCTTGAACGAGGTGTTGATCATCCAGTAGATGGGGATGAAAAGGATGACGAAGTAGCAGATGAGTGCAATGTGCCGTTTTCTCACTTGGTCTGTCCTCCTTTCCCGATGTTTGTCATAATCTGGAAGAAAACAAAGCTGAACACAATGACGATGAAGAGGTAGATCATCGAGACAGAGCCGGCATAGCCCAGTTCATAGGACTCTGCCTTCCGGGAAACGAAGAGACTGAAGAACGTGGTCGAGCTGCCCGGGCCGCCGCCGGTCAGGAGCAGGGGCTCGGAGTAGATCTTGAACGAGTCCATGAATCTCAGCAGCACCCCGAGGATCAGCACCGACCTCAGCTTGGGTAGCGTGACATACCGGAAGGTCTTCCAGGTGGACGCTCCGTCGATCTGCGCGGCCTGATAGTACGCGTCCGGGATCGACTGCAGGCCTGCATAGCACAGGAGCACGACCAGGGGGGTCCAGTGCCAGACATCGAGGATGAATATGGTCAGGGGCGCATCGATGGGATCAAGGGCCACGTTGTACGCGTAGCCGAAAAACCCGAGAATCTTGGGGATCACGCCGATGTCCGACTGGGTGAAGAGCCGCCACACGATTCCCACGACATTGTACGGGATGAGCAGCGGAATCCCGAGGAGCACCAGGGAGATCGAGGCCCAGATGCCTTTGCGGGGCAGGGCCAGCGCGATCATGATGCCCAGCGGGATCTCTACTGCCAGCACCATGGTGCTGAACACGAGCTGCCTGGTCAGTGCGTCATGAAATTCCGGGTCACGCAGCACCTCGACGTAATTCGCCAGACCCACATACTGGGGCATGGAGCCGGAGAATATGTAGTGCAGAGAGTAGTTGACCACGGTGATGAGCGGGATGAATGCGCTCAGTGACATGATGACGATCACGGGGAGCAGGAAAAGTACCGCCCGGTTGTTCATCGTCCCTCCTTTTTCCAAGATAACTTCATCTGTATGTCTTCAATAAATCCTGGAGCCGTCCCTGAATATCTTCACGTGCCGCTCCGGAAAGGAAACCCACACCGTATCGTTCTCGCTGACAGGCTCGGTCTGCGAGATCCGGGTTTTTATCCGGATATCATGCCTGGTCAGGGTGAGCACCTTGTATGCCCCGGTATCCTCGATGATCAGGGCCGTGAAGGGGACACCGCCGTTTTCGGGCTCAAGACGCGAACAGACAAATTCCGGCCGTATCCCGAGCTGCAAGCCGTCTCCGGGGCCGGAAACCCTGCTCCGCAGCTCGTCGGACACGGGCATGACGAATCCGTCGAAGTCGAGCCCCTCTGCCGTGAGCGAGCAGTCCAGAATGTTCATGCCAGGGCTCCCGATGAAATACCCGACAAAGGGGGTATCCGGATTCTCGTGGAGCTCTTCGGGCGTGCCGGTCTGGGCGATTTTGCCATCCTTTGACATCACGGTCACGACATCGGCAAAGGTCAGGGCCTCGTGCTGATCATGGGTGACATAGACCATGGTGATCCTGAACCGGCGTTGCACCTGCTTGAGCTTTCTCCGAAGGGTCCACTGGAGCTTCGGGTCGATCACGGTCAGGGGCTCGTCGAGCAGCACCGCTGCGGTGTCGGGCCGGATGATGCCGCGTCCGAGCGACACCTTCTGCTTGTCGGCGGGGGTGAGCCTGCCAGCCGATACCTTCAGGAGGTCCTGGAGCTCGAGGATCTCAGCGACCTCCTCGATCCGGCCCCGGATGTCGTTCTTCTTGAGTCCGTCGTTCAGAAGGGGAAACGCCAGGTTGCCGAAGACGTCCATGGAGTCGTACACCACCGGGAACTGGAACACTTGTGCGATGTGACGCTGTTTGGTCGAGAGCATCGTGACGTCCCGATCGTTGAACATGACCTGCCCAGCCTTGGGTTTGAGCAGCCCCGAGATGGCGTTGAGCAGGGTTGTCTTGCCGCAGCCCGAAGGACCGAGCAGGGCGACGGCCTTGCCGTCTTCCCACCGGACGTTCAAGTTGTTTATGGAGAACGAGGCCTTTTCCCCCTTGCCCATGATCACGTCATACGAATGCGAAAGATTCCGTAACTCGATACTGGCCATGGTTGTCCCTTATGCTGCGCGATGCGCGTATTTTATGCCGCTTGAGATTGCCCAGTTTTCGCTACCAGCGATTTCGTCGCGGTCTCGAAAATATAGAATCTGTCTGGATCGAGATATACCTCGATCTCTTCGCCAATCTCGATGCTGACAAGCTGCTGAAGGAGCATGACGAGCTTGATGCCGCGGTAGTCGAGATGCAGCTCCGTGTCGGAACCGACCACCTCGGAAAGCTCGACGGTAGTCTCGATGGGAATCATGGTGTCGTTTTCTCTTGTAATACTCAGAGCATAAGCGTGTACCCCGAGAAGGTAATCCTCGCGGGTCATCTTGCCGCTCAATGGGCTTACATCGATCTGAAGATCATCGGATACGGCGAGCAGGCTGCGGGAGCCCTTCTTGACGAGCCTGGCCGGAAACATGTTCATGGTCGGGTAGGAGAAATATGAACCCACGTCCACGCACGAGGGGTTGTGATACACCTCCTGCACCGGGCCGTACTGCAGCACCTCGCCTCCCTGCATGACACCCACATGCGTCGCCATGGCCAGGGCGTCCACCGGTTCCGGCGTCGCATAGACGACCACGCCGCCCTTGTTCCGGAATATGCGCTTCAATTCGCCCCTGAGTTCCTCGCGCAGCTTGTAGTCGAGGTTGGCAAGCGGCTCGTCCAGGAAGATGAACTGGGAGTCTTTCGACAGTGCCCGTGCAATCGCGGTCCGCTGCTTCTGCCCGCCGCTGACCTCCTCGGGATAGTGGTCGAGGACATGGTCGATGCCCAGGAGCTTTGCATTGGCGCGGACCTTCTCGTCGATCACTTTTTTCGAGAGCTTTTTCTTCCTGGATATCTTGAGCGGCGAGGCGATATTCTCGTAAATCGTCATGGAGGGGTAGTTGATGAACTGCTGGTATACCATCGCGATGTCGCGCTTCTGCACCGGGACGTCGGTCACGTCCACGCCGTTGTAGAAAACTCTGCCCCGGTCAGGGCGCTCGATCCCGGCCATGATCCTCAGGAGGGTGGTCTTGCCGGTGCCGGTGGGACCGAGCAGGGTTACGAAATCGCCGTCGTTGATGTCGAGAGAGATGTTGTTCAGGACGGTCTTGCCATCATAGATTTTAGTGATATTTTCAAGCACAATGCCCATAAGAAAACCATCCCACGTAACAAAATAATCAGCAAAAAGCTGAAATTAACATAAAATTT
>JAHDKO010000163.1 GCA_018436855.1 Deltaproteobacteria bacterium | reverse complement strand
CGATGCAGACAGAGCTTTTATATCTTGATAATCAAGGGGTTGATACCACCCAGTTTACGAACGATGAGTTGGATGAGATATATAAGTATGTCCGCGAAGTAGAGAAGCAAAAGTACTTGGTAGTTACTGCGGGGCTAATGAGCCCTCCAGCGTTCTACAGCCGTTTATTGACGATAGAAAGTAGAACGGGCGGTGCCATTCAGGCAACCAAGGCAGCTGTTAAAGTCAAGCCCCAAGGTGGCGCGGTTGCTGAGAGAATGACATCTCGCAGAGCGATGCCCAAGGTCAAGCCTAACGTTCCAGGGATAGTTGGTAAGGCTGATGATCTGATTGCTGCAAAGAGAATAACTGATCCAAGGAGGTTGCTCCCTGAACCGACAGGATCGAACCCTCACCTTGAAGGTGGCCCGATGTATGGAGTTGAGCTGCCTGAAGGTTATACTTTTAACCAAGCCGTTGGTCCAGGCCAGAAAAGTCCAGGTGCATTTGGAACTCCATCTGAAATAACAAGTATAAATTTTGTTAGGAATGATCTTGCCATTATTCCTGATTGGAAACCTGTAATATCCGGCTCAAGAACAGTCCGAGTCGAACGCCCCGTTCGAGCACAAATTAGCATAATTGGACCTCGGGAAGCCGGAGGTATTACATATCCAGGTGGCAAGGTACAAATACAGATCTTAGAGTATGATCCTATAAATCCATTTGTTAAGTTCGTAGGTAAGGAGACCCCATTGAAATGGAAAAAATAACTGATTTTCAGCATCCAGAAGATTCCTCTTTTGTTGGTTGGGTGCATTCTGGAATTGTTATCAAGAAGAAATTTAACTTTAAGATTTATGCCATACTGCTTAAAGGTGAGGAAAGAGTTCTTATTTTAGAATTACAAAAAGAAAAAGATAATGCTGCCATATATAATGCAGATGGGAACATACTTAAACGAATATCAAACCCAGATACTGAATCAGTAGGATTTGGTGATGCCTATTATATAAATGATGAACTCACCCTCATAAGTAGAAGAAGTGATGCTTCCATGATGGCAGTTGTTATTGATGAAAATGGAGAATTGATTCGGATTTATGAAACAAGGTAGATGCCTCAGATAGTACGCCTAGTATTGTTTTCCGCATAAGGATAAAATGATGAGTGAGTTTAAGAAGATCAACGAAGCCGAAGTAACTTTTTCCGGCCCTGATGGGTTTAGATTAAAATATGGGAAGGATGTTTTAACCTTTAAGAAAGGAAAAAGGTATGTCCTTGTACCTATAGAGCACTTGGGCTATCCCTATGAAATGGTTGTTTATTTGAACAAGGCGGACTCCTGGATGGAAAAAGGAAGGTGTGTAATGAAAATCTCTCAGGAAGAGATGGATTCTATTGAGCAAGATATTTTTACGAGTCTTTCTTTTCTAGGAGGGGGTAATTTCACAATTAAACGGTAGGAACTACGGGGACATTCTAATAAACTAACTTTACAAGCAATTTCATTATTGATCAAGATAAGACTATACCATTTTCCTCCTTTTTCTTCAGATTCAGCACAGCGCAACGGGCGATCTGGTAACGAGCTACAGCGGCTACGACGAGGAGGGCAACCTCACCGCCGTGACCGATCCGAACGGCAACACCGTCACCTATGCCTACGACGCCCTGAACCGGCAGGTAGACGCGTACTACCCGGCGGTTGGCTCCCCGTACTACGAGACCACGCACATCCAGACGGTCTATGACGCGAGCGGCAACGTCACCTCGGTGACCGAGGACAAGACAGGCCAGGCCGGGGCGGTCACGGACATCACCACGAGCACCTACGACCTCTTCGACCGGCT
>JAHDKO010000127.1 GCA_018436855.1 Deltaproteobacteria bacterium | reverse complement strand
CACCACGAAGTTGGTCGAGGCGCGAAGGGATGGTTTGACGATGGGCTCGCCGCCCGCGGTGAAGAAATCGCTTGCAAGGTAGTCCTGCCGGCTCAAGGGGAGCCCCAGGCCCGGGCAGGATGCCTGAAGGCCCTGGTAGGCCTGGCAGCAGGACTGGTACTCCTGGCCCGAGAGCACGAAACACCCCAAAGCAGGGTCATACTCGCCGGTGGCCTCCGCCAGGTCGCGGACGATCGAGCCGTCCTGGGCATACTCGCACCAGATCCTGTTGCCCGTCTCGGTCAAAATCGGCGAGCGCGTGTACACATACCCCGCGATCTGCGCCGCCTGTGATCCTCCTGCCAGGATGGACCATACCATGCCAATCATCAGAACCAGTGCCGTGAAGTGTCTTGCATATGTCATCATGAAACCCTCGAACAGCCTCTCCCTTTTCATCACTGACCCTCTCCGTACGTCAGCCGGTGGGTCTGCAGCTTTACCATGAGATCTTCAAACGACAGCTCTCCGTCCGCGTACGCCTCGAGGTCTTCGAGCTGGTCGGGCAGCACCCGCGCATAGCCGATCTCGTCGAGCACGCGAAAACGCGTGGGGCCCCGACTCACGATGCGGTTGCCCTGCATCCGGCCCACCCCTGAAGGCACCAGGCTGAAGCTCTCGGGGTCAACGCCGATGAGCACCACGTACTCGCCTTCCAGCGGTGCGTAGGCATGGCCGCCCTGGCAGGCGGGCAGGGCGAAGTCCACCTGCATGCTGCCGGATACCTGTATTCCCGAGGGCTGGACCGAATAGGTCCACAAGGGCGCACAGCTCTCCATAAACCGGTAGGGCAGCGCCGTTATCAGGCTGAACTGCACGTGGACGGCCCCCTGGTTGCGGGAATCGGGGAACAGGAGACCCACGCCGCTGAGCCCGAGCTTCACCTCACCGCCGTTGACGACCGCCTCGCCGACCCCGGAGCCCACGTGACAGAACGGAATCTCCCTGTTCAGACGGGGCAGGCTCACCTGGCCCACATAGGTGCGCCGGTTGCACTCCACGCCGATCACCTGGGTGTACGAGCCGTAGCCCGCGGTCTTGAGCTCCTGGTTGATCCTGAGCGTGTAGCGCCCGGACGGGATGATGTCTTCCGGGCCCGCGCCATAGCCGAAGGAGAACATGCCGTTCTCGTTGGTGGCTGCGCTTAAACCCAGCTCTGTTATGGACACCTCCACGCCCTGCACGGGCCGGCCGAACTGGTCGAGCACCCCGCCCTCGATAAAGGTCGGCAGTGCCCTGGTATGGTAGGTTGTGCGCGAGACCCCGCTGCCGTCGTAGCCCACGCTGATGAACACCTGGGCGCCGAAGGCGAAGTCCTGCCGCGGATAAAAGGTCGCTGCCGTGCCCCCGTCGAGGATGGAGAGCACACCGTCCACGAGCTGATGGTCGCGGTGCACCTCGCACAGCTCGTAGCCCCTGGCGTGCAGGCTGTCCGTGCCCGGCTCGTCCGTGTCCTCATAGGTGTAGCCGTGGGCGGTCTCGGTGACCTCAACCGTGAGCAGGGCCGGGTCGACGGGCTTGTTGAAGAACAAGCCGATGCCGGTGTTGACGTCCACGCCGGTCTCGTTGTCCGCGGGCATCACGCTGGTGAGCTCCAGCGGGATGGGCGCCGGGTCGGCCACCTTGAAGGTCCTGGCCGTGCTCGCGAGCACGGCTTCGGTGGCGTCCAGCGCCCGCAGCCTCAGCTCGTAGTCGCCCGTGGTTGCCGGCACCTCGATGGTTCCGGAGACCATGCCCGCGCTGTTGAGCAGGGAGGCGGACGCGACCAGGGAGCCCGAGCCGTCGAGCACATCGGCCGGGTAGCTGCTGCCCTGTACTGTTCCACTGAGCCTGGCCACCACCTTCAGGGGGATGGCCTCTCCCTGGGTGATGAGCACCGTGTCGGGATCCGGCAGCACCAGCTCGATCACCAGGTCGTTTTCCAGCCTGAGGCTGTAGGAGCCGGTCGCGGTGTTGCCCGCGAAATCGCGCGCCGTGAGGGTCACCAGAGAGGGGGCGCTCGCACCCAGTGCAACGGGCACGCTGAAGCGGTAGCTACCCTGGTCTGTTCCGGGGCTTAAGGAAACGGACTGGTCGTTGACCTCGAAGGCGGCCAGGTTGTCGTCACTGACCGTGCCGCTCAGCACATAGGGGTGGCGCTGCACGACATTCTCAACCGGGAAGGGCACGATCTGGTTGTCCAGCTCGATCATTGGTGCGGCATTGTCGCGGTGGTAGCATGCGCTGATGGATGCCGTCTGCCCCAGGGCGTCGCGCGCGGCAAGGGTGACCTCCCGCTGCGGCATGCCCTGGACAAAGCTCACCAGGACGCGGAACTCCCTGTTCGTCTCGTCCGGGCCCAGCAGGGCGACAGCGCTCCCATCCGCGGTCAGGCTCAAGGGGGCTGCCTGCCCGGCGACCGAGCCCTCGACATAGAAGCTGTCCGTGCCCATCCAGGCACCGGGTGAGGGAGCGGTAATCATGATCGTGGGCGGATCCACCTGGTGCTGCTCAGGCGAGCAGGTCACCCGCACCCATCTCCTGACGGTCTGGTCCTCCTGTCCTCCTGCGGCATCGCCCAGGTCTGCAGCGACCTCGATGGTGTTGCCTCCCACGATCAGGGGCACGTCGTCGCACGCATAGCGCATGACCGTGGGCTCGGGCGTCTGAGACAGGCCTGCCGGCCTGCCGGCCACGGTGATGGTGATGGAGCGGTACTCGACCTCGGTGGTGAGCGTGCCCGATACCCGTATCGCTGCTTCCGGCACCACGGCATTCGGCTGCGGGCTGTCGATCGCCAGGTCTATGATTGCACCGGAGAGCTGCCTGGTCACCATCACGGCGAGCTCTGCAGCGTTGAGCGCCCCATCCAGGGCAATGATCGTGACGGAATTGGAGCCCGGCTTGAGCGGCATCTCGACCTCCCAGGTGCTGCCCGAGAGGCTCACGCTGAACTCGACCCCTGCGTACTGGTCCGACATGGCATACACGCGCTGAACGCCGGAGCCCTCGTCGGTCACCTGCCCGGTGAGGGTGATCGTGTCGGACGGTGTGGTGATCTCCGTGCCGTCCGGCAGGGTGATGATCGGAGGGGCCGTGTCCGGAAAGTCGGAGGGGTCGTCCGGGTTCGTGCCTGCCGCTGTCTCGTCGGCGTTGCTGAACCCGTCGCCGTCGCGGTCAGGGTCAGAGTTGTCGCCCGTGCCGTCGCCGTCCAGGTCCGACCACTCGTTCGGGTCGTCGGGGAAGGCGTCGGAGCCGTTCTCATGGCCGTCGCCGTCGCGGTCAGGGTCGAGCTGGTCCGGAATGCCGTCGGTGTCGACATCGGGCGGGACACTCGCAGGGTCGTTCGGGTCGGTGCCGAGCTGGGCCTCATAGTCGTTACTGATTCCATCTCCGTCCCTATCCGGGTCAGAATTGTCTCCGATGCCGTCGTTGTCCAGGTCCGACCACTCGGCCGGGTCGTCGGGGAAGGCGTCCGAGACATTCTCATGACCGTCGCCGTCACGGTCGTCGTCCAACTGGTCCGGGATGCCGTCACCGTCGAGATCGGGCGGCGTGCTGGCGGGGTTATTCGGGTCGGTGCCGAGCTGGGTTTCGTAGTCGTTATTGATTCCATCACCGTCGCGGTCCGGATCGGCATTGTCGCCGATGCCGTCACTGTCGATGTCCGACCACTCGGCCGGGTCGTCGGGGAAGGCGTCGGAGCCGTTCTCATGGCCGTCGCCGTCGCGGTCAGGGTCTATCTGGTCGGGGATGCCGTCACCGTCCAGGTCAGGCGGTACGCTGGACGGGTCGTCCGGATCGGT
>JAHDKO010000126.1 GCA_018436855.1 Deltaproteobacteria bacterium | reverse complement strand
TGGTGCCGGGAACAGGACTTGAACCTGCACGAGCCTGCGCCCACCAGAACCTGAATCTGGCGCGTCTGCCAATTCCGCCATCCCGGCACGCTGGTACTTGAAATAATCAGGTGATTCCCATATATAGTTTTGCACTTTTTAAATGTCAAGGACGTATCTGATGGAAGTGATAAGGAACAATGGCAACATAGATTCTTCACTGTTCACGAGGCCCGTGGTGACGATCGGCAACTTCGACGGGTGCCACATCGGCCACCAGAGAATCTTTCAGCGGGTAAAGTCCCATGCCGCGCAGCTGGGCGGGGTGTCGGTGGTGTACACCTTCGATCCCCATCCCGCATCCGTGATCAAGGGCGTCACCCCGCAGCTCATTTTTACCCTGGAGGAAAAGATCGAGGCCGTCCGCTGCCTGGGCATGGACTTTCTCGTCATCGTCCCCTTTACCCGCGAGTATGCCGACACCGACCCGCTTGCGTTCGTGAAGGATGTGATCATCAGCAAGATCGGGGCGGAGGGTGTGGTGGTGGGCCACGACTTCGTGTTCGGGAAAAAGGCTGAGGGCAATATCCCGTTTCTCAGGCGCGCCGGCGAGGAGATGGGCTTTTTCGTGGAGTGCATGGAGCCGGTGACGTTCGAGGGAACTGTGGTGTCCAGCACCTGCATCCGGAAGATGATCCTTTCCGGCGACGTGGCGGGCGCATCCCGCCTCATGAAGTTTCCCTTCCGCATACACGGGCCCGTGGTGCACGGCATGGCGCGGGGAAGAGGGCTCGGATTTCCCACGGCGAACGTCAGGTCCGACAAGGAGCTCATTCCCGCCTACGGGGTCTATGCCGTGTACATCCGCATGGACGGCCGGGAATGGGAGGGGGTGGTGAACATCGGGAACAACCCCACCTTCGACGACACAGGCACCTCGATCGAGGCCTTTCTCTTCGATTTCGAGGGCGACCTCTACGGCCGCGAGCTCACCGTGGAGTTCGTGGAGTATATCCGCGGCGAGATCAAGTTCGCCGACAAGGCATATCTCATCGAGCAGATCGCTGCCGACTGCAGGACAGCCCGGGAGATGCTGGCCAAGAGGAAGGACCGTGAGAATTTTTGCCATCGCTGATCTGCACCTGTCGTTCGCCGTGGACAAACCCATGGACATCTTCGGGCCTGCCTGGGCGGACCACCCCAGGAGGATCAGGGAGGCCTGGACCGGGACTGTTGAGAACGACGACGTGGTGCTCATCCCCGGAGACATCTCCTGGGCCATGCGGCTTGCTGAGGCGGCCCCGGACTTCGCCTTTCTCGAAGAGCTTCCGGGAACCAAGGTGATCATCAGGGGAAACCATGACTACTGGTGGTCGAGCCTGAGCAAGGTCAGAAAGACCCTGCCTCCTTCCGTGATCCCCCTGCAGAACACCTCTGTGGTGTTCGGCGGCACCGGCATCGCCGGCACCAGGCTCTGGATCGACCCCTCGCTCCAGCTGGAGAACGCCTCGCCCGACGACGGCAAGATCTGGGATCGGGAGGTGGAGAGGCTCAGGCTCTCCCTCGATTCTCTGCCCGGCGGCCTTCAGAGGAGGATCGTCATGACCCACTTTCCCCCCATCTCCCTCCAAGGCAGGGAAAGCCGTGCGGTGGAGGCTGCGCGCGAATACGGGTGCGATGTCTGGGTGTTCGGACACATGCATCTGGGCAGCCTCGACTATGGCGGCTTCAACCGGACCATAGACGGCATCCGCTTCGAGTTCGTGTCCGCCGATTATCTCGATTTCCGTCCCAAATTCATCATTGAGGCCTGATAACGTTTTTATAGTTGTATTTCAAAGTATTATAAGTATATCTTTATCTCACAGGCATAATCCTATATGGTTATATCATATGCCAATGAGGCAAAGCAGGAGAACATGGTGAAGAAGACCAAGCTGACAGGATTATCCAGGATCGAAAAATCGCCCGACATCCCCACCCTGGTGATGAACCAGATCATCGACCTCATCGCCCAGGGCAAGCTCAAGATCGGGGAAAAGCTGCCCTCCGAGCAGGAGATGACCGAGCTCTTCGGCATCAGCCGGATCTCTCTGCGTGAGGCCATGAAGCTGCTCGAGGCCAAGGGCTACATCGAATCCCGGGACAGGAAGGGCAAGTATGTCCGGTCGCTCACCGACAACGTGAAGACGTCCATAGAAGACCTGATCTCCGTAAACCACGACAAGATCTGGGAGCTTCTCGCCGTCAGGAGGCTCATCGATTCCGAGGCCGCATACCTCGCCGCCATGAACGTGTCCAAGGAGCAGAAGAAGCGCTTCAAGAAGATCATCGACCGCCTGAGCGTTATCGGGGCGGATAAGGTCCTGGTCTCCAAGGAAGGGGGCAAGCTCTACTCCGACTTCTTCGACATCCTGGCCGACTCCACGAAAAACACCATCTTCGTGCACTTGAGGGAAACCATAGCCCATGTGCTCACCGGCGCGTTCCCCTACAGCCGCAAGAAGCTCGCCAGGATCGAGGGGAGCTCGAACGAGATCGTCGACCAGCTCATGAAGGTCTACGAGGCCATTGAAAAACGTGATGCGGATGCGGCAAAGGCCCTGACCGTGGAGCACATCGATTATATCGAGAAATCGCTCAAGAAGGCCTTCAAGGAAGAGGGCTGATCCCCGCCCCCCTTCAAGCCGGGGTTCATTCCTTGATTCCTCCTTCTTTGATGTCAGCTTCCCGGAGGACCTTAGAAGGCGGGGTCATATCCCCCTTCAAGCTTTCAGACTTGATGCAGATTCCAGGGCAAGCCCTTCGGACCAGTCGATTCCTAAAAGCTCGAACGGGAATATGCCCTTCTTTCCCTTCCTCAGGAAGCGGATTTTAAGAAGGAGGATTCAAGATCCTTTCTCTGTACTCCCGTGTGTTCCGGACAGGCGCGTGACGGCCCCGCCCCGCTCGACGGAGCCTCCTAGCCCGGCCTCACCCCATACCGTTCCAGTTGATGAGCGAAGAGATGTCGTCCCAGCTTCTGACCGTGAGGTAGGAGTGATCCTTGCGGTTCCACGGCTGGTCGTAAATGATGGGCGTGATTCCCTCAGGCGCGAGCAGGTGGCAGGTGTCCACCCTGTCTTCGATGAAGTAGCGCACCCCTTCTTCCTGCAGGATGTCGAGCTTTGCAGTGTTTGTTCCGGTGGCTATGATTCTGATATGCCCGGGAGGCAGCTTAGGTGCGTGCCTTTTGAACCAGCGCTCAAGGGGCTCGGCCACGGGCCGCGCAGTGACCAGCAGCACCGGCGAGATCCGTGCCAGCCGGGAGAGGACATCCATGGCCCCCAGGTTGGGGGGCAGATCGATCTCATGGGGCAGGTAGGTGATGGTGTCGATGATCTTTATGGCATCGTCCAGTTCCATCTTGATCACATTGAGAAAGTCATAGTCGGTGATGTCCTCATATTCGATCGAAACATGATAGTCCGTCCTGGCGATCTCCACGAACAGCCGGAAGGTGTCTGCCACGACACCATCGAAATCAAAGGCGATCTCTTGTGCAGGGATTTTCATCATGGGTATTCCTCGTCTTTTTCTCGATAATTTTCTCGATAATTTTCTCGCGGTTTTTTGTATCACACCTGGCCCTTTTAGGGAACCTTTTGAGTCATGGAATATTATTTAAGAACCCATGCGGATTTCACGAGGGGAACGCCCATAAAATCCGGTTGACAAATGGCAAAGATACAGGCTATCGAAAGGGCACATACAGGCACGTAGCTCAGGGGGAGAGCACCACCTTGACGCGGTGGGGGTCCAGGGTTCAAATCCCTGCGTGCCTACCAATTTTAATACTATTCCTTGTTCTTTGAAGCATCCGATTGCTGCGCTGACAAGCCACTGACAACTTCATCCATACGATCTTCAGGTCGATTACCCTGTCCCTCGCCGTCATACCGGGCTTCTCCGGCGAAACGGGACTATGCCTTCTGGTCTTGGAATCTCCCGGTATTTCCATGACAAGGCCGATCACGATCGTCTTGGTTCTCGCAGGCTGCAGACCGGGTTTAAGCAGCGGTCGCGCCGGTCATTCGCTCTATAAGCCGGTTCTTCCCGGATCAGGATTTGTCGTCAGAAGTCAGTGTCGTTTTTGAATGTCACGTAATCATATCTGATCAGGACTCTGACGGAATATGACGTCTCAACAACCTCTTTTTGGGTGATAAGGATCTTCGCACATCTGCCCCACATAGTTTTCACGATTATGACATCACCCTTTTCAATCGGTTCATCATAGCCATATAAAAGGGCATTATTTTCGATGTAATTTCTCGATATGCCGGCGTAGTCCGAACTCGCCCCTTTCAGGATGGCATACCTGCAGTCCGTATGGAACCTGATCCTTGCCTCAACTGTATCGTCTCCGATGTTGTTCGGGTCTATCTCTATGGAGCTGAAATCGAAATAGATCATGCATTCATTCATTGAAGTGGGGGAGAGAAGGTAGTTGGCATGGCAAGTACCCAGCCACGTGGTAAACAATGACTCAAAAACAAACATAACCGAGGGATCATCATAAGTTTGACGGTCGCGGAAACAGCGATCGGCATCATCCAGATCCAGCACATCCAGGGACATGGAGAGATAAAAGATATCGTCGGCGGTATACAGGTAAAGAAAGCTTCCATCAATCTCATGGCCGAAAGCCTGGGGCAAGACAGGTGTCGCGCTCAAGGTTGTCGATATACCGGATTCGCTCATTGCGACTATCTCGATCTTGTCGTAATTGTCGAGGGTGATCTGGTCGGGCATCAGTATCATGGAAGACCATCTGCGGTCTTCAGCAATGCTGTCGTCGGCCTCCAGAAGAGGCATCTCGTCATAGGTGCCGTCAGGGTAGTATGCCCGGACCCATTCAAGACCAAAGCCGCCGGATGATACCTCGGTGCTGATCAGCCTGTTGTTGATGTTTGCCGTGGCCGTTGTTATTTCAGGAGCCTCGGGCGGCAGTACCAGCAGATGTCTCTCCTCGGCCTCCTCTATAGTGATGCCCCCCACCTTGTTTGTCGCTCGTACGAATATCTCTCCGGTTACCGGTTCGCCCTCGTAGGGATACTCGAATATCATGGAGCCGTCGTACAGGCGCGTCATGGAATAATCGCTGTCTTCGATTCCACACTCCACCGACTCGATGCCGTCATAGTCGCTCACGCAGGCCACAACCTTCTTTAACTCCCGATCATGGTAGGTATAGTAGACGGTGGGCCCATCACCGTGGATGGCCGGATCGCGGGGGGCCTTGGCATAGATCACGCTGTCTGCATTGAGGCGCAGGCTGCCGATATTGAAATCGTTATCCAGGGCCGCGAGATCGTGGATATTGTTCAGCGAGAGCGTGTTGGCATCGATGCGGAAATTCCAGTCGCTGATGTCGGCGGTCCTGGTTTGTCCGTTTATGGCATCGTAATAATCAAACACGATTGCATCGCTGTAAAGGTCCTGCATGTTGTTGACGCCCCAGTGGAATGCGTCCCACAGGGTGGTATGCGGGGCCGATATACTGTCATCGGCATAAACCATGCGGTGCACGAGATTGCCGTCGCCCGTTTCCATGAACAGATCGGCGCAGACCGACCTGCAGCGGGCCATATAGTTGCTCCAGTCTCCAACGTTGACGTAGTCACCGGAATCAGGATCCATTTTCATGACATCCGCCTCGATCTGGGTCAGGGTAATGCTGACCGGCAGGCCGCATTCGAGGTTTTGCAGGTCCTGCAGGGTCAGAACGATCGGGTCACCCGAATCATCCTTGTCCACCACCCAGTACACGCCGCTTTGCTGGGGATAGGTGGATCCGGGTTCGAGCATCTTGATCGTTGTAGAAGGGGTCAGGGTCGCAACAGACCGCCCGCCGATCTGAAGGGTAAGCGTCGGCCTGATGTTGCTGGCGATGGCCGTGCCGTAATTATAGGCCTTGAGAAAAAGCTTTATGCTGGCGGCATTCGTCGGGTTGGTCGTGACGGCTTTTGACCACTCTTCGGTTGAAGCTTCATGGCTTTCGGAAGCCTGTGAATACGTCGTAGAGTGCGAGGTGTTGTGACTGTAACCACCCGATACACTGGTTTTGATTTCTCCCTTGGCTGTCCAGCCTCCGTCGGCGCCGCCGAATTTGTATTCTGCACCCACCATGAGCTCGACACCGGCATCGACATGCCATTCATGGGAGACAGAGCTGCTGATTTCATTGGTGGTGGTCCAGGAGGTCCCCTTTTCGATCGACTCACCCTGAGAGTATTCAATGTCCTGGTTCAAGGTCACGCTGTACCCGAGCAATCGAATGAGAATATCGGGAGTTGCGGGCACCATGGGGTAATTACCCGGCGTTTGAACCGATACGTCCATATTCAGGCCGCTTACCTCCAGCAGATCGTCGAACGGGTCCTGATCGGATGAGCGCTGATTGGGGTCTGTTTTATAGTAGGGCCGGTCAAGGCTGAAGGTGTCCCAGGGCAGGCACTTGTCTGCCATCCAGTCATACACGTAGCCATACATCTCGAGGTAATTGGGAATGCCGTCGGAATCGTTGTCATAGCCTTCGCCGTCATGGATGCCGTCGCCGTCGTCATCCTGATCGAGAGCTGCGATCACACCGTCACGGTCCATATCCGGTATGAAGCCATCAGGCTCGAACAACACGGATGCAAAGATCTCCTGATAATCTGACAGGCCGTCCCTGTCGCTGTCCGGATGATTGGGGTCGGTGCCCAGTATGTCGGTTTCGACGTCATCGGGAATGCCGTCGTTGTCGTTGTCAGGGGCCGTTGATTCCTCAATAAACGTCACGAGCTCACCCAACGTGGCATAGCCCTGTTCGCTGTACAGGGCAGTACTGCTGTGATGAGAATCTGAGCAGGACATGAGGAAAAATACCGAAAAAATCAAAGCATATGCAGTCTTCTTCATGGTTGCCTCCTCAAGGCAAATCAATACTAATTAAAATCAATCAATAAAAATATAATAAAACCATAGTCTTGTCAACTAGAAAATATTTGCGACAGATTCAACGTCATCAGGGCCGGGGATTTTCGATTGGAGCTGCCAGGATAGGCTGCCAGGGATGGAAACAAATATAAAGGCAATATCCAGATGTTGGAGGGGTTGCCGCCTTTGAGAAGCAGGCAATGGTTTTTGGGAGAATTGTTTCGGGTGGAAGCCAACAACACTCTATAATCATTATTTTTTACAACTTTGTTGCTTTCATTTTTCAATCGTGCTAATTCCGGGTTACTGACAAGGTACCGGTAAGCAGCCGGCAGCTGTTTCGAGCACAGCTCAAGCGGGAAAGTATCGTAAATCAGGCACATTGAAGGCAAGCGACACAACATTCGCATCCCTATCGTGCCTACTGTTTTTATGGAGAACATATGTCTCAGCATACCGTGACCGTGGACGGTAAGAGCATTTCCACGGATGGATCCATCATCAGGGACGTGGTTCGCGACAAGCGCGCCGTGGCCGTGCGGATAGACGGCCGGCTGGTCGACCTGAGCACCCCTCTGGCCGAGGGTCAGGACATTGCCACCGTGCCCGCGGACTCCGGCGAGGGCGTGCACATCATCCGCCACTCGGCTGCGCATGTCATGGCAGAGGCTGTCAAGCAGCTCTTTCCCGACGCAAAGCCCACCATCGGGCCTGCAACCGAGGATGGTTTCTACTACGACTTCGACCGGAGCCAGAGCTTCACCCCGGAGGATCTCGAAAAGATCGAGAAAAAGATGGAAGAGCTGGTGAAGGCCGATCTTCCCTTTATACGTAAGGATATGAGCAGGCAGGAGGCCACGGCCTTTTTCCGGGAAAAGGGCGAGCCCTACAAGGTGGAGATCATCCAGGACATGGACGACGAGGTCTGCGACGTCTCGATCTACGAGCAGGGCTCGTTCGTCGACCTGTGCCGGGGGCCGCACGTGCCGTCAACCGGGTATATCAAGGCGTTCAAGCTCCTGTCCATCGCGGGCGCCTACTGGCGGGGCGACGAGAAGAACCGGATGCTCCAGCGCATCTACGGTACGGCCTTCGGCTCGCCCAAGGATCTCAAGAGCTACCTGAACTTTCTGGAAGAGGCCAAAAAGCGCGACCACCGCAAGCTCGGCAGGGAGCTCGACCTGTTCATGTTCTCGGACGACGCAGGCCCCGGGCTCGTGATCTACATGCCCAAGGGCGGAAGGCTCCGGAGTCTTATCGAAGAGTTCGAGAAAAAGCTCCATTTCCGGAGGGGCTACGACATCGTCTACGGCCCGAACATCCTCAGGGGCAGGCTCTGGGAGATCTCCGGACACATGGACAACTATAAAGAGAACATGTACTTCACCGAGCTCGACAGTCAGCTTTACGGCATCAAGCCCATGAACTGCCTCTCGCATATCATGATCTACAAGTCAAAGGTCCGCAGCTACCGCGATCTGCCTTTGCGGTACTTCGAGCTGGGCAGCGTCACCCGGAACGAAAAGTCCGGCGTGATCCACGGCCTGCTCAGGACCCGGCAGTTCACCCAGGACGACGCCCACATCTTCTGCAGGCCGGACCAGCTCATCGAGGAGATCACCGCCATCATCGACATGGTCTCCGAGGTCATGGCCGTGTTCGGGTTCTCCTACGACATGGAGATCAGCACCCGGCCCGAGCAGTCCATGGGCTCCGAAGAGATGTGGGACATGGCCACCCAGGCCTTGAAAGACGCCCTGGACAAGAAGGGGCTGCCCTATGACATCAACGAGGGAGACGGCGCGTTCTACGGTCCCAAGATCGATGTGAAGATCAAGGACGCGATCGGCAGATCCTGGCAGTGCGCCACGATCCAGTGCGACTTCAACCTGCCCGAGCGCTTCGACATACACTACATAGGTTCCGACGGAGAGCGGCACCGTCCGGTGATGCTCCACCGGGTCATCCTGGGATCCATCGAGCGGTTCATCGGCGTGCTCATCGAGCACTTCGCCGGTGCGTTCCCGGTGTGGATCTCGCCCGTTCAGGCCGTGGTGATGAACATCACGGACGCCCAGGCCGACTATGCCGCCGACGTGGCGGCCAGGCTCCGGGCGGATGATGTCCGGATCGAGCTGGATACGCGCAATGAAAAGATCGGCTACAAGATCCGCGAGGCCAGGCAGCAGAAGGTCCCGTATATGCTCATCATGGGCGACCGGGAGAAGGAAGAGGGCACCATCACCGTGCGTGAGCGCAGCGGCGACCAAAAGACCATGACCGCAGACGAGTTCATCAGAATCGTCCGCGAGGCACAACCTGTGATTTAAAGCATGTTGACAATAAGCATATCTCTGGGTTACATAAGCGCGTAATTTTTCCCAAGGAGGGTGTTATAGCTAAGGACTTTTTTAAAAAAACCGGAAGAGGCAAGGACACGATCAGGGTCAATGACCAGATAACCTCGGAAAGCGTCCGGGTCATATCTCCTGAAGGAGAGCAGCTGGGGATCATGACCGTGCCTGTGGCTATCGAGCGTGCCCGGGATTATGGCATGGATCTCGTTGAGGTTGCACCCAGTGCCAACCCTCCTGTCTGCCGTATCATGGAATACGGCAAGTACAAGTACGAAAAATCGAAGCGCGAGCATGCCGCGAGGAAAAAGCAGACGGTCATCGTCATCAAGGAGATCAAGTTCCGGCCCAAGACCGATGAGCATGACTACCAGTTCAAGCTGAAACACATTGAACGGTTCCTGCAGGCGAAGAACAAGGTAAAGGTTGTGATACGATTCCGGGGACGGGAAATCATCCATATGGACAAGGGGATGCAGATACTTAAGCGCGTCTGCTCGGAGCTTGAGGATATCGCTGTCATCGAGAGCGGGCCCAAGACCGAGGGCCGCACCATGATCATGATGCTCGCCCCGAAAACATGAGGAGCAAACAAGATGAAGATCAAGACAAACAGGAGCGCGGCGAAAAGATTTTCGCTCACTGGCAAGGGAAAGGTGAAGAGAAACAAGGCGTACGCGAGTCACCTGCTCTCATCGAAGAGCCCGAAGCGTAAACGGAACCTGAGAAAGGCGACCCTGGTGGATTCCGCCAACATGAGCGGCGTCAGGCGAATGCTGCCTTATCTATAAACAACAGAGGGAAAAAGACCCATGCGAGTAAAACGCGGCATTATCGGAATCAGGAAGAAGAGAAAGCTCCACCGGCTCACCAAGGGATTCGTGGGCGGAAGGAACAATCTGCTCAGGGCGGCCAAGGAGACTCTTGAGAGGGGTCTGGCCTTTGCATATCGCGACAGGCGCCTCCGCAAGCGCGAGTTCAGACGGCTGTGGATCGCACGGATCAACGCCGCCGTCAGGGAGCGGGGATACACCTATTCCCGGTTTATCCACGCGCTCGATGCCAAGGGCGTCGGCCTGGACCGCAAGGTTCTGGCGGATATCGCGGTAACCGATCCCAAGGGATTTTCCTATATCGTCGAGAACGTATCCCAGTCATAAATGGAAAAGCAGCTTGAAGCGTTAAAGCAGTCCTTTTGCGAGGAACTCGGTCAGGCACATCGAGCTGAAGACATCGAGCCCATGCGGGTGAAGTACCTGGGGAGAAAGGGGGCGCTGACCTCCATTCTCAGACAGATGGGATCGCTCGGTCCGGAAGAGAGGCCCCGCATCGGCGGCCTGTCAAACAAGCTCAAGAACTTCATCGAGCAGGCCCTGGCGGACAAGCTCGACGAGCTCAAGCGCGTCTCCACTGCAGGCGGAATCGACGTGACCCTGCCCGGCAGGGCTCCCCGAAGGGGCGGCATCCACATCATCAACTCCGTGATCAGCGAGCTGGAAGACATCTTCATGAGCCTCGGGTTCACCATCGCGTCGGGCCCCGAGGTCGAGGACGACTACCACAACTTCGAGGCCCTGAATATCCCCGAGCACCATCCGGCCCGCGACATGCAGGACACCTTCTACTTCGACAAGGGCGTCCTGCTGCGCACGCACACCTCGCCGGTCCAGATCCGGGTGATGGAAAAGACCGGGCTGCCCGTGCGGATCATCGCCCCGGGCAAGGTCTACCGGTGTGACTCCGACGTAAGCCACACGCCCATGTTCCACCAGATCGAGGGCCTGTGGGTGGAAGAGGGTATCACCCTGGCCCATCTCAAGGGCGTGCTCTACGAGTTCATCCACCGGCTCTTCGGCACGGACGTGCCTCTGAGGTTCCGGCCGTCGTTTTTCCCCTTCACCGAGCCCTCAGCCGAGGTGGACATCGGCTGCATCATGTGCAGGGGCAAGGGATGCCGGGTATGCGGGAACTCCGGGTGGCTCGAGATCCTGGGCAGCGGCATGGTGGATCCGAATGTCTACAAATACGTCGACATCGACCCCGAGAGCGTGACCGGGTTCGCGTTCGGCCTGGGCATCGAGCGGATCGCCATGCTGAAATACGGGATCGACGACATCCGGCTGTTCTATGAGAACGACTTGAGATTCTTAAGCCAGTTCGCCTGAGAAGGAAGGCCATGAAACTCGGTTACAAATGGATCATCGAATACCTTGACGTAAAGCGCGAGGCCCGCGAGGCGGCCGATGCGCTCACCATGAGCGGCACCGAGGTGGAGGAGATCATCCACGAGACCATCCCGCGGGAGGTCGTCTGCGCCAGGCTCATCGAGGTGAAGCAGCACCCCGATGCCGACAAGCTGAAACTCTGCACCGTGGACACCGGATCGGAAACGCTCCAGGTGGTATGCGGGGCCCCCAACTGCCGCGAGGGCATGCTCAGCGCATTTGCACCGATCGGTACGGACCTGGGCCCGGGCATGAAGGTGAAGAAGGCGAAGATCAGGGACGTGGAGTCGTTCGGGGTCCTCGTGTCCGAGCGCGAGCTCGGCCTCACCGACGACCACACCGGGATCATGGAGATCGAAGCGGAGCTCAAACCCGGCGATGTGCTGGTTGATGCCCTGGATCTGGAAGACTGGGTGTTCGAGATCAATGTCACCCCCAACCGGGGGGATTCTCTCTCGGTCATCGGCATCGCCCGGGAGCTCTCCGCCGTGTTCGGGGCCGAGCTGAAGAGGCCCGAGCTCTCCCTGGCCGAGACGGACACCCCGGCTTCCCAGAGACTGAGCGTGGAAATCCTCGACACGGACGCTTGCCCGCGGTACGCGGCCAGGGTGCTTGAGGGCGTGCAGATCGGCAAGAGCCCCTTCACCATGCGCAGGCGGCTCTTTCAGGCGGGCGTGCGGGCCATCAGCAATGTGGTGGACGTGACCAACTACGTGATGCTCGAGTACGGCCAGCCCCTGCACGCATTCGACTCGTCCTTTATCGCAGGCAGCGGGATCGTGGTGCGCAAGGCCCGCCAGGGCGAGCTGTTCACCACCCTGGACTCGGTGGAGCGGCGGCTGGGACCGGACGACTTGCTCATCTGCGACAGGGAGAAGCCGGTGGCGCTTGCCGGCGTGATGGGCGGCGAGAACTCCGAGGTCATGGACACCACCACCGATATCGTGCTGGAGAGCGCGTTCTTCGACCCGGTGGGCATCCGCAGGACGTCCAAGTGCCTGAACATCTCGACCGAGGCGTCCTACCGCTTCGAGCGAGGGATCGACCCCGGCATCCAGGCCGAGGCCGCGACCCGGGCCGCACATCTCATGCAGAAGCTTGCCGGCGCCCGGGTGCTCAAGGGCGTGGTGGACGTGAATCATCTCGACCCCAAGCCGAGGCGGATCGCGCTGCGGAAGAGCTATCTGAGCAGGGTCCTGGGCCTGGGCAGGATAGACAACCGCGACGTGGAGGCTATCCTCACCAGGCTCGGATTCGTCCTTGCCAACACGGAAGACGGATGGACCGCGGGCTCGCCCGCGTTCAGGCACGACGTCACCCGGGAGATCGACCTGGTGGAGGAGTTCATCAGGATCTTTGGCATGGACAAGGTCAGTGCCGAGCTGCCCACCTTCAGGCCCGTAATCTCGCCGGTGGAGAAGCTCAGCTTCGATACCCTGCGCACCGCCATGAGCGCCATGGGATACACCGAGGTGATCACCTACTCGTTCATCTCGCCAAAGTGGAACGGATTTTTCGGGGAGGAGACGCTCGAGCTCCTCAACCCTATCTCCGACGAGATGAAGGTCATGCGGCCCTCCCTGATCCCGGGCCTTGCCATGGTGACGGGCAGGAACAAGAGCCTCCAGCGAAGGGACATGAGCCTCTTTGAGATCGGCAAGTGCTTTCTCCCCATGGAAAAGGGCAGGCTGCCGCACGAGCAGGTCAGGCTGGGAGCCGTGCTCACCGGCCAGCGCGAAGAGACCCACTGGTCCGGCAAGGCGCGCGATGTAGACTTCTACGACATGAAGGGCCTGGCCGAGGCGCTGCTGCCGGGTCTCTCGGTGAAGCCGTCGGAGCACCCCTTCTACAAGCCCGGACACCAGGCCGATATCCTTCTGGACGACCGGGTTATCGGGCATATGGGCGCCCTGAGCGAAGACATCCTGGCCATGCTCGACATCACCGACGAGGTGTACGCCATGGAGGCGGATGCGGATGCGGTCCTGAAAAAGACCTTCAGGGGCGTGCAGGAGATCCCGAGGTTCCCCATGACCTGGCGCGACCTTTCCCTGGTGGCGGACGAGGGCGTGGCCTACTCGGATATCTTAAGGACCATCGAGGGCCTGAAGATCAGGGAGCTGCGGCTGATCACGGCGGTCGATCTCTACACCGGCGAGAAACTTAGTCCAGGCAAAAAGGGGATCACCATCAGGCTCACCTACCAGTCCGAAACCAGGACCCTGGAAGACTCCATCATCAACAAATGGCAGGACAAGGTCATACAATCCCTTTCCTCGGAGCTCGGCATACAGTTGCGGCAGTAGTTTTCGTCTGTCTCATCCTGAATATTTTCCCGGCATCGGCCGCACAGGCCGATTACCTGGTCACCGGCCCCTCAGGAGAGACGATCGGCACCAGCAGCTACTGGATCCAGGGCAGTCTGCTCTATCTTACCGAAGGCTGCGAGCCCCTGAACGTGTACGAGGTACGCTCCGTCAGGGCGGATCTTCTCTCGGAAGAACAGATGGAGCGCCATGATCAGGCCATGGAGGAGTTCCGCGCACAGGTTCTTGCACTCCTGGATCAGGAGGAGGTCATGTTCCGGGTCCATGCCGATCAGCTTGCGGAGATGTCCGGAGACGGCGAGCCGATCGATGAGCTTCTCGACCCGGACAGGAGAAAGAGACTCAAACGTGAGTTGCGGTCACGAGACAAGGCCATGGAAAACCTCAAGATCGCCTGGAACGAGCTCAGGCTGCCCGAGTACTCCCTGCTCTTGATGCGGGACATCAAAATTCTGCAAATCGTGTCCTTGGAGGCATCGGTGGAGCAGGCCCTCAATTATGTGGAGTCGGGCGACCCAACCAACCTCGCGTATGCCCGGGAGCATCTGAGGCAGGCCAAGTCCTTTCAGGAGAGTTTCCTGGAAGCGCTTCCGCGGGAATGATCCGCGGCCGGGGCATGGCCCTGACTCGCGGCACCAGTGGTTCTTTCCTCGTTGTCTCCCCAAGTACGGGCTAAAAAAATGTTCAGCGATATCCAATCGTCCTTCGCCGCCTCTCCTTCTCTGTCTTGTGTGCGGAGGGTTTTTTGCCGAAAAGGATGAACGGAAAAAGTGCTTACCTGCACATGGCGAAGATGGCGGTACCGGGGAGGAGGCATGAACTGTCCGCAGTGTGAGGGGATACTCGTGACCCTGGAGTTTGACCGTGTCGAGATCGACCATTGCCCCGAATGCGGGGGAGTCTGGCTCGACTCGGGAGAACTGAAGATGCTCCTTGACCGGGAGGGAGGAGACTTCCTGCCCGAGGCCCCCGGACTTGCGCAGGGTAAAGAAAAGAAGCGCAAGTGTCCGATATGCTCAAGGGGCATGAAAAAGGTCCTCGTGGGCGGGAATCGCATACTGCTCGATGAATGCCCCGGGCACGGGCTGTGGTTCGACCACGGCGAGCTGAAAAGGGTTCTGGAAGATGCGTGTGCCCAGGGCCGCGGGCAGGACCTGACGGACAGCCTGGTACGGCTGCTGGACGAGGTCTTCGTGCCCTGAAGCGGAGAATGACCAAAAAAGGAGGGATCGATACATGTCGGCAGGCACAGTGGTGTTCATCATACTGGCGGGAGCCGTTCTCGCGGTTCTGCTCTATCTCGTGGTCACCTATAACGCGCTGGTGGCCTTGAAGAACCAGATCAAAAACGCCTGGTCGCAGATCGAGGTCCAGCTGAAACGAAGACATGATCTGATCCCGAATCTGGTGGAGGTGGCGAAAGGGTATATGGCGCATGAGCGGCAGACCCTGGAGAACGTCACCCGGGCGCGGGCACAGGCATCAGGGGCAAAGACCGTGCCCGATATCTCCCGGGCCGAGACAGCCCTGAGCGGCGCCCTCGGGCAGTTCCTGGCCGTGGTGGAGAACTATCCGGACCTCAAGGCGAACCAGAACTTTCTCGCACTCCAGGAAGAGCTCACCTCCACGGAAAACAGGATCGCATTCTCCCGTCAGGCATATAACGACCAGGTGTTGTTCATGAACAACAAGGTGGAGATGTTTCCCTCCAACATCGTCGCAGGCATGTTCCATTTCCGCAAAGGCCAGTTCTTCGAGCTCGAGGAGCAGAGCGAGCGCACAGCACCCAGGGTGAGCTTCGGCTGAGGGACATGTTCTGGTCCGTCATTGCCGCCAACAGGCGCAAGACCGTCCTGCTCATCGTTCTGATGGGCCTTCTCCTCGTGCTGAGCGGGGGCATGATCGGCATGGCGTTCACCGACGTGTATCACCCCCTTGCCGGTCTCATCGGCGCGGCCCTGGCCGGGGCCGTCTGGATCGCCATGCTGCTGATGAGCCTGTTTGCCTCGGACACCATCCTGCTCGGCCTGTCCCGTGCGCATGAGATCGACCAGAGGATATATCCCCAGCTCTTCAATGTCGTCGAGGAGATGGTCATTGCGGGGTCGCTTCCCGCCATGCCCCGCATTTTCGTGGTCGATGATCCCGCACCCAATGCGTTCGCCATGGGCAAGTCGCCTGAGAAGAGCTGCATCTGCGTCACTGCCGGGCTCCTGGCGATGTGCACCAGGGATGAGCTCCAGGGGGTGGTGGCGCACGAGATAAGCCACATCCTGAACCGGGATGTGCTGTACATGACGGTTGCCGCCACCATGCTGGGCTCCATACTCCTGCTTTCCGACGTATTCGCCCGCTCGTTCCGATACTCCTCAACCGTGCGCCTGGCCTCCCGCTCCCGGCGCGCCGGGGGAAGAGCGGCCGGGCCGCTCCTGATCGTTTCCCTCGTTCTGGCCGTCATCGGGCCCATCCTTGCGCGTGTGCTCTATTTTTCCATATCGCGCAGGCGGGAATACCTTGCGGATGCCACGAGCGCACGGCTCACCCGCTATCCGGAAGGGCTTGCCTCGGCCCTGCAGAAGATCGGAGAAAGTACGGACACGCTCACCTCGGCGCCGAGCGCCACCGCGCCTTTCTACATCGTCAATCCCTACCGGCGGCATCTAGACAACAGCGCGTTCGCCACCCATCCGCCGCTTAAGGAGCGGATCAGGATCCTGCGGGCCATGAGCCGGGGGGCGGGTTATCTCGACTACTTCAGGGCATATGTCGAGGTTACCCATCGCCGTAAGAAGTTGCTTCCTGCCTCCGAACTCCGGGGTGAGGGCAGGGTGGAGATACGGGAAGGCGGGCAGGCGAGCGATCCTGTACAGCCGGCCCGTTCGGAGTCGGCCAGGAGGTCGGGAGATATCATCCGGGCATTGAACGGCTTTGCCTTCATCACCTGCTCGTGCGGGCTGAAGATCAAGCTGCCTCCCGAGTACCGGGAAGGGCGCTTTGTCTGTCCGCGCTGCAAGCGTGCGCATCCCGTGAACAGGCCGGACGGGAAGACCGTGGGCTCTGTCCTGAGTGCCTCTGCAGTCATGAGCAGGCAGGCATCGGCAGGAGGAAAAGAGCCGCGGAACAGGGGCGGGCGCGAAGGCCGGGACGAGCCCGTGACCCGGGAGGTCCGTTATCTGCCCGGTACATGGCAGAAAATCACCTGCACCGGCTGCGGCCATGCATATGAGGTTTCTCCGCGCTTCAGGGCGCGGAGGCTCACCTGCTCGGGCTGCGGTGCGACAATACGCCTCACACCGGTTCATGAGCCGGATGACCGGTCATCCGGGGTCCCGGCATGAAGGCCCTCACCCCCGGCGGGGCCCCCTTGATTCATACCGGATCTATTCCCTTTCCGCCCGCCGAGACAGGTACCATCAGCGAAAGATGACCCCCGACGTCATCCTGCTTCCTGGCGGGGCGGTCCATGTTCGCGGACCGGGGGCTCCCGATCACCGCCAGAACAGGAAAAACCGCTCAACGATCTCACCCGCGAGGTCGAGCATCTCGTTGAAGAAGAAGATGCCCAGCCCGCCCCAGATGAGGGGAACAGCCGCCATGATGGAGAAGAGCCCGTCGAACCCCGGGCGGTAGCCCATGAGTACCACCACTCCGTAGAGACATATCAGTACGATATCGATAAAAACGCCGAAAAGCGCGGCCATGAAAAAGCGTATGGCACAGGAAAGCGGGTCATATTCCTGCAGGGGTGACCGTGCGGGGGGGTTGACGGGCCGTCTTGAGTGCTTGCGAACGTTTCGTTTCCTGTCCACGGGACGTGTGTTTCCTTTTCCTGATGTCATATATGCTTCAAGCAGTTTCTTTTTCGGGCACCCTGAGGAAGAGTGTCACCCAGGTACCCGCGGTTGCAGGAGAAATACTGCTCTGCCTGCTCAGGCATGGACTGTTTCATCCAGGTATCCGCGGTTGTTGTACACACGGCGTAGTGCATGCCGGGATGAAAACGTCTATCGCACCTTTCTGCGCACCCCTGCCAGCCCCAGCAGCCCGGCTCCCAGAAGCAGGAAGGTGGCCGGCTCGGGCACCGGTGAGCCCTGGCCTCCGCCGAGTGTGAGGTTGTCCCAGAGGATCGAGTTGTTGCTGATTCCGCTGGGCCCGTAGAATTCGATGGAAGATATGGTCGGCAGGATGGTCTGGACGGAGAGGGTTACACCGGCAAAGGAGGTCATGGGGTTGATGGTCGTGGCGTACCCCACCTGTCTGCCCGTGCTGTCGAATGCACAGAGAAAGAGCGTGTCTTCGTCATAGCCGAAGTCGCCCATGGTGATGCTCACATAATCGGTGGGGGTGTCGAGATACACCATGGTGGAGTTCGCGGGATTGTTATACGGGTCGTTCATCACCACGTGGCCGGAGAAGTCCGGGCCCAGGGAAGGGTTGAGATAGTCCACCGTGGTCACGAAGAAGCCATCATCCGTGCCGCCCATGACGTTCACGTTGTCAAACCGTATCCCCTCGAAGAAGCTGTTGAACTGGTCTTCCGTGTAAAAGCCGGTAGGGATGTTTTCGAAATCATAGGTGATGGTGCAGGCCCACGCAGACATGGAACACAGAACAGCAAACACAACGCCGCTCAAAACATGCAGAACGCATTTCATACAAACCTCCTTGAAAAATAGAACGATATAATATCAATCGAGGCAAGTAAAGCCAAAAGTGGAGCAGTGCCCCTTATCTTGCGAAAGCATGTGGCCCCACCTTCTCAACCTTTTAACATGCGGATTCAGAAGGTGGGGCTTTTGCCCGGACTATCCGATCCACGGCCTCCCCACCGGCAGGACATCCCGGCCGAAGACACCTGCAAAGATCGCGTGAGCCATGACATACCAGGCATTGAGCGCGCACGCCATGAGCTCGAAGCCCGCGATCCTGTTCAATGAGGGGTATCCGAAGTGGCCGAAATCGAGCAGGATGAATCCGATCAGCAGGAGGGTAAAGGTGGACGCGAGGGCCCCGTTGATCCGCATGGACCCGATCCACATGATGGCCGTGTAGAGGGTCCAGGCCACGAGATACCAGCCGATATCCGTCGTACTCGACGCATAGACCCCGAAATGGTTGAAGAGCAGGATCACCGCCAGGCCGATCCAAAATGCCCCATAGGCCGTAAAGGCGCTGTAGCCGAAGTTGTTGCCGGTCTTCATTTCCTGGAATCCGGCGACCATCTGAGCCAGGCCTCCAAAGACGAGTCCCATGGCCAGTACCGGGCCCGCACCGCACCAGCCCACATTGTGGAACTGGAGAATCAGCGTGGTCATGCCGAAGCCCGCGAGCCCCACCACAGCCGGATTCCCCGGTACCGGTTCCTGTTTTATCGACAAGTCGCCTTCTGCCTTGGCTGAAGACGCAGCTGTGCCCTGTTTGCTCATACCGTTTTCCTCCTGTAGTCAATTTGAGGGGGGCAGGGCCTGCCTGCCCCGTTTCATTGAAAAACCATGTTGCTTCACCCAAGCTTGAGAGGATGACTCCTTCTTTAGCCCCGGGGATAACCGAAATCCTTCAGGGCGACCTCGATCTCGCCCAGAACGGCAGGGTCCTCGATAGTGGATGGGGTGTTGAACTTCTGGCCGTCCGCGATCTTGCGCATGGTTGCCCGCAGGATCTTGCCGCTCCTGGTCTTGGGGAGGCGTTTGACCACGGCCACGTCCTTCAGGCACGCCAGTGCCCCGATCTCGGAGCGGACCATGGACACCACGCTCTTCTGGATCTCCTGCCCGCTTGCGGCGGATCCAGCCTTGAGCACCACGAATCCCACAGGCACCTGGCCCTTGAGCTGGTCTTCGACACCGATCACCGCACACTCGGCCACGTCCGGGTGCCTGGCCACCACCTCTTCCATGCCGCCGGTTGAGAGCCTGTGGCCGGCAACGTTGATGACGTCGTCCACCCTGCCCATGATGTAGAGGTAGCCGTCCTTGTCCTTGTATCCGCCGTCGCCCGTGGCATAATACCCGTCATAATCGCTGAGGTAGGATTTGACATAGGCATCGTCCTTCTGCCACAGGGTAGGCAGGCAGCCGGGGGGAAGGGGGAGGCGGATGCCGATGACGCCGTCATCGCCGTTGGATTGTTCCTTGCCGCTTTCGTTCAGGATCCGGACATCGTATCCGGGCACCGGCTTGGTGGGTGAACCCGGCTTGATGGGCAGCTCCTCGATCCCCATGCAGTTCGCCGCGATGGCCCAGCCCGTCTCGGTCTGCCACCAGTGATCCACCACCGGGATTCTCAGCAGGTCGCTCGCCCAGTGATAGGTGTCCGGGTCGAGCCTCTCGCCTGCCAGGAACAGGTATTTCAGGCAGGAGATGTCGTATTTTTCCAGATAGGTTCCGCCCGGGTCTTCCTTCTTGATGGCCCGAAACGCGGTCGGCGCGGTAAAGAGCACCTTGACCCCGTACTCGGAGATCACCCGCCAGAATGCCCCGGGGTCGGGGGTGCCCACGGGTTTGCCCTCGTACATGATGGTGGTGCAGCCCGAAAGCAGCGGGGCATAGATGATGTAGGAGTGGCCTACGACCCAGCCCACATCTGATGCGGCCCAGTAGACATCGCCCGGCTCCACGCCATAGATATGCTTCATGGACCACTTCAGCGCCACGGCATGCCCGCCGTTGTCCCGGACAACGCCCTTGGGGACTCCGGTGGTGCCCGAGGTGTAGAGGATGTAGAGCGGGTCGGTGGCGTTCACGGAGACACATCCCGCCGGGCTCGCACCCTTGATCGCGTCCGTCCAGTCGATGTCTCTGCCCGGGATGAGATCGGCCTTGACCTGGGGACGCTGGTAGATGACGCATTTTTCGGGCTTGTGGCGGGAGAGCTCGATGGCCTTGTCCAGAAGCGGCTTGTAGGGTATGGCGCCCTTGGGCTCGATGCCGCAGGAGGCGGAGATCACGATTCTGGGCTTGGCGTCTTCGATGCGGATCGCAAGCTCGTTGGAGGCGAACCCGCCGAACACCAGGGAATGGACGGCGCCGATGCGCGCGCAGGCGAACATGGCCACGGCGGCCTCTGGGATCATGGGCATATAGATGACCACCCGGTCGCCCTTTTCCACGCCCAGGGATCTGAGCACCCCGGCAAACTGAGCCACCTTTGCCTGGAGCTCGCCATAGGTGATTTTCTGTTTCGTGCTGGTGACCGGGCTGTCATAGATAATGGCTGCCTGGTCTTTCCTGCCGTTTTCCACGTGGTAGTCGATGGCGTTGTAGCAGGTGTTCAGCTTACCGCCTGCGAACCACTGGTAAAACGGCGCCTTCGAGTCGTCCAGGACCCTGTCCCACTTCTTGTCCCAGTGGATTGCCCCTGCCGCAATGCTCCAGAAACCCTCTCTGTCTTCCAGAGAGCGCCGGTAGGCGTCTTCATACGATTTGAACATGGATCAAAACCTCCTTATCGATAATCTGTAATCTATGTTTTCACCCCGGTGTTCAGGGATGTGTGGCCAGACAGATGAAGCAACTCATGTGCCAGCATGGAATAATCAGGAATAACAGGTACATGGGCAGAGAGGACCGGGCAATGCCTGTCCGGGATGCCGGAAAGTGTCCTGAAGACAGGACAGATTGCCAGGACATATGGATTGATGAAAAAGGCAGGGCGCCCCCGTGATCACGGAGCAAGCCGTAGAGCTTGCGGCTGATGAAGCCGTCCAGGCGCTTCAGTTTGTTCTTGTCCATATCGAGGCCCGAGGCGAGCCGGAAGAGTTGTTCGAACTTTGACACATTGCTCCCGGGGTCATACAGTGCCCTCTCATAGAGAATGCACGCGCGTTTTTTTAGTGAATCAAGAGACAGTGCCGGTCCCCGTGCTGCCCATTTCCCGGTGCGTGCGTTCACTCGCGTTCCCCGGTGCCGGCGGCCGGGTCAACGGCAGACCGCATCGAGACGGATCTCCCCGGTTGTTATCGTGCATACGAGGCCCCGGTCTGCTCAAAGCGGCCATCTGCAAGCCCCCTCTGAAATTTTGCATAGTGGATGAGGTGGGAGAGGGCCTTGAAGGAGTCTTGGGGATGCTCGATGAAATAGATGCCGTTTTTCTCATAGTAGCGCCTGGCATAGTCGGTCACCTCCCGGAAACTCAAGGCGACCACGGGCTTGTCCGCGGAGCGGGCAACCGGGAAGAGGCCCTCGTTGAAGCGGTGCATCAGGGTATCGCCGTCTCCGGCAGGGGCAAACGACAGGGTGGCGATCATGTCGAGATTCTCGTCATCGAGCAGGATCTTCAGGATCTCGCCCATTCCCTGCAGAAAACCCGATCCGGTAACGTCGAGGGGATTGTCGGGCTGGGCGAAATCGGGCAGGACGGTCTTCAGGGCAGTAACGGTCCTCTCCGAAAGGCGGGGGACCTCGATGCCGCAGCGGCTGCACAGGTCTGCATAGAGGCCGCACAGGCCTCCCGAAAGGGTGCAGATGCCGAGTCTTCCTCCCCGGGGAAGCGGACAGTGGGTGAACACGGAGGCGGTCTCCACCAGCTCTTCGATGCTCTCCACCCGGACGATCCCGTACTGCCGGAAAAACGCGTCCGTCACGGCATCGTTGCCTGCCAGGGCCCCGGTGTGGGACCGGGCTGCGTGCATGCCGCGTTCCGATCTGCCCACCTTGAGAAGAATGATGGGTATCTGTCTCAGCGCCGCTTCCCGAGCGATCTCCTTCATCCGGCCGATGTTGCGGAAGCCTTCCATGAACCCGGTGATGACGCGCGTGCGGCTGTCGTGGACCAGGTAGTCCATGCAGTCTTCCGAGGTGATCACGGCCTCGTTTCCGGTGGTGGTGTACAGGGATATGCCGAGCGACTTCTTCATGAGCTTGCTGGCAATGATCTCGCTGCTCGCGCCGCTCTGCCCCACCAGTCCGATGGAACCGGGGCGCAGCTCGCCCTCCACGGACCCGCCGGCAAACACGTTCACCCTGTCGGAAAAGTTCATGAACCCCAGGCAGTTGGGACCCATGAGCAGGATGTCGTTCTCCCTGCAGAAGCGCTTGAGCCGCTCCTGCTTTACCTCACCTTCGGCGCCCGTCTCCGCGAACCCCGAAGAGATGAGCAGGATATTCCTTATCCCCTTGTGCAGCAGCTTCTCCACTGATGCGAGCACGGCATCGCTTTTGACCATGACCACCGCGAAATCGACATCGCCCTCCGGAAGGTGTTCGATGGAGGGCAGGGCCCTGATTCCCGCCACCTCGGCCGCCCTGGGATTGACGGGAAAGAACTGCCCGGTCGCCCCGTAGCGCCGGCCATAGCCGGCCAGGTTGCCGAACCACTGGTTTTTCGCGGATGCGCCTACCACGGCCACGCCGCGGGGCGAGAAAAAGCGTCTCAATCTTTCGTATGCCGCCTGCTCCATACGATGGCACCCTCCTTTTTGCATCACAGCATGTTCAACACCATCCAACCAGTCGTTGTGTCAATAGAAAAACCGGATCTGCAGTTTACTGGACAGTGCGGCGTTCCCCTTTGCCCAAAGGGAAACCCTCCTCCATACGCAGCGGGCGCGAGGTCCGTTCTCTTGGCATATCCGGGCGGCGCGTTATTCAACTATGTAGGAATATATCGCTCCCATGCGTTCTTCGGTGATGCGGCAGTCGTTTCCGCCGTGTTGAAGGGGCATCCGTCGGGATGCACGGTACCTGCCGGTATCAAGGGAGGGTTTTATGAACATGAAGAGAATAATCATACTATTCATTGCAGCCTTCACGATACTGGGTGCGGGGCAATCGACCTTTGCACAGGAGCTTCTCTCGCTCAATCAGACCTTCGTGCTCCATCCGGCGCCGAGAGAGCACGATTCCTATTCTCTGTACTACAACATCCTGGTGAGGTCTCCGGGACTCATCCGCGTCAGGCTCGATCTGGAAAATGTTTCGCCGGATCTGGCCGGCGAGGTGAAGTTTCTCACTGTCTCGCTCAGGCAACTGGATAACGAGGTGGAAGTCCGCCGGGTCGAGTTCGGCACTGACGGCATCGTTCTGGAATACGGCGTGGATGCCTACGAGTTGGATCGAACCGACGGGGAATACCGCATCGTCGTGTCCAACTGGTCTCAGCTCCATACGGCTGTTGCCAGGCTCGTCGCCTGGTACCCGGGCGAAGACGATTCAGAAAGGCCCTGGCCCTACATCCCCGGACACCCGCGGGCGGAAGACCTGATGTTCTAGCCCCTTTTCGGGGACGGGTTCACATTTCCAGCGGGTTCACATTTCCAGCGCTGCGCGGGAAAGATCCGGTCATGCTCGTTCCCTGCAGGCCCATCGGATCCCGGTCCGGTTCATGGACGTGACATGCAGTGAAAGAAACCTTCCGGCTCGCAGACAGGTACCGTTGAGCCCTCCTCTCAAGTTGGTTTCTTCACGGACTTTGAGGGTAGGGCTGGATACCCGGTGAGAGCTTTCTAAGCTTTGAGCACACAGGATCGGGGTCACAGGATCGGGGTCACCCATTAAAAGGTTCTGTCAAGGAGAAAAGGCTCTGTCAAGGAGAAAAGGCTCTGCCATTGCAAGACGTTTTCTTGCAGAGATAAATGTGACACCAGCACGGATGCTGTCCCTTACCTTTCCGAATCCGTATTTTTCTTTCAATATGGGTAGCGGCTAGTTATACTGTGAGCC
>JAHDKO010000115.1 GCA_018436855.1 Deltaproteobacteria bacterium | reverse complement strand
GACACTAGGCAAAAGAAAAGGAGCGGCTTAACCGCCCCTTTTCATTGGTAAAATTTGGTAGTCCCAAGGGGAGTCGAACCCCTGTCTCCGGCGTGAGAGCGCCCGGTTTCGTCTTATTCCGCCCTTTTTAAGCCATTTTCATTCATTTTTAGCCTTTATCAAAGGACCAATTCCCGACCAGATTTACGACCGGTATGTATCCTTGAGATTCTATTCTCGCTTAATAGCCTCAAAGACACCAGCATTCTCTGAGTTGACAATGACTATGCTAATCACATTATCTGTCGCTCCGTCGTCACTGGTAAATGCAAGTCCAGAATAATTACCATTTAAATCAGCGCATGATGATACAGATGCCGTTACAGCATATTCATTCTTTGTACTATCAATTGTTTGGAACTGGCCGCTGATTGAACAGCCATCGGGATCTCTTACGGCAGAGAACTCCCCAGAGTTAAGAATGGTAAAAGTCCATGTTCCGGCGTCATCAGTAAAATCGTCATCCCATGTTCCCATGAGCTTAGAAAAGCTTGAAGTACGGTTATAGACGCCAATAGAGCTATCAGCTTTTGCTAGAGAGATAGTACCATTTTCATCAGATGTTGAATAATTAACGTTTATGCTCACACCTGATTGAACCGTTCCCGACATTGTTACTGAAGGAGAGACATCCCCATATAAGGCTCCGTTAATAGAGATGTTGTTTCCTGATACAGAGGCATCTCCATAAACAAGAACCATGGCATCAGTGAGAAAGAATGCTTTCCCATTGCTCGCTATCATTCCAACGATATTGCCAGAAATAGCCTTGTCCGTTTCTCCTGCCCCCTCCCATATGCCAGCAGCGGATTCATTACTGACAGGATCACCGCCTGAACTACTACCGCCGCAGCTCACTAATAGGACAAGCAACGCAACGATGATGCAGTTATTTTTCATCTAATAACCTCCTTCGGTCTGGTATGCCCTCACAATTGTCGTGAATTAAATAACTTATACCAGGATATACAAAAAACTCATAAGTATTAATGGGTTTTGGAAAACCCTGCGCCTTTATGTTCGAGATTCAGTATTAATGAATCTCGGACAGATCATTGGTGTGTTCAAAAGCTTATTTAGTCAATGAATTATTTAATGTGACTTCCTCCCCGGATCGTTTATATCACCAGATTTCAATTTAAAGTAACAGTAATTCAATCTCTGGTTAAAAACATTTATGATTAATATCCATAACTTATTTAGAAGAGTAGGTCTTGCTTTTGGATCAATGAAATCATCTTTCTCTCGGTTATCTTTTCCTTTCCAGAAACATTACCTAATAATATGGGGGATCTTATATCGTGCTTGGCAAAATTTCGAGTAACAGATTTTTGGTCAAAATTGGCATAACAATACCGACATCCATGTTTGCATGTGTTGTATGCGCCGATATCAACACTGGCAATGCACCCACAAGTATGCCTCTGAGATTTATCTTTTTCGACTGATAACTGACAACCAATAATTTTTGAGATTAATTGATCATCGATACATTTTCCCGCTGACACTCCATAATTCCTAAGTGAAAGTGCTTCAGCACATGATTCCATAATGATATTATATTTGCCAGCAATCTTGGAAAGATTATATGCAAGATGTCTTTTTTGATTGCTATTAATTTCATTAATTATAAGTCCTTTCAAATTTACTTCACATTTCTTGTATAAGTCAATGAAACTTATAGTACATTTGTGTGTAAATTTACTCAATTTCTCAGCTATGCATTCAAAATATTCTTTATGATATTCGATACTGTAATTATTCGTCAGTAATATGGGATCATATCGCCATATAATTTTCTCAGGCCCTAGTAAGTTGGAAAGCGATTGGAATGTGTTGATAATATATTCTTTGGGGGGAACATTTCTTTCTAAAGTATTGTCATACGAGGTAATAGTAAACTGAAAGTAATATTTATAGCCTAATTCATTAATTAAATTAAGTTTATCTATAATTTTTGTAGGATCTTTTGTCCAAAAAACAATACAATCGATAACGTCAGGTGAAAGATTTATTTTAGAGATTTGGTTAGCATTGAAAGGATTCCTTACATATAAATATTGTTGTTTCAATCTGTTGACAAACCATTCTGAATAAAATGCGGGAATGTCTGTTCTTCTGCTTGCGCTTATTATCATTTATTCTTTCACACCTATGGAGTATACAATATCACACGTTAATCTGGGTTTTCTTATGGGAGAAAGTTTAACAAAAATATCACCTAAATCTTCAGGTAGTTCGTCAGAGTCTTTAGTCAATCGTGATTCGTAAGATTCAGAAATTATTAGGTCTGCCCCTTGTGCAATCTCTTTCATCCTTTGTAACCACATCGACCCTCTCCTTTCAATAAAAACAAAATGAGATCCAGAAGGCGCCACTGATGATATTTCTCTCATAAATTGTCTTAAGCCAGGATCATCTTTAAATATTTCAGAAAGTAAATAATTAATAACATAAATATCTTGCCCCCAAATATTACCAGCATTTCGAAGTGTACCGGGTTGTGTAACATCACAAGTAATGAAATTTCCTGATGGTATTATTGGCCATTTAGATCGATCAGGACCGTACATTTCTTGCAACGTGTCATTAATTGTATTGCGAATTCCATACCAAGAGTTTGCCCATTCTTGAACTTTATCCAGCAATTGAAAGTCAACTGAGACACTAAATCCCAATTGCTGTTTATGAAGAAATTTTGTGATTGCCAACAGTTCAGTTCCTGGCCCTCCACCAAGCGCACAGATCTTCAAGATCTTGTTGTTTTTGGCAACGGATTTAATGTGATTATTTAGTTCAGTATTTTTTTCTAAAACGTACTTAAATGAATTAGTGTCCATCCGGAAACCGGCATTTTTGGAGTAAAAGCGGTTTCATAATTACAGCACACGAACACATTTTTATCATCCATCAGAATAATGCCGGTCTGTACGATTCGATTATGAGATAGATACTTGATAATTCATGTTTT
>JAHDKO010000100.1 GCA_018436855.1 Deltaproteobacteria bacterium | reverse complement strand
CTGATCGGAAAGGCAGCAGAGCTTCAGGGCGTCTCCGTGCGGCATCCCGTCAGCCATGGCAAGGGCGGCGGTCTTTCCCGGTTCGCTCAGGTCCGAGGCGAGGAATCTGATCTTGGTGGTTCTGGACGGCCGGTAAGATGCGCCGGTTATCAGGCCCTGCTCCTCGATCACGCGTATGGAGTCCAGGGGGATGAGCCACCAGTGAAATCTGTCGGAGAGCTCCAGCGAGGGGCGGGCGGCCTCCAGCAGAAAATAGAGCAGGTATGAACAGTTCTCCTGAAAAAAATAGTAGTCGGAGGCGATTGATTCCAGCTCCCTGACGTGCAGCAGCATCCGCCTGATCTCCGGGGCGGTCAGATTGAGACGGTACTCCCAGATGTCCCGGTGGTCCACGTCGCTGTACTGCTCCAGCTTGGTGTAGTACGGCAGCACAGCGAAGTATCCCGGATAGAGCCCGAACAGACCCTTGAAGGCGAAAAAGGGACCGAAGGTCTCGCTGGTGACCGCCGAATAGCTGATCGAATAGGCGAGAAGGCTGGTCCTGTCGGCCGTCTCCACGGTGAGGAGGGTGTGGCCGAACATCGAGGCCGGGCTGTTCAGGTGGGCCATGGGAAAAACCAGGGTGACCGAGGAGGGCCGGGCCGTTTCCATGAAGTTCTCGAACGACCGGCAGGCAGGAAAGGGGATCCGGTCCGGATCGATATCCAGCCGCTCCCTGATCCATTCGAAGCGGGCCGGAAACCTGCACACGGCCGAGTCGTTCTCATCCCCGTGCTGCTCGAAAAAGGCACGTATGGTGGCCCGGATCTCTGCTTCGGGATCTGTCCTGCCCTCGGGCGACAGGAAGAACATCGGATCGTCCACGAGGCTCTCGAAGCCGAACAGTCCGTTCTGGTAATGCATGAGGATGTGCCAGTAACGGTCTTCGTGGAGTTTCTGTTCCGCGGCGGATGCCAGGAGCTCTTCACAGTAGGGTGAGTCCTGGGCGGGAGAGGGGGCCGCGCTGAAGACGCACCAGAGTGCGACGAGGAAGAGCATGGGGATGCGGGGTGGAGCCACCCCGCATCCCCATGCCGATTCTATGCCCATCCGGTGATGCTACATCAGGGATTCGATGGTGTCGAGCACTTCGACGCTGCTGATTTGCGGCGAAGAGTAGATGTGCGGGAAATTGTTCTGCAGCAGGGCATAGAAATTTGCTCGGGAACCCTCGGGCACCTCCATGAGCACGGCCAGGGTGTTCAGATATTCCCCGTGCCCGCGTGCGATGTCGTTGGCAAGGTTGTCCATGTTGTCGGCAATGTAGGAGCTCGTTTTTTCCCTGCTGGCGAACTTTGCCGGTTTTTCGCAGTTCAGCGTGCCCGAGGTGATGCCGAAGGTCTGGTTCCCGCAGGTCCCGTTGGTCGTCACGGCCAGAACCTGGAAAGCCAGGCCGTCATTGCCCTGCATGATGAGAGACCCGAGCCCGCACCCGGTATTGCTCTGGTTGGCGGCGAAGCAGGACGACACCGGAACCGCGACAAAGCTGATCATAACTGCAGCCAAAACGAATTTTTTTACCATACTTCCTCCTCGTATATTTGTTGGTGAACCGACAGCGCGATAGTATCCGAGGTATTCAGGGCCTTGGAGGGAGAGATGATGAACCGGAGCAGGCCTATTGACTCCGGCCTGGTTTTTCCGCTCCGGAACAGACATGTAAAAGTCGGCACCCGAATCGCCATATCACACCACACCACTGCAGAGCTTCAACTCAGTGGTATCGGTACAAAATTACCCCTCAAATGTCAAGGAGATATAGATACATTAAAAAAAGATACCCGGCGCATAGTGTGGCTCTCACATCCGGAGCACACGGATAATGCGGTTTGGTTCTCGCCCCGTGAGCCGGCAACGGCAGCGGGATGCAGCCGGAGTCCGGGGTCTTCTCTCCTGAAGGACCGGCTACTTCGTCTCTCCGGGTTCGCCGGATGGGGGCATCTTCTCCAGATCCAGCATGTGCAGAAGCGAGAGTATGGGATGGCGGGCCAGCATCCGGGGGCCGGAATACTGCATCACCTCGCGGATCCGCTCGCGCATATCGGGCTTGTAGCAGTGAGCCGGGCACCGGGAACAGACCGGCTTGTCGTGCCCGTACGGGCACCGGTCGAGGCGCGTGAGGGCATAGTCCCTGAGCCTTCCGCACTCGTCGCAGAGATCTGTCCGCCTGCCATGATTACCGCGGCAGTAGATCCTGAGCATGGTCTCCAGGGTATGCCGTTCTCTTTTCCGTTTTCTGTCCGTACCGTTCATGTGCATGTCTCCGGATGGGCAGTATACGCGATAGGGCCGTGTTTGTGAACCGGTCTCCCTCAGCTCTTGACAAGGACCCTGATCCCTGTTATTGCAAATGATATGCAACAGAAGCTTTTAAAACCCGAGTGTTCTCTCTGCGCAGGTCATGGATATTGTTATGACAGGCTCAGCTCTGTACTGAAAACACACAGCGGAAGACTCACGAAGGAGCGTCTGGTCTTATTGAAAACAATTTGCG
>JAHDKO010000056.1 GCA_018436855.1 Deltaproteobacteria bacterium | reverse complement strand
GAAGTGCTGCCCGATGCTCTCATCGGCGCCCTCCTGGATGTTGTCCGGGAGAACCCTGCCCGGGACCCGGCGACGGCCGGCCGGACGCTTGAGGAAATGATCGTGCTGAGCGGCGCCATGGGCAGGGAGGACGCCCGCTTCACCGCCGGCGGCCTGCTCAGACGCGTGGGTTTCGCGTTGAGGCTCCAGCGGATCGCATCGCTTCAGGCTGCATGCGCCGATCTCTACAACCCCGGGCTCACAGAGGATGAGGATTTCCGGAAGCGTTCCGAAGGGGTGCTGTGGGATCTTGCGGCGGAGAACCCGGTCTTCTTCTTCAGGCAGGTGGAGCAGGTGCCGGGGATCGAGTCCGCGATCACTGCATCCGTGGATGTCTCCATCGACCAGGCAGGCATGCCGGAGACCATCCGGGTCGTGCACCGCCTGCTCATATCGAGCCAGTTCCAGAGCCTGGTGCTCGCATCGCTGATCGTGCTCGTCCTGGTCTCGCTGACTCAGAAATCCGTCAAGCGGGGCACCCTCTCGCTCCTGTCCATCCTGATCCCCCTCGAGTTCATCCTGGGGTTCATGGGGTGGAAGGGCATCCCGCTGGATCTGGGCACCGTGCTGTGCGGCGCGCTGGTCATCGGGCTCGGCATCGACGGCTCCATCCATTTTCTCCACTACTTCCACCGGCTCGGCAAAGAGGGCATCCACGGCAGAGACGCGATCAGGATGACCATGGGCCACAGGGACGCAGTGTTGCTTGGGGCGAAAGAGGTCGCGGATCCGCCGGGTCCATGGCGGGATCGAGCGCCGCTCATCCGGGGAGGCGGGCATATCTGCTGCCGGCGCTGGATGGAGCCCTCCGGGACATGGAGCATGGTATGCGGGCAAGCCTGTTGCGGCCTTTGCGGTTTTGCAGTATGCATTGCAGGTGAAATGACCGCGGAGGTGTCGATCGGATGAAGCGTGTTTCCCTTATACTCGTTCTCCTCATCGGAGGAGTCTTTCTCGCCAATGCCGTCTTCCTCGGGACCAGGGTCTATCAGGCCGTGAAGCTCGCCGGAGAGTCGCAGGCATTCGAGGTGCGCTTTGATGAGGCCGACGGGCGCATCCTTGTG
>JAHDKO010000068.1 GCA_018436855.1 Deltaproteobacteria bacterium | reverse complement strand
CCGGGCGTCCTGCGCTGGCAGCTCGGAGAGCCGGTTCACCTGCGCGGTGACGCTTTTGTAGTCTTCGGAAAACCGGCGGTAGCTGTCCCTGAGCAGGTTCAGGTCGGCGTTGATGTCGGAGTACAGGTCTTTCACCTCGGTCCCCTTGCGCAGCAGGGCGCCGATATCGCCTTTCCGTGCTTGGCCCAGCGCATCGATACGCGCCTGATACTCCTGCAGGCGGTCCTCGTCGGGGAGCTGCTCTATCCGCTGGTCCCAGAACTCGTTCCTGTTCCCGATCTCTTCGCTCAGGGCTCGCGCGGATTTCACGGTCTCGAGGTTCGCCTCCTCCAGGGCCTGCCTGACGTTCTCGCTCGAGATGTCCGGCACCTCAAACCAGGACGCCCTCTCTCCGGGGGCGGGAGACACCTCTTCGGCGGTCTTCCGGTAGACGCGCCCGGGACGTTCACGCGGGGTACCCAGCGCAACCTCCTCGACGATCATGTCCTCGATGATGGTCTTGCGCATGAAGAGCTGCGGGGTGTTCAGCGTGAACGCCATCCTCCGGATCTCCAGGGCATTGGTCCCGGGGTTGTCCGGGTTGGTCACCTGTATCCGCGAGACCACGAAGCCCAGGGGGGAGAAGGTGAGGTTCGCGTCGTCCACGTTCACCTCGGCCCCCACCAGAAAGGCCGTTGTCCGCTCGATCCCCCTGCGGACAAGGTCGTCCGCGAGCACGAGCCAGAAAAACGCCAGCAGGCCCGTCACCGCGACAAAGGCCAGGAGCCCTTTCCATCGTATCCACTGTTTCATACCACCCTCCCTAGTGCCTGCCGGGAAGAGACGCATAGATTTTGTAGAAGGTGCTCGCCCAGATCGCCTGCGCGAGCTTCGTTTTCTTCATCCACGCAAGAAAAGTCGATCGATACCGCACGATGCCCGTCCTGGCGAGGAAGAACACGGGCACAAACAGCACGAGCGAGACAACGAGGCTGCCCATGACGATCGTGTTGTTGAACCTCGCGATCCTGAACACGGGCATGTTGTACATGCTTGTCCAGAGCCCTTCCAGAGACTGCGCCGAGAGCAGGGAGAGGCCGGCTGCGTGGAACAGCGGGTCGAACAGATACGCCAGGCCCGAGAAGACCGCCAGCCCCAGCAGAAACGCGCTGAGGTTGACCCTGAGAACGAGCACCAGGAAGAGCACAACGAGGTTGTGCAGGCTCATGAGCGGGGTCAGGCCCGCGATCATGGAAAGGGCGAACGCAAGGCTTATCTGTGAAGGATCCGCCTCTGAGTTCAAGACATTGAGCATCTTCGCCAGGGTGTACAGCATGTTCACCTCCTCTTTGAATCATCAACCCGCCGGACCGGACCGCCGGAACATTCATGGTGTCTCACCTTTGGTTCGACCCATTATCCGTTACCAGAATACCGGCGATATTTCACTATGGATTTTTCTGCGCTGCCTGGATGATTACACCGGTGTATCCGGGAAGTCCTACCGCTTGGATGAGTCATTTTCCGGGGCCGGTGCAGGACTTTTGGAGGGTATGAAATCAGAACCCCCCCTATGGAAACAGCCGGCTCCCTCATGTTATTTTGTGTTGCTGATTCGTATCAACAAAGGAGAACACCATGAATGAACTCCTGTTTTCATCGGGAACCAGTTACGAATATCCCCTCATTATCAAAAAGATCCTCACCTCGGCGCTGCGATACGCTCCTGCCCGGACAATCTGCTACCGGGACGGGCTCACCTACACCTATACTACCCTGGAGGACAGAATCAAGCGTCTGGCAGGCACCCTGTCGGCACTTGGTGTAAAAAAGGGCGATGTGGTCGGAATGATCGACTACAATTCCCACCGTTTTCTGGAAAGCTACTTCGCCGTGCCCATGATGGGTGCGGTGCTCGCAACCTTCAACTGGCGGCAGGGAATCGACGAGTTCGGCCATGCCATATCGCATGCCGCTCCCCGGGTCCTCATCGTGCACGAAGACTTTCTGTGCCTGCTCAAAAAGGTGAAGGACTCGCTCGGCCACGTGGATCACCTGGTGCTGATCACCGAGACCGATCACCCGGATGAGCCGCTCTTTTCCTTTACAGGAGAGTACGAAGATCTGCTCGCCCAGGCCCCGCCGGAATACGAGTTCGAGGACTTTGACGAGAACACCCCTGCCACGCTCTACTACACCTCGGGCACGACCGGCCTGCCCAAGGGCGTGTCGTTCACGCACCGGCAGATCGTTCTGCAGACACTCTCCCTGGGGCTGACCCTGGGCTCGTATTCCTCGAAAATCCGGTTCTCGTCAAAAGACGTGTTCATGCCCCTGGTGCCCATGTGGAAGGAGCATGCATGGGGTCTGCCCTACCTGGCCACCATGCTGGGCGCGCAGCAGGTATACACCGGCAAGTTCGAAATGGAGTGCATGCTCCATCTCTTCACGGAATACCGGATCACCTTCTCGGTGTGCGTGCCCACCGCGCTGCACATGATCCTGGAGCACCCCTATGCAAAAGAGCTGGACTTCTCTTCGTGCAAGCTCATCGTCACCGGTGCGCTCCTGTCGGAGAAGCTGGCCAAGATTGCACTTTCGCGCGGCCTGCAGATCACCTCAGCCTTCGGCCTGTCCGAGGCATGCCCGCTCGTATCCATGACGCACCTCAAGGGTGACCTCGACGGGCGCACCACCAAGAAAAAGATCGACGTGCTCGCCAGCGCCGGGCTGCCCGCCCCCCTGGTGGATGTGGAAATCGCCGAGACCTCGGGGCACCTGAAGAAAACCGACAACCTGTCGCAGGGACAGATTGTGATACGCGCTCCATGGCTGGCCCGCGAATACCACCGCGACCCAAAGAAGTCCATGGAGCTCTGGAAGCACGGCTGGCTCCACACCGGCGATCTCGGTTTCATCGACAAGGACGGGTACATCCACGTCACGGATCGTGTCAGGAATATCTCGAAAAGCGGCGGCGAATGGGTATCGCACCTGAAGATCGAGAACCTGGTCAGAAAATATCCCGGCGTCGAAGAAGCCGCTGTGGTCGCCATCCCGGATGAGGTCTGGGGGGAGAGACCGGCCGTGTTCGTGGTGATCGACAATGCGCACGAGGTCACGGTGGACAGCGTCCAGATCGAGAAATTCATGCATTCCTTTGTCAGGACAGGCGATCTGCCCAAGTATGCGCTTCCCGACAGATACCTGATCGTGGACGAGATCCCCAAGACCGAGGTACAGAAGATCGACGTGCGTGAAATCATGGAGCGCTACGGCGACCTGCTGTTCTCCGCGGGCTAAAATCCCGGCCCGCCCGAAGCCCCCTGAAGGTGCCCGGACTCCCACGAGCCGTCCGGGCACTTGTGCACTTGAAAACGGCTCTGCCTTGAATATCCTTAATCGTAAACAATGGCGCGGGGTTTCCTGCCGATTCCCGGACGCCTGTGAAAAGAGAGCCGCATGGACATACCCACGATATTCGACCCCTATCCGGCCGGTCCGGACATCGAGGTTCTGCCTTCGTTTTTTCCCATACCGGGCTATGGTGTGCTTCCGGTCAATGCCTTCGTGCTCAAGGCCCGCGAGCCTGTCCTGGTCGATACAGGGCTGTGGGCCTTAAGCGATGAGTTCATGAACCACCTCTCCTCGGTGATCGACCCGGACGACCTCAGGTGGCTGTGGCTCACCCACAACGACCAGGACCATATCGGGAGCCTCCACCGGATTCTCGAGGCCGCTCCCCGGCTCAAGGTCGTCACCACCTATCTCGGCCTGGGCAAGATGAGCCTGTTCAGGCCTCTTCCCCTCAATCGGGTTCATCTGCTCAACCCCGGGCAGAGCATCGACGTGGGCGGCAGAAGGCTCACCTCGGTGAGGCCTCCCACCTACGACGCCCCCGAGACCACCGGCCTGTACGATCACAAGACCTCCACCTTCTTCAGCGCTGACTGCTTCGGCGCGCTGATGTCCGAACCTGCGGGCAGCGCGGAAGATATCGGGTCGAACAGGCTCAAAGACGGCCTGGTCTTCTGGACCAGGGTTGACTCGCCCTGGCTGCACACGATCGACAGAGACGGGTTTGCAAAGACGATCAGCTATTTCTACGGGCTCTCGCCCAGGACCATCCTGAGCAGCCATCTCCCGGCGGCCCATGGCATGGCCGACGAGCTGCTCCAGTATATCGCGCTCGTGCCCGACGAAGAGCCCTTTGTAGGGCCGGATCAAAAGGCCTTTGCAGCGATGATGGGATGAGAAAAAACCCTCTGCCCGACTTCCTCAGGAGTCAGACTGCGCGGGGCATCACGGCTCGCGCCGCAGCGACAGGGCTTCCGGCGCGCCGGACCGGCGGTCCATCCGGCCTATCCCATCACCCACCGAAGCAGCGCCATCACGATCACGCCCCCTGCCACGGTCTTGATCAGGCTCCTCGTGCGCACTGCGATCAGCAGCACCGGGACAACGGCGACCATGGCGAGATTCTCGGGCGGCCACGAGATCCTGCCTTCGGGCATTGCGACCGCCTGCGCCAGCAGGGCCGACAGCACTGCGACGGGAACGAACTCCAGCCAGCGCACGACCCGCCCGGGCAGGGTGACGCGGCTGAGCAGCACCAGGGGCGCGATACGCGGGATGAGCGTGACGATCGCTGCCCCGAGAATGATCAATAACACCTGGGTCCGCATCATGCCCTAAACCGTCCTTTCTTCCAGGACCATGCCCACGGTTGCGGCCGTGAGCGTGGCCGCGATGATGGCCCAGCTCGCCGGAACGACCAGCGATGCGCACAGGGCGACCCCGCCTCCGACGGCTGCCGCCGCGACCGCGGGCATCCATGTGGGCCGGTTATTGATCTGCAGGATCAGGAGCGCGGCAAACATGGCCGCAAGCGCGAAGTCGAAACCCAGTGCCCGGATGTCCGTGATCGCGCTGCCCAGAACAGCGCCCGCGGTGGTGCACACGATCCATGTGGCGTGAGATATGTTGTTGATGCCCAGGAACCAACCCGCTCGGGCGGGCACGCCCTGTCCGAGCCGGCTCGACGCAACGGCGAACGTCTCGTCGGTGAGCTCCGCGCCGATCAGGGCGTTCTGCCACGTCTTCAAGTGGCTCACGTGGGGTGAGATGGCGGCGCTGTAGAGGAGATGGCGCACGTTGACCAGAAAGATGGTCACGATAATGGCCGAGGCCGGCACGCCCGCGACGATGAGCCCGACCGTGACGAACTGGGCGGACCCCGCATACAGAATCATCGACATGACCGCGACCTCGAGCACCGTGATACCCGCCGTCTTGGCGACCACCCCGAACGCGAGCCCGATGGCGAGGTAGCCCATGATTACGGGAACCGCGTCCTTGACGCCCTCGGCATAGCCTCTGCCCACGGTTGCCTGTCCGGCATCGGGAAGATCCGTATCCGGAGTGTTCGTACTGTTGGTCGTCTGCCAGCTGTCTCTCATATGCCCTGCTCTTTTTTCAGGGGCACACTTATAGCACAAAACAGGCGTGGAGCCAGCAGATTTCTAGCCCGAATCCCGCCGAAGGGGATGCGTGATGCTACCCGGCGGCGGCCTTGTTCGCAAAGAGATGCGGCCTGCCGGCGAAAAACGGGCTCTGCTGCTCGGCCATCCGGTTCATGGCCCTGTTGATGAAGGGGATGAACCTCTGCGCGGCCCGTGCGTTGCCTTCGGTGTTGGGACGGTCTCGCCTGCCGATGCGCGTGGGGTATCGGAGCCAGTTGGATACGCCGTCGGCGGTGAGGATGTCATAGTAGTCGAAGACCACCACGTTCATCAGCGGATAGCCGTGCAGCCACCCGGAATAGAAGTGCTTCAGCCAGTTGTTGAACGAGCGTATCCGCTTGCCCACCTCCTCGGTGGCGGCCTGGTCCGGTTTTCCCAGAATGCGTCCGACAATCCCCTTCGTTGACTCGGGTCTCACCAGAGGCGGCGCGGTGACGGCGACGAACAAGGTGTCCGGCTCCTTCCGGAAATGATCCAGGAGTGCCCTATATGCCGCCTTGTAGTTGGCCACGGTCTTTTTCCAGGAATCAGGGTTGCCGGGCTCGATCCCCTCGTCATCGATCCAGCTGGCGGAAGACGCCGGCTGAAACACTACCACCCGGTTCCTGGTGTCGTCGCTGAAGAGTTTGTCCTGATGCCGGGTGGCGAGAATCCTTTTCATCTGGTCGCGGAATCTCCGGTTCCACTGGCAGACATTGGTGCCCGCCGCGATCTTCGACCCGTCCGCTGCTTCGTGGGTCACGTAGTTGTTCTGCGAGAGCAGGGTCCTGAGCCCTCCCCCGTTCGGGTGGCTTCTCAGGATTTCGGACTCCCCGATGGTTCTGCCCGGGTTTGCCATGAGCTCGCCTCCCACCGAGTCGTGGATAAAGAGCAGGTCCACAGGACTGGCGGGTTTGGCTTCCGAATAGGCCGTGAGGTCGAGTTCTCTGATGTCCATGTCCCTTGTGTGCAAAAACGCTGCCGCGAGTGAAAATCGCGGGTACGATTCTGCTGCCCTTGGTCACCGATTCGGGAGCCAATCGACGGTATGGACCTTTGAAGGCAAGCCTGGATCCCAGTTGACGCCGCACTCTCGAATGGAAATGTGACCCTTGCTTCTCTGCCTTTACGTAGCGGACGCGAAGGAGGATTCATCCCGAAAGAAGGCATTCTCGGGGAGCCAGGAGAACCGGATCGTGATGACCGGGGTATGAGATCACGGGGTCTTGGCGATCGTGTTCATGACCATCGGGATTACGGGAACCGGATCATGCCTTCCGTCTGCGCCCGCTGTGCGGCCTTCTGCATCAGGTGCATGCCCCCTCCCCTTGAATATCGGGAGATTGGAAGGGCATATCCCCACGTCTAGCGCGGGAAAGACAGCAGCGGGCTTCTCCCTTCGACCGGTGACAGAATCAGCACTTCTTATTACCAGAAGGTAGTCTGTTTTTCCTTTTCGTTATCCCAACGCAAAAACATCCCCCAAAAGGGATAAGCTCCGGCCGATCCCGTTTAAGCCTCTCTTGTTCGGGACCGGATGCTGTCACCTCCGCTTTTTTATCAACCCCTTGAACCGGGCATAGTCCACCATCCGGCTGAAGGCATAGAGTGCCCGTTCAGGGGTCGGATAGGCAGGGACGCCGAGCCGGAGAAAGCCCTCATGGATGTGCAGCATCTCTTTTCTCGTGCCGCCGTAATAGCTGACGAACACCGGCTTGCCGGGATGGGCCTCGATGATATCGGCAAAGGCCTCGCCGATGTCGAAGATCGACTCGGGCATGAGCACGAAGACGATCAGAAGCGCGTCGATATCCTGCTGATCGAGCAGGCTTCTTGCGATGTGGCTCATGGTCTTTTTCGAGCCGTGCTGCTCCGCTCCGGACCAGACATCCACCGGATTGCGCAGCGGTGCCCAGGCCGGTATGATCTGCCGAAGCTTGCTCAGGGTGGCTGGTCTGAGCGGGGGAATCTCGATGCCCAGCTCTTCGGCCGCGTCCGTGGCCACCACGCACCCCATGCCCGTGATGGAGAGCACTCCCATGCGGTTGCCGCGCGGCAGGGGCAGCGACTCGAACGCGGAGAGCGTGTCGAAAAAGGCCTCGGAATCGCGAACCCGTACCAGTCCGGTCCTGCGGCAGACCGCGTCGAACACGACATCCGAGCCGGCCAGCGAACCGGTGTGCGAGGCGACGGCTGCAGCTCCGGCCTCGCTCCGCCCGGATTTCGCCACTACGACGGGCTTTTTGCAGCAGGCAGATGCCGCGGCCCTGATAAACCGCCCGCCGTCAGCGACGCCCTCGAGATACATGCCGATCGTGGTGGTCTGATCGTCTCCGGCGAGATATTCCAGGAGGTCGCTCTCGTTGATGTCGGCCTTGTTGCCGATGGATGCCACCTTGGCGATCCCGAACGGCCTGAAATCGGCGATCCAGCGTCCCCAGCCCGAGGAGAAAACTCCGGACTGCCCGATGAGCGACACCCCGCCCGGCCGAATCCGTTCGAGCCCCACGATGGGGGTGGCGACACCTGCCCGGGGGTTGATGATACCGATGCTGTTGGGGCCCATGAGCCTCATCCCATCCGCGCGTACCCGCGCGGCAAGCTCTTTCTGCTCTGCCAGTCCGGATTCGCCGGCGTCCGAGTAGCCCCCGGTGCTCAGGATGAGGCTCCGCACGCCCTTGGCCGAGCAGTCTTTCACGGCCTCCGGTACGGCTGCCTTGGGGATCACGAACATGGCGAGGTCGACCGGGCCCGGCACCTCGCTCACTCTGGCGTAGGCCTTCATGCCGAGGATCTCGTCCGCACCCGGGTTGATAGGGTATATCCTGCCCTCAAAACCGGCCTTGAGCAGGTTCCGAAGGATGATGTTTCCACCCTTGCCCGGGGTCTTGGATGCGCCGACGAGCGCGATCGAGCCCGGGTTGAAAAATGGATCGACCGTACCTGCGTCCGGGGCCTTCGCCTTCCGGGCACGCGGTTTCCCGTTGCAGCGGACGAGCGCGTCCACGGCCAGCGCGCCGTTCTCGCGCGCGATCATGGGGTTGACGTCGATCTCGACGATATCGTGCCGTTGCGTGATGAGCCTGGAGAGCGCCTGCAACGCCCGGGCAACCGAGTCGATATCGACGGGCGGCCGGGACCGGTATCCCTGCAGGAGGGCAGCGCCCTTCAGACGCAGGAGCATGGCGCGGGCAGTCTTCAGACTCACGGGCGCGATCTCCACGGCCGTGTCGCGGAAGATCTCGGTAAAGATGCCCCCGATCCCGGCCAGGACAACCGGCCCGAAAACCGGGTCGCGCCTCGCACCCAGGATGATCTCGACACCCGGCCCCGCCATCTTCTGCACCAGGAGCCCGGGGGCCGCGCCGTCGAACCTGGCGAGGATATCCCGGGCCGCAGCTGTCAGTTCCTGCCTGTCGGAGACATTCAGCACGACCCCGTTCTGCTCCGTCTTGTGGAGCACCTTTTCCGAGCAGACCTTGAGGGCCACGGGAAACCCCAGACTGTCAGCCGCCTCTACAGCCTCAGCTTCGTCGGCTGCGAGAATCTGATCCACCACGGGGATCCCCCATTCCCTGAGCAGAAGCGCTCCCTCATACTCGTTCTTTGCAGCGATATGTTCTGTTTCCAAGGATGTCTCTCCATAAAGAATTTTAGTGTCATCAGTCACATACCAGAATCATGCCCTGGTAGACAATACCCTGCGGCCCTGTCCCGCATATGACCGGGCAGCCTCGGTCCGGCAGGCGGCCTGCCCTCATTCTGGGCTGGCAGGCTGCCGGGAGTGTATGAACCGGTAGAAGATCGCCCCTGCCAGGGCAAGGGGGAGCAGGTTGGCGAAAAACATGGCCCGGTATCCGGCGGCCTCGGCCACGTGGCCCCAGAGAATCGTGCCCAGGCCGATGCCCAGGTCGATCGAAATCATGTAGGTGCCAGTGGCGGCGCCGCGCCTGTTTGCCGGAACATACCGCACGGCCAGGGTCTGCAGCGTGGGAATGAAGAAGCCGAACCCGGCGCCGAGCAGCGCCCCGGTGAGTATGAACCCGCCCATGGTGTGTGTCAGGCCCACGGTCACCAGGCCGAGAAACACTGCCATGTGAGCGATGAGCAGGATCCTCATGGCGCCGCCTCTGTCCGCCCAGCGGCCGGAGAGAGGCCGGGTGACCAGCATGACCAGGGCAAGGGCGGTGAAAAAGGGACCTATATTGGTGATACCCTGCTCGGCCGCGTACAGGGCGATGAAGGACATCACGGCCCCGAACACGAGCGAGAGGGAAAACATCACCCCGGACGCAGGCAGAGCTGTCTTCTCCAGCAGGCCGGGCAGGATTCCCCCGGACGGGCCGGGTGGACCGCCGCCGGGCGGGCCTCCTGCAGTATCGTGCGTGCTCCGTACGAGCAGACTGCTGCTCAAGGACAGTATCGCAAGCATCAAGACCGTGAAGAACAGCATGGAAAACCCGAACCGGTGAATCAGCCAGAAACCGATCATGGGCGTTATCGCCATGGAGAAGGACGACGTGAGCCCGAAGTATCCGATACCCTCGCTGAAACGCGCAGCGGGCAGGGTATCGATCACCATGGTGCCGATTGCCGTGCCCACCATGCCGAAGGCCAGACCGTGAAAGCCCCGCACAGCCGTCAGGAGCGGGACATCGCCGGCATAGCGGTAGAGCGCGGTAGCGATCACCGCCAGCAGCAGTGCCAGGATCGAGGTCTTCTTCCGGCCCCATCGATCCACAAGAGTGCCCGCAACGGGCCGCATGATCATGGCGCCGATGGTGTAGGCGGCCATCACGTATCCCACATCTCGCCTGTTGCCGCCGATGTGCAGCAGATACAGGGGCAGGGTGGGCGTGAGCATGTGCGAGCTCATGAACAGGGCCAGGTTGGCCGAGCACAGCGAGGTGAAGTCCCTGGTCCAGATGGTGGCCGTTTTTTCGGATGTCATGGCGCCTTCTTCCTGTTACATGCCGTGGCAACAAATCGCTCCCGGCTCGGGGAGAGACCGGATCTATAGCGCACAGTGCTCGTTGCCGCTGCGTACCGAATCATGCCCGTTGGCTCGCCGGGGATCCGGCAAAGCCATGGAGCGAGACCTTTTCCACCTCATAGCATGACGTTTCAGATCCTGAAGTGTCGTAACACTCCTGCCCTGGCCCGTCAATGGGTGGGGAAATCCCGCGTCTCTTACGGGCTGTTCGGTTACGCTGCAAGCCTGCGACGCGGGTGGACCAGTCCTGTGTGATCCTGCCTGGGGAAAAGTTTTTCGATCGTGAGGATCAGACTGTCTTTCAGACAGGCCCGGAGAGCCAGGACGAGCCCGGAGCCGGAGGAGGCTTGATCAGGGCTCCAGATAAAGCCTTTTGGTGAACCTGAGTCCGGTGTCCATGTAACCGATGTGCCGGTAGAACCCGTGTGAATCCTTCCGCCGGCTGCTGCTGGTGAGAACGACCAGAAGGGCGCCCTGGCCTGCCAGCCAGGATTCCACCCTGTCGATCAGCATCTTTCCGATCCCGCGTCCCCGCCATTTTTCATCGACGACGAGCGCGGTCAGCCTCCCGTACATGCCGGTGAATTCGAGAGAGCGCCCGAGATAGACCCCGACGAGCCCGATGACCTCGCCTTGAGCCTCTGCGACAAAGGTCTTGTATTCCTGCAGCGAAGACAGGGTCTCGATCCTTCCCGTCATCTCTTCGGCTGAAGCGGGATACCCCAACTGGGAGAAAAGCGAGGCCACGGCCTGCGCGTCACCCGCGCCTGCTTCCCGTATGATATATCCTTTCGCAGCATCCATTCCGCACGAATTCTCCGATGGTCTCCACAATGAATAATGACATCCGGATCGGGTAAATCAATGGGACAGGGATGGGGTGTTTTCATCTTATGTCAAGAACAAAAAGGGGGACGTCCGTGAAATTTGGACATTCGCGGCGGCTCCCCTCCGGTGATTCAAGGATGATTCATGATGAGAGCAGCGCTTTTTCATTCCTGTCTTCTTCAACGACCGCCCTGCCCCGCGCCGCTGATTTACTGATGGCCGATGGGGTGAGATTCAACCGCATGCCGACCTCAACACAACTCAACTGTAATTTTCTTACGGCAAGATAACAGAAAACCGCCCGGGCTCGTGCTGTCTTCCTTCCTTTGCCCCTATTTCCAAGGTCCTCTCCCTCTATCTCATAGTACCGGGCTGTGCTTGCCAGAAGACGCTCCATATCGATTCCCCGGCTGGCAAAACGGGTCTTTTTTTCATAACTGTCCGAGGACTTGGTGATCACTCTCTCGACGAATTCGCTGCTTCCCAGGATCCTTTCATCCCCTTTTATCCTCGTATCACTCTTTCGATGGGCTTTGAGCGCCGACCAGCCACCCGTTGATCTCAGGAGTCCTCCTCCGGTAAGTTCCGGCTGCCTGCCCAGCTGAACGCCCTCTGCTACAAACGATTCATACCGCAGCCTGGCCTGTGACATTTTCTCTGAAAATAAAGCGAGTACTGACCGGTCATCCTGCCATTCACACTCGCTCATGCCCATCAGTACCGAGTGACCGCTATAGCGATACCGCCTCAGTGCCTCGATATCTTCCACCATACCTGCCCGCAGAGGATTGAGATGGATATATCTCACCAACTGGAGCAGATATGCGTCCTGCTCGCATAAAATAGACTTGTACCGGTTCTGAAACAGCGGCCCGTGGCGCCGGTATCGACGGTTGAAGTGCTGGGCATACCCGGTCAGCAGCCTCCGCATTACGGTGGATATGGGCTCTGCACCCGTCTGAAGCAACAGGTGCACATGATTGCTCATCAAAACCCAGGCAAGGCAACCGGTCTGAGTATTAAGCAGAATATTTCCGAGCCGATCGATGAATGCCCTTCTGTCATGATCGTCTCTGAATATCTCGCTCCCCTCGATCCCCCGGATGATGATATGATGCAATGCACCTGCAGCATCTATTCGAGATTTCCTCGGCATGACAGAAAAAATAATCTCAAGATCAAGAATGTCAATATTTCACGGATGTCCCCCTGTTTTTATCTCATCGCGGAGCGTTATTGTTAAGTAGTATGTGCCGGGCGGACCAGCCCAGGCTTAAAACCGGTGAAGCACCATCGCACGTGATTGGTGATGTCCGGACAAAGACAAAGGGGGTGGACGACATGGCATCGAATTGGAATCCGGTCGGTTGGTTCGAGATTCCCGTGAACGATTTTGAACGTGCTCGGGAATTCTACGAGCATGTCTTCGAAATCGACCTCGAAGAACATCAGGTGGGGCCTTTTCGGATGGCCTGGTTCCCGATGCGGCCTGATGCAATCGGGGCTGCAGGTTCACTGGTAAAAGGCCAAGGGTATGTCCCGACTGACTCGGGTGTGCTCATCTACTTCACCGCCCCTGATATAAACGCCACACTGGCCCGTGTGGAAGCAAAAGGCGGAACAGTCCTTGTTCCGAAAAAGAGCATCGGAGAATACGGGTTCATCGGGATATTCAAGGACAGTGAAGGCAACCGGGTTGGAGTTCATTCAAGAACATGAGAGCGCATGACCGGTCTGCCGGTGCCAGGGAAGGCATTCCTTACCGGATACTGGGTCGCACCGGCGAGGAGGTATCCATCATCGGCCTGGGCGGATCTCATATCGGCGTGCAGTCAAGCGAGCAGGAGAGCATCCGCATCATCCGCGCCGCGCTCGACAACGGGGTGAACTTTCTCGACAACTCCTGGGACTATCATGGCGGGCAGAGTGAAATCCGCATGGGCAAGGCGTTGCGTGACGGTTACCGGCACAAGGCCTTTCTGATGACCAAGTTCGACGGCCGCACCAGAGAGTCGGCTGCGCGGCAGATCGACGAATCGTTGCGCCGCCTCAAGACCGACTATGTCGATCTCATCCAGTTCCATGAGATCATCCGGATGGAAGACCCGGACCGCATCTTTTCGCACGGCGGGGCCCTGGAAGCCGCGCTGAAGGCGCAGGAGGCCGGCAAGGCGCGGTACATCGGGTTTACCGGGCACAAGAGCCCGGATATTCATCTGAGGATGATGGAGATCGCAAGTGAGAGCGGCTTTCGATTCGACACTGTACAGATGCCGCTGAACGTGATGGACGCACACTACGACAGCTTTGAGAAACGGGTTTTGCCGGTGCTGGTGAAAGAAGAGATCGGCGTGCTCGGCATGAAATCCATGGGCGGTCAGATCATCCTGAAAGGCACTGTCGTGACCCCTGTCGAATGCCTGCACTACGTCATGAACCTGCCGATCAGCGTCGTCATCACCGGCTGCGACAGCCTCCCTATCCTCGAGCAGGCGCTCGGGGCGGCGAGAAGCTTCAGACCCATGGACAAGGACGAGATCTCGGTCCTTCTCGCAAAGACGGCGCCGGCTGCAGACCAGGGACGGTTCGAACTCTACAAGTCATCCGACATATTCGACAGCACCCGCAGAAACCCGCAGTGGCTGGGATGAGAAGGTGTTGAGCAGGAAAGCAGTTATCGAGTGAGCTGCATTGCTTTCCCGATCATCTTCCTCTGCCGGGTACTTCCGACGCTGCAGGAGCGACCAGCGTTATCATCCCCATAGCGAGCCATTCTTTCTATTCACCAGGAAAAAACAAACCCTATATTTCCGGAGGAAAATAATCATGCCTGAAAAAACCAGTATGGATACCATGCATCAGGGACTGAACATGAGCAGAAACCCCAGGGAAGCCCGGGATAGAAGCCAGCAGGGTCCGCCTCCTCCCCAGAAACAGAACTGGCCGGGTCATGAAAAAGACCTGAACCCGCCTGCAGATCACGGAGAAATGACCTACAAGGGCGGCGGGAAACTCGAAGGTCTCAAGACCCTCATCACCGGAGGAGACAGTGGAATCGGACGCGCAGTGGCCATTGCCTTCGCCCGGGAGGGGGCGGACGTGGCCATTGCCTATTATGACGAGGACGACGACGCCCAGGAGACGCTCAGGTGGGTGAACGATGCAGGACAGAAGGGCATCGGTATAGCCGGAGACGTCCAGAAGCATGAGGACTGCGCCAGGATCGTGGACCAGACGGTGCGCGACCTCGGCGGGCTGAATGTGCTGGTCAACAATGCAGCCTATCAGAAAGAGGCTGCAAACTTTGTCGACATACCGCCTGAGCAGGTAGAGCAGACGGTCCGGACCAATCTGATCGGCTATATCTGGATGGCGCAAAATGCGCTCAGGTACATGAAGGCCGGGGACACCATCATCAACACAGGCTCCATCACCGGCCTGGCAGGACTGCCCGTCCTTGTTGACTACTCGGCCACCAAGGGCGGGATACACATCTTTACCAAGGCCCTTGCCCAGGAGCTCTCCGGCCAGGGCATCAGGGTCAACTGCGTGGCACCCGGCAGCGTCTGGACTCCCCTGATCCCATCAACCCTTTCCACCGATTATGTGGAGCAGTTCGGCGACAGCTCGCTCTGGAAACGCCCGACCCAGCCGGCCGAGCTGGCGCCGTTCTATGTCTTCCTGGCATCCGCAGACTCGCGCTACTGCACCGGCGAGATCATGGCGCCCACCGGCACCCAGGAGACCTCCCGCTGAGCGGGCGCCGCAGGTGCATGTCCGCCGGAAGAATGCCTCGAGGGGTTTTACATGAGGCGGCGGGGTATGGGGGAGGGCATGAGGTGCGCCGCAGGAGCCGTGCAGGGGGATTGTTATGTGCATGGGGAGGCTTTTTTTAGTGCCTGTCGAATAACCCGTCCCGGGCCGGACAACCGTGGTATGCTCGAAAAGGCTCGTGTCTTGCTGTTTCTGATTGCCGGATTCGGAATCCGGTTCTCAAGACCAGCTGTACGGGGTCCGGAAGCCGGATATCTGCTCGATGGATGTCCGGCCTCCGGTCCAGACTCACTCAACCGACTTCGAGAGCTGGAGTATCTCCAGCGGCATCGTGATACCCAAAGGATCCAGCACACTGGTATCGACCATGATGGTGAGATCATCCTGCCTGAGGATGGGCAGAGAATCGGGGCTCACGCCTTCCTTGAGAATCTTTGCCGTCTGCCGGGCAGCCATCACGCCCATGGTGGTGAACTCGGAACCGATATACAAAGCCGCACCCGGGCATTTGAAATGCATGAAGCTGATGACCGGCACCTTTTTCTCCAGAGACACGGCGGCAAGCTCCTTGGCAGGCTCGTTGTCTCTCATGCCGTAGTAGGTGTCCAGGGGAACGATGAAGGCCTGAGCGCCTTTGTTGATCAGTTCGTGGAGGGCGGGTTCGATGGAGTCGTTCTTAGCGACCTGTTTGGCCACAATGGTATAGCCTACCGCCGGTCCTTCTTTCTTCGTCATCTCGGTATGGGCGACAGCATTGTCGTCATCGCTGTGCACGATTCCGATGGTCTTCACCGAGGGAAAGGCCAGCTTCACGATGCTCAGGGCATCCCGGATGTTCATGTAGAGGGTGGTTCCGGTGAAGCCAGGCCCTGCTTCCGTGAGCGACTTGCACCCGGCTGTTTCCGGAATGGCCACGTTTGTGAACACCAGGGGCACACCGGCCGAGATGATCGCATCCTTTGCATACTTGGTGGCCGGTGTGCCGATGGTCAGTACCAGGTCGGGTTTCAGACCGGCTATCCTCGACGCCTCGCTTTTGATCCGCATGAGCACGCCGAGCTTTTTCCACAGACCGGCCTTTTCCAGGTCGAAATCGATAATCGCTCGATTTATGACCAGATTCTTGCCCTGTACCAGACCGTTCTTCGCCAGCTCATCCACAAAGGAATCATAGGTCAGCTGGAACGGTGCCACTGCTGCAACCTGCAGCACTTCCACCGTATACACCCTGTCCTGAGCAAAACCCGTGAGGGCCGCAAACAGAAAAACGAAAGCACAGACCCCTATCTTCAGAGAATGCTTCATAGCTATTATCCCCCTTCTACAGAAATTACAGATGTTGATATAGCTATCGGTAATATCAGACCGAACGATTAATCGGGGACGGGTTCACATTTCGCTGCCCGATTCTTCACCCCCTTATCTCTGCACGCAGCAAAATCCCTTAATTCTTCCCAGACACAATGTCTTCCACTGCAAGGGGCTCCATAAGTTCATGTCGAATTCTCACCACGCGAAAAGTCAAAGACATGAGACGAAAAGCTTTCGGACACTCCCTGATTCTCCTCCCCTGCCAAAATGTCAGAATGTCCAAATTTCACGGACGTCCCCTGATTCACGGACGTCCCCTGATTTTACAAGGGGGCATCACGTACGGGCGAGGATCTTCCGGACGGTCCCGGCCAGAGTCACCAGGTCCAGGGGCTTCTGGAGATATTCACTGATCCCCAGGTTCCGGGCGTCATCCGCGGTAAAGTGATCGCTGTACCCGGTGCAGATGATGACGGGAATATCAAGGCGGATACGCGTGAGCTCGGCGGCCAGCCTGTCACCCGTCATACCCGGCATAGTCAGGTCGGTGATCACAAGATCGAACCGCGCAGGATTCTCGCTGAAGAGGGCCAGGGCCTCCATGCTGCTCGTCTTCGCGATGACTTCGTATCCCAGCATGCCCAGCATGTTCTCTGCCAGCGATGCAAGGGCTGACTCGTCATCGACGAACAGGACTCTTCCCGTCCCAGCAGGGTGATGGACTGCCTCCTCCGGTTCTATACGATCCTCGCCTGAGACGATCCCGGGGAGATACATATCGAAGGTGGTCCCTTCTCCGGGCGAACTCGAGCATACAATCGATCCCCCATGGCTTTTCACGATCCCGTGAACCACGGCCAGTCCGAGGCCTGTCCCGCGGCCCACTCCCTTGGTGGTAAAGTACGGGTCGTAGATGCGCGCCATGATTTCGGGCGGTATGCCGTGGCCGGTGTCTTTGACAGAGAGTTTCGCGTAGCTGCCGGGAGAAAGTTCCTGGCCTGGCTCTGCAGCACCCTCTTCCACCAGCACCTTATCCAGGCTCACCTCGATCACGCCGCCGGTTTTTTTCATGGCGTCTGCAGCGTTGGAACAAAGGTTCATAATCACCTGATGGATCTGGGTGGAATCGGCCATGACCATGCATGAACCCGGCAGGTGCCTGCGAATCTCGATGGTCGAAGGCAGGATCGATTGCAGCATCTTGAGAGACTCCCCTGCTACGGCCCCGAGGTCCACGGGCAGGTATCTGGTTTCGCTCTTGCGGCTGAAGGCGAGGATCTGGTTCACGAGCCCCTTGGCGCGTTCGCTTGCCTTGAGCACCTCGCCGAGCTCTTTTCTCACCCTTTCAGGATCATCGGCATAGTGCCGTGCGAGCTCGGTAAACCCGATGATTGCCGAGAGGATGTTGTTGAAGTCATGGGCAATCCCGCCTGCCAGCGTCCCGATGGATTCCATCTTCTGAGACTGGATGAGCCGGGCCTCGAGCATCTTCCTCTCCTCCTCGGCCTGCCTGCGCTCGGTAATGTCGCGGGTCACGCCCTGATAGCCCTCCAGCTCTCCATCCTTGCCGAAAATCGCGCTGGTAAGCACCTCGGTCAGGATGACAACCCCGTCCTTGCGCATGACTTCGAGCTCGAAGACCGGGTTTGCGGATGTGCCGGTCTCCCGGACGCGATCCATCATGGCAAGGATGTTCTCGATGACGTGCGGAGGCGTATCCGGGGCAAGGAGGCGGAACATCGAGCTCCCGGTGAGCTCCTCCCGGGTGTAACCGCTCATCTGCTCACAGGAAGGGCTGACATAGGTAAACACCATGTCGGGTGTCGCCTGCCAGAGGACATCCCTCATCTTCTCGGCCAGGAGCTGGAACCTGGTCTCGCTCTGGCACAGTGTCTCCCTGGCCTTCTTGTTCCGGGCGATTATCCGCATCCCTTACTCTCCATGCTGCGGTCTCTTTGCTGTGGTATCCTGCGAATACATGATCTCTTCTTCGTGAGGTCCGTCATTCCGGTGGCATCCAGGTATCCCCCACAGGTGCAGCTACTGTCATCCCACGTCGAGACATGTCGTCCTGTTCGGAAAATTCATGGTTTTTCTCAAGAATCCAAGAACATTTCTCAAATCAGGGGAACTGCAGGAAAATTCAGATTTCACATATGCTCCCAGAAGTTGTGGGCGGGTTCACATTTCGCTCATTTCCCCCCGGCATTGCCCTGCGGAACAAAAAATGCGAAATATGAACCCTTCACGGTTTTCCTGATTCCGGTTATGTCTTCAGCTTCCTGATATCCTTCACGAGCTTCTTGAACTTCAGATACATATACGCTTCTTCCTCGTCCAGGGTTTTTACATAGAAGTGGTTCCGCAAAATCGGACAGGTTGATAAGTGGATCTTGCTCAAGAGAGAATGATGAAATAGGGTCGAGGAAAGGAGCAAGAGCATGAGAAGGACAAGACGGAACCACTCAGCGAGTTTCAAGGCAAAAGTGGCATTAGCAGCGATCAGGGGAGACAAGACGCTCGTGGAGTTAGCGGAGCAGTTTGATGTGCACCCCAACCAGATATCGGACTGGAAGCAGCAGGTGCTCGATGGTGCTTCCACGGTCTTTG
>JAHDKO010000147.1 GCA_018436855.1 Deltaproteobacteria bacterium | reverse complement strand
GGTCTTCAGGGTGGTGGTGAAGACCTGGATCTTGTCGACCGTGCCTGCCACGCCCGCGCCTTCGATGTAATCACCCGCCTTGAACGGCTTGAATATGATCATGAGGAACCCGGCGGCGAAATTCGCCAGCGACCCCTGCAGCGCCAGGCCGATCGCCAGGCCGGCGGCACCGATGACCGCGATGAACGAGGTGGTCTGAATGCCGAGCTGGGCGAGCGCAGCCAGGACCACAAAGGCCATGAGCGCGATATAGGTGAGGTGTTCGACAAAGGAGACGATGGTCGGGTCCACCTTCCTGTTGTTGAGGAGGTGCTCGGTCGCCTTCGAGATGCCCTTGGCCACCCATCGCCCGACGATCAAGATAACCACGGCTGCAAGGATCTTTATTCCATAAAAGGCCACCAACTCCTGCAATTTTATCAACAGCCCTTCCATACGCATTCTCCTCGGTCTTTTTTTCTACTCCACCGGTATGAATATCCCGGCAGATAGGATACTGCATCATGATTCCGAACTTGCCGCCTGTCAACAAAAATACCGGGAATTCGGCACCCTTCGCCTGATATTCCCAAAACCTCATCCCGTGCGGGCTTCCGGCCGGAAGCCCGGGAGCTCTCTGCTCCGGCTTAAATATAGGCATCAGGCAGCCGATTGAACGCGATCGATCATAAAAAAGCGATCGGGCAAGCCTCGGTTGAGGCGCCAGGCAAAATAAAACAGGGAAAAAATGCTTCGACCGGGGCCGGAAAGATCGTGTTCCATATCGAAATACTGTTTGACACCCCCCTAAAAAACACGGGGCAAGAGTATGTCTTCTGCCGGATGTTGACAGCATTTTGCCGGCATCGCCACTTATGCATCCACCGTGCACGGCGCCGGGAATTCAAAGGCGAACCCGACTCGGATTCACTTTGATGAAATGATCTTGTCGGTATAAACCGTCTTGACAGACACCTCGATCTTCCGATAGCCTCCCAAACGCTAGAATAAGGTGGGCATCAGAATGGATCGGAAAGAGGCTTGGATTGCCCTCGATCTCATCCCCGGTATCGGGCCCAGAAGCGTGATCAGGCTCCTCGAGATTTTTCACACCCCGGAAGCAATCATCTCCGCGCCGGCGGCGCGGATCAAGGAGCTGAACATCCTGAACGCGGCGCAGATACGCGGGATGAGCCGGGGTATTGACAGAGAAGCACTGAGGCGGGTGAAGACCGCGATCAAGGAGCACCGGTTTTCCGTCGTCACCTGGGACGACCCGGAATATCCCCAGGCCCTGCGGCACATCGAGGACCCGCCCGTGGTGCTGTATGTGCGCGGCAGCCTGGAGGACTTCGAGCCCGCGGTGGCCGTGGTGGGAACCCGGGCACCTTCGCGATACGGCAGCGACGTGGCATACCGCCTCTCCCGGGACCTGAGCATGCGGGGGATCTCCATTGTCTCGGGACTCGCCCGCGGCATCGACACCCGTGCCCACACCGGTGCCCTGGAGGGTGAGGGAAGGACAGTCGCGGTGCTCGGCACCGGCATCGACGTGATCTATCCTCCGGAGAACGCCGGGCTGGCCGAGAAGATCGCAGAGAGAGGCGCGGTCGTCTCCGAGCTGCCTCCCGGCGTGCAGCCCGACCCCGGAAATTTTCCCCGGAGAAACCGGATCATCTCCGGCCTCTCTTCGGGGGTGATCGTGGTGGAGGCGGCCAGGCGCTCCGGCGCGCTCATCACGGCCCGCCTGGCTGGCGAGCAGGGGAGAATGGTCATGGCGGTGCCCGGACCCGTGACCAACGCGCGGGCCCAGGGCCCCCACCGGCTCATCCGGCAGGGTGCCGTGCTGGTCCGGGATGCGGACGATGTCGTGGAGGAGATCGCTCCCCAGATCAAGGGAATGATCGAAACGTCCGAAACGTCCGGGCAGGCGCACGATGAGATCCTGAGGCTCATGGGCGGCGACCCGCTGAGCATCGACGAAATCGCCGGCGAGCTGGGGCTCGAGGTGGTTGACGTCGCCAGGAGGGTGAGCATACTTGAGTTGAAAGGAGAGGTCGTGAGAACCGAGGGCAACAGATTCATGGCAAGGAGCATACATGGCTAAATCACTCGTGATCGTGGAGTCACCCACGAAGGCGAAAACCATAAAGAGATATCTGGGCAAGGACTTCGAGGTCCAGGCCACCATGGGGCACATCAAGGATCTGCCCAAGAGTGTGCTGGGGGTGGACATCGACGACGGCTTTGCCCCCCACTATCATGTCAAGCCGGAAAAACGTGAGACCGTGAAGAAGCTGCGCAAGCTCGCGGAGTCGGCCGACACTATCTACCTGGCGTCCGACCCCGACCGCGAGGGCGAGGCAATCGCCTGGCACGTGGCCGAGGAGCTGAAGAAGCCCGACGCCGCCGTTGGCCGGATCATCTTCCACGAGATCACCAAGAAGGCGATCGACCAGGCCATAAAGAAGCCGCAGCCGCTCAACCGATCGCTCTACGATGCCCAGAAGGCCAGGCGTGTCATGGACCGGATCGTGGGCTACACCATGAGCCCCCTGCTCTGGAAGCGGGTGAAGCGGGGGCTGTCCGGCGGCCGCGTGCAGTCGGTGGCGGTGCGACTCATCTGCATGCGCCAGGAAGAGATCGAGAAGTTCGTGGCCCAGGAATACTGGACCATCGACGTGTCCCTTCAGACGCCCGGCGGCGAGGCTCTGGCCGCCAAGGTCGTGAACCCCAAGGAAATTCCCGACGAGCAGACCTCGCACCGCATCGCCGGGGAGATCAGAGGCGCTGAGAACATCACGGTGGAGAAGATCAAGAAGCAGGTGAGGCAGAAGCACCCCCTGCCGCCCTACATCACCTCCACCCTCCAGCAGGCGGCCTCGTCCCGGATGCGTTTCAGCGCCAAGAAAACCATGATGATCGCCCAGCAGCTCTATGAGGGCATCTCGCTCGGAAGCGGCGAGGTCACGGGCCTGATCACCTACATGCGTACCGACTCCCCCACGGTCTCGGGCGAGGCGATCCAGCAGGCCCGGGCGTTCATCCCCGAGGCGTACGGCAAGCCCTACCTCCCGGACAAACCCCGCCAGTACCGGGCCAAGAAATCGGCCCAGGAGGCGCACGAGGCCATCCGGCCCACGGATGTCCGCCACACCCCGGAGGCGGTCAGGCCCTATTTGAACAAGGACCAGCAGACCCTCTACGAGATGATCTGGAGACGGTTTATCTCCTCCCAGATGACGAGCGCGGTCTTCGACCAGACCACGGTGGACATCGCCGCGGGAAGCGTGGGCATGCGATCGGGCGGCTCAATCATGCGCTTCGACGGTTACCTGAAGGTCTACGGTTTCCAGGACGAAAAGGACACCCTGCTGCCCGAGGGGATAGCCGAGGGCGACGTGCTGACGCTGCTGGACCTGTGCGAAAAGCAGCATTTCACCCAGCCGCCTCCCCGCTACACCGAAGCGAGCCTCATCAAGGAACTCGAGGAAAAGGGCGTCGGCAGGCCGAGCACCTATGCACCCATCATCTCCACGATCCAGGATCGGGGCTATGTGACCATGGAGCAGCGCGCTTTCGTTCCCACCGAGCTGGGCAGGGACGTGAACCAGCTGCTGGTGAAACACTATCCCCACATCCTCGACATCGGCTTCACGGCCCGGATGGAGGACTCGCTGGACGAGCTCGAAGACGGCAAGTCCGACTATGCCCGCACCATGCACTCCTTTTACGACACCTATAAAAAAGAGCACGAGCAGGCCGCCTCGGAGATGAAGAACCTCCGGGCAGAGCAGAGGCCATCGGGCATCAAGTGCGAGGTGTGCGGCAAGGACATGCTCATCAAGCTGGGCAAGAACGGCTATTTCCTCGGCTGCGCGGGCTACCCCGAGTGCACGAATACCCGGGAGTTCACCCGGGATGAAAGCGGAAAGATCCACACCGTGGAGACGCCCGGCCCGGAGCCCACGGACGAGGTATGCGAGAAGTGCGGCTCGCCCATGGTGCTCAAGAAAGGCCGGTTCGGCCCCTTCCTGGCTTGCAGCAACTACCCCGCGTGCAAGAACACGCGGCCTGCGGTCAAGACCGAGATGACCGACAAGGTGTGCGAAAAGTGCGGCTCGCCCATGGTGGTCAAGAGCGGAAGATACGGCCCCTTCCTGGCCTGCAGCAACTACCCCGCGTGCAAAAACATCCAGCCCTTCCCCCTGGGGATCAAGTGCGCGATCCCGGGATGCTCGGGCGAGATCAGGCAGCAGCGCTCCAGGAGAGGCAAGACCTATTACTCCTGCTCGCAGAAGGGCTGCCCCTTCATCAGCTGGACCAAGCCGGTTCAGAAGCCCTGCCCTGCGTGCAAGGCCGAGTTCATGATCAAGAAGGGAAAGGCCCTCGTCTGCCCCAACCCGCAGTGCGGCCACCATGAAGAAGAAGGATCGTAAGGTCCGCGTCATCGGCGGGGGGCTGGCCGGCGTGGAGGCGGCCCGGTTCCTGTCGGACAGGGGCCTGCTGGTCGAGCTCTTCGAGATGCGGCCCGTCAAGAGCACCCCTGCCCACAAGACCGGCCTGTTGGGCGAGCTCGTGTGCAGCAACTCGCTCAAGGGCACGGACCCGCAAACCGCCCACGGCCTGCTCAAAAAGGAGATCTCCCGACTGAATTCACTCGTGCTCCGTGCGGCCCGGGAAACGAGCGTGCCCGCGGGCAAGGCCCTGGCCGTGGATCGTGATTCCTTTGCCGCGGCGCTCACTCGCGAGATCGAGTCGGACGAGCGCATACAGGTCGTGCGCCGGGAGGTATGCGAGATCGACCCCCATACCCCAACCATCGTGGCCACCGGGCCGCTGACATCCGATGCCCTCGCGGCGCGCCTGGCCGATATGCTGGGGAGCGAGAGGCTGTTTTTCTACGACGCCATCTCCCCTATCGTGGATGCGCAGAGCATCGACATGAGCCGTGCGTTCTTCGGCTCGCGCTGGGAGGAAGGCAGCACGGACTACCTGAACTGTCCCCTGGAAAGAGACGAGTACGACCGCTTTGTCCGGGCGCTGCTGGAGGCGGACCGGGTGCAGGCGCATGCCTTCGAGAACGCCCGTTTCTTCGACGCGTGCCTGCCCGTGGAGGTGATCGCAGCACGCGGGAGCGAGTCGCTGCGCTACGGTCCCATGCGGCCGGTGGGCATGTTTGACCCATCGAGCGGCAGACGACCGTATGCCGTGCTCCAGCTGCGCAGGGAAAACCTGAAAGGCGACGCCTACAATATGGTGGGGTTCCAGACACGGCTTACCTACCCCGAGCAGAAGCGGGTCTTCTCCCTCATCCCGGGGCTTTCCCGCGCCGTGTTCCACAGCTACGGGAGCATCCACCGGAACACCTACTTCGACTCACCCCGGGTGCTGAACAGGGACTTGAGCCTCAAGGGGTATCCCCGCATTTTTCTCGCAGGGCAGCTCACCGGTGTGGAAGGCTACGTGGAGTCCGCATCCACCGGCATCTATGCCGCAATCGGCCTGCTGTCGGGTCTCCAGGGCAAGGAGTTGCCCGTCCCGCCGTCCGACACCGCGCTGGGCGCCCTCATTCAGTACATCACAGAGCCACGTGAAGACAGACTTCAGCCTTCGAACATCAACTTCGGAATCATGGAAGTCCCGATGAACATCCCAAAGAAAAGAAGGAAAGAGATACGGCTTGAGCGTGAGGCCATGTCATTTGAGAACTGGTGCCATTCTCTGTCCGGTTTGATCTGACTGACGCACTGAAATTACCAACTTACCGGGGCAGGCCGCAACCTGCCCCTTTTTCAGGCTACGCTTTCATTACATTTGCTGCCTGCGGGCCTTTGGGGCCCTTTACCACCTCGAAAACTACTTTGTCTCCCTCTGCAAGTGTTTTGAATCCATCCTGCTTGATGGCAGAGTAATGCACGAACACATCGTTGCCGCCATCTTCCGTGATGAACCCGAAGCCCTTTTTCTCATTAAACCATTTTACTGTTCCTGTAGCCATGCACTTACCTCCGTTTGCAGCCCCTTCTCTGGCAAGGAGAAGAAACCGTAATGCTGTTGTCTGGAAAAACGGACTTCCCAGAAACCTGAGGAAAACTTACAGAGGGTTTTACCGCGGGTTACTGTGGTAATTTCGTATTCCAGCTAAAATCCATATAAAGGCAATTTTCCATGCTGTCAAGGAAGAACAGTTGAAATCTTTAAGGAAAATGACAGCCTTGCATGCCGGACACAACGCATATTGCTTAGGAGTTGTTTTTCCCCTGCTTTTTCTTTTCCAGATACCCCTTGAAGCACCCCGGTGAAGTTGTTATGCATCATTCTTGCGAGGGAAAAAATTCCCCGGGCTGCCCAACCCCGGGGGATGCAAAGGAGTGAACGTGATGATGAAGGCGGTCGAGGGGCTGAAACCCGAGGGACTGTGGCGGTATTTTCACGAGATATCGCTCATACCCAGAGAATCGAGGCACGAGGGGCGCATCAGGGAATACATCGCCGGCGAGGCCGGGCGGCTCGGCCTGCGCCACGCCGTGGACCGCGCGGGCAACATAGTGGTCTACAAGCCGGGAGGGCGTTCCGGCCGGGCGGTCATCCTGCAGTCGCACATGGACATGGTCTGCGAAAAGGACGAGGGCACGCTCCATGATTTTCAGAAAGACCCCATCCGGCTCGTCCGCAGCGGCGACTGGATCGGCACACAGGGAACCACGCTCGGCGCGGACAACGGCATCGGCGTGGCGGCCATGCTCGCCCTCATGGAAGACCCCTCCACCGCCCACCCGGATCTGGAGCTTCTCTTCACCATCGACGAGGAGACCGGGCTCACGGGCGCCAACCTGCTCGACACGGACCTCCTCTCGGGCAGAACCCTGATCAACCTGGACTCTGAAGAGGACGGAGTCTTCATCATCGGCTGCGCAGGAGGCAGGAGCACGCACCTCAGCCTGGATGTTTCATTTCAGGATAACCGCGAGGATCTCGTTCCAGTCCTGGTGAAAGTCACGGACCTCACCGGCGGCCACTCGGGCACGGACATCCACCGGGGGCGCGGCAATGCGGTCAAGCTCCTTGCCCGCTTTCTCAAGGACCTGCCTCCCACGATTCCCTTTTGCCTGGCATCGTTCTCGGGCGGGAGCAAGCACAACGTCATCCCCCGGGAGGCCCAGGCGGGCATCCTTGTCCGCAGGGAAGACATCGGGTCCCTCCGGGAGCTGGCTGACCGTGCCACCGTTGTGTATCACGGCGAGCTGAGCGGCATCGACGACGGGGTGAAGGTCCTGCTCCAGGAAGAGGACCCTGCTCCGGCGCGGCAGGCCGCGGCGCCCGGGGACGCGGCCCGGCTCCTGGACCTCGTCCATGCCCTGCCCCACGGCGTGATGAGCATGAACCCGTCCATGGAAGGCCTCGTGATCACCTCCACGAACCTCGCGGTGTGCCGGTTCGCGGGCTCCCGGTTCGACATCCTCACCAGCCAGCGCAGCATCTACACCTCGTCGCTCCGGGACGTCTCGGAGATGATCGCCTCCATCGCCAGGATGTCAGGCGCCCGGGCGGAAAAGCTCCACGACTACCCCGCGTGGAGACCTGATATGGACTCTGAAGTTCTGGGCATCTCGCGGCAGGTATATGCCGGGCTTTTCGGTAAAGAGCCCGGGGTCGAGGTCATCCATGCAGGCCTGGAGTGCGCCGTGTTCGCGGAGAAGATGCCCGGGCTCGACATGATCTCGCTCGGCCCCACCATAGAGCAGGCCCACTCCCCTTCGGAGCGGGTGCTCGTTCCCACGGCGGAGAAGATGTGGGTTCTGCTCACCGCGCTGCTGAACAGACTGGCCGATCGGCCGGCAGCCTGAGCCAACAGCCGCCTGAGTGGCCGGATTCTCGAGCGGTTGAGCGGACCGCATCCTGAATAATCCGGTCGCCTCCGGCGTGGGTCTTTTTTTGCCCGTGCGCCAGGTGCTTGGCCCACCGGTCCCCTGTTCTCAGCGGGTTGCCGCAGCAGCCTCGTCTCATCCCCTCTTATCGCTGCTTCGCGGGAAGCAGGAGATTTATCTTTGCACCGGGCCTTACAACCGGTTGTATTCTCCCGGGCAAGGGTATAAACTATGATGAAAATTCAATGAGGTGATGTGCATGAAGGATGGCTACAAACTGATGGGGTTTCAATACGAGTTCACGGGCAGCCTCTACAGCCTGGGGCAGATTCCCAAATGCAAGGTCGCCATGCTGGATCACCTGAAGCCCGGAGACAAGCTGCTGATCGCGGGCGTGGGCCACGGCACCGAGGCGGTGGAGGCCGCCAGGCGGGGGATCGATGTCACCGCGGTGGACATCTCGAAGACCATGCTCAAATACATGCAGAAGAAGATCGACCGGGTACGGCTCGACAAGCCCATCCGGATGATCAACAACGACATCCTGGAGGAGGATCATCCTCAGGAGTTCGATATGGTGATGGCCAACTATTTTCTCAATGTCTTTCCCCGGGAGAAGATGCTCACGATCCTGACCCACCTCACCACCTTCGTCAAGCCGGGCGGTGCCATAGTGATCGGGGATTTCACCCTGCCGCGCGAGGGTGGTAGATTCTACAGGGCCTTCCAGACCGCCTACTGGTACACCGCGGCCACGATCTACTGGGCCACTGCGGACAACGCCATCCATCCCATCTACGACTATCCGGCCCTGCTCGGGTCGATGGGCTTCGAGATCGAGAAGATCAAGAATCTGAAGATGCTGGGCATGAACTGTCACTGGTCGATTCTGGGAAGAAAGAAGGCCGGGGCGCAAACCGCGTCAGGGTCGGCCGGGCGGAAGTAGTCCGAGGCCGGCGCCATGGCATAGCAGCCGCACGCACGGGCACAGGCCCGGGGGATGATTGCTTTCCACCCTTATAAAGACCTGTGGCGAGTAATGTGAACCCGTCCCCCAAATCACAAATCAAGAAATGTGAACCCGTCCCCAAATCAGAAGAAGTTGGACAGCTTGAACATGACGAGGAAAGGCTTGAAGGGGAGCATCTCGCGGTGGCCGCCGAACACCTTGTTTTCCCTCCCGCCGAACCGCGACTTGGTGAAGTAGAGCCCCGTGAAGCTGAAGATCCGGTTGCCGTAGCGGTACAGGAGGCGGTTGATCCTCTTCTGGAGCCTTGATTCACCCGGCATGTCGGCGTCGTCCACCACCAGGGGGCACAGGCCCAGGTGCAGATCGCGCACTCCCTCCTGCCTGAACACCTCCATGGCATGGACCATGAGCGGATAAAAGATGCCGGGTTTGAACCTGGTGCTGAAGCGCGAGATGTTGGGCACATAACCGGTGACCCGGTTTTCCCGGTAGACCGGGTCGAAAAAAACGAACCCGATGAGCTCGCCGTTCAGCCAGGCATGGAACTTTCTCGTCTCGCCCTCGTACTGCATGTCCATGGGCCGGATCAGAAACCCGATCTCCCGGTTTCTGACCCTGCGCGTCTTGAGCCATTCGTCCGTGAGCTGCCGGCACCTTTCGCCTTCGCACTCCTCGGTGATGAGAACGCCCTCTTTCCTGGCATGGTTGACCGATGTCCTCAGGATCTGTTTCTTCTTGCCCTTGAGGTCCCACGACTGGAGGTCGAGGTCGATCTCAACCCCGAACTGGGTGGTGTAGTATCCGAACCTCTGGTGGAGTATTCCTGCCACCTGCTCGGAAATCTGCACGAAGGTGGTGCTTTTCTCGTCTTTGAGCAGCTCGGCAAGGAGGGTCTCGCGGTCGGCAGGATCGCACACCGGGTCCGCGATGGTCAGGCGGCTGCCCCACTTTTCTCTGAAGGCGATGAAACCCACGCCCGGAAGGTCGAAGTAGTGCATACCGGGCTGCAGCGTGGAGAATGACATGCAGTGGCTTCCGTATTTCCGGAGAAAGGAAAGCCGCTCCTCCAGGGAAAAGAGATCTACCCTGCCCCTGATCCGGTCCCGGAACGGGTCGAGTGCAATCACCCGGGAAGCATCTTCAGCAGGTTTTGCCTTTGCTGCCACACTCATGCCATCACCTCTCCTTCCCGGCCCGTCTCCCTTATAGAACATCCCGCTGCCATTGCATCCCCTTGCAAGAAGTCACCTTGCATGCATATCTCCCTGCAGGCTCAAGATTCCGGCTTTTCCGGTCGGTCCTGTTCTCTCTTCATCTAGCGGTTCTTCCCCAGGCGCTCGTGGCTCGTGACCCAGTCGAGCGAGGCGATGGCCCCTGCCAGCGAGATCTCGCCTGCCGTTGCCGCGGCTGTCACGATCTCGGCGAACTTCAGGGCCTTGCCCGGACCGTAGCACCCCAGCAGCTCCAGGCACTCACGCTGGGTGGGCAGACCGGTGCCGCCGCCGTAGGTGGCCACGATCAGGGAGGGCAGGGTCAACGAGCCGTAGAGGTCGCCTTCGGGCGTGATCTCGGTGCAGACCATGCCGGAAGAAGACTCGGACACGTTCGCCACGTCCTGGCCTGTGGCGATGAAGATGGCCGCCAGGGCGTTGGACGCGTGCAGGCCGTTGCTCACCGCGCCTCCCAGGAAGGCACCAAGCTGGCAGGCCCTGCAGAGGTGGTCGAGCGTCACGGGATCGACCCGCATGTTCTGGATCATGAACTCCCGGGGAATCCGGATCTCGCCGATAACCCTCTTGCCCCGGGTTTTGAGATTGTTGATGAACGATGCCTTCTTGTCGGTGGAGATGTTGCCGTCCATGTAGAAGTGCCTGACCGTGCTCACCTGGGAGAGAATCCAGTTGCACGCCGTGAAGGTGCACATGCTCACCATGTTCTGCCCCGCGGCGTCTCCGGTGAAGTAGTTGAACCTCAGGTACACCAGCCTGCTGGCGATGTAGCGCTCGATGTCCAGGAGCTTTGCCACTCTGGAGCCTGACTCGGCATGGCCCCGGATCTCTTCCATGTGCCTGTCGACCCACTGCACGAAATCCCTGGCTTCCCGGGCCGAATCGAAGGCAAAGGCCGGGGACCGCTGCATGCGGTCTTCCACCACCGTGACCTTTACGCCCCCGCACATGTTGAGGAGCTTCATGCCCCGGTTGTAGGATGCCACCAGGGTGCCTTCACTCGTGCACATGGGGATGAAGTATTCCCCCTTCGCATGCTCTCCGTCGATCAGGAGCGGGCCGGCGAACCCGAGCGGCACCTGGGCCACGCCCGAGAAGTTTTCGATGTTGCCCTCGGTCACACCCGGATCGAATGAGTATTGCCTGATGTGGTGCAGGGCGGTTCCGGTATACTCCGCGACGAAGTCCTGCCGCTGTTTGACGATGTCGGGTGTATAGTTGTGCTGCTTGTCGCAGGGGAGCCTGTTGGAACTCGTGCGTGCCTCGACCACCGAGTCGGACGCCTCCAGATCTATCCTGCCGAACAGGTCGGTGTGACAGGAGACAGCGATCATATGCTCACGGCTTCCGGCCAGTGCCGGGATCCGTGCATGGAACTCCACGTCCTGGCCCATAGGGAACGGGAGCGGCATGTCCGGGCATACCTCCCCGGCATTGATGCACGTCCCGTTGTTCTTCACGACCACGTCGTCCAGCCTCACCTCGTGCCCGTTGATGGCGATGCCCTCGATCCCGGTCAGCAATGCATTCTTCAGAGGGTTCTTGATGATGAAGGACACGCCGCCTTCGAGATTCTTCAAGCTTCCTCTGCAATAGATCTTTTCCAGGATAATGGGGGGGATGGGGATACGGCCCTTGGTTTCCGATGCACCATGGACCAGAACGAGCCCAGGCTCTTTCGGAGTGTTTTTCATTACGCTCTCCCTCTTGAATAAAATGAATCAGCCGTTTTATTTTCGCAGCGATTCAATGAGTGATCCGGTAAAAGAAATTTTCACGATCAACCGACGAACAAGATTCATGCCAGAAAAATCACCGGCAAATTATATCATTGGTCGCATCTAATGTTTAACGATAATAACAACATACATGATAATATTCCGATACCCTGTCACCGGCCAGGGTAATCCTGTTCCGTTCTATGAGAACTATTTTTCTCTCAATGTGAAAGAAGGGCAGATATCATGCGCCCTCATGGTTGCATGGACATCGCACACATGGAGATCACCAATCTCCTGCCCACCAGCTGCACGTCAGGGTCAGGCGGGATACCCCAGATCCAGCTCCATGTATTTCGCCGCAGGGTCGGGATTGAACCGGTAGGGCGCGATCTCCCTGAACCCCAGGCTCTCATAGAGCCGTATCGCCGCCTTCATCCGGTCCAGGGTGTCGAGCCTCATCTTCTCGTATCCCAGCGCCTCCGCCTTGCGGATGAGCGCTCTGCACAGGCTGCTCCCGACTCCCCGGTTCTTGAACCGGTCATACACGAACAGTCGCTTCATCTCGCAGATACGAGCCTCGAGCAGCCTGAACCCTACGCCCCCCGCAGGCACGCCCTCATGCATGGCCAAGAGAAACAGCCCGTCCGGAGGGCCGTACATCTCCGGGAAGTTCGGGAACTCCCGGTCGATATCCTGAAAAGACAGATCCATGCTCAACCACTGTATATAATCCTTCGTGATCCGGATCGCGCAGGAGAAGTCCGAGTCCGTGGAGCAGTGTCTGATCTCGATCATGTCGTTCTTCCGGTCGTCTGCCATGGCTGTGGTTTCAGATGATACAACGAGAGAGCCATAAAATCCATGCCCGGTTATAACAAGACATTGAGAAATCATGAAGAAAGAATTGTGCGTAAACGTAAGAAGATCTCAGAACCGTCCGGACCGGGCCCTCTGAATATAGCTGCCCGCTGTTCAGAGTACTTGATATCCGGCACGACAATGGTTCCCCATTCACGTCGATAGGTCCAAAAATGCCCATGGCTGCCCGAAATGCTCACTTCCCCAGCCTCAGCAAAAGAGAGACACCAAGGTAAAAGCCATCTGAGAGGCGTAACCGGTGCCGGGCAACCGGTTAAGGAAAACCAGTCTGAGTCTGGACCTTGCGGGGCGCTACCCCCCTGTTCCTGTCTGACCGAAGACAGAACCGATGATCTCCCGGGCCTCGCACTGGATCTGTTTCAGGTGCTGCTCTCCCTTGAAGCTCTCGGTGTAGATCTTATAGATGTCCTCGGTACCCGAGGGCCGGGCTGCAAACCAGCCGTTTTCGGTCATGATCTTGATACCGCCCAGAGGGGCGTTGTTGCCCGGGGCCTCGGTGATCCTGGCAGTGATCTTTTCCCCTGCGAGCTCCCGGGCACTGATCATCCCGGGCGAGAGCTTCTTGAGCAGGGCCTTCTGCTCCGGATCGGCCGGGGCGTCGAGCCGCTCGTACACGGGCGAGCCGAAGCGGGCCTCCAGGTCGCGGTAGTGCTCAGAGGGGTCTTTTCCGGTCACGGCCAGAATCTCGGCCGCGAGCAGGTCCATGATGAAGCCGTCCTTGTCCGTGGTCCACACCGTGCCGTCCTTTTTCACGAACGACGCGCCCGCGCTCTCTTCGCCTCCGAAGGCGCACTGCGAGGTCAGGAGACAGTCCACAAACCACTTGAACCCCACCGGCACCTCCATGACCCTCCTCCCCAGGCTGTATGCCACCCGGTCGATCATGGAGCTGCTCACCAGGGTCTTGCCGATGGCGGCGTCCTCGGGCCAGCCCTTCCGGGACGAGAAGAGATAGTTGATGGCCGTGTTCAGCACGTGGTTCGGGTTCATGAGGCCCTCGCTGCGCGTGACGATGCCGTGGCGGTCGAAGTCCGGGTCGTTGCCGAAGGCCAGGTCGTAGGCGTCCTTGAGCTCGATGAGGCGCGCCATGGCATAGGGCGACGAGCAGTCCATCCGGATCTTTCCGTCGTGGTCAAGGGTCATGAAGCTGAAGGTGGGGTCGGCCTTCGCGTGCATGACCTCGATGTTCAGGCCGTACTTCTCCGCGATCCTGTCCCAGTATGCTATCCCTGAGCTGCCCAGGGCGTCGGCCCCCAGGGAGAGGCCTGCTGCCCGGATGGCCTCCATCTCCAGGATGTTCTCCAGATCGTCCACATAGGGCTGCACATAGTCGTGCCTCCAGGTGGTGGCGGCGCGCAGGGCCTGCTCGTAGGGCATGCGCTTCACCCCGGCGTTGCCGCCGGTGAGAAGCTCGTTGGCCTTGTTCGCGATCCAGTCGGTCACGTGGGTGTCCGCTGGCCCGCCCTCGGGCGGGTTGTACTTGAACCCGCCGTCCTCCGGCGGGTTGTGCGAGGGCGTCACCACGATCCCGTCGGCAAAGCCCGCCTTGCGCCCGAGGTTATAGCTCAGGATGGCGTGGGATATCACGGGGGTGGGGGTGTAACCGTCGCCCTCCTGAAGCAGCACGTTCACCCCGTTTGCCGCCAGGACCTCGAGTGCGGTCTTTTCCGCGGGCCCGGAGAGGGCGTGGGTGTCCTTGCCCATGAACAGCGGGCCGCTGATGTTCTGCTGCGCGCGGTACAGGCAGATGGCCTGGGTGACGGCCAGGATGTGGGCCTCGTTGAACCCGCCTTTCCACGACGTGCCCCGGTGCCCCGAGGTCCCGAAGGAGACTCGCTGCGAGGGCTGGGACACGACATCCACCGGGTGTGAGTAGTATGCGTCGATGAGGGCGGCCACATCGACGAGCATGTCGGCTGTGGGCTCCCTGCCAGCAAGCGGGTGCGGGTGTAAGCTCATGGTCTGTTCCTCCTTTCATGCTCCTGTAGGAGCAATAATACGCACGCATATCAGACAATCACGCGAGTGTCGTGCGGCAGAACCCGTCCTTGGGCTTAAAAAGATCCGGCTGTCCGCGGGCGGCCGCAGATTCCCCCCTCCGGACAGACCGCGGGCCTCCGCCGCGCCGGTCCTGATTGTAACCGATTCGCAGGCCGTGAACAATATCTCCCTGAAATCGATAGAGGAGAAGTTCACGAACAGCATCGGAACGCCTTCCTGCCGGGGACGTTGACGGACGAAAAGGCCCGGGGGCGCTACATTCGCACTCACACTCGGGCATGGGAACACTCCGGGAGGTCCCCGGCAGGGTCTCCCGGAGATGGGGGGATCGGCTGGCCGGGAGTGTCCCTCAGGTCAGTAGGTCGCGCCCCCCTCGTCGTAGAGCTTTCTCAAGAATGCCCGGTCAACGGTCTCACCATCGACGAAGTGGTTGGGCTCAGCGCCGCAGTAGGGGCAGTTCTGTTCCGGGTCAACGATAACTTCTCCGCAGATTCCGCATACGATCTCTTGCATTCCGATATGTCCTCCTGATTATTTTTCAGAGCTTTTCTCGTCTTTCCGGCTTCATGATGCGCCAGATGTCCTGGAGCGCGTCGCGTGCCGCGTAGTACCCGCACATGCCGTGCACCCCTGCACCGGGCGGCGACGAGGCCGAGCATATCCTGAAGCGGCTCCAGCCGAACGCATAGGGCTTCCACGAGATGTCCGGCCTGAAGAGAAGCTGCCGCAGGGTGTTGGCCCCTGCGGCTACGTCGCCTCCCACCAGGCTCTGATTGTGCCGCTGGAGACTCCTGGCAGTAAACACCCTCCGGGAGAGGATCAGCTTCGTGAATCCCGGGGCAAACCTCTCCACCTGCTGCTCGATCCGCTGCGCCATGTTCTGGTACGATCCGTTCGGCACATGGCAGTATGCCCAGGCGGTGTGCTTGTCTTGAGGCGCCCTGGAGGGGTCGAACAGGCTGGGCTGGCTGCAGATCACGAAGGGTCTCTCCGGGTGAATGCCCTGCCAGACCTGGCGCTCGGCCAAGGCGATCTCGCGCGCCGTGCCCCCCAGGTGCAGGGTACCCGCCTCCCGGCACTCCGAAGCAGCCCAGGGGATGGGGCCGTCCAAGGCCCAGTCGATCTTGCAGACGCCCGGGCCGTGCCGATATCTTCCGAGCTGGAAACGGTGCCGCCGGGGAAGCCGGCCCCTGGTTATCTCGAGAATCTGCCCGGGAGCGAGGTCGAAAAACAGCACCCGGGAATACGGCAGGCTCCGGAAGTCGTGTACCTCGCGCATGAGTCTGATCTCGGCGTGCAGCGACTGCAGATATGCCGTGAGTGCGTCCGTGATCCTGCCTGCGCCGCCCCGGGGCATAGGCCACCCGGTGGCGTGCGTGGAGGCCCCCATGAGCAGGGCGAACGCGGCCGTGCCCGGGGCATCCAGGGGACGGAGAGAGTGTGCGCCGAGCCCGGCGAACAGGGCATATGCCTTCTCGGTCCTGAAAAGACTGCGTGCGGCCAGCTCCACGCTCCGGACCCCCTTGAGGCCGAAGGAAAGAAAGAGCCCCGGGTGCCGCGGCACGTGGATGAGGGGTTTCAGGATATCCTGCATCAGCGCGCCCCAGCGGCGTACAAAGGGCTCGACGTAATCGTGATAGGCATGAGCGTCTTGGCCCAGGCCCGCTGCCGAGGTTTCCAGGGAGCGGGATAGGGTCAGGCAGGTGCCGTCGTCAAAGGGATGGGCCAGTGCCGCCGGAGGCGTTACCCACTCCACGGGAAAGGCGTGGGAGGGCAGGCCGCTGAAAAACGGCGTTCCGATGGCCAGGGGAAAGATCGCGGCATAGGTGTCGTGAAGAAAACCAGGCAGGGTGCCCTCGTCGGATCGGACGCACCCGCCGGGTGCATCTGCGGCTTCCACCACGAGCACCGACCTCCCCGCCCGCGCCATGGTGAGGGCTGCGGCAAGGCCGTTGGGCCCCGCGCCCACGACAATGGCATCATAGCTTGCCGATCGCAGCATAACGATATCGCTCCCCTGTCTTTCTCAATAGCCTGCAAGGCTCATAAGGAAATACCCCAGAGACCTGATCTGCGCGTTATACCGGAGATTACCCGCGTACTCCCACTGGTAGTCGTCTCCCACACAGCTCTTCTCCATGCTCACGTACCCCCGGATGCCGAAATGCCGGCCCAGCGAGAGCAGCACGTGCCGCCAGACACGCTCCTGCACGCGCGAGCCCATGAGCTCGAATGCGAGCTCGTAGAACGGGTCGTTCGCCCGCGCAAAACCCTGTACCCGGGCAATCGTCACCCCGTCTTTTTCACAGGCGTCAAAGCTCACCCATCCGGCCTCCGGGTGCCCCTGCGGGGTGATGAAGGTGAATGACTCGTCGGTTGCATGGAGAACCCGCACGCCGGTGTAGAGCGGCCCGGCAGGAGTCATTGCGTTGATGAGCACCACCGCGCCCGGGACAATGCCTTCAGGCGGGGGATAAATCCGGTTGTGCGGCGGCTGGAACCGTGAAAAGCCGTCTTTCAGCGCCCCGATCACCTCCCGGGGGCCGGCATCGACGCCGGCGAGACGCATCCGGTAGGTCTTGTGCCAGAGGCGCCCGAACCCCTGCACCGGCCCGGCCGCACCGAACCCGTCGACATTGCGATTGATTGCCCCGGGCGGCACTGACTCCACCCTCAATGTCCCGACAGGAGCCGCCCACGTCCGGCCTTCGGGCGCCTTGTCCTCGCCGACCGCGGGCTCGGATGGCTCGGGGATGATTGCCCCGTCGATCCGGGCTGCCCCGAATATGTCCCGGAGACCAGGGCTCAGATGCGCGGCCCTGAGCACCCTGCCCTCTGTCCTGGCCTGCTGGTGGAGTGTTATCAGGACATTGAGGCCGGAGACCTCCAGCCCGTCCGCCCCGGAGAAGTCGAGCACCACCTCCCGTGCTTTGTCCATACGCATCCAGGCATCCATGAGCCCGCCAGCGATCCGCGAGGTGATCCTTCCTGAAAGTGCGATCGCCCCGTTCTGGATGGTTGCCCGGGGCTGCGAGCTTTCCGCTGCTGTCATGGTCTTCCTCTCCTTGAAACGATCATCCGTGCATCGGGCGGGCCGCAGCGAATGCCGCAGGTTCATGCGAACCGGCGGCGTAAAGGCCGGCAACGGCGACGGAGCTGCGACAGATACGCCCCGGGCCCCCGGCAGGAACAGCCGAACGGATCATCCTGGGAAACGGACAGCGGTCAGGGCCCGCGCAATTTCGCCTGCCCGTGGTCCCGACCCTGTACAAACCGGAATTCATGCACCCTCCTGTGCGTGTTCTTGTCTCTTGCGAGAGAAAAAGACGTGTGAGTCCTCGTGAATATAATAGACCCCGGAGGGTGAGAGTCAATGAACGCAACCCCGGCCACAGACGGGCCGGCAGGAGAGGAAATCGCGTTCAGCGGTGCTGGAGGATATCCGCGAGAGAGCTCTGCCGCATGAGCTCACCATACCACAGAGAGTATGCCTCGCTTCCCGGGTGGAGTCGGTCCGGGGCGAAAAAGCCCGCCGGGTCCTTGCGCACGGGGTCGTCGTCCCGCTTCCGGAACAGGTCCACATATTCCACCCCGGTCTGCCGGGCCAGAAGGATGAACAGCTCCCGTGCCGCCCTGGCCCTCTCGGTATACATCCAGCTCAGGGGCGGGAAAAACGCGGGCGCGAGCCCGATGTCGCCCGTACCGACCACGATCACCCTGCCCGCCCTCGCCAGTGCCAGGTGGAACAGCCGGGACAGGGGCTCCTTGATCTCGTCTGGGCTTCTCAACCGCAGGATGTCGATGCTCCCCGCGTGGATGAGGATGAGGTCGAAGGCCCCCTCTTCCACGGAGCGCAGCTGCTCCAGCACCTCGGATACACCGGCGCCGTTGCGGCTCCTGTTGACGATCTCCACGGCAGGAAAGTCCCGGGCGATCAGGCCGGCAATCGAGAGGCCTGGATCACCAGCCCCGGTGCCCACGCCGGTGTCGTCTCCCACCACAAGGATGCGCCCGTCGGCCTCATCAAAGCGCACCTCGAATGCCTGCGACTCTCCGGCGAGCTTCACGGCCTGATAGACCCTGGTCCCGAGGAAGACGGCATTGGCGAGAAAGACTCCTCCGATGAGGAGAACGAGTAT
>JAHDKO010000029.1 GCA_018436855.1 Deltaproteobacteria bacterium | reverse complement strand
GGCAGCCGGTGCCGGAGCGGAAAGGACAAAGACAAAACCAATTGTCAAAAGACAAGCCCAGAATTTCTGCATACGTAAATTCCCCCTTTAATTTGTTTGTACCTCCCGGCGGGTTCCTATTCCCCGCCAAGATATCTGAAGGTGTTGGGAGATCCGCCGGATACCGGGCACCTCCTCATACCTCGCTCCTCCCTCTGATGCCGATGGTCACCAATTCTTCGCACCGGAAAAACACGCCATCATCCCGGACTGAAAACCTTATGAAACAAGGGGTTTTCTTTTATCATCCGGCTGAAAAACAAATCTGAATGAAGGCTTACCCTTCAGGGTGCTCCTTAAAAAATGTGGTTCCATCGTATCTGCCGGAGTTAAGCAAGCACCATACCAGTGGGCATGCATAAAAATAGCTCGATAAAACAAATACATGGATAGAGCGGATGATTCTGTTCCAAGACCTTGTAACAATATGAAACAACCCTGTTTGATAACGGTACAGGGTGTTTCATGCCCTGGGTAGGTTTATGTGGCAGCGGCCGGCAACTCTGGTGTGCTCATAGCTTGTCTCCTGCCATTGATCATCAAATCACCTGAATCATCTTGACAGATATTTTCTCAGAATATATTTTGTAAAAAAGTAAATGAATGATGCCTGAGTTGCCGTGCAGGCAGGGGAACAGGAGGCAGGCAGTCACCAGGTGCCCCAGAGAATGAAATTCAGAAGAGCGAGGTGTTCCACGTTTTTTCGTCAGTATTCCATGGAACGACGGGCAGGACGTGACGGCTGGCGGGTGAACCCGTGTGTGATAAGGTGTGCCGGCGTACAAGCGCGGCCAGGGGAGGATGGGCAAGATGATAGATGAGAAATATCGTGACGCTGTCCCTATGCTCGAAAAGGCCGTGCCTCTTATTGAGAAAACCGGGGTGAGAATCGTCGACCTTAAGGACCGGTTCGCCCGGATCGTCATGCCCTTCGAGCCGAACGTCAACCACATCGGGATCATGTACGGCGGGTCGCTCTTCATCCTGGCCGAGTTCTCGGGTGGCGTCATTTATTACGTTTCGTTCGATTCCGCGAGGTTCTATCCCATTGTCAAAGAGGTCTCCATCAGATACCGCAGGCCGGCCACCACCGACGTAACCCTGGAGGTCTCTCTTAAACCCGGTGAGGTGGATGCGATCCAGCAGGCGGCCCGGAAAGAAGGCAAGAAAGACTGGATCATGGACCTCGAGCTCAAGGACGTCCATGGAGAGGTATGCAGCATTGTGCACGGAACCTGGCAGCTGAGGAGATTCCCAGAGAATACACAATAAACTTTTATAAAGGAGCGGGAGTATGGCGAACCTGATTTTAGACGAACGGGATCAGCAGTTTATCCTCTATGAGATGCTCGATGTGGAGAAGATCTGCGGATATGAAAAGTATGCAGACTTTTCCCGGGACATGTTCGACATGATCCTCACCGAGGCACAGAAGATCGCGGTGGAGGAGATTCTGCCCACCCTGGCCGATGGAGACAAGGAGGGCTGCACGCTCAAAGACGGAGAGGTGACGGTTCCTGCGTGTTATCAGCGGGCATTCAAGCTTTTCCGCGAGGGCGGCTGGATCGGCATGTCGTTCCCGCCGGAAGAGGGGGGGCAGGGCCTGCCCGAGAGCGTGAAGACCGCCGCTATCGACTGGTTCTATCACAACTTCGCCTTCGTGGCCTATCCCTTTGCCACCGAGGGTGCCGCGCACCTTATTATGACCTACGGCACTGAGGAGCAGAAGAGAAAATACATGGACAAAATGGTCCAGGGGATCTGGGGCGGCACCATGGCGCTCACCGAGCCCAATGCCGGGTCCGATCTGGGCAACATGAGCACCAAGGCCATCCGTCAGCCCGACGGCACCTTCAAGATCCAAGGCACCAAGATATTCATCACCGGCGGCGACCACGACCTGGTGGAAAACATCGTGCATCCCGTGCTTGCGCGGATCGAGGGCGACCCCGCCGGGACCAAGGGCATATCCATCTTCATCGTGCCCAAGTATCTGGTCAACGAGGACGGCTCCCTGGGCAAGCGCAATGACTACGAGATCGCCAATATCGAGCACAAGATGGGCATCAAGGGAAGCGCAACCTGCCTCATCAACTTCGGGGACAACAACGAATGCTATGCCGAGCTGCTGGGAGAAGAACGCCAGGGCATGAAGATCATGTTCCAGATGATGAACGAGGCCCGCCTTGCCGTGGGCATGCAGGGGCTCGCAAGCGGGTCTATCGCTTATCTGCATGCGCTGCAGTATACCAAAGACCGGCTCCAGGGCTCGTCCCTCATGGAGTTCAAGAATCCGGAGGCACCGCGGGTGCCCATCATTCAGCACCCGGATGTGCGGAGAATGCTCCTGTGGATGAAGTCGGCCGTGGACAGCATGCGGGCGCTCGCCTATTTCACCGCCTACTGCTTCGATATGGAGCACGTCACCACTGACGAGGCGGAAAAGGACAAGTGGCTGGGGTTTGCCGAGGTCCTGACCCCCATTGTCAAGGCGTATTCCTCGGATATCGGCTTTAAGGTAACGGAGACGGCCATGCAGTGCTATGGGGGATATGGATTCTGCTGTGAGTATCCGGTCGAGCAGTTCATGCGCGACGAGAAGATCGCGTCCATCTATGAAGGCGCGAACGGTATCCAGGCCCTCGACCTCATCGGCAGGAAGCTGGGCATGAAGAAGGGCGCCTACTTCATGAACCTGCTGGGCGAGATGAACAGCACCATCGCCAGGTACAAAGACTTGAACAATGTCAAGGACTTTGCCCCCGATGTGCAGAAGGCCGTGAACACCCTCGCCGAGATGGGCCTGTATCTCGCCACCTGTGGCAAGCAGGGCAAGTTCCTGGTTCCCATCAATAATTCCTACCCCTTCCTCATGATGATGGGCAAGGTGGTGTCCGGCTGGTTCCTCTTCTGGCAGGCGGGCGTGGCCCAGCAGAAGCTGGACGAGCTGGCAGAGGCCCACGGCGTTGACCAGGGCGATGCCGCGGTCTGGGCTCAGTTCGTCAAGGGCAACAAGAACGCCGCCTTCTATGCCGGCAAGGTCTATTCGGCAAGGTTCTTCGCCAAGAACGTGCTGCCCGAGGTGGATGCAGCGGCGGTCGGCATCAAGAGCGAAGACATGTCCATTCTGGAGATCCCGGAAGAGAGCTTCGTCTCCTACTGATCCGCGTCATCGGATGGGGGAACTGCAGTTCCCCCGTCCGATAGTCATCTTCGTGCTCGGTACAGAACAGGAACCAGGCCAGAGTCCTCATTCGCTCTTCCGGCAAGAAGCAACAGAAAGGTCGAGCTTGCTTTTCAGCCCGAAGGATTTATTCATACACACGTTATCCCTTATTCCTAGGAGGTATTTTCATGCACAAGCTGTTCTATCCCGATTCCATCGCGATCATCGGCCTTTCTTCCAATCCGTCCAACATTCCCCGGATCACCCTGGAGAATCTGCTCCGCTGGGGGTACCGGGGAAGGCTCTTCGGCGTCAATCCGCGCAGTGACGATCTCCACGTGGACGGGATCAGGATGTTCAGGGAGATTGAGGATCTCCCCGAGGTTCCTGATCTGGCGTATTGCCTGATACCGGCCAGGTTCGTTCCCGATATGGTCAGGCGCTGCGGTGAATTCGGCATCAAGCGTATGGCCATCCCCTCGGGCGGCTTTGCCGAGTTCAGTGAAGAGGGCGAAAGGCTTGCGCGCATGACCCTGGACAACGCCCGCGAGCACGGGGTCCGCTTCGTGGGACCGAACGGCGTGACCGTGGCCAACACGGACAACGGCCTGTGCCTGCCCTTCGTGCCGTTGTTCAAGGCGCCCAAGGGAGAGATGTCCATCATCTCCCAGAGCGGGGGGGTGTCGCTGATGATGCTGAACTTCCTCCTGGACGAGCAGGTGGGGCTGGCCAAGTTCGCCAGTATCGGAAACAAACTCGATCTCGACGAGGTGGAATTTCTCCGCTATTTCGGCGAGGACCCGCAGACCAGGTTCATCTGTCTCTACCTGGAGAGTATGCCCCGGGGCAGGGATTTCATCGATGCGGCTCGGGCAGTGGACAAGCCCGTGGTCGTGTACAAGGCGAACACCACCTCTGCCGGCAAGAAGGCGGCCATGAGCCATACGGCTGCAGTGAGCAACGACGAGGATATCATCGATGCGGCCTTCGAAGAGGCCGGGATCATCCGCATCCACAATTTCCTGGACTTTATCGAGGTGGCCAAGGCCTTCCATCTGCCGCCCATGAAGGGCCGGCGGATCATGGTGATGAGCCCGGCCGGAGGGTTCTCGGTCATCACAGCAGACCTCTGCGAGAAGGCGGGGTTTGCTTTCGCCGATATGGGCCGCGATTTCTATGACAGCCTGCAGCAGTTCAGTAACGCGGGTGTGATCAAGTTTTCCAATCCCCTGGACATGGGCGATATCTACGACCCGAAGCTCACGGCCCACGTCATCTACTCGGTCATGCACTCCGACGAGGTGGACGGTGCGATGTTCGTGAGCCAGCGGCCCCAGATGCCGCAGGGTGAGGACGTGTTTCACAAGATGTTCCTCGCTGACCTCTCCAAGGAGACCTGGGGCACGATCCTGTCATCGGGAAAGCCCCTGGGCGTGTGTCTCTTCGGTCCCGCCAGGATGATCCAGCAGACCAAGAAATCGGTCGAGTTCCCCATCTTCAACAGCCCGGAAGAGATGGTGAACGCCATGGCGGTGCAGATGAACTACTATGCGCTCAGGATGAAGCCCCGGGAGGAGGAAGCTCGGCCTTCCGGGATCGATGTGGATGCCGCCCGGGCATGGATGAACGGGAAAGCTGGAGATATGGGCGAGGAGATCCTCGACCTGCTCTCCCTGTTTAAGGTACCCGTCGTCTGGTCGAGGGTGGCGTCCAATGTTAATGAGGCCCGGTCATATGCGGAGGAGGCGGGCTATCCGGTGGTCATGAAGGTGGTCTCGCCCGATGCCCTGCACAAGACAGAGGCCGGAGGCGTGTTCGTGGAGGTGAGCACGTCGGACGAGGTGGCCGAGAGGTTCGAAACCATCCGCCGGAACCTCCGAAACTTTCGGCCGGATGCCCGTTTCGACGGGGTGAGGATTCAGAGGATGGCGCCTGAGGGTTACGACATGTTCGTGGGCGGGAAAAACGATCCGTCATTCGGGCCCGTGCTGCTCTTCGGCCTGGGAGGCGTCTATGTGGAGGTGTTCCGGGACGTGGCCAACGCCCTGTGTCCGGCGGCTGCATCAACCATATCCGGAAGGCTTGCACGCCTGAAGTCTTTTCCCGTGCTCAGTGGTACGCGGGGGAAGGATCCTGGAGACGTGGCGGCATTCGTCGATATAGCGGTCCGGGTTTCTCATCTGCTGGCCGCCTTCCCGCAGATTCAGGAGCTCGATATCAACCCCGTGAGGGTGCTGCCGGAAGGCAGGGGCGTCGTGGCCCTGGATGCTCGGGCCCGGATTTCAGGTGTCTAGCAGGACAGCGGGACGAACAACTGGGCATCCATCTCAGCATTGTTGCCGGTTGCGGCCGCCGAGGGTATGTGCGGGTCGCGAAGATGCCCGTCCTCCCGCCGTCGAAACGCGGAGATTCACCTGCTCGTTGCACAAGGCCGCCCGAGGAGGCGGCAGGGACGTACGGGCCTGTTTGAAAATCCCAGACTTCCGATGCCGCGAGCCGGATCATCCGGGTCACCCCCGGGATGTCAGGCGGCTGGCCGGCTTACGCGGAACCGCCTCGTACGCGCCTGCAGCGCTTATCCGGTGAGTCTCAGAGAATACTGCTCCACGATCTTGTATTTCTGGACCTTGCCGCTTGCCGTCATGGGCACCTCGTCGGTGAACTCCCAGTATCTGGGTATCTTGTGCCGGGCGATCCGGTTGGTGCAGTATTCAACGAGCTCCTCTTCGGTGATCCTCTCGCCGGGTTCGGGAATGACCACAGCCAGGATCTGCTCCCCATACTTCTTGTCCGGCACGCCCACCACATAGACGTCCCGTACCTTGGGGTGCTTGTGGAGATACTCCTCGATTTCCCGGGGATAGATGTTCTCGCCGCCCCGGATGATCATCTCCTTGATTCTGCCGGTGATCTTGAAGTTCCCCTGTTCGTCAACGGTTCCCAGATCGCCGGTGTGGAGCCAGCCGTCCGCATCGATGGCCTTTTTCGTGTCATCGGGCATCTTGTAGTAGCCTTTCATGACACAGGGGCTCTTTGTCACGATCTCGCCCTGGACGTTCGGCGGCAGCTCTTCGCCGGTTGCGGGATCCACGATCATTCCCAGGATGCCGGGAAGCAGCCTTCCCACCGTAGTGACCCGGACATCCACAGGATCGTCCCTGCGCGTCATGTTCATGACCGGAGAACTCTCGGTCTGGCCGAAGGCGATGACAACTTCCGGGCAGTGCATCCTTTCCATCACCTGCCTCATGGTTTCCTCGGGGCAGGGGGCGCCGGCCATGATGCCGGTCCTGAGAGAGGACATGTCGTACTTCGAAAAGTCCTCATGGCTCAGGATCGAGATGAACATCGTGGGCACGCCGTTGATTGCCGTGCATTTTTCGTCCTGGATGTATTTCAGTGCCTTGAGTGCGTCGAAATATTCCACCATGACCATGGTCGATCCGTGCACGACGCAGTTGAGCGAGCTCATCACGCAGCCGAAGCAGTGGAACAGGGGAACCTGGATGAGGAGGCGGTCCTGCTCCGTCATTCCCATCACGTCACCGACCATCCGTGCATTGTTGATCACGTTATAGTGGGTGAGCATGACCCCTTTGGGGAAACCGGTTGTGCCAGAGGTATATTGCATGTTCACCACGTCATGGAAGTGGACCGACTTCTCCCTCTCGGCAAGCTCGGTGTCCGAGATTTCCCTGCCCAGAGCCATGACCTGATCAAAGGAGAACATGCCGGGCGTCTCGTTCCTCTCGCCGATGTAGACGATGTTTTTCAAAAGCGGGAGGGTATCGGACCGTATCTTGCCGGCCTCCATGGAGTCCAGCCCGGGGACCACCGTACGGAGCGTTTCATAGTAGTTCGTGTCGCGGTACTCCTCGATGAGGACCAATGTCGTGGAGTCCGACTGTTTGAGGATATACTCGACCTCGCTCGACTTGTAGTTCGTGTTTACGGTCACCAGTACGGCGCCGATCATGCCCAGGCCGCACTGCAGATACACCCACTGGGGGATGTTGGTGGTCCATACCGAGACATGATCACCCTTCTTCACTCCCAATGCCATGAAACCCTTTGCCGTTTCCCTGCATTTCTGCTCGAACTCCGAATAGGTAAGCCTCAATGATGCCGCCGGGAATATCAGTGCCTCACGGTCGGGGTACCGGGAGGCGGTCTCTCTGAGGAGCTCTCCCATAGTTATCTCGCGAAACTCTTCCATCAAGAACTCTCCTTTGTCCTTTTCATGCATACAATAGAATACCAATACTCTCCGTGCTGCACCACAAAAAATCCACGCCCGTTGTCTTGACAGGCATGTCAATCAACTTCACAGATACATAATCCTGATCAGGCTGTCAATATTAATGTGTAGGCATCCGGCCCGGTTGAAATCGGAAATGAGGAAGGCATATCCGGGCGGCAAGAAACGGACCAAGCCTGAATCGTGGATATCGGGAAAAGGGGATGCGTACACTGCCCGGGTTTCAGGACCCATGGCGCAGATCCGGAGGCGCGGACAGGAGAGCATGAGGTGTACCGGAGATGCCTTTACCGATGAGCGTTCCGGATACCTGACACAGGGAAAGGGCGGCCATTATGGATCGAATCGATCACCTGAAAAGACCGGATTCCGGGAACGGGGAAATGGCTGATTCCCTTTCGGGCTCTTCTTGGAAACAGGGAACTATGACCCTATGAAATAATTGTTGGACCAGGGAATGAGAACTCGAGATCTCGTTGAAGAAGAAAGAGGTGAGAAGATGAATCAGGAAGACGTGATTGTCCAGTGCCCGCGATGCGGGGCGAAAAACCGGATTCCTGCCGAGAAAAAGGGCAGAAACGCCCGTTGCGGGAAGTGCCACACGCCGCTCGTCATCGGGTCTTTCACCGGCGCGCCTGTTCGTCCCGTAAAGGTGACCGATGCAAGTTTTCAACAGGAGGTGCTGGGGAGTACGGGAACCGTGCTGGTGGATTTCTGGGCACCCTGGTGCGGGGCATGCAGGATGGTCACGCCCGTGCTCGATCAGCTGGCTCAGGAATTCACGGGCAGGGTAAAGATCGCCAAGCTTAATGTGGACGAGAATCCCATCACCTCGTCACGCTACGGTATCCGCTCCATTCCGAGCCTGCTGTTTTTCAAGAACGGGTCCCTGGTGAACACTGTAACCGGTGCCCTTCCGAAAGAAGAGCTCAAGAGGCGAGTGCAGGCTGTTCTCTAGGAGAATGTTTGCCAGACCCGGGTGGCGGAGATGTTCTCCAGGAGACTTTTTTAATATCCTGAATACCCATCGGTATTGTCTATGCCTGGAACATCGGCAGGAGGGTGCGGCGGCAACGAAGAATTTTCCTGCTTGCGTACTGCCGGCATACGTGCCTACTATGCATAAGTGATCGTTCTCGCTCTATCAGGTGAGGAGAAACAGGAAAGTCCTTTGCGCGGGTCCTGCTTCTCCATTTCCGTATCGGAAGTGAAGGTGAATATCCTCCGGATTCCTTGGGCATTTCTTCTGAAAAAGCAGCGATAGGGGCAAGCCATGCATGCAGTTGTGCCGTTTCATAATAATTCCACGGGCGTCAGACTCCGTCTGCTCAGCTACAACATCCAGGTGGGCATAGCGGCCGCCGGTTTTCGCGACTATGTGTTTCACGGGTGGAAGCATCTTCTGCCCTGTACCCAGAGGCTCAAGAATCTCCACCGGATCGCCCGGATGATCAGGAACTTTGATATGGTAGGCCTCCAGGAGCTCGACAGCGGGTCGCTCAGGAGCGGCTTCATCAATCACGCCGAATACCTGGCAAGGGAGGCGAAGTTTCCCCACTGGTGCGACAAGACAAACCGGAAACTGTGGAAGGTGGCCCGGCACAGCATGGGGCTGCTCAGCAGATACACCCCCACCGGCATCAGCCGGCACGATCTTCCCGCCCGGCTGCCAGGCAGGGGGGCGATGATGGTCAGTTTCGGAAACCGGGAGAATCCCCTGGTGCTTGTCCTTGCACACCTGTCTCTGAGCAGGAGCGCCCGGTGTTTCCAGATGGAATACTTAAGCGGGCTGATCAGGGGCTACAAGCACGTGATACTCATGGGCGATCTGAACTGCAGCCCCGACAGCCGGGAACTGTCCCGGTTTCTCCGCGAGACGAATCTCTGCATGCCGTATTCCGACCTGTTCACCTACCCGAGCTGGAACCCGAAGAAACATCTCGATCATATCCTGGTGTCGCCCACCATTACCACGGGCCCGGTCGAGGTGCTCAACTACACCCTTTCCGACCATCTCCCCATTGCCATGGAGATCTCCTTGCCGGCGGAGGTGCTTCTGCCGAGCGGATCAGAGGGCCGGAAGACCCAAGCGGCCTGAAAGACCGCCAGGTTTTTTTTAGGATGGAGAAACACGTTCGAGGGTCAGGAGCATGCCGGAGGGTGGGAAAAGGACGCACCGGAGCACGCCGGAGGGTGGAACAAGGATGCTCCGGAGCACGCCGGAAGGTGGGGAATGAACGCTGATGAGTCCTCCTTTTCGAGCGTACTTCTTGAAGGACTTGAGAAGGCGGGAGCATATTCCCCTTCAATCACTTCGGGCTGGTTCCCGTTCAAGCTTGCTGCGGATGGGCTGTTCCATATGCAAAGCCTTAAATAGTACCCTGCTGCCTGCAGCGGGGGTGCCTTGTTGAGGTTTGGGGCCGGGTTGAAGGGCTCGCCTTTGAAGGCAATGCCATTGATTCGGAATACAGGAGATCCGGGAGTGTTTCTCGAAAACGGGATTTCCGCTGTCAGATGACACGGAAGTCCGAGAAGATCCTTCTGCATTCCTCGATCTCCGCGCCTGTCATCCATTCTTCTGAGAGCCCGGTCCGCCGGGTCTGGCCGAGCACGGGGAGCTTGGACAGCCACAGGGGATTGTACGGGAGCAGCGCGACCTTCAGCACGTTCAGGTCTTTCAGAAAACGGGCGATTGAGCCGAGGTTCTCCCGGGTGGCGGTGATCCCGGGAACGAGCGGTATCCTGGGGAGGATCTCCCTGTTGTCACGGGCGCATACCGCGCTCAGCTCAGAAAAGTTCTTCAGGATCGTTTCGCTGGATACCCCGCAGAAGCGTTTGTGCTCATCGGGGTCGAAGAGCTTGAGGTCGTAGTAGATCGTGTCGAGATGGGGATAGAGGAGTTCCATGAATCTGCTGCAGTCGAAGAACCCGCAGGTCTCCAGCAGGGTATGAATCCCCTTTTCCTTTATCTTTCTCAGGAGCCGCGAGGCAAAGCCCATGAACAGGGCCGGCTCTCCTCCGGAGAGTGTGACCCCGCCTCCTGATGTCTGGAAAAAGGGCAGGTCCTTCTCGATCTCTGCCATGACCTCGACGATGCTTAGATATCTGCCCACCGGGGAAAGCGCAGTGCCCGGGCATACACGCGCACACTCCATGCACAGCGTGCACCGGGTTCTGTCCACAAACAGGGGGTTTGCCCTGTCCAGGGCGCCTTCGGGGCACACGGCAAGGCACGAGTCGCATCCCACGCACTTCTCCGGGTCAAAGGAGATCTCAGGCAGAGTCTTCTTGCTTTCAGGATTGTGGCACCACAGGCAGCTCAGCGGGCAGCCCTTGAAAAAGACCACGGTCCGGATTCCCGGTCCATCGTCGAGCGAGTTGCCCTTGACCTCGAAGATGAGGGCCTTGTCGTTCTCTGTATGGCTCGTGTTGTGGTTCATCGATCATCCCTCTTTGCTGAGCGCTTTCAGATCGTACAGCACCATAAGGCGAGCATGCTGCGCAGTAATTACCAAGGGATCGCTCCATGCTCGTCTGATGCGATCATCTTATCATCCCTTTATAATCCCTTCCGACTGATCAGAGGCCGTATTCCGCCCGTTCGATGAGCTCCATCTGCATGTCCCTGTTCAGGGTCACGAAGTAGGCGTTGTACCCCGAGATGCGCACCATGAGATCCCGGTAGTTCTCCGGATGCTCCATGGCGTCCCTGAGGGTCTCTGACGAGACCACGTTGAACTGCATCTGCATCCCGCCAAGGTCGCAGTAGGCCCTGGCATACGAGTAGACATGGTCCACCGCTTCCTGATGGCTCTCCTTGGCCGACGGAACCACCTTGACGTTGAAGGCGATGTTGTTGTTCATGTTCCCGGGCTCGAGCAGGGAGACATCGCGGATATTGTCCAGCAGGCTTCTCGACGCGTGCGCCTCGGGCGTGAGGCCGGGGGTGAAAGGCTTGCCGGCGAGCCTGCCGGAAGGCAGTGCCCCGGTGAGCGTTCCGAATGCCACGTGGTTGGACATGGACCAGAATCCGGCGGTATATCTGCCGCCCCGGAAGTTCGTGTGCGCGCCGAAGCGGTCGTGGATGAACCGGGTGACCCGGTTGGCCATGTCCACCGCCTCCGGGCTGCCGGAGCCGAAGAGGGGGACCTTGTTGAGCACCAGGGCGTGGAGGCGGCTGTTTTGGGCGAAATTGGTCTCCATGGCCTCGCGCATCTCCTGAAGCGTGGCTTTCTTTTCGTCGTACACGAGTTTCTTGATGGCCATGAGCGAATCCGTGATATCCGCAAGCCCGATGCAGGCCGTGCCCGAGGAGTTGTAGAGGGCCCCTCCCTTGGTGGCGTCTCTGCCCTTAGCGACACACCCTTCGATGAGGCCTGAGATGAAGGGTGTTGGGCGCAGCACGCTGTGGGCCTCTCCCAGCAGCCGGTTGTATTCGCAGGCGTTGTCCATGAGAAAATCGAGCTGGGTGCAGAAGGCCTGGAAGAAGTCGTCGAAGGCCGGGAACGAGCCGTTGTCTGCGCGGCCGGTCCTGGGGCCTGCATCCCATCGCATCAGGGGATGGCGGCCGTTGTACATGGCCATCTCCAGGGCGGCCACCATGTTGAACATCATGCAGTTGGTGTGGCCGATGTGCCTTCCCGACAGGGTCGGCTCCACGCAGCCGGTCGCGGCCCAGTCTCTCAGGTGCTCGGGCGGGTAGTCGAACTCCCTAAGCGAGGCCATGACCATCCCGTCGTTGTGGATGGAGGGGGTGGAGGTGGTGTTGACATTGACCTCGCAGAGCCGGCGCAGATAGGTCTCGCTGTTGATTCCCCCGTGGTAGCGGGCATTGACGTTGGGGTCGCGGATCCCGAGCATCTCGGTGACCTTGAGGAAGATATAGGTCATGTCGTTGACCGCGTCTTTGCCTTCAGGGGTGACGCCTCCCAGGGTGATGGCCTGGTCGGAGGAGCTCCCGCCGAACAGGTAGTTGCCGATATCCGGAATCAGCGGAAGGTGGTCGGTGCAGCGCATGTAGAAGCACCCTGCCAGCTCGATCGCACGCTTGATATACGCTTCCCTTTTTTTCTTGCCCCTGATTTTCTTCAGGTCAGCGACAAAGAACGGCTGCAGCCACTGGTCCATCCTGCCCAGGGAGAACCCGGCGTTTGTGTTCTCCATGTGCACGCCCACCCAGTGGATCCAGATGGCGTTCAGGGCCTCCTCCAGGGTGGTGCTGGGGTGCTCGGGCACTCGGGCGCAGACCTGGGCGAGGCGCTCGAGCTCGGCCTTGCGCCGCTCATCCGCCTCGATACCGGCCTCGCGCGCTGCCTGTGCCGCGAGGTTGCGGGCATAGGCGATAATGCCCTCGTAGCAGAGGATCATGGACTGGAGCATATCCTTCTTGGCCTGATCCGCGCCTGCATCATTGAGCAGCTCCTGCCGGATCTCCTCAATGATCCCCCGTGCGCCGAGCCTGAGCAGCCTGGGATAATCGATCACGGTGTGGGACAGGGCCGCGGTCTTCCAGAGAAAGTACACCGCGAACCGGTCATCGAGGCTCTGGCATAAGGGGTTGTCGTACTTTTCCCTCACCCATTCCTTGAAGTTCCGGTGAACCCAGAAGGGAAAGACCGAATGGTGCAGGATCTCCCTGGTCTCGTCGCTGATGTCATAGGGGAAGAGCTGCCGGAACGGGGTGGTGAAGAGCTCGCCCCAGATCATGGTACCGTGGGAGTCCGGATAGAGCACGACCCCGATCTCCTGCGCGGTGGTTGTGCCTGCGATGAGGTCATCTTTCCTGATGATGGGTTTCCGGTTCTCCATGAGATGTTTGAACGCGTGGCCCTGCCTGATCTCGGGCACCCAGGGGGTCCCGTCCGGGCGCTTCTCGAAGCCATTGGCCTTGAACCACCCGGTGAGGAGCAGGGGCCGCTCGTGGCAGATGACGGGTTTTTGAGTGAAATGGATATCGAGGAACTTCTCCAGCCGGGGAAAATCGGCCAGGGAATAGGAGGAGAGGTAGGGGTCGTCGAGGTGGATCACGCCCGGGTCCCGCGAGGGGGCCGTGAGCTGTGGCCTGATCTTGTACGAATGGGCCGCGGCAAGCTGCGCGTTATCGGAGCAGGACCCTCCCGGACATTGCCGGGCCTGTTTTTTCATCATGTTGATGATCTTTCCCTTGACGAACAGGGTGATGAAGAAGCTGAAGAGCTGGGCGAACACGAGGTTGCCCCTGACGATCAGCCTGTTCTTGAGAACGAGGTTGAGCACCTCGTTCGGAGGCAGAGAGGCCATGTCCTTCAGGGTGCCGTTATCGGAGAACACCATCTCGGTGTCCACATCATCGGGGATGTCCGAGCTCACCCGCACCCTGCCGTCACGAAAGGCGATGCACTGACGCACGTTTCCCTGCTCGGTGCGCATACCGAGCGAGAAGTTGATCCATCCGTCGTCGGATTTCAGGAATTTTCTGAACCTCGGAAGGTAATTGAAATGAAACGCCATGGTCTGTAAGGCCATGTGCGTGGCAACGTCCGCCATGTTCCGCTGAACCATATCGTCCCCCTTATGATCCTCAGGCGAAAAGAGCCTGATTACTCTTCTAGCATGAGCCTTTCAGTGCAAGCTCTCTGACCCTGCCGAAGCCGCGAATTGCGGGGAATGTGCCCCCGCCTTCAAAGTCCTCCGGTACGCGGATTCCAGATGGAGGATTCTCCGGTTCATCGCCGGGCGCCGCCCTGCCTGGCCGGGATTCGGGCCTCGGGAGGGGAGGCGTTTATCCGGGAGAGGATCTCATCCACCAGATCCTGTCCCACCTGCTCGATAACTGCTGAGGCGTTTTCATCCACCTCCTGGAGAACCCTGCTGTTGTACAGCGCAATGACCCCGTGGAGGGTGCTCCAGAGCCGGATGACGAAATACCGGATTTCCTCCGGTGTAAAACGGCCCTCACCCCGGTCCATGTCCTCAAGGGCCTGAGAGGCGATATTCGCAAGCTTCAAGGCGGTCTGCTTTTCGAAAAATGCAACGGGCTCGATCTCGGTGCCGATGTAATCCCGATACTTGGGGGCGTCAGAGGTGAACATGATGTTGTAGTAATTCGCCTTGTGGATGCCGAAATCGATATAGGCGCCGACCATATCCCGGATCTTGCCGGCCGGGTCGCCCTTTGTCTCGTAAATCTCTGCAAGGCGCTGATAGAGCATGTCGAACCCCTTGGTGAGGATCATGAGGTAGAGCTCGTCCTTGCTCGCGTAATAATGATAGATCGTGGTGGCGGTCATCCCCAGGCGGGACGCGAGCTTTCTCATGCTGAAGGCGGCAAAGCCGTGCTCGGAGATGAGGGCCAGGGCCTCATCGAGGATTTTTCCCCGGATGAGCTCTCTGTCTTCTTGACTCCGCCGAACCTTTGGCATATAAATACCTTTTATAAACAATAACACTGTTAACTTAACAGCGTTATATTAAATCTGACAAACCCTGAAGTCAAGGGGTGAGTGAATTTCGGGAAACGCCGCAGGAGGTTGTTGAGAACCGGCATACGGTCATATTCGTTTCCGGACGCCCGAGCCGGGCCTGGAGCGGAGAATGCAGTCGCTGTTTGTCCCGTTTATAGCGGCAATTTTACGGATAGTTTCTGTAGGCCCGGTGCCGGACCAGCGAAATGTTTCGAGAAGCAGGCTTTTGTGATTGAAGAGAGACAACCTCAGGGAGAGCTCTTACTCGATATCTTTTCATAAAGAAGAGAAGGAGGGGGTATGAACAGAGGTTATATGGGCAGGGTCTTGATGGTGGACCTTTCAAAAGGGGAATTCCGCGAAGAGACGATCCCTGATGAGATCTATGAGAAGTATCTCTCGGGCATCGGCCTTGCGGCATACCTCCTGTATGACAGGATTCCCCGGGGCGCCGACCCGCTGGGACCCGAGAACATCTTCGGCTTTGTATCCGGGCTGCTCACCGGCACGGGAAGCCTCTTTTCCGGGAGGTGGATGGTCGCCGGCAAGTCGCCGCTCACCGGCACCTGGGGCGATGCCAACTGCGGGGGCTCGTTCTCTCCTGCCATCAAGCGCTGCGGATACGACGGCATCTTCTTCACCGGCATGAGCGAAAAGCCTGTCTACCTGTATATCAAGGAGGGGAAGCCCCAGCTCAAGGACGCCTCGCACCTCTGGGGCAAAGACGCTGTCGAGACCGAGGAAATGCTCCAGGAGCAGTACGGTCCGGGTGCCAGGGTCGCGGTCATCGGCCCCGCGGGCGAGCGGCTCTCCCTCATCTCGGGTATCTGCAACGACAAGGGGCGCATCGCCGCGCGGTCCGGCCTCGGCGCGGTCATGGGCTCGAAGAGGCTCAAGGCCCTTGTGCTCGACGGGAAAAAGCGGATCCTCCCCTATGACCGGGAAGCCGTCCACAAGCTCAGCAGGAAGTGCAACAAGTGGGTGCAGTTCCAGCCGCCGCTCGGGCCGAGCATCGGCCCGGCCCTGATAGGGGCGCTCCTGAGGGTGCTGCCCACGGCCATGGCCATGGACGGCATGGTCTACAAGATGATTCTCCGGCAGTGGGGGACCGGGGGCCTCAACCAGATGTCTCCCGAGTGGGGGGACTCGCCGGTCAAGAACTGGAAGGGCAGCAATGTCGACTGGCCCCTGAAAAAATCGAAGTCCGCAGACCCGGATCTCGTGAAAAAGAATGAGTTCATCAAGTATCACTGCTACTCGTGCCCGCTCGGGTGCGGCGGCAAGTGTTCCATGACCGGGAAATATTCCGAGACCCACAAACCCGAGTATGAGTCCGTGCTTGCCCTGGGCGGTCTGTGCATGAACGAGGACACGGACAGCCTGTTCTACCTCAACGAGCTCCTCAACCGGGCGGGCATGGACACCATCTCCGCAGGCGCCACCGTGGCGTGGGCCATGGAGTGCTTCGAGCAGGGGATTCTCACCCTCGACGACACCGACGGGCTCGATTTGACCTGGGGAAACTCGAGCGCCATGGTAGCCCTGATCCACAAGATGATCAACCGGGAAGGCATCGGCGATATCCTGGCGGACGGGTCACGGGCCGCCGCAGAGAAGATCGGCCGAGGGTCCGGGAAGTACACTGTGCACGCAGGGGGCCAGGAACCTGCCATGCACGACGGCAGGCAGGACCCGGGGTTCGCCGTGCACTACAGTGTGGAGCCCACGCCGGGCAGGCACACGATCGGGGCCCAGCTCTACTACGAGATGTTCCAGCTCTGGAAAAGGGTCAGGGGACTCCCGAAGAAACTGCCGTTTCAGATCTATCACAAGAACTCCAAGTACCGGGCCACGGAAAAGCATGCCCTGGAGGCCGCAGCCTGCAGCAAGTATATGAACGTGGTCAACGGTGCGGGGCTGTGCATGTTCGGTACTTTTCTCGGCATCAAGAGGACACCCACCTTTGACTGGCTCAATGCAGCCACGGGCTGGAACAAGACCCCTGAAGAGTACATGGAGATCGGGATGAGGATCCAGACCCTCAAACAGGCGTTCAACATCAGACACGGCGTCGATCCCAGGGCGAACAGGCTGAGCGACCGTGCGCTGGGCATACCTCCCCAGCCGCAAGGAGCCAACAAGGGCCGGACGGTCCCCATCGAGAAGATGATGGAGGACTACTGGAGGCAGTTCGGGTGGGATCCGTCCACCGGCGCGCCCACCGGCGAGACACTGGCCGGACTGGGACTATCGGTGGAATAGGGGGGAAAGCGATGTCGTATACCATTATCGATACCTGCACGGGCTGCGGGGCGTGTGTAAGGATATGTCCCACCCGGGCTATCACCGGAAAGAAGAAGGATGTCCACCGGGTCGACGGGAATCTCTGCATCGAGTGTGGTGCGTGCGGCAGGATATGCCCGAGCGCTGCAGTGAAAGATCAGTTCGGCCACGTCTGTGTCATGATCAAACGCTCCCAGTGGAAAAGGCCGGCCTTTGCCGGTGACATATGCATGTCGTGCTCCATGTGCATCGACGCCTGCCCAGTGCACTGTCTTGATCTGTCAGAGGCAAAAGGGGCGAAGGACCCTCACGGGTATCCCTGGCTCAAGGATGAGAAGGCATGCATCGGGTGCGGCTTCTGCGAGGCCGAATGCCCGGTCGGCGCCGTTACCATGGTCGTCCCGGTCCCGAAAGAAGAGCCGAGGAAGTCAAGGCCGGCGGCGGAGACAGCCCGCTGATTCACTTCATGAGCCGGTCAGGTGCCGGAGGCGGACAATCCCTGATCGGTTTTCATGCGCCGAAGGGAGGCAAGGCCCCGGCAACGGCCGGAGAAGAGGGCCTGCAACTGTTTTTTAAGGATTTACCGCTCTATACGGGTCAGTACATGACAGCGGTCAGGAAATAGTCGGCGACCAGGATGCTCACCGACGAGATGACCACCGAGCTCGTGGTGGCTTTTCCTACCCCTTCCGCCCCTCCGGTGGTGGTAAAGCCCTTGTAGCAGCCCACCACCGAGAGGATCACCCCGAAAAAGGTCGCCTTGATGAGGCCGGTGAAGAGGTCCTCATAGTCCACATACTCCACGATCCTGGCCATGAAGACCCCGGAATCGATGCCGAGAAATTTCACCCCCACCAGGTACGAGCCCACGATGCCGATGCTGTCGAAGACCAGGGTGAGCATGGGCATCATGATGATCGCCGCGATGATCCGGGGGTTGACGAGATACTGGAACGGGTTGACCCCCATCACGGTCAGCGCGTCGATCTGCTCGGTCACCCGCATGGTGCCGATCTCGGCCGTCATGGCCGAGCCCGCCCTGGCCGTGACCATGAGGGACGCGAGCACGGGCCCCAGCTCCCTCAGGAGGCCCAGCGCAGTGGTGGAACCCACCAGGGATTCCGCCCCGAAAAGGCTGAACCCGTAGTGGGTCTGGAGTGCGCCCACCATGCCCGTGAACACCCCGGTGAGCAGAACCACGGTGACCGACCGCACGCCGATGAACTCCATCTGCTTGAAGAGCTGGCTGAAAAAAAACGGAGGCCTGATCAGCCAGAAGAGGAAGTCATAGCAGAAGATCGCGAGGCTGCCGATCTCCTCGACCAGACGGATGGCGAAGCGGCCGATGTATTCGAAGAATGTCATGCACCCTTATCCAATCACTGCACCTTCACCCGGCTGACCGCGTCCAGCCACCCGTTATAGAGCCGTTGCCGTTCCTGGCCGGTAATGCCCGGGACAAAGCGCCTGTCCGAGATCCTCAAGTTCCTGATCTCCTCTCCCGGCTTCCAGAAGCCGGTTGCGATGCCTGCGAGAAAGGCGGCGCCCATGCCGGTGGATTCCACATACTTCGAGCGGTCGATGCAGCATCCGGCGATATCTGCCTGGAACTGCATGAGAAAATCGTTCAGGCTCGCGCCTCCATCGACCTTGAGCTCGGCAAAGGGGGTGCCCGTGGACTCCTCGAAGGCGCTGATCAGGTCCTTTACCTGGTAGGCGATGCCCTCAAGGGCGGCGCGGACCACGTGGGCCCGGGTGGTGCCCCGGGTGATGCCCAGGATCGCGCCCCGCGCATACATGTCCCAGTGCGGCGCGCCGAGGCCGGCAAAGGCGGGCACCATGTACACCCCGTTCGTGTTTTTCACGCTGGAGGCGAGCTCGCCGCTCTGGATCGCGTTCTGAATCAGGCACAGCCCGTCTCTGAGCCACTGCACCACCGCGCCTGCGATAAAGATGGAGCCTTCGAGGGCATAGCAGGGTCTGCCGTTCTCGCTGCAGGCAAGTGTGAGGATGAGGCCGTTTCTGGGCTCAACCTTTTTGTCTCCGACATTGAGCAGGAGAAAGCAGCCGGTCCCATAGGTGTTCTTTGCCTCGCCCTGCCGGAAGCAGCCCTGGCCGAAGAGCGCTGCCTGCTGATCTCCCGCGATGCCGGCGATGGGAATTCCGGTGCCGAGGATCGACGGGTCGGTCGTGCCCACGATCTGTGCCGAGTTCACGACCTCGGGCAGGAGAGCGGACGGGATGTCCAGGAGATCGAGCAGCTCCTGGTCCCAGCACTTGTCGTGGATGTTGAAGAGCAGGGTTCTGGACGCGTTCGTATAATCCGTGGCATGGATTTTCCCGCCGGTGAGCTTGGCGATGAGCCAGGTGTCGATGGTGCCGAACGCGATCTCGCCGCCTCGCGCGCGCGACCTTAAGCCCGGAACATTGTCCAGGAGCCACCTGATCTTGGTCCCGGAGAAATAGGCGTCGATGATCAGCCCGGTCTTCTCCTGGAAGAGGTCGCTGTACCCCTTGCTTTTCAGTTCGTCGCAGATGGGGGCGCTGCGCCTGCACTGCCACACGATGGCGTTGTGCACGGGCTTTAATGTGCTGCGGTCCCACAGCACCGTGGTCTCCCGCTGGTTGGTGATGCCGATGCCCGCGATATCCGAGCCGGTGGCGGATACCTTTTCCAACGCCTGGTTCATCATGTTCACGGTCGTGTCCCAGATCACCTCCGGGTCGTGCTCGACCCAGCCCGCCCGGGGATAGATCTGGGGGAATTCGGAATACGCCATGGATGCGATCGTTCCCGTGCGATCCACCAGCATGATCCGGGTTCCGGTCGTGCCCTGGTCGATTGCCATGATATACCTGCTCACGTGTTACCCTCCTTCAATGGTATGTAATGCGATGCCAAAGCCTTTGAGATCATGATAGAGATCGGACAACGGGAGTCCGATCACATTCGTGTACGACCCTTCGATCGTGCTGATGAAGAGCGACCCGATCCCCTGAAGGCCGTACGACCCGGCCTTGTCCATGGGCTCTTTCGTTGAGACGTACCAGTCGATCTCGTCCAGGCTCATGTCCCGAAAATGCACCAGGGTCCGGATGACCCTGCTCACGCGCTCTTCACCCCGGATGATCGCGTACCCGGTATAGACCTCGTGGCCGGTGCCTTTGAGAAGCCCGAGGTGTTCCCTGGCCTGCTCCTCGTCAACGGGCTTTCCAAGGATCTGTCCGCCCGAGACCACGATGGTGTCCGCCGATATGACGAGCGAGTCCGGCATCCGCGCCGAAACGGACCAGGCCTTTTCCCTGCTGATCCGGGCGCAGAACTCGACCGGGGCCTCACCCGGGTGTATGGTCTCGTCCACCTCGGGAACGACCACATCGAACTCCAGACCAAGCCACGAGAAAAGCTCCCGCCTTCTGGGGGAGGCCGACGCGAGTACTATCTGCATGGTAGGATACACTATGCAAATCGGAATGATCTGTCAATGCAAGGAGTTTGGCGGGATCAGGTTCTTTCGTTCATGAACCGGGGGCCGGGCGCCTTTGTCTGACGGTAGCCCTTCAGAGAAGACCTGTTTTTTCTCAGATCACCCAGGGTATTCGAGATCTCGTCGGTGCCCCTCTCGAGCTCCGTGAGCAGCTCGGCATGGCGGTTCCCGATCTCTCTGAGCAGCTCGATGGTTTCTTTATCGAGCTTGGCCGGCTTCAGCCGCGAGAAAAGATCATCCAGCCTGGCCTGGACCACGGCGGTATCCCGGGTCAGCCTTTCGAACTTTTCCACATCGCCTTCAGACAGGGACGTTCCCTGTTCCAGGATCAGGGAACGCCACTTCTTCAGGAGGCTCAGGACGATTTTCTGATGATCTGTTCCCATGACCCTTTGAGCTCCTGGAGGTAGGATATCACCTCATCCATCGCTTCGATACTGTTATGGTACTCGGCGTCCACGATGCGGCGGATCATATAGTTGTACAACGACTCCAGGTTGTTCGCGATCTCGCCCGCATCGTAGTTCAGACTGTTGGTGAGTTCCCACAGGATGTTCTGTGCCTTTCCCAGGGCATGAGCTCTGGCCTGGTTGTCATGTTCCTGCTGGGCCTTTCTGGCCTTTTTCAAAGAATTTATGGCCCCGTCGTAGCACATCAGAATAAGACTTCCCTGATCCGCTGTCTGGATCTGGGTCTTCCTGTATGCCTCATAGCCCATGGAATTAATGCTCATTGCCGCTCCTCCCCGGAATAGATGCTAAGAGTTTTATCGGACTCCCGATATTTTTCTTGAGGCAAGATTTCAAGGAAGGCGATCCCGTCGATCCGCCGGCAGGGCCTCCTTCAGGCGCACCCGCACAAGAGCTCCTGCTCCCGGTCCAGCGGGCGGTCTATCCTCCGGAACGCTGCCCTTCCGGAACGGAGGGCGTACTTGTATCACGATCTCCGGCGTGCTTTGTCCTGCGGGTGACACCCTCTTGCATCGGGCTTCCAGATCCCGCCTTCTACAGGACGTCCAGCGCCTCCCTGATCCGGTCAACGCCCTCGATGATGTTCTTTTCCGAGGTGGCGAACGAAAGCCGGATATGGTCAGGTGCGCCGAACCCCTCACCCGGTACGACCGCGACAAGCGCGTTGGTGATGAGATACTCCGCAAGGCCCGCCGAGCCGCCGAACCGATCTATATAACCCCTGATGGAAGGGAAGGAGTAGAACGACCCCTGGGGCGGAGCGATCTCGAACCCGGGGATCTCCCTGAGCTTGGACACGATGAGATCTCTGCGCTTTTCAAACACCTTTCTCCTCTCCTCCACCCCGGACTGGTCTCCGGTGAGCGAGGTGACGGCACCTACCTGGGCGAAGCTGGTCGGGTTCGAGGTGCTCTGGCTCTGGAGTCTGCTCATTGCCTTGATCACGTCCTTGTCGCCGATGCAGTATCCGATCCTCCAACCCGTCATGGCATAGGTCTTGGACATCCCGTCGACGATGAAGGTGCGACCGGCCACCTCGGGGGAGATGGTTGCCACGGAGAAGAACTCGACATCGTCGAAGATGATCTTCCGATAGATGTCGTCCGAGATGATGACCATGTCGTTCTCCACGCACAGAGCTGCTATCTTTTCCAGCTCGCGGGGATCGAAGACCATGCCCGTGGGATTCGAGGGCGAGTTCAGCACGATGGCCCGCGAACGGGGAGTGATTGCCTCTTTTACCATGTCAGCGGTGAGCTGCATGCCGTTTGAGCGGGTGTCGATGGTCACCGCCTTTGCCCCGGTGAGCTCAATCATGGGGGGGTACGAGACCCAGTACGGGGCCGGGACGAGCACCTCGTCGCCTCCCTCGAACAGGGTCAGGAAGAGGTTGAAGAGGCTGTGCTTCGCACCGCACGAGACGATGACGTTCTCGGGCAATGTTTTCAAGCCGTAATCGGCATACACGTTTGCACATATGGCATCCTTGAGCTCGGGCAGCCCATCCACAGGGGTGTACTTGGTCGTGCCCCTTCTCATGGCCTCCATGGCGGATGCTTTTATGGGATCGGGCGTATCGAAATCAGGCTCCCCGGCACCGAACCCGATGACGTTCTTCCCTTGGGCCTTGAGCTGTTTCACCTTTGCGGTGAGCGCCAGGGTAGGGGATCCGGGAATCTTGGATACGACCTGAGAGATCTTCATGCTATTCCTCCTCGATGCAAAAAACGGTTATTTTGTCATTTTCGGGAATTTCTCCCGCAGCTTATCGAGAGCAGGCCCCGGAACGAGCCCTTCCACCGATCCCCCGGCGGCAGCCGTGGCCTTGACAATAGTGGAGCTCACGAAAAGGTGGTTGTAGTCGGTCATCAGAAAAAAGGTCTCGACCTTGCTGCACAGGCGCCGGTTCATGAGGGCGAGCTGCAACTCCATCTCGAAATCGGACACCACCCGCAGGCCCCGCAAGATGGCGCATGCCCCGACCTTCTTGAGATAGTCCACGAGCAGCCCTTCGAAGACGTCCACGTCTATCCGGGGATCGTCGCCCACGGACTCTTTGATCATCTCAAGCTTCTCTTCCGTGGAGAAGAGGTCAGTTTTCAGGGGATTGTGGCCCACGGCGATGATCACCTTGTCGAAGACACACAGGCCCCGGTACACGATATCCAGGTGGCCGTTGGTGATGGGATCGAACGACCCGGGACAGACGGCAACTTTTCTCGTCATGACGCCCCCTTTATGCAATACGTGATCATGGTATCTCCATAGGTCCGGGTTTTCCACGGCTGAACGGGTATCGCCTCGTCGGGTGAGTGCTCGACTACCAGGACACCCCCGGTTTTCACGAGCCTATATACATGAGGCGCCATTTCTGACGCAAGTCCTTTGTTATAGGGAGGATCCATAAAAACGACGTCGAACTCCTCAATGCAGCCCCTTACGAACGAACCAGCCTCGGCCCGTATGATTCTCGCGTGCTCTCCGGCCTTGAGCAAGGCGATATTCTTCTCGATGGACTGGATGCTCCGGGGAGATGCGTCCACAAAGGTGACTGTTTGTGCACCCCTGCTCAGGGCCTCGATGCCCAAGTTCCCGCACCCTGCGAAAAGATCCAGGACTGAAGCCCCGTCCAGATCCACGGGCAGGGTGGAGAACATCGCCTGCTTTACCCGGTCGGTGGTGGGCCTCACCCCTTTTGCCGGGCAATCGAGCCTGCGTGAACGGTATAGTCCTGCACATACACGGATAGACACGACCAACGAGAATAGGAGATAAAAACCGTACGGTCAACAGATATCGCCAGGGATCGGTATGCACGGCCGGCTGGATTCGATGCGGTGAGCTGGCGCCGCTCGGAACCCGTATCAGCGGCCCGCCGCCTCGACCTCCCGGACGATCATCTCGATTGCCCGGACAGGGTCCTTTGCCTGGCTGATGGGCCTGCCGACGACCATGAGATCAGCCCCGTCCCTTATGGCGCTTTCCGGGGTCGCGATCCTCTTCTGGTCGCCTTTTTCCGACCAGCCCGGTCTGATGCCCGGGGTAATGATCACAGCCGGCTCCGGGACCCTGGGCCGGACAAAGGGGAGGTCGGCAGGCGAGCATACAATCCCGTCGATGCCTTCCCCGCAGGCGAGCTCCACGAGGCCGCTCACCTGCTCCTGCAAAGGCCTGGAGATCCCCAGGCCGGGAAGGTCGTCCCGGCCCAGGGAGGTGAGCACGCTCACCCCGATGATCCGGGGCCTCGGTATGTTCAGAGACTCCGACTCCTCGCGTGCCGCCTCGAGCGCCGCCCTGATCATCTCCGGGCCTCCGGAGATGTGTATGGTCATCATGTGCGCGTTGAGCCTCACCGCGGACCTCACCGCCCCGGCAACCGTGTTGGGGATATCGTGGAACTTCAGGTCGAGAAAACATTTCAGGCCCGAAGAGGTGATCAGATCGACCACCGCAGGTCCTGCCGCGCTGAAGAGCTCGAGGCCCACCTTGAACCACCCCACATGGGAGCCGATCTTCTCCACCCATTTTCGTGCAGAATCCAGGTCGCCCACATCCAGGGCGAAGATTATTCGATCTCTCGCAGCCATGGAATCCTCTCTATGATTTCCGTGCGCGAACACCGCGACGCATTGATAATGCTCTGAACGTCCTGAACCGCCCTGGCAACGTCTTCGTTCACCACGAGGTAGTCGTACATGTCCCACGACCTGAGCTCGCTCTTGGCGTTCTTCAGCCGGATGCGCAAGGACTCGTCGTCCTCGGTGCCCCGCCTGGCGAGGCGCCTGGCAAGCTCATCGATGCTCGGGGGGAGGATGAAGATGTAAATGCCCGGCGAGTTTTTCTGCTGGGCCTGTCTGACCCCCTGCACGTCGATATCCAGAAGGATGTGTCTGCCCTGCCTCTCCCGGTCCTCCATCCACGTGAGCGAGGTCCCGTAGAGATTGTCGTGCACCCGGGCCCATTCGAGAAACTCGTTCCTGCCCTTCATCTCTTCGAAGATCTCGTGCGTGACGAAGAAATAATCCCTTCCGTCCACCTCGCGGGACCGGGGAGGCCGGGTGGTGTACGATACGGAAAGCACGAAATCCGGGTTGCGCTTCAGGATCTCGGTGATGATGGTGGACTTGCCGACCCCCGAGGGGCCGGAAATAAAGATCCTCAACTCCTTTCCCCTTGCCTTTTTGCCCTAGTCTTTTTCCTTGAAATTTTCCTTGGGGGCGTTCCCGTCGGAAAGCCTGTTGGAGATGGTCTCGGCCTGAATGGCGCTGAGAATGATATGCGAGCTGTCGGTGATGATGATGGACCTCGTCTTCCTTCCCTGGGTGGCGTCGATGAGCTGGCCCCGTTCCTTGGCCTCTTCTCTCAGCCGTTTCATGGGGGAAGATGACGGGTTGACGATAGCGATGATCCGAGAAGCCACAACCCCGTTGTTGAACCCGATGTTCAGTAATTTCGTATCATGCTTGCCCATAAAACACTCCTTTCATTGTGCTCTCTAGAGTAATTATTCGATATTCTGAACCTGTTCGCGTATCTTCTCCACCTCGGCCTTTGCCTCGATCACGATATGGCTCAGGGTGATGACCTGGCTCTTGGAGCCGATGGTATTGAGCTCGCGGTTGATCTCCTGGAGCATGAAGTCGAGCCGCCTGCCTATGGAGGGGTCGGGGGCTTCGATGATGCCCTTGAATGACGTGATGTGACTGTGAAGCCTCACAAGCTCCTCGGTGATGTCGGACCGGTCGGCCATCAGCGCGATCTCCTGCTCCAGACGAGTCTCGTCCACCTTGTCCGCCTTGTCTCCGAGCAGCTCCTGCAGCCGCGACTGAAGCCTTTCGCGGAAGATGTCCACCATGCCCAGGGCGGCCAGGTTCATGTCTTCGTGCATCCGGACAAGCGATTCGAGCCGCTCCGAAATATCCGCTTTGAGGCGTCTTCCTTCCTCCGTTTTTGCCTCGGTGAAGGATGCGAGCGCTTCGATGATGCCCTCCCGTAAAGGAGGCCACTGCTCTTCTATGTTGCGGGCGCTCTCTCCCAAGATCCCGGACAGCATCAGGATGTCCCGGAAGGTCACCTCTCCGCCGAATTCCCGGGCCATGCGGCCGATATCCTCGGAATAGAGCCGGGCTAGTTCCCAGTTTATGGCGAGCCTTTCCTGAACGCCGAGTGAAACGCCCCGGGTAATGTTCACTTCGACCTTGCCCCTGGTCACATGTTCCTGAACGAGGTCGCGCACGGGTATCTCGAAAGACGAAAGGTCCTTCGGGATGCGCACCCGGATATCTCGGTACCGGTGATTGACCCCTTTGATCTCGATATGATAGCCGTCTCTGTCGGCCTGGCCGAACCCTGTCATACTCCTCGGCATCGTGATTTCTCCTTGTACTGGTCTCTGAGCGAATTGAAGATCTCTATCATCCCGGGCGAGGCATAGTCCGGATAGGTCCATGGCAGGGCCCGGTACGAGTCTTTTTGATACATGAGGGTCAGCTCGCCCCAGATGCCGCTTCCCAGGTAGATGCGGTGGCTGTAGGGTTTGGTGGTGGCGAGGCAGATATTTTCCAGGCTCAGGATGCCGGGGTCGAGATTTACAGACCTTTTTCCCCGTACCGTGAAAGTCTCCTCGATGGCGTTCGATCTCAGCTTCGAGTCGGGGAGGCAGTCCCTGGGCACCGGATCAAGGAAGGCTATGAGGATGCGGTATAACGGCGAACCCAGTTCTCCTTCATAATACGAGGTAAACCCGAAGGGCATGGCACCGGACTCGTAGATCGTGTCGCCATAGATATCCTTGAGCGCGTCGATCGCCTTCCCGGCGGGCACGGCATCGTGGAAGAGGACACTGCAGAAGAGCAAGACATCACAGGGTATGGACGGTGTGCCCACTGACTTCCTCCCTGCATATCCGGTAGAGTTTTTCCCTGGGCACGCTGGCCGCGCCCACTTCCGCCACCACCAGCCCGGCGGCGGTGTTGGCTATGATTGCTGCTTCCCGGGGGCTGGCACCCGAGACGAGGGCGAGGGCAAAGCATGCAATGACCGTGTCCCCGGCCCCGGTCACGTCGTACACGGCCCGGGCGGTCGTGGGGATGTCCACTGCCTCGTGGTCCTTTTCGAAGAGGCTCATGCCGTGCTCTCCCCGGGTGACGAGCACGGTGTCGCACGCAAGAGCCGATTTGACCCTCCTGGCCGCCTCGATGATGTCCTGATCCGACTCGATCTTGATCCCGGCGCCGAAGCCCAGCTCTTTGGTGTTGGGGGTGATGACGTCGATGTTCTTGTAAAAGGGGAAGTTCCTCTCCTTGGGATCCACGCAGACGATCACGCCGTTTCCCCTGGTGAGATCCACCACCTCGCTGATGAGCTCCCTGCTCACCACCCCCTTTGCGTAATCGGAGACGATGACGGCGTCCACGCCCTGTATGCAGTCACGCACCTCGCGGATCATCTCCTCCCTGATATGATCGGGAATGACCGAACGGTTTTCGCGGTCGAGACGGACGATCTGCTGGGTGTGGGCGATGATGCGGGTCTTGACGATGGTCCCCTTGCCGGGATCGGACAGGATCTTGGAGGTGGGGATGCCGGACCGGTTCAGGATGTCGACCAGGATATCGCCGTGGACGTCCATGCCCTTCACCCCGCTCATGATCACCGAGGCCCCGAGGCTCAGGAGGTTGTTGGCCACGTTTCCGGCCCCGCCGAGCTTGTACTTTTCCTCGTGTACCTCCACCACGGGCACCGGGGCCTCGGGCGAGATCCGTTCCACCTTGCCCCATATATAGTGGTCGAGCATGAGATCTCCGATGACCATGATGGTCTTGGAGCCCATGGCGTCGAATATGGAAGCCAGCCTGCCCTGGTCGATCTTCAGCATTGGGACACTATGAGGAAAGATCAATTAATTGTCAAGAAAAAGAGCATTTACGAAGTTTTGTGCATTGAACGGCTGCAGATCGTCCATATCTTCCCCGACGCCGATATATCGGATGGGGATCTCGAACTCATTGGCGATTCCGACAATCACGCCGCCTTTGGACGACCCGTCGAGCTTGGTCATGGCGATGCCGGTCACGTCCAGGGCGCGATCGAACTGTCTGGTCTGTTCAATGGCATTCTGCCCGATTGTGGCGTCCAAGACAAGCAGAATCTCGTGAGGGGTGCCGGAAAGCTTTTTGTCGAGAACCCGCTTGGTCTTCTTGAGTTCGTCCATGAGGTTTTCCTTGGTGTGGAGCCTGCCGGCAGTATCGATGATCAGGACGTCATGCCCCCGTGACATGGCCGCCGACAGCCCGTCAAAAGCGACGGCCGAAGGGTCCGCCCCCTCGTGCGACTTGATGAAGTCGGCGCCTACCCGCTGTGCCCAGTGCTCGAGCTGCTCGATGGCCGCAGCCCGGAAGGTGTCGCCCGATGCGATGATGACCGATTTGCCCTCGGTTTTGAGCCGGCGCGCGATCTTTGCGATGGTGGTGGTTTTGCCCGACCCGTTGACGCCGGTGACCATGATCACGAAGGGCTTTACGTCTTCAGGGATGACCAGGGGGGATTCCCGTCTCTCCAGGATGGAATCGACCTCGGTTCTGATCGACTCCATGGCCTGCTCCGCGGTGGTGATCTTCCCGACGTTCTTCTGGACATGCTCGAAGATGGCATAGGCGGTCCTCACCCCGATGTCCGTGCCCACGAGGGTTTCTTCGAGCTCGGTGAGGAGCCCCTCGTCGATGGCCCTGGAGCGCCTGAACACGGACGATATCCTCTCGACGAACCCTTTGTGCGTCTTGGAGAGGCCCTTCTCCAGCTTTTCCCGGGGAGAGGGCGCGGGCGGCGCCGCCGGCTTGGGAACCGCCTTTTTCCCGGGCTCCACCGCGACCTCTTCCACGCGGGAAACCTCTTCCTGTCCGGGAACGCTCCTCGGGTGGATCCCGGGTATCGGGAGGACCCACAGGTTCAGGAGAACCGCGATGACGAGATAGACCCAGGAAGGGAGATCGACGGGTTCGGTGAAAGGCAGTGCGTTCCCGGCATCGGCCACGAAGAGGGCGAAAAACACATAACTGATGAGATAGACAAGATAATCATACGCATGAAAACGGTACTTCACGATATATCTCCTTACATCGGGAATAGCTGGTATCTCCTATCACAGGCATGGGAAAAGAACAAGGTGGAGCATGAGGAAATTCCTTTTTCGATCATGTGCATGGCGTCTCGATAAGATAGCTGTTGACAAGGGGCCGGAAAGTGTATACCTAAAGCATAAAGTAAAACTTTAAACTAATAGGTTGAGCAGAAATTTTCCAAGGAGGAAATCATGATACAGACCGCTATCACCGAGATGTTTGGGATCCGGTATCCTGTTATCTGCGGAGCCATGATGTGGTTGTGCAAACCCGAGCTCTGCGCCGCCGTATCCGAGGCAGGGGGCATGGGGAACCTGACGGCCGGCAATTACGAGACAGAGGACGATTTCCGCGCCGCCATCCGTGAGGTGAAGGCACGCACCGACAAGCCCTTCATGATCGGGCTGACCCTGCTGCCCTCCATACGGATCACCGGAGAGCACCACAGGATGTATGCCCGGGTGTGTGCGGAGGAGCGGGTGGCAGGCATCGAGGTCTCGGGCAGCCCGCTCGACAAGGTGATAGGAAAAGACGGGATTGCAGAGCTCAAGAACGCAGGAGTGAGGCTCTTCCATAAGGTGGGCTCGGTCCGGCACGCCGTGCACGCGGAAAAGGCCGGATATGACGGCGTATATGCAGCCGGTTTCGAGGAGGGCGGGCATCCCCTGGACGATGATGTGACCACCATGGTCCTCACCCCCAGGATCGTGGATTCCGTCAAGATACCGGTGGTCACGGTGGGCGGCATATCCGACGGGAGGTCTCTGGCGGCCGCGCTCACCCTGGGAGCCCAAGGCGTGATGATGGCGAGCAGGTTCATCGCGACCGAGGAGTGCATGGTTCACGAGAATATCAAGAAGGAGCTCATCGCAAGGCAGGAATTCGACACCACCATGTTCTGCAAGAGCATCGGGCTGCAGGGAAGGGCGCTGAAAAACAAGGTCGTCAGCGATGTTCTCGAGGTCGAGAAAAACGGCGGTGGGCTCGAGCAGCTGATCCCGCTCATCTCGGGCCAGCGGATAAAGGATGCATGGGAGCAGGGACAGGTGGAAAACGCGCCTTTGATGGTGGGGCAGTCCATCGGGCATATCCGGGGGATTGTGAGCTGCCGGAAGCTGCTGGAAACCATGCACGATGATGCAGTGATGCACCTGAACAAGGCCATGAGCCTGGTGAAATAGCGTTTCAAAGCATACCTCTCTGCAGGGGGAGGGATATTCGGCTTTCTTTAAGGCAAATCCTTCCCCCTGTATGTTCTTTCTGCAAGCGCTCTCCCGAGCTTCGATCCGCCCTTGGCTCTCCATTTTTGCCGTGCCTGATTCTTTCGGGGCAGAAGGTCTTGAGCAGGCTGAGCCTGGTGCTCCGTCATTCTGACGCTGGGAGAAAACGGCCTGTGAGGAAAATGCCCGTGATGATGAAAAAGGCGGTTCTGCAGTCTCGCAGAACCGCCGTGGGAAACATGGAGGAAAGATTTATTCGCCGGACTTGGCAGGGGCCGGTTCTTTCTTTGTAGAGCGCGGCTTTCTGGACGCCGGCTTTGAAGTCTTCCTGGCGGGTGCCTTTGCAGCCTTGGGGGCATCGCCCTTTCCGTTCTTTGCCTTTTTTGCCAGATCCTTCGCAATCTCCTCTGCCTCGCGCACTACCCGCTCGATGGCCTCGGCAACGGTGGGATTATCCTTGATCAGCCCGGTTACCTGGCCCACGGGGAGAACGCCCTCGGCCATGTCGCCATTTTCCGTGGCCACGCGGATCGCCTTGAAGGCATTTGCCATGTATGCAAGCTGCATGGCGTTCTTCCAGCCCGAGGCCAGCACGCCGATGAAGAGCTTGAAATAGGGGAGGTGAAGCTGGCGGGCGATATCCCTCGAGTTGGGAAGAGCCTCGAACATTTTCTTGAGGTTCAGACCTTCCCTGATGGCCTTCCGTGCGGCCCTGGTATCCAGCACCCGGCATCCCAGACCGTCGAACCGGGTGGAATAGACAGTATCGTTTATGTCCTTCTCGATGGACAGGTTCTTGTAGTTCTGGTGGAGCGGGCTTTCCTGGGTGGTCATCAGGCGGGTCCCCATGGCTGCGCCGTCCGCCCCCAGTGCGAGTGCCGCAGCCAGGCCTCTCCCGTCGGCGATGCCTCCGGCTGCGATTATCGGTATGTTCACGGCACTGGCGATGCTGGGAATCAGGCAGAAGGTGGTGGCGTCACCGCCGTGGGCCGCAGCCTCGTGTCCGGTCACCAGCAGGGCGTCGCAGCCGTAGTCCTGGGCCCTTCTGGCATGCTTGTGATTCACCACCGTGGCGATCACCTTGCCCCCGTACTCGTGGGCGGCCTTGACGATCCAGTCGCCCTTGCCCAGAGAGAAATTGACGACCGGCACCTTTTCCTCCAGCGCTACCTGCGCGTTTTCGGAAGCGCCTGGAAAGAGGAGAGTGGCATTGGTCCCGAAGGGCTTGTTGGTGAGCCGCTTGATCTCTCTGATTGCCTTCCGGGTCTGGTCCGCGTCAAGAGGCCCCGTGGCCAGGATCCCGAGCCCGCCGGCATTGGACACCGCCGCCACCATCTTGGGCACGCTGATCCAGCTCATTCCTGAAAGCACGATGGGGTGCTCGATGCCAAACATCTCTGTAATCCGTGTTTTCATACCTGACTCCTTTTTTAAGGATTCGTGTTTTCCTTCACGGCTCCATCATGGCAGCCCGATAAACAGTCTAAAGATTAAAGTTAAACTACAAGGTTGTGCAATCCTTGTCAAGGGATGTTTTCTCCGGACAGCCATGTTTCTCTTCCCTGTTGCTCACCCATGCTCCCGATGATCCGGAAGCGGCGTGGCGGCTGGAGGTGTTTGATGCTCTCTCCGAAGGTGATTTCCCTGCGGCCATGCGTATGAAAGGCTGATGTGCGGGCAGATCGGATGGCCTGCGCCCTTTCCGGAAAAGCCTGAGCAATCGGGTCTTTCCGGCGTGTCTGATCGTACTGCCCTGAAAGTCCGGAACCGTCACCTCCTTCTCTCCAGATAGAGCAGTACACGGAGAGGACGGCCTGTATTCCGATCAATGGCATGGTATCTCAGGACAGTCCCTTCGACCCTATGGAAGCCGCAAGCTAGTCCTCCGAAGCGGACGCGGAGGAGGATTCTACGATCACCATAACGCTGCAGGTCCAGTCATCCGGTTTCCAGGAATCCACCATTGTGAACGAGACAAGGTATCTTCCGGTCGAGCGGAACCGGAAGAAGGCCTCCAGCGGATTGGTGGAAGAGGAGAATATTGCGGTTCCCGGATAGGACCAGAAATAGTGGAAGGGCGGGTTGCCCCGGAGGATCTCTGCCTTCAGGCGGACCTCCTGGTGCAGGGGGACCGTGATCACGTCCCCGGCGTTGACGAAGCGCACCTCGACCTGCTCGTCCCTGCCGGGGACAGGGCCGTACTCCTCGCCGTCGACAACGGTGACGAGCCCATAGTCGCTGGCCGTGGCGTTTTCCGCGTCCGTGACGGTGAAGACCACCGGGAAGTTGCCCGTGGTGTAGAATGAAATGGGGCCGGGGTCTTCCACAAGCGAGAAGTTCGTCTCATCGCCCACGTTCCAGGCATACGAGTAGGGAGGGGTGCCCCCGGTTACCAGCCCCTCGAGCTGGATCGACTGACTGAGTATGAGGATCACATTCCACAGCGGCTTTTCGATGATCGCAGAAAGCGGCTTGTTTGCTTCTTCAGCCAAGATGCCTTCGAGCTCTATGAGAGTCTCTTCGAAGTGGATCATAGCAGGCGCGACAGGGACCAGAGATCGCTCTTCCTCGAAGATGCACTGCATATTGAGCTCTTCGAACAGCCTCTGTACATCCGGGTTCTGCTCAAACTCGGGATCGGTGAAATTCACGGAAAAGCCCTGCATGAAATCACGGGTCTCTGAAGAGATGGTGATGCCGTTGCCCGGGTTGTTGTCCTGGTCCAGCGACTGGAGAAAGCGGCAGATGTTCACCACGCATGGATCCCTGAGATCTGCTGACCCGGGAGCCAGGTGAATGGGAGTGACGAATCTCTTTGCCTGGGTGGAGCCGAGAATGACATTGCCGATGGAGAAGGTCACGGTTTCTCCCGGCTGGTAGTTGAATGTGCCGTCTTGTGCCGTCAGCCCCTTCCATCGGGGTGTGTCGTATTGGAGCCCGCAGACGGGGCTGTCGATAAAACTCCCGCTTTGGACGTCGGCAGGTGTTGAAACCGTTCCGCCGCCGCTGCCGCATCCGGCCAGAGACAGAACCAGGATACTGCACGCCGCCAAGATCTTGAAAACCCTGATCGATCTCATTCCCCCTCCTGTCGCATGACCGTCATTATAAAAAAGGAAAAAATCCTTCTCCATATGCCCTATCTGGAGAAGGACGGATAAAATATCTGCAACAAAGACAATGAAATGCAGTACAACTTATAACCAACCCCCCGCCTAACGGAAAACATCCTGCACCATCCGGTCCATCCGTGGCAGGATAAGAAAATAAATAATCATTTCATAATGATTAGCAAAAATCATGCAACGAGCCAACCGTCGATATATCAATCACTTATCGGCATCCTGCCGGTCATGGGCTGAAAAAAATGGAAAATCCTTTCCAACTCCAGGGAAGGGAAGTGCCCATCCGAGGCCCTGTCCGAGGCAGGCCCTGTGCGGTTTGTCGAGGCGAGGATCCGGGGAGGGGCCCCACCGGCAGACCGTTCAGAAAGGGTCGTCTGCGTGCTTTTGTGCCTGATCGGGGGGGTGAAAACCCGCCTCCGGCGCAACAACTCACTGCACCTGCGCGATTATTGCACCCGCGCGATCACTGCACCCGCACGATCACTGATGCCGAGCCTGTTTCACCATCGCAGTCCGTGGCCGTGAGGACCACCTCGTGCGTCCCTGTTCTATTGAAGGTGACCGAAGGGCAGGGTGGCTCGACGGCGTTTTCCAGATGGTAGCTTCTGGCCACCCCGTCGGGAAAACTGAGGTCGAAGGTGAACGGCGCGTTCCCGCCCAGCATCTTGATTTGGAATTCCAGGGAATCTCCGGAACTGATTACCGTGTCGTTCTCGGGAGAAATGAACTGTGCCACAGGCGGCGTGTCGACATAATTCGCCACCGTGACCTTGATCGCGGCGTCCGCAGCGTTGTCCCGGGAATCTAAGGCGCTGAAGGTGACCTGGTAGCTTCCCGGTTTGTTGAAGGTGATGGTCTGCTCGGGAGGGGCCTCACCCTCTGCGGTGACGGGACGGGCTGCACCCGCAAAGTTCCAGTTGAAGGTGAAGGGCCCGGTGCCGCCCGCCACGGCTGCCTTGAAGTCGCAGCTTTTCCCGATTTCCACGGAGATGTCGTCAGAGGGGGACAGGATGCTTGCGGAGAAGTTCTGATCGTCCTGCTGCCCGGCGGTGACGGTAATGCTCATGGAATCCCGGGCCATATGTTTTGCACTGTCGTGAACCGTGAAGGTCACGGTATGGATGCGGTTCTCGGAGAAGATCACCTCTCCGGGATTCTGAAGGATAGACGGTTCGGCAGCGCCGTCGAAGTCCCAGTAAAAGGAGTAGGGCTTAACGCCCCCGGACACGGAGCCAATGAATGTGACGGCAGCCCCTGTCTGAACGGTTTTGTATGCAGGCGAGGTTATCGAGGCCGTGAGGGCGGAAACGGTCTCTTCCGGCTCCCCTTCGGATCCCCCCGACCCTCCGCCGCTGGAGCAGCTGAAGACAAGGCCGGCAACGCCCGCGATAAAAAACATTTCCAGGTATGACCGGAATGATCTGTTCCTCTTCACTGTATCCTCCTCACGCTTCAGAACAAGGATTCGCCCATGGCGGCCGCCGGCCGTGGAGCACCGGATTCCTCCCGGGCCGCTACCTGCGCGCGGCTCACGTAAGATCCGGAAGCATTTGCCCAATTGCGTCGCTCGCTCCGGTTCAGAAAGGACCGCCGGACCAACAGGCCGCATTCCCGCTGTTACAGCATAGCAAAAATCGTGCTGGAAGTGAACGACCATAAATTCGGCATGTTATCCCGGCAACCCGCAGGCAGGACCGAGACGGACGGAAAAACATTTCCACAATCATGATGGAGAATGGAATATCATTCCGGGATAACCTGCTTTCCCTGCGTATCCGGCCTGACCGGAGAAGGGCGTGTCACTTCTGCAGGCTTTTCTGAATAGTGCTCTGAATCCTCCTCTGGAAGAGGCGCTTGAGAATATAGCCTCTCAGGAACTCCGCAACCCGCGCAATCTCGGTGGTGATGCGGATATTCTCCTTGGCGGACGTGCCGTGCACGGCATCCCGCCGCAGCCTGATCTCATGGTCGATGATCTCATTGCCGAGCTGGACATAGAAATCCAGCTTCCTGATATCCAGCCCGAAGTCCATGATCCGTTTGAGGATATCGCGCGCAAAGCGGATATCCTCCTGGTCATAGAGCACCTTGCCCTTTTCCTGCATATAAGGCATCAGCAGGCCGGTTTTCTGCGCCAGCTGGAGCTGCTCATCGGTAAGCCCGGTCTGCTCGAGGAACCCGCTCTTTTCGACCATGACATTGCCGGCCTCTGACGACGACGCGCCGAACACGGCGTCTTCGATGGCTTCGGCTTCTTCGAGGCTCAAGCCCTTATCCATCCTCCTCAGGATGTTCCGGATGACCGAGAGGGGAAAATATTTTGTCTCCTGCAGATGCCGGATGGCCTGAATCCTCTCCACACACCTTTCGTCGTAATACGCCATGCTCTTGTTGACCTTGGTGGGCTCGGGCAGCAGGCCCTGCCTCACATAGTAGCGGATGGTAGACGGCGGGACACCGCTTCTCTTTGCGATCTCACCGATTTTTATTTCCATCTGAAGCTCCTTTTAAGCGTAAAGTGAAACTATAAGCTCTCTCTATAACTCATCGCACTGCTTTTTGTCAAAGGAGAGATAAAAAGGTTTTGCTCCGGAAATCCGCCATGCCACCTGGGGGATGGATCCGGCCGGCAGCCGTTTTCGCCGGGAGAGGTGCTATTTCCGGTAATACTGCATGGCCTCGGGGATCATCTTTTTGATGGCCTCGATCCGGGCCTGATCTGCAGGGTGGGTGGAGAGGAACTCCGGCGGCGACGGCTTGCCGGATGCGCTCATCATCCGCTGGAAAAACCCCGGGGCCTCTCTCGGATCGTACCCTGCCTTGGCCATGAGGACCAGCCCGATCTGATCGGCCTCGTACTCCTGCCTCCGGCTGAAGGGCAGCACGACCCCCACCGTGCCGGCGATCCCATAGCCCAGGTTCAGCGCCTGGATCGCTGTCGGGCTTCTGTTGGCAATTGCCGCATTGAGGCCCTGCTGGCCGAGCTGCAGGAGCAGCTGCTGGCTCATCCGCTCACCGCCGTGGCGGGCGATGGCGTGGCCGACCTCATGGGCCATGACGAATGCCAGCCCTGCTTCGGTCTTTGTATAGGGCAGAAGGCCGGTGTATATCGCGACCTTGCCTCCGGGAAGGGCAAAGGCGTTGGCTGTTTCGTCGTCTTGTATCGCCGTGAACTCCCAGTTGTAATCCGGCTGGTCGGAGACCGCAGCTATCCGGGAGCCCACCCGCTTCACCAAGGCGTTTATCTGGGGGTCCTGCGATACCTGTTCTTCTGCCAGGATCTGCTGGTAGGCCTCGAGCCCCAGGGCCATTTCCTGCTGCTCGGGCACGAGCAGCAGCTGAGATCTGCCGGTCACCGGCGCAGTGGCGCATCCGGCTGCAAGAAGCGTGACGGTCAGGGATATCACGAGATATCGGACCATGCTCGATACGTGTTTCATCTCCTTGTATCCTCCGGGAGTGTGATGCAAGATTCGTCTCGTCATACAGACCCTTTACCCCCTTTTTCTCTCCATTTCAATCATACCGATGGCGGCACAGTATAAGTATACGGCCCTTATCCCGCCTTGTCAAAGATCCAGGGGGGAAAGCACTGTCCTGCATGATGATTCATTCCCTATTGCCTCGAATTCCCCCATGAGGGTCCGGCCAATGGATCTGTGACGATCCTGTATAACCTTTTTTTCATTTTTTAATGAAATAATTTTCTCACACACTCCCGAGATAACGTGATGTGATAAGGGTATATTTTATAAGGTGTGAATATGCCTTGTAAAATACGGAATATTCCGCGTGGTACAAATCATGCAAAGTTTTGTAGTCTTAATCAGGATTTTCAGTGAGGCTGTGATATCTGATCAGGCTGTGGGGGGATAGTTTCAGTCATGAGTTGGAGGAGTACGAATACGCATTTCTCACTATATTTTCTCCATATTTCTCTTCCCGGTTTTCCGTCAATGATTTCAGACACAAAGGCTTAGGGGGGTCTTCCATGGACGTAACCTGGAAAAGATTCTTTTTATCCACTGTTGCATTTGTACTTTTCATCGCTTTTCTGATGACCAGCGCCCATGCTGCGGTGGTAGCCGTCAATGCAGGCGGTGCCGCATACACAGCATCCGACGGCACCTCGTACCTGGCCGATGTCCATTTCACCGGAGGCAGCACCTATACCGCAACTCAGGATATCGTGAACACGGGCGACGACCCCCTCTACCAGACCCAGCGCTACGGCTTCGGGAGCGAGTTTTCCTACAGCATCCCCATAGACGACGGGATCTACGACATCACCCTCCACTTTGCCGAGCTGTACTACGACAACGCGGGCGATCAGATTTTCGATGTAGACATCGAGCACGGAGAGTACAGCCTCCAGGATATCGATATCCTGAACGAGGCTGATGGCAAATTCAGGGCCCATACCGTGACCATACCTTCAGTGGGTGTGGAGGACGGCGAGCTGAACATCACTTTCTATGGGGCGCATGACGCATCCGTCTGCGCCATAGAGGTCAACCTGGCGGCACCCACGGCAGAGATCTCCGCAACTCCCGGCACCATCGATGCGGGCCAGGACGTGACCCTTTCATGGGAAACCGAGAATGCAACGAGCGTGAGCATCGATCAGGGCATCGGGATCGTGGAGGAATCCGGATCGAGAACGGAAAGACCCGCAGCCACCACCACCTATCGGATCACGGCGAACGGACCCGGCGGCACGATCACCGACAGCGTGACCGTGACCGTGAACACTCCGGCACCCACGGTTACGCTCAGCGCGTCTTCCGACTCTGTGGTGGAAGGATACCCTGTCCCCGTCACATTGTCGTGGACCTCGGAGAACGCCACGAGCGCGAGCATCGACAACGGCGTGGGGCCCGTTGACCCGACCGGCGAGGAGGGCGTTTCACCTGTTATTACCACCACCTATACCATTACGGTCAGCGGACCCGGCGGCACGGCATCCGACAGCGTAACCGTGAATGTGCTCCCCCTTCCCACGGTGGATATCACGGCAACCCCCACGAACGTGAGTCAAGAGGGATCGACCACACTTTCCTGGACATCATCCAACGCCGACACATTGATTCTCAGCCCAGGGGATCTATCAGTGCCCGTGAACGGTACATATGATGACGACCCTGTTGTGACGACGACATACACCATAACAGCCACCAATGCCTATGGGTCCAGGAAGGACTCGGTCACGGTCATGGTTGGTGAACCACCCATCATCAAGAGCTTTACCGCCAATCCGTTGTCCATTGTCAGAGGCTCGTCCACTACCATGACCTGGGACACCGAGGGCGCGGACTCGGTCACCATCGATGGCGTCGGTACTGTTTCTCCCGACGGCACAATGACCGTGACACCGCTTGTCGATACTACATACACCCTCTCTGCAAGCAACCAGTCCTCGGATGAACCGCCTGTCACGGCCAGTGTCACAATAACCGTGAGTGATCCTTCCACGGCGAGCATCTCAGCAAATCCAAGCACAATCACTGAGGGGGAGGAAACTACCCTGACCTGGGACTCCACCAATGCGGACACCGCCTCCATCGAACCGTTCGTCGGAGCTGTGCCCATCAGGGGCGATGAGACTGTATCCCCCGCCCAGACAACCACCTACACCCTGACCGTGAACGGCCCGGGTGGTGAAGCCACTCACAGCACCACGGTCACGGTCTACCATCAGCCAACAGTTTCTATGACCGCTGACGACGAGCACATTGCAGCCGGGGGATCCACGACCCTGGAGTGGACCTCCACGGACGCGGACAGCGCCTCGATCGATCAGAGCATCGGCATCGTTGGCGTGAACGGGTCTGTTGCCGTGTCGCCCCTGGTGACCACCGCCTACACCATAACCGTAATCGGACCCGGCGGGACTGCAATCGATACCGCGACGGTCAACGTACACCCCCTGCCCACGGTGAGCATCACTTCAGACCTCACCACGATCGACCAGGGCGGGTCTGCCGTGTTGAGCTGGACGTCGACGAACGCCGCCACGGCAACCATCAGCTCCGGGATCGGCCATGTGGATCTTATCGGCACCATGACCGTTTCCCCCCTTGTCACCACCACCTACACCATCAGGGTCGAAGGCCTGGGAGGGACGGCATCGGACAGCGTGACCGTGAGCCTGAGCTCGCAGATGGCCGTTGCCATCAACTGCGGCGGCGGTGCGTACACTGCACTGGACGGCACGAGATACGTGGCCGACACCTACTATACCGGAGGCAACGTCTACTCCACGAGTCACGCGATCGCAGGCACCTCGGACGATACGATCTACCAGAGCCAGCGCTACGGATACGGCAGCGACTTCTCCTATGCCGTTCCCCTCGCGAACTGGAACTACGACATCACCTTCCGGTTCTCGGAGATGTACTATAATTATGCGGGCGAACAGGTATTCAGCATCATCGCCGAGGGCGAGCAGATCGTTGCGGATCTGGACATCCTCTCTCAGGCCGCCAAGTACGCTGCCTATGACGTCACAGTCTCTTCCGTGGCAGTGTCCGACGGGGTGCTGAACCTCGCCTTCAGCGGCCTGAACGACGCCGCAGTCTGCGCGATCGAGGTCACTCCCACCCCGCCTGCGGCAACCCTGACCGCATCGATCAATCCCATCACCGAGGGCACATCCACGATTCTGAGCTGGACCTCCATGGATGCTACGGTTGCCAGCCTTGATCAGGGGATCGGCACGGTTCCCCTCAGCGGGACAATAAGTGTCTCTCCGGTGGTCACCACCACCTACACCCTGACCGTGGACGGTCCGGGCGGCTTTTCGACCGTGAGCACGACCGTGACCGTGAACAATCTGCCCACTGCGGACATTACGGTCTCGCCAGACGAAATAACAGATAATGGGTTGGTTTTCGCAACGCTTTCCTGGACTACTACGAACGCGGACACGGCATCCATCGACAACGGCGTGGGTGAGGTCGCGGTGAACGGCACTGCCGAGGTATCTCCCACGATAACCACCACCTACACCCTCACGGCCACCAACCCCTATGGTTCACGTTCTGATTCCGTGACCGTGATCGTGAACAACCTGCCGGTGATCAATATGTTTACGGCAAGCCCGAACCCGATCACCGAGGGCTTTTCCACCACACTTTCCTGGACGACAACCAATGCCGTGTCGGTCAATATCGAAAATGCCGGCGGCAGCCAGAGCACTTCAGGCTCATGTGTTGTTAGTCCCACGGAGCAGACAACCTATACCTTAACCGCCATCAACGGCTATGGTGAACGTTCCGAAAGCGTGACCGTGAGCGTGGATAGTTTGCCGTCCGTAGACATATCCGCATCGCAGTCAACGATTCTTGAAGGGACGGCGACCACCCTTTCATGGACCTCGTTCGATACGGATACCCTGACCATCGAACCCGATATCGGGGTGCCCTTGACCCCGAACACCAGCGAATCGGTGAGCATTTCGCCTACCCGGACGACCGAATATCGGATTACTGCCGAAAACGGATATGGATCGCGCTCAGACAGCGTGATCGTAACCGTGAACAACCTGCCGGCCATAAGCTCTTTCATTGCCTCATCCTCATCGATCATTGAGGGGCAATCAGCAAACCTGAGCTGGTCGGTCGCAGGATCGGATTCCGTGAGCATCAACCAAGGGGTCGGAATCGTGGACTTAACCGGCACCAGAGAGGTGTTTCCCGTTATCACAACCACTTACACACTGACTGCTGTCAACATATACGGCACCAGCACGGCAAACGTCAGCATTGTTGTGAACCAGCTCCCCACTGTCAGCATCTCGTCCGTACCCAATGCCATCTCCGAAGGGGAGTACTGCACGCTCTACTGGAGCACGTCCAATGCAACAACTGCAGAAATCGACGAGGGTATCGGCGTCGTTACCCCGAACGTCATGGGGAACAGGGACAATGTCGGTCCGGTTGTCACAACCACCTATACCCTCACCGCAGGCAATGCCAGCGGCACTAGGACAGCCAGTACAACCGTAACGGTGTACAGTGATCCGGTCATTGGTTCCTTTATCGCGGATTCGAATGCCATTGTGGAAGGAAGCCCGGCGATGCTGACCTGGTCCACCACGCACGCGGATTCCGCGAGTATCGACAACGGCGTGGGTGCCGTAGCTGTAAACGGTTCCGTCACGGTCACCCCTGCCGTGACCACCACCTATACGCTCACCATAAGCAACCGTTACGGCTCGGCAAGCGAGAGTCAGACCATCACAGTCAATCACCTGCCCCTGGTGAGTTTGTCGGTGCAGCCCGGCACCATAGCCCGCGGGGAAAGCGCAACACTCTCATGGACAACGTCTAATGCGGAGACCGTAAGCATCGACAACGGCGTGGGCGCACAGACACCCAATACCGCAGGCACGTATACCGTGTCCCCGGAGCTGACCACCACCTATACCATCACGGCCGGAAATGAGTTCGGTGAGAGAACAGCCGAGGTGACCGTAAACGTGAATACGCCCCCAACGTTGAGCATTTCAGCGGATTCTTCTGTTATCTGCCAAGGAGATAGCGCAATCCTTACATGGAATTCCACCGATGCCGACACCGTGAGCATCGACCAGGGTATCGGTACAGTGAGCCAAAGCGGCTCCATGCCGGTATCCCCCACAACTGACACCTCTTACACCATTACCGCAACGAATGAATCCGGGACTTCCACCGCTGGTGTATCCATCACAGTCACTTCCGCTCCGACTGCACAGATCACTGCGGATGAAGTTTCCATCAAATCTGGTGAAAGCGTAACCCTGACCTGGTCCACCAACGGTGCTACAAACGCGAGCATCATGCCTGATATCGGCGAGGTGGACCTGAACGGTTTGCGGGAGGTCAGCCTTACAGAAGACACCACCTTTACTATTTCTGCTTACGGGTGCGGTGAATCGAGCGACAGTATATTCATCAGAGTATATGACCAGCCGACAGTGACGATTTCCGCAAGCCCTGACACCATTACCCAAGGCCAGTCCAGCACGTTGAGCTGGACGACCAAAGATGCGACGAGTGTGAGCATCGATCAGGGCATCGGGGAAGTCGAAGAGAACGGGGATATCTCGGTGTCACCTCAGGGGACCACAACCTATACCATAACCGTGGAAGGCCCCGCAGGCCAAGGAACCGACAGCGTCACCCTCAATGTAAACACACCGCCCGTTATCGATACATTCACAGCGAGTCCCACGAGAATAGCTCAAGGAGGAAGCTCGACTCTCACCTGGACGACAACGAATGCAACGAGCGCGAGCATCGATCCGATCACCGAGGAGATCGGGGTGAGCGGCTCCATCGATGTGAGTCCTTCCGTGACAACCGCCTATACCCTCGATGCCCTCAACAGTTACGGCTTGACGACCGCGGTCTTTACCGTGGTCGTGGGTGATGATGCCCCTGTCATCAATGCGTTCACTACTGACACCGAGTATGTAGTGTCCGGAAATTCCTGCACACTGTCCTGGTCCGTGTCAGGCGCCGAGACAGATGGGGTGAGCATCGATCCAGGCATCGGATCTGTCGGCGAGATTGGCTCAATGGCGGTTACTCCGTCAGCAGGCATCAATGTCTATACACTGAGCGCCACCAATGGGGCCAGCATAACCGAGGCTACGGTAACGATCCACGCAGGCATCACGCCGGAGGTGAGCATTTCTGCTTCCCCCAACCCGGTGGGCCAGGGGGGCGATACAACCTTGTCATGGGGGTCTGCGGGTGCGAGCACCCTGACCATCACACCAAACATCGGCCCGGTCGATGCCGAGGGTTCCATGGTTGTCTCACCCGAGTCAGACATCACCTATACCATTACAGGAACAAACCCCTATGGAACAGGCATTGCGAACGTCACGATCGATGTGATTCCTCTTCCGGTCATAGACTCATTCACCGCCTCTCCGGATTCCGTCCCGTCAGGCGGATCTACGGAACTGAGTTGGGCAACTACTGGAGCGGATTCCGTAAGCATCGATCAAGTCGGCGCAGTTGCCTTGACCGGCACCCAACCGGTCACTCCTGGCGTAACCACTACCTACACGCTTACTGCAACGAATTCATCCGGTTCGGTGACAAGGGAAATCACCGTGGTTGTGAACGACCTGCCCACGGTATCCATAACCGCAGATCTCACCACACTAACCGAAGGAGAAACCAGCATACTGAGCTGGAATTGCTCCAATGCCGATATCGTCACGATCGACCGCGGGATAGGCATAGTGGCGTCATCCGGCTCACAGGCGGTGACTCCAAGTGTCACTACGACTTACACCATTACCGCGACCAATGCCTTCGGTTCCCGCACAGATTCCGTCACCGTATCTGTGAACACCCTTCCCCAGGTGAGCATATGGGCACTTCCCGATATGATCACCGGCGGTCAGCCGGCCACCTTGAGCTGGAGTTCTTCAGGCGCCGATATCGTTGAGATAGATAACGGCCTGGGCATACAGACGCCCAATTCATCCGGTTCCCAGATAGTGGAACCCACGACAACCACCACCTATACGATCACGGCAACCAACACCTTCGGGATCCGGACAGCGGGAGTGACCGTGACCGTGGGCACACCTCCCACCGTGAGTCTGTCTGCATCCCTGCCCACGATAACCCAGGGACAGAGCACTACGCTCTTCTGGAGCTCCACCGGCAGCGCCAACGTGAGCATCGACCAGGGTATCGGGAATGTCACTGCGTCAGGCAGCCTCGATGTCTCCCCGTTGGTCACCACCGAATACACCATTCTTGCTGCAAGCGCCTTCGGCACTGCGCAGCAAAGCCTGATCGTCGCTGTGAACAATCTGCCCATGGTGAGCATCGCGGCAATGCCCGGAGCCATCAACTCAGGAGATTCATGCCAGCTTACATGGACATCCATCAATGCAGACATGGTGAGCATCGATCCGGGAATCGGGCCGGTTGCGCCCAATTCCCAGGGCTCGCAGAGCGTGTCGCCGAGCGTGACCACCAAGTATACCATCACAGCAAGCAACGTGTTTGGTTCACAATTCCAAGAAGTTACTGTGGACGTCAACGTGCTCCCCACCGTGAGCATTGAGGCCTCTCTGGTCGAGATAAACGAAGGGGAGCAAACCATTCTTTCCTGGTCATCCACAAACGCTGACACCGTGAGCATCGACCAGGGCATCGGCCTGGTGGATACCAGCGGCACCATGAACGTGGCACCTGCCGTGACAACGACCTACACCATCAATGCAGCCAATGCCTATGGTTCCGACACGGCCGGTATAACCGTGACCGTGGGTAACTATCCTACCATCACATTCTCGGTCTCTCCCGCCACGATCACTGAAGGGGAGTCTGCAGATCTGGCATGGTCTTGCCCGGGAGCATCGGAAGTGTCCATCGAACCAGGCATTGGGCCTGTTGATCCTGTCGGTGCCCAGAGCGTGAAGCCAAGTGAGACCACCACATACATGATCACGGCAACGAACAGCGTGGGCACCAGGACAGCCGATGTCATCCTTGCCGTGAACAGGGTGCCCATTGCGAGCATCTCTGCAGACGCTACGAACATCATCCAGGGACAACCCTCGACCCTTTTCTGGTCGACCATGTATGCGGAAACCACGAGTATCAACCAGGGGATCGGCGCGGTCGATCACAATGGGTCTCGCATTGTTGAGCCGAACGTAACCACGACCTATACCATCTTTGCCGCCAATGCCTATGGCACCAGAAGCGAATCCGTCACCATCACCGTGAACGAGCAGCCCATGCCGACGGTGAGTATCTCTGCAGAACCTGACATGATCCTCAATCCCGGCGAGGTGCGGTTGATCTGGAGCTCCACCAACGCAGATAGCGTGGAGATCGATCAGGGCATCGGGCCGGTGACGCCTGTGGAAGAAGGCTCGCTGGAAATCCCGGTAAATGAGACCACCACCTATACCATCACTGCGACCAATGACTACGGCTCTGCCACTGACTTTGTCACCGTTGCCGTCGGTCAGCTGCCGGGCGTGAGCATATCGGCCACCAGGTCACCCATCACCCAGGGCGAATCCACCACACTCATCTGGGAATCCGTGGGTGCCACTGCATGCAGCATCGACCAGGAAATCGGGGTCGTGGACTTGAGCGGAAACACGGACGTGTCGCCTTCGGTGACGACCACCTACACGATCACGGCGACCAATGAGAGCGGACCCTCCACCGCGAGTGTCACGGTTGAGGTGAATCAGCTTCCCGTCATCGACACCTTCACCGCCGATACCCTGTCGATCAACCAGGGACAGGAGGCAACCCTTTCGTGGACGACTACCAACGCAGACTCCGCGAGCATCGACCGCGGGGTGGGGACCGTTTCACCAAACGGGTCTGTCATGGTCTCACCCACGCTGACCACCACCTACACCCTGACCGCCACGAACGCCTACGGGTCGGATACTGCCTTGCTCACCATCACCGTGACCCAGCTTCCCACCGCGAGCATCACCGCCAATCCCGCTCAGATCGAAACCGGCGGCTCCACCGTGCTCTCGTGGACCTCTTCCAATGCCACGAGCGTGACCATCGAACCTGCCATCGGCATGGATCCTGTCCCCTTGAGCGGGTCCGCGACTGTCTGGCTCGAGGGAACCACGAGCTATACGATCACGGCAACGAATGCCAACGGTTTGGTCACCGACTCGGTCACGGTTATCACAGGCGATGTTCCTATGGTCGATATCACGGCCACACCGGAATTCATCAGCCAGGGCAGCTCCTCCACGCTGAGCTGGACCGCTGCCAATGCGGACACCGTGAGCATCGACCAGGGCATCGGCACGGTTGCGGCCACCGGCACTCAGAATGTTACCCCGGCAGCCACCACCACCTATACCGTCACCGCGAGCAATGCCTTTGGCACGGTGCACGCAAGCGCAACCGTCTCGGTCAGCCGGGTGCCCACGGTGAGCATGTCCGCCTCGTCCGACACCATTACCCAGGGCCAGACCACGACCCTGAGCTGGACAACCACGGATGCGGACACCGTAAGCATCGACCAGGACATCGGGGCAGTGGGGGTGAGCGGATATCAGCCCGTATCACCTTCAGTGACCACGACCTATACGATCACGGCCACCAATGCCGGCGGCTTTGACACCGACAGCGTGACCATCAACGTGAATGAGCTTCCGGCCATAACCTTCAGCGCGTCGGCGAGCTCGATCATCGAGGGGGCAACGAGCACCCTGAGCTGGACCGCGACCAATGCCGAAAGCGTGAGCATCAATCAGGGCATCGGCCCGGTGGCTTTGAGCGGAACAAGGGATGTTTCACCTTCGGCCACCACCACCTATGCCATCACGGCAAGCAATGCCTACGGCTCGGTCAGCGAGGAGCTGACCGTCACCGTGACCAGGGTCCCCACCGTGGTTCTCAAGGCGGACTGCGAGAATATCCTCACCGGCGAGCCCGTGACCCTGAGCTGGACATCCACGCACGCCGAAAGCGCGAGCATCGACCAGGGCATAGGCGCGGTTGATACAAACGGTTCCTTTTACATAGGATCCATCGGCACCGACACCATCTATACCATCACGGTATCGGGCCCCGGCGGGACTGCCACGGACAGCGTGACCATCCACACCAACGACTCCATCGCCGTGAACCTCACCGCATCGCCCGAGCAGATCATCGCAGGCGAAAAGACCGTGCTGTTCTGGCAATCCTCGGGCGCCGACAGTGTGAGCATCGACAACACCATCGGCAATGTCTATCCGGTGAACCAGGGATACGTGACCGTGTCTCCGTCCGCCACGACCACCTACACCATCACGGCCGTCAACGGTTCAACCACCATCTCCGAGACCGCCACGGTCACCGTGGCCCAGGCACCGGCCGTGAATATCGCCGCTTCTCCGGCCCAGATAGACCAGGGCCAGACAGCGACCCTGACCTGGTCGTCCGCGCACGCCGCAACGGCCGTGATCGGCCAGGGTGTGGGCGAGGTGCCCGTAAACGGCTCCACCACGGTATCACCTTTTGTGACCACCACCTATACCATCACGGTCGACGGCCCCGGCGGCACCGCTACGGCCGGCACCACGGTGACGGTCAGCACCCCGCCTGTGGTGAGCATTACCGCAACACCTGGCTCCATTGCCCCGGGCGGCTCGGCAAACCTTGCCTGGACGTCGCAGGGCGCGACATCCGTGAGCATCGACCAGAACATCGGCGCAGTGAGCGCCTCGGGCAACCGGGCTGTCACCCCCACGGTGACAACGACCTACACCATCACGGCAACCAACGAGTTCGGCGACACCACCGACAGCGTAACAGTCATTGTGCACCCCCAGCCCACCGTGAGCATTTCCGCATCTCCGACAGCCGTCATTCAGGGTGAGAGCACCACGCTCACCTGGACATCCGCCAATGCCGCAAGCGCGTCGATAAACTGCGGAGTCGGATCCGTGGATGTGAACGGATCTATGAGCGTATCACCGGCTGCAACCACCACCTACACCCTTACGGTGACCGGCCCGGGCGGCACGGCCGCGAGTTCGGTCACGGTCGAGGTCAACCAGCTTCCGAGCGTGAACCTGTCCGCAAGCCCGACCAACGTGGCGTCCGGCGGCAGCACGACCCTGACCTGGAGCACGGCGAACACCCTTTCCGTGGAGATAGACCAGGGCATCGGCGCGGTCGCTCTCAGCGGATCGCGCAGCATTACCCCGGAAATCACCACCACCTACACCATCACGGCCGCCAATGCCCACGGCGACACGACCGACACGGTGACAGTCATGGTGGAAGAGGCCCCCACGGTCGACCTCTCAGCGCTCAGCACCTCCATCCCGGTGGGCGGCGCTACGACACTCTCGTGGTCGTCTTCCGGCGCAGATACCGTGAGCCTCAACCAGGGCATCGGGTCCGTGGCCCTCGAGGGCACCAGGAGTGTAACCCCCGGCATCACCACCCCCTATGTCGTCACGGCCGTGAACGCGTACGGCACGGCCACCGACTCGGTTACCATCACGGTCAGCCCGCTGCCCACGGTGAACATCTCCGCCAGTCCGACCGCGCTCGATGTGGGCCAGGCCTCCACACTCTCCTGGACCTCGACGAACTCTGCATCGGCGGCCATCGACCAGGGCATCGGACCGGTGGCGACAAACGGCTCCATGACCGTGGCCCCGCTGGTGACCACCACCTACACGATCACAACGACCGGTTCGGGCGGCACGGCCCAGGATAATGTCACGGTCGCCGTGAACCAGGCCCCGGCCGTGAACCTGAGCGCAACTCCCACAGCGATCAACCCCGGCGGATCAGCGACACTGTCCTGGACCTCGACCAACGCCACCTCGGCAAGCATCGACCAGACCATCGGCACGGTGTCGGTCAACGGCTCAAGCACGGTCATGCCCACGGTGACCACCACCTACACCATCACGGTCAGCGGCCCCGGAGGCACGGCAACCGACAGCGTCACCATAAGCGTGAGCGATCTGCCCAGCGTGAGCATCAGCGCAACCCCGAACCCCATCGACCTGAGCGAATCGACCGTCCTGACCTGGTCCTCGGCCAATGCCATCTCCGTGAGGATCGACCAGGGCATCGGGCCGGTGGCGACGAGCGGGTCCCTGACCGTATATCCAACATCAACCCGGACCTATACCATCACGGCCGAAGGCCCCGGAGGAACGGTGAGCTCGAGCGTGATCATAATCGTGAACCAGCCTCCGGAGGTGAGCCTGACAGCCGAGCCCGACCGGGTCATCAAGGGCGATCCTGTTACGCTCACCTGGACCTCGCTCAATACCGACTCCGTGAGCATCGACCCGGAACCCGGCGTTGTCGCCCTGAACGGTTCTCATGAAGTATATCCGCAAATACCCACGCTCTACACCATCACTGCCACGGCAGCATGGGATATCCTGCCCACCACGGCCGGCGTCTTCGTGGGCGTGGTGCCCCGTAAGGCAGCGTATATCCCCCTCATAGTCGACCCGGGATATAAATACAGTCTGGGCGTCATGGACCTGGAGATCCCGGCAATTACTTATACGATCGACTCGGTGGGCAAGAAACCCTTCGGCGTGGTCCCGCACCCCTCGCTCGATTATCTCTATGTGGCCTGCCTTGAAGACACTACGATAGAAAAGATCGACGTGTTCACGGGCGAGAGGCTCGCCGTCATCGGCGTGGTGGATCTGCCCCGAGACATTGCCATCACCCCCGACGGCTCAACCGTCTACGTGTCCCTGCATAATCCAGGTCATACAGGTGATGTAGCGGTCATCGACACGGCGACCGACACCCTCATCACCACGATCGAAGTGATCAACGATGCCAAGGCCCTCGCTATAAGCCCCGATGGATCGCTGCTCTACGTCTCCAGCGTATACTTCACTGGTTCGACAGACAAGAATTTCTATGTCTCGGTGGTGGATACATCGACCAACACCGTGATCGACACAGTGGTCACCAGCCCGTACAAACCCTTCGACCTTGAGGTCAGTCCGGATGGGTCACGGGTCTACATGGCCAACCTTGTCGAAGGGCTCAGCTACATCGTCACCGGCACCAACACCCTGGTGGATCCTGTGGCGATGGGTGAAAGCCTGGAATTCATGCGTCTGACAGTGAGCCCGGACGGCAGTCGTGTCTATGTCGCGGCATCCGATCATAGGGCTTCACAGGCGGTCATCCTGGTTGTCGATGCGACTGCAACCCCAAAGCCAAGGGTTACAGGCTATGTTCCTATCACAGAGCAGGAACAGTCCATGGATATCAAGGGCATGGACATCCACCCCACGGCCTCAGAGCTCTACGCGATCTATGATGATTCACACAACCTGGGCCTGCCGGACTTCTACGTGATCGACACCACGAGCAACACCATTGTGGATTCACTCATAACCGGATATCATGATGACATCTATGGCGATCTGCTGATCATCCGTCCGTAAAACGGAAGCGGGCTGGGCAGGGTGCTTCACGCACCCTGCCCAGCCCGCTGGTAACTGCATCCCTCGCCTCTTTCGGGCACGCAAGCTCCGGGTTCGTGATCCTGTGGAATTGCAGAACAAACCAATGCCGTCTTTTCACATCGATCCTGCACACAGCCATATCTTCGGTCCGGCTACGGCTCTGGTCTCGGAATGATCCTCGGAAAGACTGTTGTTCTTGACATCCGGGACGAAAAGATTATTATCTGACTAACCGGTTGGTTAACAATAGTAAGGCCTGAGAACTGCAGCAGGAAGTTTTCAACGATGGGTAATGAAGAGAGAAAGATGAATGGCGAAGGATGAAGGATGGATGAAGGTTGAACAATGAAGGATGAGAGAATGACCAAGGAGAAGATCCTGGATGCCGCTACAGCGCTCTTCGCAGACAAGGGCTTCGACGGGGCCAAGGTACAGGAGATCGCGGATGCGGCAGGGGTGAACAAGGCCATGCTCTACTACTATTTCAAGAGCAAGGACGACCTGCTCATGGCCGTGATCGGACGGTTCATCGAGGGGATCAGGAACTCGATCCCGCAGCATTTCGCCGCCACCGGCGACACGTCCCGGAGCATCGAGAACTTCCTGGATTTCTACATCGGGTATCTGGCCCGCAACCGGGCCTTTGTCCGGCTCATGGCGTGGGAGCTGCTCTCGGGACAGCACCTGGACACCATCGCACGCGATCACATCATTCCCACCTTCGGGCTCATGCGGGAAAAGATCACACAGGCGATCTCGGCAGGGGCAATCCGCCGGGTGTCTCCCGAGCACACCATATTCTCGGTGGTGGGGATGAATATCTTTTATATCGTTGCCTCGCCGCTCTTTACCCTGATTCTGGGCGACGATCCGCTCACACCGGAGATGATCGAAAAGAGAAAACAGGCAGTGGCCGACCTCGTCATGAACGGGCTCGTCCCGGAAGGGCTCCGGCACCCGGCCCGCGAGAAGGCGGATAGCTGAGCGTCATGGACGATATGCAAGGGAACAGGGGCGGAGGCCGTAATGCCGGGGGCCATCGGGTGGGTTCCCATGGAATACAGAGTGGAAGGGAGCGAGCATGAAAAGACAGGTGGTGATCCCTTTACTGATTCTCGCGGTGCTGATTGCGGGGGGTATCCTGTATGCGGTGTTCCGCGGCGGGAACGACCGTGATGTCATCCGGGTGTCGGGCAATATCGAGGCCACCGATGTGCAGTTGAGCTTCAAGATCCCGGGCAGGCTCCAGAGCAGGCAGGTCGGCGAGGGCGACCGGGTGGAGAAGGGCCGGCTCGTGGCAGAGCTCGACAGGAGCGATGAGGAGGTCTCGGTCGAGCAGGCCCGCTCGAACGTGAACTATGCGAGGTCGGTGCTCCAGGAGCTTGAAAAAGGGAGCAGAACCCAGGAGGTCGAGGCCGCACGGGCGGAGCTGAAGAGGGCGCGGGCCGGGCTGGAGACGGCACAGGCCCGGCTCGAGCTCGCCCGGTCGGACCTCGAGCGTTTCTCCAGGCTAGAAGAGCAGGGAGGGATCAGCTTTCGGGACCTCGAAGAGTACCGCACCGGATATGCCGTGGCCCTAAGCGCATATGGAGAGGCCGATGCGCGCGTGAGGGCTGCGCGGCAGCAGCTCAGCCTCGTCGAGGAGGGCCCCCGGAAGGAGAAGATCGAGCAGGCCGCATCGCAGCTGGAAAGTGCCGAGAAGGCCTTGAAAAAGGCCGAGCTCTATCTTTCCTACACCACACTGCACGCCCCCATGGACGCGGTGGTCCTGAGCACCGCGTCAGAGGCCGGAGAGTATCTGAATCCCGGCACGCCGGTCATGACCATTGCCGACCTCGAGCACCCCTGGCTCCGAGCCTATGTGGGCGAGACCGATCTGGGCAGGATATCCCTGAACCAGGAGGTCGAGGTTACAACCGACACCTATCCGGGCAGGGTCTACCGGGGGCGCATCAGCTTCATCTCCTCTGAGGCCGAGTTCACCCCCAGATCCGTCCAGACCGAGGAGGAGCGGGTCAACCTGGTCTACCGGATCAAGATCGCCCTTCAAAACCCCAATCAGGAGCTCAAGCCCGGGATGCCGGCCGATGCCGTTATCAGGCTGGATAAGTGAATGACGGATAGTGTCATGCAGCCCGCGATCCTCGCTCGGAACCTGATCAAGCAGTTCGGCGGCTTCACCGCGGTGGACGGCGTCTCACTGGAGGTTCGACCGGCCGAGATCTACGGCCTCGTGGGCCCGGACGGAGCGGGCAAGTCCACAACCCTGCGCATGCTGAGCAGCATCATGACCCCCACGTCCGGCACTGCCGAGATTGCCGGGTACGACGTGCAGACACAGTCCGGGCAGGTCAAGGACAATATCGCCTACATGAGCCAGCGCTTCGGTCTGTACGAGGATCTCAGCGTATGGGAAAACGTCAACTTCTACGCAGACCTCTATGGCGTCCCCGCCCGGGGGAGAAAGGAGCGGATCGAAGAGCTGCTGGATTTCAGCTCCATGAGGCCGTTCAAAGGGCGAAGGGCAGGGGCCCTCTCAGGCGGGATGAAACAGAAGCTCCAGCTCGTGTGCGCGCTCGTGCACACCCCCAAGGTCCTGCTCCTGGACGAGCCCACCAACGGCGTCGATCCGGTGAGCAGAAGGGACTTCTGGCGTATTCTCTACCGGCTTCTGGCCCGGGACGTGGCCATCCTCGTGAGCACCGCCTACCTGGACGAGGCCGAGCGGTGCAACAGGGTGGGGCTGCTCAGTAATGGCTCGCTGCTCGCCCAGGGAAGCCCGGCAGAGATCAAGAGACTCATGAAGGGCGCAATCGTTTCCATCCGCTCGTCCCAGGCTCGCAGGGTTCAAGCCCTCATGGAAGAAAGCGGCTCGTACGAGGATGTCAACACGTTCGGCGACACGGTCCACCTCGTGACGCAGGACGAGGCGGCCGCGGGGCAGCAGGCAAAGGTGCTCCTCGAGAGCGAAGGCCTTCCCTTTGATGAGATCACCAGGCAGGAACCCAGCCTCGAGGACGTTTTCGTGCGCGTCCTGAAGGAAACCGGCGAGGCAGGGGTCAGGCCCTGGTCGTCCGAGTCCCGGTCGGGCTTTCATGATCAGGCAGCGGGCCTAACGGCTCCGGGCAGACCGGCGGTGGAGGTGGAAGACCTCACCAGGCGCTTCGGCAGCTTCACCGCGGTCAACAGGGTGAGCTTCTCGGTGCCCGCGGGCCAGATCTTCGGCTTCCTCGGGCCCAATGGCGCGGGCAAGAGTACGGTCATCAGGATGCTCTGCGGGGTTCTCGAACCGAGCGAAGGCCGGGGCGAGGTCCTGGGGTTCGACATCGCCCGGCAGCCCGAGAAGATCAAGGAGCACATCGGCTACATGAGCCAGAGGTTCTCGCTCTACGACGATCTCACCGTGGTGGAGAACATCGAGTTCTACGGAGGCATCTATTCCCTCGCCGGCAAGAGGCTCGAAGAGCGCAAGGCCTGGGCCATGGAGATGACCGGGCTTGCGGACCATGCCCGGAGCATGACCAGGGTGCTCAGCAGCGGGTGGAAACAGCGTCTGGCCATGGCGTGCTCGATTCTCCACGAGCCCCCGGTCATCTTCCTCGACGAGCCTACCAGCGGGGTTGACCCGGTCTCCCGCAGGAGGTTCTGGGATCTCATCTCCGCCATGGCAGAGGCCGGGGTGACGGTGTTCGTGACTACGCACTACATGGAAGAGGCGGAGTACTGCGACCGGCTGGCGCTGATTTACCGGGGGAATATCGTGGCCATGGGAACCCCCACCGAGCTGAAGACAAGGGTCATGCGCGAGGCTATTCTCGATATCCACTGCCCGCGCCCGTTCGAGGTCATGGATTCCATAGCCGCGCTGCCCGGAGTCCGGGAGGTGGCCCTGTTCGGTTCCGGGCTGCACGCCGTGGTCAGGGATCCGGAGGAGGCCGGGCAGAGGATACGGCAGGAGTTCGAGCGCCTGGACGTGCCGCTTGAGCGCATGGAACAGGTGGTTCCCGGCATGGAGGACGTGTTCGTGGCGCTCATCGAGGAAACCGACCGCAGGGAATCAGGGCAGGGGGAGGGCTGAGGGATGTTCAGCCCCAGACGGTTCATCGCCATTGCCCGCAAGGAGTGGATCCATATCATAAGAGACTGGCGCAGCCTGCTTCTGGCCATCGCCATCCCCGTGGTGCTCATCCTGCTCTTCGGCTATGCCCTGAACATGGACCTGAAGAATGTCCCTGCCGTGGTGTGGGACCAGTCGCGCACACTGGAGAGCAGGGAGTTCTTAAGCCTGTTCGACGGTTCTCCCTATTTCTCGGTCAGGCGGCATTATACCGGATATGCCCGCATACAGAACGACCTCGACTCCGGCAGGGCCATGATCGCCGTGGTGGTGCCCGATGATTTCGCGCGGAAGATCCAGCGGGGGGAGCCGGTCGACGTCCAGGTGATCGTGGACGGGAGCGACTCCAACACGGCCCGCCTCGCCGTGGCCTACGCAAACACCGTGGGCATGATCTATTCCCGGCAGGTTGGTGCCAGGAGGATGGGCCTCATGGGGCGGGGCGAGCTGGCCGAGCCGGTGGAACTCCATCCCAGGGCATGGTACAACCCGGACTTGAAAAGCCAGAACGTCATCATCCCGGGCATACTGGCGGTAGTGATGATGGTGATAGCAGGGATGATGACCAGCGTGACCGTGGCCCGGGAGTGGGAGACAGGCACCATGGAGCAGCTCATCAGCACGCCGGTCCGCGTGCCCGAGATCGTCTTCGGCAAGGTGCTTCCCTATTTCGTGCTGGGCGTGCTCGATGTGGCCATTGCGGCAGCACTCGGTGAGTGGCTGTTTCACGTTCCCCTGAGGGGGTCTCCGGGCCTGCTCTTTCTCTCCGCGTCGATCTTTCTCACCGGGGCGCTGTTCTTCGGCCTGACCGTGGGCATCGTCATGAAGACCCAGGTGCTATCCACCCAGATCGCCATGATCGCGGGCTTTCTGCCCACCCTGCTCCTGAGCGGGTTCGTCTTTGCCATCGAGAACATGCCCTCGCTCATTCAGCTCATCACCTACCTCGTGCCTGCGCGCTATTTCATCGCGTTGCTCAGGGGCATCTACCTCAAAGGGATCGGGCTCGAGATCCTCTGGCTCAACATGCTTCTGCTCTGCATCTATGCCGCTATCATGGTGATTTTGGCAAACCGCAAGCTCAAGCTCAAACTGGAGTAGACCATGCTCAACCGGATAAAGCGCATGCTCGTCAAAGAGTTTCTCCAGATGTTCAGAGATCCCCGCATGCGGGTCGTCATCTTCGGCATGCCGGTGATTCAGCTCGTGGTTCTCTCCTTTGCGCTCACCATGGATGTGACCGACATCCCCACGGCGGTGTACGATCAGGACAACAGCGTGACCTCCCGGGAGCTGACAGCGCAGTTCGGAAACAGCGGGTATTTCGACATCCTGGAGTACATCCCCAGCGACGACCGGATGGTCGAGATGCTCGATGAAGGTCACGCGCGGGTGGTGATCAGGATTCCGTCGGACTTCGAGGAGGACCTGATGAACCGGACCACCGCCGATCTCCAGGTGATTGCCGACGGCACCGACAGCAATACCACCTCCATCGTATTCGGCTATGTGACCCAGATCGTTGCCCAGTACAACCGGGAAAAGCTCAGGGAGCGCTTTGTCTCGATGTTTGGTACACAGGCAGTTCCGGGCGAGATCACCATTCAACAGCGGGCTTGGTACAACGAGAATCTTCAGAGCAGGTACTATTACGTCCCGGGTCTCATCGGCGTGATGCTGATCCTGGTGAGCATCGTGGTGGCGAGCATTGCGATCGTACGGGAAAAAGAGATGGGGACCATCGAGCAGGTCATGGTGACGCCGATCGGAAAGACCGAGTTCATCCTGGGCAAGACCGTGCCCTACCTCATCACCGGCTTTATCATCATGGTCGTCATGTTCGTCATCGCCTTTCTTGTCTTCGGCATACGTATCAAGGGCAGCATGCTCCTGCTCACTGTGCTCACGGGCATCTACCTGGTGGGCAACCTCGGGATCGCCCTCCTCATCAGCGTGACCTCACGCACCCAGCAGCAGGCGCTGCTCACGGCCTTTTTCGTCCTCATGCCCGCAATCCTCCTGAGCGGGTTCGTCTTCCCCATTCACAACATGCCTGTTCCGGTCCAGTATGCCACCTACCTCAATCCCATGCGGTGGTACATGGAGGTTCTCCGGGGGGTGATCCTCAAAGGTGTGGGCATCCAGGCCCTTTCCAATGCGATCCTCTGGCAGACGATCCTGGCGGTTTCCTTTCTCCTCGTGGCCATCTCCCGGTTCAGGAAGACGCTGGATTAGGGAGGGCTGGTGCAAACCGCCGGGGTGAAGGGCATCCGGGCGGCTCGCGCCCGTTGCCGCGCGCAGGCAGCGCTGCGCTCCATGGAGGATCATCCGGGGAAATGAATTCGGACGCACGGGGAAGATTTCCGGCGAAAAGCCGCCCAGAAGTTCACGAGCGGAAAGCATGGCTTGCCTCGCTACGCCATGAACCGGTACCCCTTGCCCCGGATGCTGATGATATGCCTGGGCTTTGACGGGTCTTCCTCGACATAGCGCCTGACGCGGGAGATGAAGGTGTCCACGGTCCGGGTTTCGATGTCCGGGTCGAGTCCCCAGACGTTTTTCAGCAGCTCTCCCCGTGTCACGATGCGATCCTGGTGGGATGAGAGATACTGGATGAGATTCGCCTCGTGGGGGGTGATGCGGGATGTGGTGCCGTCTTCCCTGGTGATCTCAAGGGTGTTGAAGTCGAGCACGGCCCCGCCGATCTTCTGGATGTCTCCGGCCTTGTACCACTCATAGCGGTCAAGCATCCGCCTGATCCTGAGCAGGAACTCCTCGAGATGAAAGGGCTTGGTGAGATAATCGTCCGCTCCTGCCCGCAGGCCCTCCACCTTGTCGCTCGCATGGGACTTGGCCGTGAGGATGAGAACCGGAAGACGGGGATCATCCTTCCGGATGTGCCGGAGCGCCTCGATCCCGTCCATGCCCGGGAGCATGAGGTCCAGCACCACGAGGTCGAAGCTCATGTCTTCGAGCAGGGCGATGCCTTTTTCCGCACTCACGGCGTGGAACACCTCGTAGCCCTCGGCCTCGAGATTGATGTTCAGCCCCAGGGCCATGGCCTGGTCGTCCTCGATGATCAGGATCCGCCACCGGATGCTCATGGTCTCACCACGGGCAGGCGGATGAGAAACGAGGTCCCCTGGTCTTTCAGCCCCGGGCTCACCCTGATGCTGCCGCCGTGCGCCTTGATGATCATCTTCACCACGTAGAGCCCCATTCCTGTTCCCGAGCCCCACAGGGCCATGGCCTCGGGCAGCCTCTGGAACATTTTGAAGATGTCCCGATATCGTTCTTTGGGAATGCCGGCTCCATAGTCTGAAAATCGAATGTATGCCCATGCGCCTTCCCGCCACGCCTCCAGGTCGACCCGGAGTATGTCTGTGGAATAATGGATAGCATTTTCCGCGAGATTGGAAAACACCAAATTCATGGCGCCCTTGTCGATGATGAGGACCGGGTCTTCACGGATATTGACACGGACATCTACATCCTTGAGAAGATTTTCGTTCCTCTCGAGAAAATCGTTCATGAACTCGGACAGGGATGTCCGGGCAAAGACATAGGGCCTGCGCGAGTAGCTGAACCGCGCGCTGGCGAGAAAATTGTCGACCAGCGACTTGAGGCGCTGGTTCTCCGCCATCATGCCCTTGAGGAGCCGGTCCATGGTCTCTTCCGGGAGCTCTCTCTTCTCGATGGTCTCCAGATACAGCTGCATGGTGGCAAGAGGGGTCTTGAAGGCATGGGTGATGGACGAGATAAAGTGCATCTGGGTGCGCATGAGGGTGAGCTGCCTCTGATAGAGGATGAAGAGGACATAGATACCGGCGAGGATGAGCAGGAGCAGCACCGAGCCCTCGATCATGATCACGATGTCCCAGGTGCCGACGGGACGGCCCACAGCCGTTGCGTTGTTCCTGATATACCAGACGACCCCGATGACCACGATAAAGATCCACGCCACCTGCATCGTGACAAAGATGATGATCGTGGGCCATCTCTTCAGCTTTTCCATGACAATGATTCATAACACTGCACCGGTGTTTGTTCCAGGCCTATTTCACGGGCACTTTTCCATCAGGCGGCAAAGAGGGACTATCCGGTTGATCCTGGGCCTGCTGTGATGAAAGGGTGACAAGCCAGCGGGACAGGTTCGGAAAATCTATCCCAAAACGAGGGTCTGTGTGCAGCACGGGAACCCTGCGGGATCTCAGAGGGGTAATGCTTCCTGCCCGGCCGCCGGTGCTTCCATCTCGCCGGTCAGGGAGTTGGGGTTTGCCCGGGTGACGCGTACCCTCACCATGCTCGAGATGAGCGATGGCGGCCCCGCAAAGTTGACGATCGCGTTCTGGGTGGTCCTCCCGTGGACCTGGCCGGGGTTGCGGAGGCTCATCCCATCAACGAGCACCAGCGGGGTGGCTCCCACGCGCGACCGGTTGATCTCCAGGGTGATGGCGCGCTGGATGCCCTGCAGCTCGCTCAAGCGCCGGGATTTCTCTTCCGGGGGGACATCGTCCTCGATGGCCGCAGCCCCGGTACCGGGGCGGACCGAGTAGCGGAAGGAGTAGAGCGTGTCGAACCTGACCTCTTGGATCAGGCTCAGCGTTTGCCGGTACGCATCATCGGTCTCCCCCGGGAACCCCACGATGACATCGGCGCTGAAGGCCATGTCGGGCCGCGCCTTTCTGAGCTTCTCGATGAGTCCGAGATATATCCTGCGTGTGTACTGCCTGTTCATGAGAGCAAGCACCTGGTCGGAACCGGACTGGAAGGGGAGGTGCACATGGTTGCAGAGCTTATCCAGCTCTCCGAAACAGGCGATGAGCTCATCGCTCATGTCCTTGGGGTGCGAGGTGGTGAACCGGATGCGTTCGATCCCCTCCACCCTGTCGATGCGCCTGAGGAGCTCGGGAAAGCATATCCCGCCCGAGTATGAGTTGACGTTCTGCCCCAGGAGAAAGATCTCCTTCACCCCGCGGGCCGCATGGCCTCGCACCTCTTCCAGGATGCCCGCATGGTCCCTGCTGATCTCCCTGCCTCGCACATAGGGAACGATGCAATAGGAGCAGTAGTTGTTGCAGCCCTGCATGATGTTGATATATGCCCGGTGGGCAGGGGCCATGAACGCCTTTTCGGGCACGATGTCGAGCGAGGGTATGCACTCGTTGAACCGGATGTCCACGACCTGGCGGTTTTCTTCGCGTTTTTCATCGACCGCCTCGCAGAGGCGGTGCAGCTGGTGGGTTCCCAGCACGATATCCACGTGCGGCATCCGGGAGATGATGTCACGGCCCTTCTGCTGCGCGATGCATCCGGTGACCCCGATGATGAGCGAGGGATTCCGCCTCTTATAGGGCCTGAGCCTGCCGATATTGCTCAAGGCCTTCTCATAGGCCTTCTGACGCACCGAGCAGGTGTTGAGGATGACGAGATCCGCCTTTTTCAGGGATTCGGTCGCCTCCCATCCGTCCCGTGCGAGCAGGGAGTACATCTTCCGGCTGTCAAGGTCGTTCATCTGGCAGCCATAGGTGAAGATCTTCACATACCCTTTCATGGGTGATATGCATAGACCCGTCGCGGTTTTGAAGTCAACACCCGGTATGGCCCCCCAAGGAGCCCGCGAAGATTTTGTTCTTGTCAGGTCCGGGAAAATGCCGATAATGAGAATAACTTTTACCTTCACGGGAGAGCGTTTATGGGAAGAAAAGGATTCAGTCTTATGGAGGTCATGATCGTCGTGGCGATTGTCGGCATCCTCGCGGCCATAGCCATTCCTTCATATTCCAGGTATGTCACCAGGACGAAGAGGTCCGAGGCTGTCACGGCCCTCAACACTGTTGCGCTCTATCAGGAAAAACACATGGCCGAACGCGGGCAGTACGGCACCGTCGCAAACCTCATCGCCAACGCGGGGCTTCCGGATCCTGACGGCGACAACGTCTATGAGCCCAGCGAGTTCTATGCGATAACGGTCACTCTCGGGGCAGGGAACACGTCCTTTGTTGCAAGCGCGGCCCCTGCAGGGGGCTTTGTCGACAACGTGAGTGGAGCTCCACTCGTCTTTGCAATCGACTCCGACGGCAGGGTGGGAACCCTGAGCGGAGGATCGGTTGCGGTAAACGAGAATCTGTGGAGATCGTTGCGGCCCTAAAAAATCGTCATCCTGCCGGAGATCTTTCGCAAGCAGCCGCTCTGCCTTGAGAGCCATCTCCGGAAAGATGATTCCAATCAGGTTCTGATCGTCCGGAATAATCACCCCGACTCCTCAAGATTTCCCTGTGCAATCCCGATACCTTGTTCTGTGATCAAGGGACGGTGGATTCTTCCAATCATGATGCTCCTCCTGACAGGGGCTTGTGCAGCCGAATCCGGGATACCTTCAGATCAGATCTGGCCTGAAGACCGGTACATGATCCGGCTGGAGCGTGATGTCCGGGAGTTCTGCGACCAAGTGACGCAGGATATCCGCCCGGACAGCATCAGTCTCGTCTGGTACGACAATCTGCACCCGCATGCCCCCATGCTCGCAGAGGCGTACGTGGCCTCCATGTTCGAGAGGAGCCTGATCCGCAGGGGGTTCTCCGTGAGCACCGGGGATGACGACACCGCCTACAGGCTCACGCTGGTCATGACCCCTTCCCGGAAATCCCTGCTCACCCTGGCGACGCTGGCCCAGGGCGAACAGGTGATCGCCGCCGGGGAGGCTTATTTTCTCAACGGCTCCGAAAAGTGGAACCGGGCCTTGTGCTCGTACCGTTACCGGACAACGACCGTCATCCCCATACGGAGCGCGCCATGAGAATATGGCTGGTGCTCGCGGCTGCCTGCGTTCTCTCGGGCTGCACCCACATCATGCTTCCGGGCCATGCCGGCAGTCTTGAGGGATGCGCGGACCGCATTGCCGGACGCATAGCAGGGGGGCTCGAAGATTCCTACAAGGGGATCAGCGTTCTCGTGGGCACCCCTGTGGATGCGGTCGGCTTTTCGCCCGGTGACTTCGGCCTTGCTCTCCAGGAGCTTCTCATCGGGGCGCTGGCAGAGGAGAATGTGAACGTGCTTGACGTACAGCTGAGGCCGGAACCGTACCTCACCTGCCGGGACGGGCTGATCGTCCTGAGCAGGGACGCGGACAGGATCAGGAAGGAATTCAGGGCCGAAGTGATAATTGCCAGCACATACCTGGTCCGTGGGGATGAGATCGTGATTACCTCCCGGGCTGTTGATTTTACGAACAATGATGTGATTGCCTCCACCACCGTGGTCCTCGCCACTACGGCAGGGGTGGGGCATCTCGTGAGGAGCAGGGGACAGGCAGTGGTGTATGAAAAATAGCACAGGGAGGTGTAAGGTGTCCGGAACCTGCCGTTTCATCAGAAAAATCACATTCTTGAGCGTCTGTCTCTTCATCGCGGGCTGTGCCGTGGTCAAGCCCGACCGCCACCTTGACGAGGTCACCCCCATCGACTGGGGTTTGAGCGGCGAGTCGTTCGAGAGCGCGATCACGATCCTGCCATTCGACGCCCAGGACCCGAAGTGGGGGGTCTACGCGGCGAAGCGTATGAAGGAGTATCTCCTGGATGAAAAGGCGTTCCAGCGGGTCGTGCTCGACAAAAAAGGATCTGCCGATACCCCCTATGTCCTGTCGGGAGAGCTGGAATATCTGTTCTACGGGGGAACCCACTCGCCGTCAAGGGTCTGCGTGAGTCTCCGGGTGATCGACGCCTCGGACGGACATACCCGGTTCTTCCGCATTTCGAGGGCGTCTTCGGGCAGAGATGCCTTTCACGTGTCCTGGCTGAGCAGGATGTACGTAGCGTCCCCGTATCCCGAAGAGCTCCTGAACGGCCTGCTCAGGCACATTGCGCGCGACATCGCACAGAGGACCGCGCTACCAGCGAAGAAGTGCCCCTGAAGAGGTCTGGAAATAGACGAGGCCTTCGTTGCTCACCGCAGACTTCACCACATCCACGTCTTCGAGCCCGGCCTGGACCTGCCATGACGTGCCGTCCCACCGGTACTTCCCGCACCAGATATTGCCCTTCAGATCAACGCTGAGGTTGCAGACCACACCGTCAGGGGGCTGGTCCGCGAGGGCCTGACCGTTCCTGCACACATCCCCGCCGGTGACATGCCAGACCGTGGCCGCGTCGGCGTCTTCGGTTTCCTGGGTCGTGGCGTCGTCGCCGATGATCTCCAGCACTGCGCATGAGTCCCCCGGATACAGCGGGATGTCGTCGTCATCGTTTTTGCCGTCGATGGCGAAGATGCCCGTGCCGGCGGCCGCGTACACAAAGCCCTTGCCCGGGAAAAGGTCATGGGTCTCGCCGATGGCGTCCGCTTCATAGGTCCCGTGGTTTCCGGACTCGGAGTGATACCAGTGGAGCCCGGAGTCGGATGCGATCCACAGCAGATCGACATCCAGTACGTCCACGGCGATGTCGTGGATCGTTCCGTCGGACGCACACTCCTGGCAGACCAGGACGGATGTGCTGCCCGAAGACTGCACGGATATCTCGTTGCCCTGAACCGGCGCCCCCCAGAGGGCATAGGAGAAACCGTAGAGGTCGATGTACATGGCCCCGAACACGCCGGTCCACGAAGACACCTCGTTCGTGGAAGACGATACATACATGACCTGGCCGTCGCGGGTTGACACCCACGCCCCCCCGAGCAGGGAGATGCGCTGTTTCTCCAGGCACGAGACCGTGCCGTCGCCGAGAACCGTCTTCAGCTCCCGCTGTTTCACCGAGATCTCGAACACCTGGACCGAGCTGTTGTCTTCACTGTCCGTGATCGTGCAGGTGACCGAGCACGGGGCAGGGGAATCAGGGGCTATCCAGTAGGCATACTGCTGCTCCACGTTCCACTCCTCAAGTTCTCCGTTGTCGGCATGCCAGGCGTACCGCAAAGGGGGATTGTCGCTCAAGCCCCAGACCTGAAAAAGCACCTTCTGGCCGGTGACGGGGGTGCTGTGCGAGGCGGAAAATTCGAGTACGGAGGGGTCGGAGGATGAGCAGCTCCAGACAAGAAACGCCAGCAAACACCATGGTATGATTTTTCTCAAACATGCCCTCCAGAGTCTTTCTCCCCATATGTCCTAGCAGATCGCTCCATTTCAGGCAAGAGGGTCATCATGGGTCACATCATGGGGTCAGCCCTGACCCCGATTCTGGCCTCGATCCTGACTCCGGTCTTGTACCAAACTCCGCCACTTGAGTACTAAGGGGCCGCGTCTCGGGAATCAGCCTGCCGCAGCGTGAATAGCTCATCGGGACAATCACGCCTCCGGGCATATTCATTGCCATTTCTCTCATATACTGATAAAATATCGCCATGATTTCATCCCCCTTTTCATCCATGGAATTCCGTGCAGAAATTCCTTGGACTTGGATTGGATTGGAAAACAGCAGTGCCGGAGGCGGGGAGCCTGTGCAGAGTTTCAGGAAATCGTGCGAACAGGGAAGTGGGGCGCTGCACTTCTTAAAGAAAAGAGGTAGGGAAATGATCGTAGGGATAGACATAGGCGGTACGCACACCGATGCCGTGTGCATCAGGGGAAGGAACATCATCGCAACAGCCAAGATCGTGACCGGGGACGACCTGGTCCAGACCATCCGCGATGCCATCGGCGCGCTCTCAATCAATTATGCCGGGATCAGGCGCACCGTGCTGTCCACCACCCTCTCCACCAATGCCATCACCGAGAAAAAATACGCCCCTGCAGGCATGATCGTGTCCGCAGGGCCGGGCATCGATCCGAGGCGATATTTCTTTACCGATGATTTTCATCTGGTCAGGGGCGCCATAGACCACCGGGGGAGAGAGTATGTCCCCATTGACCCCGGCGAGGTCGCCCGGGTCGCGGACGGGCTGAAGAAAAAGGGCATAACCGGCGTGGGCGTGGTATCCAAGTTCTCGGTGAGAAATCCCTCCCACGAGACGAGCATATCCTCCCTGATCGAAAAGGATTTCGATCACGTCTCGCTCGGCCACACCTTAAGCGGCAACCTGAACTTCCCCAGGCGTATCCACACCACCTTTTTCAACACCGCGGTGATGCCGGTCCAGAAACGTTTCGTGCAGTCGGTCCGGCAGGCACTGGCCGAGCTCGGCATCCGTTCGCCCCTGTTCTTCCTCAAGGCGGACGGCGGAACCTTCTCCGATTCGGCCGCGGACCGGCATCCGGTGGAGACCATCCTCTCGGGCCCGGCGGCGAGCATGATGGGCGGTCTCGCCCTGTGCGACGATCTGGATACGACCACCCTGATGCTGGATATCGGAGGGACCACCACGGATATCGGGGTGCTCATAAAGGGCATTCCCATCCTGGAGCCTAAGGGGGTCGACATCGGCGGCTACAAGACCCTGGTGCGGGGTCTCAAGGTCATGTCGGTGGGCGCGGGCGGCGATTCCCGCGTCAGCCTTTCTGGGCAGGACATCCGGGTCGGGCCTCTCCGGGACGGCCCGCCTGCCTGCATGGGCGGCCCGTCTCCCACCCCCATGGACGCCCTGGCCGTGCTCGGACAGCTTCCTCAGGGCGACAGGGAAAAGGCCGTGCGCGCCATCGCCCCCATTGCCGGGCAGCTCGGGCAGGACATCTCCGAGGTGTCACGGCGGATCGTCTCGATCATGGTCGGCGTCATCCGCGAGAGAGCGCGCGAATTCATCGACGAGGTGAACCGGTATCCGGTGTACACAATTTTTGAGATGCTCCACCCCGAGGTGGTGGAACCTGATCGGGTCATGGCCATCGGAGGGCCCGCAGAGCTGCTCAGCCCGTTCATAGAAGAATCGTTTGATATGAGGTGCATGGTGCCGGATCACGCCATGGTGGCCAATGCCTTGGGCGCGGCCCTTGCCAGGACCACCCGGCAGATCACCCTGACGGCCGATACGCAGCTTCGGCGCATGATCTGCCCGGAGCTGGGCATGGACGAAAAGATCTCACCCACCATGAGCATGGATGAGCTCAAGAAGCGGGGGGAACAGGCCTTGAGGGACAACGCCTCCCGTCTGGGGATCCTCGACAAGGGGGAGATCAGCATTCTCGAGGAGCAGGTTTTTAACATCGTGCGGGGGTTCAGCACCACGGGGAAGAACATGAGGCTCAAGCTGCAGACAAAGCCCGGCGTGATAGACGAGTGGGGTGAGGCATGATTACCGCGAAGAAAAAGACCGGACTGATCTTTTTTCCCGCCTATGACTGGGAGATCTCCCCGTCGCATCCCGAGCGGCAGGAGAGGCTCCTGTACACGCAGGATCAGGTCATGGAAGAGGGCGTGCTCGACATCGAGGGGATCACCGAGTTCAAGGCCGGCCTGGCAACGGAAAAGGACATCTGCCGGGCACATTTCTGCGTGCCGGACGTGGAGTCGCGGATCACGCCCTCGCACAACGTATCGGCCGGCGGGTGCATCGAGGCCGCGCGGCTCGTGATGGATGGCGCGGTCGACAACGCGTTCGCCCTGGTGAGGCCTCCGGGCCACCACGCCATGCGTGTGGTGCACGGCGCCAGGGGGTTCTGCAACATCAATATCGAAGCGGTCATGATCGAATGGGTGCGGAAGAACTACCCGCATATCGGGAAGATCGCGGTCGTGGACACGGACTGCCACCACGGGGACGGCACCCAGGATGTCTACTGGCACGATCCCAACGTGCTCTACATCTCGCTGCACCAGGACGGCAGGACCCTCTATCCGGGCAGCGGGTTCCCCGAGGAGTTCGGCGGGCCCAACGCGCTGGGCAGAAATCTCAATGTCCCGCTCCCCCCGAAGACCAGTGACGAGGGCATGCTGTATGTCATGGAGCACTTTGTGATGCCGGTGCTGGACGAGTTCAATCCTGACCTGATCATCAACTCCGCAGGCCAGGACAACCACTATTCAGACCCCATCACGAACATGTCCTTCACCGCGGGAGGCTATGCCCGGCTCAACGAAATGCTCGGCCCCCATATCTGCGTGCTGGAGGGGGGCTATTCCATCGAAGCAGCGCTGCCCTATGTGAACACCGGGATCATCCTCGCCCTTGCGGGCGTGGACTACTCGTATATCCGGGAGCCCGACCTGAACCCGGAGAGGATCAAAGAAGACCCGCGGATCATCGACTACATCAAGCAGCTCACGGACACCCTTCTGGATCTCTGGAATTCGCGGGACAACTACGAGGTCCGGGGGGAAGAGATCGTCAGAAGGAGCCGGAACATCTTCTATGACACGGACGGCATCTCGGAAAACCAGCAGGAATCGGTGCGGGTGTGCACGGACTGCCCCGGGGCCTACAAGATCGATTCCTCGGCATCGACCGGGTACCACATCATGGCGGTCCACATCCCCTGGGGCGCGTGCCCCAGGTGCAGGGAGCAGGGCCGCGCCTGGTTTGATAAACCCGGGCGGCACAATTATAGCGCCGTGTACCTCCAGGACATGGACAACGACGAATACACCGTAAAGATCCTATGAGGCTCAGGCGGAGGAAAAAGGTCGTTCTCGCCCTGGGGGCGGGCGGGGCGCGGGGATTGGCCCATATCGGGGTCATCAGGGCGCTCAAGGAAGAGGGCGTTCCCATCGACGCGATCGCCGGCATCTCGTTCGGGGCCATCATCGGCGCCCTGTACAGCCTCTATCTCGATATCGATACGGTGGAAGACAAGCTCCGCGAATACATGGCCTCCCCGCTGTTCCAGGAGACCAGCGAGAGCATGAGCCTTCCGCAGCCGGACCGGGCACTTGGGTTTCTCGAAAAGATCCAGGCGACACTCAAGAAGGGATATTTCTATTCCCGGGCCCTCAGGCGGCAGTCGGTGATCACGCCGGAGACCTTTGTGCTGCACATCCGGGAGTTGGTGGACGACCACGGCTTCCTCGATCTGAATATCCCCTTCCGCTGCTCGAGCGTGGACCTTATCACCGGCCACCCCATCATCTTCTCCGACGGCCCCCTGACCACGGCCCTCCAGGCAAGCTGCGCCACCCCGGGCTTCTTCCCGCCCGTCAGCCTCCACGGGATGCTTCTGGCCGACGGCGGCGTGGCCGAGATGATGCCGGTCTTCCTGGCAAAGACCTTCCACCCCGATTACATCATCGGGGTGGACGTCACGCGGGAGATCGAAAGCATCGTGGAGGAGCAGGAGCTCCATCACAGCCTGGACGTGGTGTTCCGCAGCTACGACATTACCCGTGATTTCACAAATGTGTATACGAACCGGGAGGTGGACTGCGTCATCCGCCCGAATATCGGCTCGTACCACTGGTCCGACTTCAAGGTTTTCGACCTTTACATGCAGGAGGGCTATCAGGCCGCCAAGGCCAGGGCGCCGGAGATCAGAAAGCGCATCTTCTGGTTCGGGGGGTGATCACGGTGCCCCAAGGCAGAGGAGCGGGCGTCTCAGATCCGGAGAGGCTTTCGCGCCGGACAGGACCACCACGAATATTCCGACTCCCTTTTGGAAGAAGACGGCGCGACAGGTGCCGGGCAAGGGTGCCTCTGAGCGGGTCCCCGGAATCATTGGGACGCCGGCAGGTGATCGGGGCAGAACTCCTTCAATGCTTCGCTTGCTCTCACCCTGCCTTCCTGATCTACCACAATCCAGTCCATGCCTCTTTTTTTGAGCTCTCCCCCGAGCCTCTCCTCACCCTGGACGAATAGAGCCGTTGCCCATGCATCCGCCTCGGCGCAGGTGTCCGCGAGCACGGTGGCGCTCAAACGGCCCCGGGCAGGCAGCCCGGTGGCAGGGTCGAGGAGATGGCAGTAGCGTATCCCGTCCACGACAAAGAAGCGCTCGTAATTACCGGACGTGGCCACTGAGCGGTTCCTGACCGGGATGGTGGCGAAGACCCCGGTACCGCCGGGATGTCTGAGGCCGATCTTCCAGGTGCGCACGCCAAAGGTGGCGATATCGCCTCCCGCGTTGACGAGGCCGCTTGAGACCCCGGCCTTTTTCATGGCCTCTGCCGCCCTGTCGGCGGCGTATCCCTTGGCGATGCCCCCCAGGTCGATCCTGGTGCCTTCCGGGGTCCGGATGGTGAGGCCGTCCTTTTCGAGGATGACAGCCTGGTCCGAGGGCAGGCGTTTCCATGCGGCGAATTCGCTCTCGGCGGGCAGGCGATAGGAGTGGGTGCCGGTGAACCCCCAGGCATCCAGGATGGGCCGCAAGGTAATGGAGAACCCGCCTGACGAGGCATCGTAGATCTTCCGGGAGAGCCGGACGAGACGGTGGATCTCCCGGTCTTTGATCGTATGGCTGCTGTTGAGCTCGTCGATCAGGGAGTTATGGTATCCCAGCCGGGAATCCGTGCGGTGCAGCTCGGCGATCGCGTCCTTGAAGGCGGCATCGGCCTGTCCGCGTGATTCTTCGGCCATGAGCTCCACAAAGGTGTCCATGATGAAGATCTTTGCGTGGCTGGTTTCTCCGCGGGAAGCCCGGTGCCAGACGGACACGCCCAAGGCGAGAAGGAGAAGGATGATAACGAAAATAGCCTTTTTCAAAAGGGGGATGGGTTTCTCCATGGTGAGCGAAAAAAGGGGGCGGCTTTTTCCGCCCCCTTTTATATCTCTTGCTACTTGATGCTGTACAGCACGTCCTTGCCTCTGAATACCGAGTCGGTCCCGAGCTCTTCCTCGATGCGGATGAGCTGGTTGTACTTTGCCAGGCGCTCGCCCCTGGAGGCGGAGCCGGTCTTGAGCTGGCCTGCGCCGCAGCCGACCGCCACATCGGCGAGCCAGTTGTCTTCCGTCTCGCCCGAGCGGTGGGAGAACACATAGGTGTATCCGGCGCGCCGGGCCATCTCGATGGTCTTGACGGTCTCGGTCAGGGTCCCGATCTGGTTGACCTTGATGAGGATGGAGTTGGCTGATTTCTCCTCGATGCCCCGCTTGAGGAACTTGGAGTTGGTGACGAACAGGTCGTCGCCCACGATCTGGATCCTGGAGCCCAGGCGCTGCATCATGAGCTTCCATCCGCTCCAGTCATTCTCGTCGAGCCCGTCTTCGATAGACACGATGGGGTATTTCTTGATCAACTCTTCATAGAAGTCGATCATCTCCTCGGTGGTGCGCTCCGGGTCGGTCTCGGACGCCAGGATGTACTTGCCGTCCTTGAAGAACGAGCTCGCCGCCGCGTCGATCGCGATGCCCACGTCCACCCCGGGCTTGTACCCGGCCTTTTCGATGGCCTGCACGATGAGCTCGAAGGGCTCGGCATTGGATTTCAGGTTCGGCGCGAACCCTCCCTCGTCGCCCACGCCCGTGGCGTAGTCGTGCTTGATGAGGATGTCGCGCAGCGCGTGGAAGGTCTCGGCGGCGTACCGCAGGGCCTCGCGGAAGTTGGGGGCGCCGATGGGCATGATCATGAACTCCTGGAGGTCAACGTTGTTGTCGGCGTGCTTGCCTCCATTAATAATGTTCAGTTGAGGCACCGGAATCTCCCGTGCAAAGGCGCCTCCGACATAGCGGTACAGGGGCATGCCCAGAAACACGGATGCCGCGCGGGCAACGGCCACCGACACGCCCGTGGTGGCATTGGCCCCGAGCTTGGATTTGATCTCGGTCCCGTCGATCTCGAGCAGCAGGTTATCGATCCCCACCTGGTCGAATACGTCCATGCCCACGAGCTGGGGTGTGATCGTGGCGTTCACGTTTTCCACCGCCTTGAGAACGCCCTTGCCCCGGTATCTTTTCGCGTCGCCGTCGCGCAGCTCTATCGCTTCGTTCTGACCGGTGGAGGCCCCTGAAGGAACGGACGCCCTTCCCATGTCCCCGGTGGAGAGGTATACATCCACTTCCACCGTGGGGTTCCCTCGTGAATCCAGAATTTCCCTTGCAATGACATCAAGAATTTCACTCATATGGATATTCCTCCTTCGTCTTTATTTCCCGCAAGTTTTTTTAAAGCCCGATGACCACGCAGACCACACCGCGGCCGTTCAGCGAATCCGCGAGCTTGCGTGCCTGATCGAGAGAATCGAACGCTCCGTGCCGTACCCGGTAGAAACGTCGTCCCTGGGCGGTTGCCTCCTCAATGCTGGGTGAGTAACCGAGAGTCTGGAGTCTTTGTGCCACTGTCACGGCATTTCGCCTTTCCGTAAACGCACCGAACTGCAAGGTGTATCTGGCTGCGGATGTGCGTGAAACCTGTAGCACTTCCACCCGCACCTTTGCAATACCTTCTTTCACCATTCCGAGGTGTCTGGCGGCCCCGTATGACAGGTCGATGATGCGTTTCCCCACAAAGGGACCGCGGTCGTTGATCGGGACCACGATGCTGCGGCCGTTGCCCAGATGGGTAACCCTCACCGTGCTGCCGAGCGGGATGGTCTTGTGGGCCGCGCTGTACCCGTACATGTCGTAGATCTCGCCCGAGGCGGTGGGCCTGCCGTGAAAGTCCTTGCCATACCAGGACGCCATTCCCGTCTCCTGGGAGATGTTCCTGCCCGGCTGCAACGAGGCGCACCCCGAGGCCATCAGGATGAACAGCAGTACGGGGACAAGACCGGGGCGGCTAATTCTCCAGGAAGGTTTCCACATCGGCGATGAGCTTCTGAAGCGCTTTTTCATCGGTGAGCCTGTTCTTCTCGTTGACGAGCCCCTTCTTCCGGAAGGTGTCGAGCGCCCCTTTGTACACGGGCAGGCACAGGGCCTCGTACCGGTGGATCTCACCCTTCTTGTAGATGCGCGAGGCGAATTTGTTGATCGCCTTCAATGGATCTTTCTTTCCCAGGTCTTTCACCTTCTGGAGGTAGCGGGCCGCGCACAGGTACGACTCGAGGTAGTTCTCCAGCAGGCCGTCGAACATGAGGGCCATGTCACGTTTTTCCGGATGTATGGCATACACGGACTTGGTTTTGACGACAATACCTCTCTCCAGCATGTATGCGAGCGCGTTTTCGCGGCTCTCAACACCCAGGATGAACTCGTTCTCCAAAAGCTCGGCAAGCCCCTGCACCTGTTCTCTGAAGGCCTTTTCGTCGAGCCCGCCGGTGTATTTGAGGAGCACGTTGCTGATCAGCGAGGCGGGTACGAAGAAGTTGAGGATGGTGTTTTTGTAGTATTCCAGGTGTATCCGGTTCTCTCCCTCCGCCGTCAGCAGGGTTGGGTCTTCTTCATTATCGGGCGTGTCGAGGTTTACGAGCTTCTTGCCCTTGATGAGTGCATAGGCCTCTTCAAAGGCCGCCTGCTCGTCGGAGAGCGTGGCGGACAGGTTGCATCCGAGGTGAGAGAGATAATCCAGAAAGGTGTGAAACCCTCTGCGCAGCACGTCCTCTTCGATGGCCGAAACGTTGCTGGTGACCACGCATGAGAGGATGGAAATCGGCGTTGCCACGGTCTCCTGATAGATGGCGGAGACGATCTCGCTCGCCACCGCGTCGTAGAGGTCGTCCTTCTGGCCTCTGTCCATCCGGGAATACGATGTCCTGCCCTTCATGAACTCGTTTAAGGACATGGGCCTGGCAAAGCGGATATAGACCTTCCCATACCGGTTCTTCAGGATGGAACCCGCCTTGAGGAGCTGCCAGAAGCTTTCTTTTTTCTTGGTCTCTCCCTTCATCTCGCGGATATAGGAGCCCTCCTCGACCACGATATCGTATCCCACGTAGACCGGCACGAAAATGACGTCCCTGCTCACCCCGGACTCCCATCCCTGGATGATCATGGAGAGCAGCCCCTTCTTGGGCAGCATGAGCTTGCCCGATCTGCTCCTGGCGCCTTCGATGAAAAACTCCATGGGGATCCGTTCCTGGAGGATGGTGCGCACATAGGCGGCAAAGGTCTGGGCGTACACGGGGTTGTCCTTGAACGTGCGTTTCATGAAAAAGGCCCCGCCCTTCCTCAAGAGCGTGCCTATGGGGAAGAACGAGAGGTTGATCCCGGCAGCGATCACCGGCACGCTCATCCAGTTCTGGAACAGGCAGTAGGAGAGGATGAGGTAGTCGATGTGGCTCTTGTGGCAGGGGACATACACCAGGGACCCGTTCCTGGCCGTCTCCCTGACCGCCTGGATGCCTGCCTCGTCCACGTCGAGGCCTTCGTAGATATTGTTGAACACCCAGCCCAGAGCCCGGTTGAGGAAGCCGATGACCGAGGGGCTCAAGTCGGACGCGATCTGGTCGAGATACCGGAACGTGGCTCCCTCGAGCTTCTCGATGCTCTGGCCCGTCTCCGCCGAGTGCGACCGCAGGAAGGTCTGGAGCACCGGATCCTTCATGGTCTTTCTGATCAGGAACCCCCGCTCCCGGATAGGAGCCCCGGAGATGTTCCTCCCCAGCGAGGCGAGCTGTTGCATGAGCTCGTTTCGGACCTCGGTGGCTACCTCCTCGAAGAATTTCGAGCTTCCCTGGGCCTTTCTGATCACGTCCTTGAGATTGATGGGCTCTCCGTGCTCCAGAAAGCCGTGCTCCTGGGCCCTCATCAGGGTCATGAGCTTCCGCCCGCCCTTGATGGACGCCTTTTCCTCTTTGGTGGCATCCTTTATCTTGAGCGGTGTCCGCTTGTAGACGATGCGCTGGGGGAGGAGATAGATGGGCCGGTCGGTGTCGCGCTGTATTTTCAGGAGCTCCATGACGGGGTCCGTGCCGTGCTTTGCCGGCACCATATCAAGGGAGATCAGGGAGGCATTGCTTTCGTCCTGGAGAAATTCCTTGTAGAATTCATTGTCGAACGGCGAAGAGGGCGATCCGAAGGGCGAGGCGAGGAACGAAGCGAGCCTGCGCATGGGCTGCAGGAGGATGAACTTCCTGCCGAAGATGATTCTGGGCGAGGGAAGCCCTTCCCGGGAGAACCGGTAGTTCATGAGCATGCCGTCGATGGTGCTGGAAATGCTGTGCACAAAGACGATATGCCCCTTCTCGGCAAGCCCGGACACGGATTTCCTGTACAGGTCGGGGATCGTGATCTGGCTGAAGAGCCGCCGCACGACCGGTCCCAGGAGAAACCCATAGTCGCCTTCGAGGATGAACCCATACCCTTTTTTTCTGGTGCCCATGAGCCGCGCATTATAGACCAAGGCCCCAGCCAAGGGAAGGCCATTCTTTTCTCACTCTTCTTCGGTGGTATAAACTCTTTCGGACCCACACTCCCCGATCCCTGTTCCCACCCCCATCTTTAGAACGCCCCAACAGCGACGCCCTTGAATCAAGCAGGTCTCGTACCAAACAAGACCTATGGAAACATTTATACCAATCCCATCATATGATCCCATCTAGGTCTCGCGGAAAATGTGCAGGAGGCCATGCATTTTAAAGAATGACGGGTCACATGCGGATCGGACGCAAAGAAGGCTCAGCTCGTCTCGTGGAAAAAGGCGAGCACCCGGTCGATGTCTTCCCGGGTCAGGGAAGGACACCCTGCGAGGTCCTCGGGCTTCCATGACGAGGGCTCGGGAAGACGTGCGGTGTGCATGAGGATCGAGCGGGCCTTTTTCGGGCCGATCCCGGGTATGCCCTGAAGGAAGGTGGTGGCCGACTTCGAGCGGAGGTGCTTGTGGTAGGTCACTGCAAAGCGGTGGGCCTCGTCCCTGATCCGCTGCATCATCTTCAGGGCCTGGCTCCGGGGCGGCAGCATGACGGCGTCCTTTCTGCCGGGAAGGAAGAAGCGGTCCTGCTTCGATCCCCTGGGCTTTGCCATGGCCACCACCGGGATGTGGGTCATGCCCAGCCTGTCGAGCACCTTGCAGCAGGCACTGAGCTGGCCCTTGCCTCCGTCGATCACCAGGAGATCGGGCCGCGACTCGTCGCCGGTGAGCCTTCGGGTCAGGACCTGCTCCATCATGGCGAAATCGTCCTGCCCCTCGATATCCCGGATGCGGTAATGCCGGTAGAGCGGCTTGTCTTGCTCCCCGCCCGTGAATACGGCCCGTGATGCCACGGGGTGGCTCCCCTGGAAAGAGGAGATGTCGAAGCACTCCATCCGGTAGGGGATCGCGGGGAGATGAAAATGCCGGGCGATATCGTCCAGGGCCGAGGTCTCTGTCTTTTTCCCGTGGGAGAGGGCGTTCTCCCGGGCCATGTTCATCCACTGCCTGGGCTTGCCCCGCACGGCCCGCCGGATGGAAACCTTCGACCCTTTCAGGTCCGAGAGGATCTGCTGGAGATCTTCCACGTCCTCGGGCATGGTGTCGGCGTAGATGACCGGGGGGATCTCGTTGTCCTTGAGATAGAACTGGAGGATGCAGTTGCTCATGAACTCGTCCTCCTGGGTGTTCTTCACCACGAACGACTGGCTGTCGGTCATGAGCCCCTGGGTCACGTGCAGCACCGCGATCTGGACCTGCTCGGTGTGACGGTAGGTTGCGAAGATGTCCGTGTCGGTGCGGGTGTTCCCCACCACGACCTGGGGGACGAGGGTGGTTTGTATGGCGGAAATCTGGTCGCGGATCTTTGCCGCCTTTTCATAGTTCTGCCGGGCAGCGGCCCTCTGCATGCGCTCGGTGAGCCGCTGCTCGAGGACCATGTTCCTGCCGTCCAGAAAGGCGATGAGATCGTCCACGAGCTGATCGTACATCTCCTTGGAGATCCGGTTCGCGCAAGGGCCGGTGCACAGACCGATCTGGAAATACATGCACGGCCTCATCCGGTTTCTGAACACGGTGTCCTTGCACCTCCGCAAGGGAAAGATCCGGCCGATGGCGCTCAGGGTCTGCCTGGTGGCCTGGGCGGACGAGTAAGGGCCGAAATAGCGGGCCCCGTCCTTGACCACCTTCCGGGTGATGGAAATCCGGGGCCACTGCTCCTGCGTGCTGATCCGGAAGCGCACGTACGACTTGCCGTCCTTGAGGTCGATGTTGAAGCGCGGCTTGTGGGTCTTGATGAGCTGGTTTTCCAGGAACAGGGCCTCTTTCTCGTTGCCGGTGATGATGAAGTCGACCTTGACGGTCTGCTCGGCGATAAAGGGCACGTTCGGGCGGGTGTCCTGGCCGAGGTATGCGTGCACCCTGTTCTTGAGGTCCTTGGCCTTGCCGATGTAGAGGATCTCTCCGGCCGAGCTTCTCATGAGGTATACGCCGGTGGAGCGGGGCAGGTTCTTGATGAGGTCCGGTGTCAATGCCATAATTTCTCCATACCACGAATACGGCCACAGTCAAGGTGCTGAAAAGAAGGGGAGTAAGTGACAGAAAAACCAAGAATAATCATGTCAAACCGACTGAAAGTACACTTGACACCAGGGTGGGATAAGGTATATACATCCGGGTGATGAATGAGTATTCATTTTTTGGGTGCGTGGATGAAATTGATATACGGGCTGGGAAATCCGGGCGATCAATACAAATATACCCGGCACAATATCGGCTTTCTCGTGGCGGATTTCCTCGCGGAGAAGTGGAACATCTCCCTGAAAAGGCAGAAGAACCGGCTGGTCAGTGGAAAAGGCCGGGTCGATAGGACCCCCGTTATGCTCGCCAAACCCTACACATACATGAACCTGAGCGGAGAACCCTTAAGAACCATGGATGTGGACCCTGCAGACCTCATCGTCATCCACGATGACATGGACATCCCTTTCGGGCAGGTTCGCGTGAAGTCCGGCGGTGGAACAGGGGGTCACAAGGGGCTCGTCTCCATAGTTGAGGCCCTTTCCGGCAATGAATTCATCAGGATACGCTGCGGGATAGGAAGGCCGGTAAACGGTTGCGACCCAAGGGATTATGTGTTAGGGCATTTCACCAAAGAAGATCTGCCGGTTATCCGCTCACAGATTGAAGATGCGGTATCCGCGGTGGAAATATGCTTGCGTGATGGCGTTGACAGAGCAATGAACGTCTACAACAGACGGGATAGAGATATACCAAGTACGTGAAGGGAGGTTAACGTCGTATGGAACAATGGGCAAATTGGGCGTGGGTTGTAGGGGTAGTCGGGTTCATCATCGCCTTCTTGATGTATCTCAACCTCAAGAAGAAGGATCCAGGCAACGAGGTCATGCAGGACCTGGCGAAGCAGATTCACGAGGGGGCCATGGTATTCCTCAGGAGGGAGTACAGCATCCTCGCGGTCTTCATCGTCATCGTGGCCCTGCTGCTTGTATGGGGGCTCGGGTGGCAGACAGGTCTCGCCTATATTGGCGGCGCAATCTGCTCCATCGCTGCAGGGTTCACGGGCATGAACTCCGCCACCATGGCGAATGTCCGGACGAGCCAGGCCGCAAAGACCGGCGGGCTCGAGGCAGCGCTGAATGTCTCCTATTTCGGCGGCGGCGCGGTCATGGGCATATCGGTTGCCTCCCTTGGTCTCATAGGTGTTGGAATATTTTTCTATTACTTCAATAGCATGGGGACTCTGCAGTACCTGAGCGGTTTCGGCATGGGCGCTTCTTCCGTTGCGCTGTTCGCTCGTGTGGGCGGCGGCATCTATACGAAGACAGCGGATGTCGGGGCCGACCTCGTGGGAAAGGTCGAGGCAGGCATTCCTGAAGACGACCCCAGAAACCCCGGCGTCATAGCGGACAACGTGGGCGACAACGTGGGCGACATCGCGGGCATGGGCGCAGACATCTTCGAGTCGTACGTGAACTCGGTGATCGCGACCATCGCCATTGCCGCCACCATGAGCCTCGGGGCCCTCGGATGGGAAGGCGCGCAGACATCCTACATCACACTGCCGCTCGTGCTTGCCATGGTCGGTTTCATCACCTCCCTGGTGGGCGTGTGGTCCGTGAAGGTATGGGGCAAGGCAGGTCCTGCAGCGGCTCTGAGATATTCGAGCCTTACCTCTGCCGTTCTCTTCCTGATCCTTGCCTACATCATTGTCCGGAGCATGGACGTGCACAACGGCGTGTTCTGGGCGGTGTTCTGGGGCATGGTCGCCGGCGTGCTCATCGGATGGGTAACCGAGTGGTACTGCTCGGCCAGCCCGGTCCGGAAGATCGCGGAGGCATCGCAGACCGGTCCTGCCACCAACATCATCACCGGCCTTGCCGTGGGTCTTGAGTCCACCGCCATCCCGCTCTTCATCATCGTGGTGGCCATCGGCTTCTCGGCCTACTTCGCCGGCCTCTACGGCATCGGTATCGCGGCTGTGGGCATGCTCGCCACCGTGGGCGCCACCATGGCGGTCGACGCGTACGGCCCGGTCGCGGACAACGCAGGCGGCATCTCCGAGATGGCGGGCCTTGGCCCGGAGATCCGGAAGATCACCGACGAGCTCGACTCCCTGGGCAACACCACTGCGGCCATCGGCAAAGGCTTTGCCATCGGCTCCGCGGCCCTGACGGCCCTGGCCCTGTTCTCCGCGTTCGGACAGGCGGTGGGGCTGGAGTTCATCAACATCACGGATCCGTGGGTCGTCATGGGTCTGTTCATCGGCGGCATCATCCCGTTCCTCGTGGCGGCCATGACCATGACCTCAGTGGGCAAGGCGGCATACAAGATGGTCGAAGAGATCAGGCGGCAGTTCCGCGAGATCCCCGGCATCATGGAAGGCAAGGGCAAGCCCGATACGGCCAAGTGTGTTGACATCGCCACCAAGGGCGCCCTGGTCGAGATGCTCAAGCCGGGTTTCCTGGCGATCATAGCCCCGATCGCGGTCGGGTTCATTCTCGGCCCCGAGGCCCTGGGCGGCATGCTCGCAGGCGCAACCCTGGCAGGGGTGCTCATGGCCCTGTTCATGGCCAATGCAGGCGGCGCCTGGGACAATGCAAAGAAGTTCATCGAGGCCGGTCACTATGGCGGCAAGCACAGCGATGCGCACAAGGCTGCGGTCGTGGGTGACACTGTGGGCGATCCGTTCAAGGATACCTCGGGTCCATCCATGAACATCCTCATCAAGCTCATGAGCGTTATCGCGCTGGTTATCGCACCGCTGCTCGTCTAAATCCGTCAGACAACAGGGGGGAGGGATCGTTCTCCCCCCCTTGTTCAATCCACATTCTCCCACCCAAACCGTCGATTTTCGACAGACGGCACATCCCGGTTCCGTACTGTCCCATACGCTCCCACACGCCCGTTCCTGCAGTTCCACCGGCTTACCGTCATGCGAAGGACGTGCACCGGCTGGAAAGCACTACCTTAAGGCCTTTTTTCCATCCGTCTCCGGGAGCATGTTCGAGATGTGCCGATCCTTACGCGTGAATCCGCAGGGCAGGCGAGTCTGCACGACATACAGCATGTAATGCTTTATTATGATAAAAGATATTTTTCGTGCCGCTCTTGACTTTCATGAAACCCTGATTATTTTTTAATTCCAGGGATTCAAAGGCTTTTCGTTTTTAATATAAATGATTGCCGTTTTTCGATCGGCTTTGTTTGATTTTCATGAATGTGAATGAATATGGGGGTTTCTTTTCATGACCGGTTTCGTGTGCGTGGTTATCAAAGCTCTCGGGGAACGAACAGAAATAGGCCCATGCGCGCCCTGCATCATGCCGGGGCGACATAAGCTTGGAAGATATTTTTCATTTTCACTGCCTGCGGAACTCCTGACGGCTTAGTCTGTGCCTGAAAGGGACTCCTCGGGCGGCAGCTCAGGGACAATGAACCACAACACTTAAAGGGGAGAGAGACATGGGTGAAATGATTTATCAGAAGATCGTTGAACTGATTCAGGAAAACGCAGACCATCTGACCAAGCGTCTGATGCGGGACATTCTCAGCAGGGATGAAACCAGGAGCTATAAAACTCTGCCCGAAAAAGAGGTGTACTGGCGTGTATTCGATGTGTACAGCAGGCTCGATTCGTGGCTCAGCAAGGATAAGAAAAAGGGCGAGATCAAGCAGCACTACACCGAGCTCGGGGCGCAGCGTTACAACGAAAACATCCCCTTGAGCGATCTGGTCATGACACTGATGCTCATCAAGCGGCACCTCTGGATCTTTGTCATGGAAAACCAGTTCTTTTCCTCCTCGTTCGAGCTCTCCCAGGCATTGGAGCTGAACAACAAGGTGGTCCTGTTTTTCGACCGGGTAATCTATTTTGCCGTCCTGGGCTATGAGGAGGAAATGCGCAAGGCCCTGAAAAGGGCGGACTAACGGGGCGGAAAAGAATGCCTTGTTCGTGGTGGAGGGTTTTTAAGGAGCAGGAAGATCACAGTGGAATAAACCACACCTTTTAAGAAAGTGAGTTTCCACCCCAGGCGAGGGGATGACGACCGGAAAGGGAGGTTCTAGCGCACATGGTCCCGATATTCATCAATTACCCTGAAGAGATGTTGCGGGTCAGAGTAGCAGCCTTGAAAGACAGCTCGTCAGCAGCTCTCGCCGATCTGCAGAAACTGGGCGTGCTCCATGTGGAAGAGGCCAAGGAGCTTTCACCCCCGGAGGTGGAAGAGATCACCTCCAGGAAACAGCGCACGCGAAGGGCCGTACAGGAGATAAACGAAATTCTGGACAGCCTCAGGGGTGTCCGCGAGGTAACCATTCCGCCCCAGATCGCGCCCATGGAGCCCGGGGAGGTCCTCAGCCGGGTTGATGCCCTCAAAGACCGGCTTTCGTCTCTGCTGGAGCGCAGGGAAGGCTTCAGAACCAGGATCAATGCCCTGGACACCTCGGCCAGGTTCCTTGAGGCCCTGGCTCAGGCTGTCGATGTGCCGCTGGCGGATCTCCACTATACCGGCCCCTACCTCTTTTCACGGGTGGTTATTTTCCCCCGCGAGGCCACCGGACCGTTCCTGGATGACATGGAGGACCTCCTGCTGCACCGAGTGGAGGCGCAGTCAGGCGGTGAAGACGTGATCTATCTTCTCGCCAGGGTGCATGACCGGGACCGCATCGAAAAGGCGGCCGCGAATCTGGGCGGCACCCAGCTTCCCTTCATGGAAGAAGACATGACCCTGCGCAATTTCAATGCCCACCGGAGGACCATCAAGGAAGAACTGGTCACAAGCCTGGGGGTCCTGGAGAACGACATACAGGCCATTATCGAAGAACAGTTGCAGAAGATCGTGCTCTATCGGGATATTCTCCAGGGGGAGTACTCCCGGCTCGATATCCTGGAGATGGCGGCAACCGCCCGGTATCTCACCGTGTTCGAGGGCTGGGTGCCCAGGGGCAGCATCGACAGGGTTTCATCGGAGTTTTCCCAGAACGGCAAGCAGGTTTTCATCGACTCGCGCCCCCCCGATCTGCACGACATTCCGCCCACCAAGCTGAAGAATCCCGGAGGGATCAGGCCTTTCCAGGTCATCGTCAAGCTCTTCAGCACCCCCCGGTACGGCGACTGGGATCCGACGCCTTCCATCGCCTATTTCTTCGCCTTCTTCTTCGGGCTCATGCTCAATGACGTGATCTATGCCGTGGGGCTGCTCCTGGTTGCGGTGTTCCTGCTGAACAAGCTGGTGGACGATCCTCACGCCGAGGGCACCAGGCTCTTCCGGAGGGTGCTCATCATCTGCGGCGCAGCATCGCTCGTGATCGGCATTCTCTCGGGCTCGTTCCTGGGGGATTTCCTCGACCGCTATGCAGGGATCCCGCCGGAAAGGCTCGCCCTTGCAGGGGCCGTCCAGTCCGTGTTCTCGCAGCCCATCTCCTTTATCGTATTATCCCTGATCATCGGCCTGGTACACCTGAACATCGCCCACATGCTGAGCTTCATCAGGGGCGTCAAAGCGCGGAGCAAAGGCATCGTGATCAACAAGATCGGGCTCTTCGCGGTCCAGATCTTCGGGATTCCCTATCTCTTTCACGTGATGCTGGGCATGGATCTCCTCCCTTTAAGTGCTGCCGCCTACACGGTGTTCGGCTATCTCCTCGCACTGGGGGTTCTGGGCGTCATCATCGGATCATTCCTTCAGATGGGCGGGCTGGGCTCCATCTTCTGGATTTTCGACCTCACGGGCATTCTCGGCGATGTCATGTCCTATTCGCGGCTGGCCGGCGTTGGGCTTGCCACCTACTATCTGGCATCGTCGTTCAACCTTCTCTCCAACTGGGTGTCAACGGGCCTGGGGAATGCCGTTCCCGGGGTGATCGGGGCAGGCTTGAGTTTCCTGATCGGGGTGGTCCTGCTCACGATCTTCCATGTATTCAACCTGCTGCTCGGCGCCCTGGCGGCCTTCATCCATTCCTTGAGGCTCTGCTTCGTGGAGTTCCTGCTCAAGTTCTACGAAGGAGGGGGGAGAGATTATTCGCCATTTCAAATACCCCAGCAGCGTACCGTCCTGGTGGGGAGAAAATCATAACAAAGGAGAGGTGAAAAGTATGACCCTTATTCAGGCCCTGGCACTAATAGGTGGAGCACTTGCATTGGCCGGCGGGCTTGCCGGATCGGCCATCGGGATCGCCAATGCCGCATCCTCGGGCGTGGGAACTCTCTCGGAAGAGCCCGGACAGCTTCGGAATGTCATTGTGCTGGCTTCTCTTCCCATGACCCAGAGCTTCTACGGGCTGATCATCCTGATCATCATTCTTACCGTGGTGCTCCCGAATCTCACCGTGGGCATTGCAGGCGGGATTGCCGTGCTCGCCATCGGGACTATGGCTGCCTTTGCCGAGCTGTTCTCCGCCATATTCCAGGGTTCGGTGTGCGCATCGGGCATCGCCCTGCTGCCCAAGACCAGAGGACAGATACTCACTTCGTCGATGATGCTGGCCGTCTTCGTGGAGCTGATCGGTGTTCTGGGGCTGGTCTTCACGATCATGGCCCTGAGCATCCTTGAGCTCATGTAGGCCGGCGGGAGGACAATCGTCATGGAAACCCCAAAAATGCGGGAGGCCATTCTCTCCAAGGCCAGGCAGGAGGCGCAGGTGCTCGTTGACGAGGCGCGATCCAGGGCCGGGGAGATGGTCCTCAGGGCCGAGGAGCAGTGGCGGCAGCGTTTCGAAACCGAGAAGCAGAGGCTCCTCTCCGATTCGAGGCGCGAAGCGGCCCGGATCATCGCTCAGGCCGATCTGCGGGCCCGGCAGGAGCTCCTGAAGGAAAAGGACGGCATCATCAAAGAGATGATCAGCCGGGTAAAACAGAAGCTGACCGGCAACACCCCGGAGGCGGGCACCCTGTCGCATCTCATCGGTGAGGCCGTGGATGCGTTCCAGTCCGACCAGCCGCTGATGATCAAAACCGCGGGCCAGGATGTCGCAAAGGTAAAGGATATCGTTTCCCGCTCCCCGAAGCTCAAGGACCGCATCACCAGCGTGCAGGTGACCGTCTGCATGGGCGGGGTCATCACCGAGAGCATCGATGGCAAGGTGAGCGTGGACAACACCTTCGACACCCGGCTCGAAATGCTCATACCCAAGCTCATGCCCCGGGTGGGCGATATCCTGTTCGGAGACGGCAGATCATGAGGCTTGCCAGCAACCGACTCGCGTTCCTCGTGGCTGTCCTGAAGGCCCGGGAGGCAAAGGGCGTGGAGCATGAGATGCTCGAAGAAATCCTCCTGCGCGCCGCGTCCATGGCCGAGGCAGTGGATTTCATGAAGGGCACGGACCTGGGCGGGTTTCTCTCCGAGTATGGAGCGGCGAGGTTCGACGAGATGGATGAGCTGCTCTGGAAATATCTCGACAGGTACTTTGACCGGATCAGAAGGCTCAGGCCCGATCCATCTGCGGCCAGGCTCATGGACCGCTACCTGCACAAGTATGATGTTGCCAACATCATAAGCGCCCTCAGAGAGGTAGTCTTTCAGAGACCGGCAAACATGATCCCTGCAGGGACGCTCTTTAATCAGGGGCTGCTGAACGACCTGTCCCGGGCGCAGTCTCCGGGCGAGATTGTCTCCGTACTCGTCACGGGCGGCATGGCCGAATACGCCGGACCCATCCGCAGGATGACCGATATCGACCGCAGGACGCTCCGGCAGGTGGAGAGGGGGCTCGACCAGCTGTATCTGCAGATGCTCCGGGAAACGCTTGAGGGCATGGACGATCACGAAATCCTCCTGCGGGCCCACGGCATACTCATCGACTACCTGATCCTGGGGAGGGTCCTAAGGGCGGCTGCATCGGGGATGCCCGGCGGAATCGACGGGGGGGGTGTTGTGTCGGGAGGGTATCTGCTCACCCCGGACCTGGTGCGCGAACTCGCGGGCCTCAAGGCCCAGGAGATCGCAGCCCGGCTCGAGGATACCCCGTACCATGCCATGATCCAGGAGGTAGCACGGCAGGTCGAACAGCAGGGCGCCTATGTCATCGACCGGATCATGGAACCAGAGCGGATCATGCGGGTCCGCGAGCTTCTTTCCCCTCGATCGCTGTCTCTGTGCGCGGTTTTGTGGCACCTCACCTTCAAGGAGCACGAGCTGCGCAATGTGCGGGTCGCCCTGAAGGCCGTAGAAGACAGGCTGCCCCCGGCCGAGGTGAGGGATTATCTGGCGGTGAGCCTATGAAGAGGCGTGAGAATCTGACCATGGCGGTCATCGGCACCAGGGATCAGGCGGCGCTCCTGCGCCTGGCCGGGGTACAGAAGTACCGGGTGATCGATGAGGGACAGAATACGGCGGAATCGGTGCTCCAGGCGCTGGAAACCTTTCTGGGGGACGGCTCGGTAGCCGTCATCGTGCTGCCCGAGGTGTGGGCGGAGCATGTTCAGGACATCATCCGTTCCCGGAGGGAGAAAAAGCAGTACTCCCCGGTCATCATCACCGTGCCTTCGGGGTACCAGGCCGCCGCGATGGACGTGAAGGCCTTCTACAAGGCATATACCAAGCAACTCGTCGGGTTCAATATCGAAATATAGTATGTGAGGGCTTAAACCTATGGGAAAAATCTGGAGGATTTCAGGACCTGTGATCATCGCGGAAGACATGCGCGGTTCCCAGGTGTACGAGGTGGTGGAGATCGGCGACGAACGGCTCAACGGCGAGATCATCGGTCTGGAGCAGGACAAAGCGGTGATCCAGGTCTACGAAGACACCGTGGGGTTGACCGTGGGCGAGAAGGTCACCCGGACGGGCGAGATCCTGATGGCCGAGCTGGGGCCGGGGCTCGTGGGGAACATCTACGACGGCGTGCAGCGCTCGCTGGTGACCATGAAGGACGAGGTCGGCGACTTCCTGCACCGGGGCGTACGGACCCATGCCCTCGACCGGGAAAAGAAATGGCGCTTCATGCCCGGGGTAAAGGCGGGCACACGAGTGGAGGGCGGAGATATTATCGGCACCGTGCAGGAGACCGGCCTCATCGAGCACAGAATCATGGTCCCGCCCGGGATGAGCGGCGTCATCGACTCCATCGAGGAGGGCGACTACACGGTGGAAGAAACCGTGGCCATGCTCGAATCGAACGGCAAGACCAGGCCTCTCACCCTCATGCAGCGGTGGCCGGCGAGAAAGCCCAGGCCCTATAAGAGGCGGTTCGACCCCGTGGACCTGCTGGTGACCGGCACCCGGATCATCGACTATCTCTTCCCCCTGGCCCTGGGAGGAAAGGCCGCCATTCCCGGCGGGTTCGGCACGGGAAAGACCGTGAACCTCCAGCAGATGGCCCGCTGGTCCCAGACCCAGTTGAACATCTATGTGGGGTGCGGAGAGCGGGGTAACGAAATGGCGGACGTGCTCCACAGTTTCAAGGAGCTCAAGGATCCGGGCTCGGGACGCTACCTGCAGGAAAAGGAGATCTTCATCGCCAACACCTCCAACATGCCCGTGGTGGCACGCGAGATCAGCATCTTCATCGGGATCACCATGGCGGAGTACTACCGCGACATGGGCTACGACATCCTCCTGGTGGCCGACTCAACCTCGCGCTGGGCCGAGGCCATGCGCGAGATCGGGGCCAGGCTCGAGGAGACCCCGGGCGAGGAGGGGTTCCCCACCTATCTGGGCTCGCGCCTGTCGGCCTTCTATGAGCGTTCGGGCAAGGTGGAGTGCCTCGGAAGCCCCGACCGCGTCGGGTCGGCCACGGTCATCGGGGCGGTGAGCCCCCCGGGCGCGGACTTCAGCGAGCCGGTGACCCAGAACACGCTCAGGATCGTGGACGCCCTCTATTCGCTTGACGTGGCCCTGGCGAACCGGAGGCATTTCCCCACGATCAACTGGCTCCAGAGCTACAGCAAGTATGCCGACTCCGTGGACACCTGGTGGGAAAAGGTGAGCCCGGACTACACCGAGGTCCGCAACCAGGCGCTCATCACCCTGCAGAAGGAGGCGGAGCTGGAGGAGATCGTCCGGCTGGTGGGCCCGGAGGCCCTGCCGGAGAACGACAAGCTGCTGCTCCTCATCTCACGCATGATCAGGGAGGATTTCCTGATGCAGAGCGCCTATCATCCCGTCGACACCTACTCGGACCCCAAGCGGTCGCACCTGATGCTCAGCATTATCATGAAATTCAACGACTTCGCCAGAGGCATGGCAGAGACGGGGATGATGGTGAGCGAGATCTCCGCGTCGAGGATCAAGCAGAGGATCTCCCGCATGAAGGACGTGCCCGACAACGAGATCGATCAGTATATCGATTCCATCCGGCAGGACATGGCAGGGGGGGCGGCCTCCCTTGAACAAGGAGGGGTATGATGGATTCCATGCAGCTCTTTACCAGACAGACCAAGGCCATCAGCACGGCCCGCAGGTCCCTGCTCATCATCGAGAGCATCCCGGGCATCCAGTTCAGCGAGATCGTCGACGTGGAGCTGGGCACGGGTGAGGTTCGCAGCGGCCAGGTCATCGAGGTCGGCAAAGGCACCACCGTGGTCCAGGTGTTCGGCGGGGTGAGCGAGGTCGATCTCCTCGACAGCAAGGTGAGGTACAAGGGCGAAACCTTGAAGCTCCCGCTCTCCCCGGACATTCTCGGGCGCATTTTCGACGGGAGCGGCAAACCCATCGACGGCGGGCCTCCCATTATCTCTCAGAAATACCAGGACATCAACGGCGTGCCTGCAAATCCGGCCTCCCGCATGCCCCCGGCCGAGTTCATCGAGACCGGCATCTCGGCCATCGACGGGCTCAACGTGCTGGTGAGAGGCCAGAAGCTGCCCATATTCAGCGGCTCGGGCCTGCCGCACAACAAGATCGCGGCCCAGATCATCCGCCAGGCATCGCTCAAGGGCAAGTCCGACGACTTCGCCATCGTGTTCGGCGCCATCGGGGTCAGTTACGACGACGCCGCATACTTCATCAACAACCTGGAAGAAACGGGCGCGCTGAGCCGGGCCGTGGGGTTCATCAACACCGCCTCGTCCCCGGTCATCGAGCGCCTTTCCACCCCGAGGCTGGCGCTCACGGCAGCCGAATACCTGGCCTGGGAGATGGACATGCACGTGCTCGTCATCCTCACCGACATCACCAACTATGCCGACGCGCTGCGCGAGCTTGCCGCCATGCGGGGCGAGATACCGAGCCGCCGGGGCTACCCCGGGTATATGTACACGGACTTGGCCTCTCTCTACGAGCGCGCCGGGCGGATCTCCGGACGTGAGGGCTCGGTGACCATTCTTCCCATCCTCACCATGCCCGACGACGACATCACGCACCCCATCCCGGACCTGACGGGCTACATCACCGAGGGACAGATCGTGCTCTCCAGGCCGCTCGACCGCAAGCGGATCTACCCGCCCATCGACGTGTTTCTCTCGCTTTCGCGGATGATGAAGGAGGGAATAGGGGAGGGCAAGACCCGGGAGGATCACAACAACGTCTTCATGCAGTCCTATGCCATGTATGCAGAGGGGAACTACCTGCGCGAGATCACCACGGTCATCGGCTCGGAGGCGCTCACCGATCGCGACAAGGTCTATCTCGAGGCGGCGGACCGGTTCGAGCGGGATTTCATCGCCCAGGCAGAGCACAGCCGGCGTACCGTGGAAGACACCCTGAGCGTTGCGTGGGATATCTTCTCCATGCTCCCGGAGGAAGACTTGAAGCTCATCAACGAGAAATACATCAAGAAGTACCTGCCCGAACCATCTAAGAGCGAGTAGAGACCATGGCCGCGAAAATACGTATCGCCAGACCCACCAAGATCGAGCTCGCCAGGCTCAAACGGCGCCTGAGGCTCGCCACGCGGATCCAGAAGATCATCAAGGACCGGCTCTCCATCCTGGTCATGGAGTTTCTCCAGACCGTCAAAGAGAGCGCGGACGTGAAGGAGCGGCTCCAGAAGGAGTATCACGACGCCTACAAGGCCCTGTCTCTCTCCCTGGGATATCACGGGTATGCATTGGTGGAACAGACGCTCATGATCTCCGAGATGCCCTTCAGCCTGCATGCCGCGACCCGCAACGTGGCGGGGGTGCGTCTTCCCACCTTCCAGATGGAGGAGAATCGGGAGGCGCCCCAGGCGGTTTATCCAGCCGAGAACTCCTCGCTCCTGGAATATACCTCCGACACGGCGCGGAAGTGCCTGTCCACCACCGTAGAGCTCGCCGAGCTCCAGAGCGCCCTGGAATTGCTCGGCGACGAGATCAACAAGGTCAAGCGCATCAACAACGCCTTGGAGTATGTGGTGATACCCGGGCTGGACGTCACCATCAAGTACCTCTCCATGAAGTTCGAGGAGCGCGACCGCGAAGAGGTGGCCCGGTTGAAATACGTGAAGCTCCTGATCGAGAAGAGGGAGGCCTATGCCTATTGAGCAGGAAAAGGACGATGTGATCGCCCGTTATCTGGGCAGCGAGCTCAGCTCGGTGAACGCCCAGCTGCCGAAAAAACGCAAGACGCTTTCCCATCTCCTGCACGAAGAACATCCCCGGGTCTCCTGCCTCGACGGGTCGGAACATTTTTTCAGAATCGACGAGCTGCGATATCTGGCCTCCATCCTGGAGGATCGTGAACGTGACGATCTTCTTCTGCCCATGATCATCGAGGTGCACTCGGGCCGGAGCGATATGATGGTCCGGTGCAGCCGGGGCGACGAGGAAGGGGCGGTGGAGGCTAAGGTTTTTGCCGAGGTCCTGGACATGCCGGTGAGCGTGGAAAAAACAGGCGTCAGGATTTATCGGTCCCAGCTCGGTGCCATGCGCAGGGCGCTGAAGACCACGACACAATATGTATTCACTCTCTGACGAGAGCACACGTACTGAGGGAGGAATTCCATGGCAGAAGATTTCATCGGATCGGTAAAGGAAATCGAACAGGAGGCTGAAGCGCTGATGGAAGAGGCGCGTTCAGAGGCCAGGACCATACTCGAAGAAGCCAGAAAACAGGCCGGTGATATCCTTTCCCGCAGCCTTCCCCTGGACGAGGTGAAAAAAGAGCAGGAGAAGATCGTTCAGACCGCCCGGACACAGGCGGAGACCATGATAGAAAACGCCCGGCGGCAGGCCGAAGCCCACCGGAAAACTGCAGGCACCAGGCTCGACGAGGTAGTGAGCCTCATGCTCACCCATCTGAAGGGGAACAATTCGAGCAGCGCCTGAGAGGGTCCTTCGTTTCACACTGCCGGAAGTATCAGGCGATGTCTAAAAACTTTGCCCTGTTCAACCTGCCGGCTGCCCGTGTGCCCTCGATATTCCAGCAGGATGGCTTTCCCGTCGTTTAGCGTGGCCAAAACACACAGTCCGGCCGGCTGAGTCCCGGTGTCGGGCTTAAAAAAAGGAGTCCTCGATGACGGCGATTTCAAAACGCACACAGTTTGCAGGCCTCGTTGCATGGCTGGTGATCACCTTTCTTGCGGCCGGTATCGGCAGCCTGGCAACCATGCAAGCAGAGACGTTCTACGCCCGGCTCGTGCTCCCTTCATGGGCGCCGCCGTCTGCCGTGTTCGGGCCGGTATGGACGGTGCTCTATGCCTTCATGGGAATTGCTGCATGGCTGGTCTGGCGTGAGGGAGGTTTCGGCGCGGCGCGTACCGCACTCACATTGTTTCTCCTGCAGCTGGCTGTCAATGCGCTTTGGAGCTGGCTCTTCTTCGGTTGGCATCTGGGCGCGCTGTCTTTCGCCTTCATCCTCTTGCTGTGGGTTCTGATCGCTGCTACGCTCATCACCTTCCTTCGCATCCGGTCTCTGGCCGGAATACTGCTCGTTCCCTACCTGCTATGGGTGAGTTTTGCATCGGTTCTCAACTACACCATCTGGCAGCTCAATCCCCGGCTGCTGGGTTGATGTGGCGGGTCCGGTTTCCCTTCAGCTTGCCGGGGAAGAGGGATGAAGGGGTTTTGTAATGAAAGGTTCGCACCGTTGATTGATTCACGCGCCAACCAAGAAGGAATGCGATGTTTTCCCCACCCCCGGAGAAGGCAGGACGCGGCGCGAGTGCCGGCAGGGCCATGAGTGCCTTCTCAAGATCAGTTGAAGAAGGGGATGATTCTCATATCATATGGCGGAGGAGCGGGAAAGAGAGGCGGCTTTCATCGGAGCAAACGGCGGCCGGCTGTTCGGATCATCGTTGCCATTCGCCGTCCCGCACCCTAAAATATATACGACTACGAACCGAGGGCAGCGATGCAGAGCTCCACCCGCTATGTTTCCGGAAAATTTCAGAACACGTTCCAGACCCTGGTCATACTCGCCGCCATGGTCTCGCTGTTCGGCCTGCTCGGCTGGATGATCTTCGGTGCATTCGGCATCTTCTGGGCGCTGATGATCGCCGGCTTCATCCTCGTGTCAACCCCGAAGCTCTCGCCCCTGCTGGTCCTGCGCATGTACGATGCCAAGGCCCTGTTTCGGGAGGATGCAGGCAGACTGTACGAGATCGTGTCCGAGCTTTCCCGCCGGGCCGATCTCCGGCACGTTCCTCGGCTGCACTATATCCCGAGCAGGATGATGAACGCCTTCAGCGTGGGCTCGAAAAGCAACTCCGCCATCGCGCTCTCCGACGGGCTCATCAGGATCCTGAACGAACGCGAGCTTTCGGGTGTTCTGGCGCACGAGATCAGCCATATCAGCAGCAACGATCTTCGACTGCACGCCCTTGCGGACATGATGACCCGGGTGACGTCCATGCTCTCTTTTTTCGGCCAGATTCTCATCATCTTCTACCTTCCCATGATCTTCTTCGCAGATGCCCATCTGCCGCTCATATTCATCCTGATACTCATATTTGCACCCATGATCAGCATCATCCTGCAGCTTGCGCTGTCCAGAACCAGGGAGTTCGATGCAGACCTCTCCGCCGTGCGCCTGACAAACGACCCCAGGGGACTCGCCTCGGCGCTGCAGAAGATGGAAAGCTACGATCGCAGCATCTGGGATATCCTGGTAACCTCGGGGAAAAAGGATCCCCATCCCTCCATCCTGAGAACCCACCCTCATACCCGGAAACGCATCGAACGGCTCATGCACCTGGCGGAGGCGAGAGAGCAGGACATCCTCGAATCGCGGGAGAGGGTCGTTCTGCCCGATCGTTTTCCCGAGGTGCTGCGCCCCCCGAGATGGCACTGGTACGGACCGTGGCGCTAAACCCTTAAAGGTTTGCATCACCTTTTCCTGTTTCATCTGAAGAGACAGATTTGTCATACAAAGGCATTACAGTTTGACAGATAACCACCTGCAGTGATATTTTACCAAACGCGTATGTGGCCTGACACGCTCTTTTCTCTACACCAGGCACACTCTATATCTTAACAGGGGGAGAAGATGAAAAGGATTATCTGTATATTGACTGGAGCATGCTTTGTCCTGTTTTCAGGCGCAGCAATGGCGGAAGATGCCGTCAAGCTCGGGGTGCCCGGGGCGCATAGCGGGGACCTGGCCTCCTACGGTCTGCCCTCGGCACACGCGGCCAAGCTCGTGGTGGACGACATCAACGCACGGGGCGGCGTGATGGGCAAAAAGGTGGTCATCCTTCAGGAAGACGACCAGTGCAAGCCCGAGGTGGCGGCAAACGTGGGCACCAAGCTCGTGTCGGAAAAGGTCGACGTGGTCCTGGGCCATATCTGCAGCGGCGCCACCAAGGCTGCAATGAACATCTACAAGGACTCAGGCATCATCACCATGTCCCCCTCGGCCACGAACGTGGAGCTCACCAAGAGCGGAGACTACCCCAATTTCTTCCGGACCATATCCCCGGATGATGCACAGGCCCTGCTTCAGGTGGACTTTGCCCTCAACACCCTCAAGGTCGAGAAGATTGCCGTCATCCACGACAAGGGCGACTACGGCAAAGGGATTGCGGAATTCGCATACGGCTTCATCGAAGAGCGGGGGGCCAAGCCTGTCCTGTTCGAGGGGATTACCCCCGGTGCCGTGGACTATTCCGCCGTGGTCCAGAAGATCAAACGCTCCGGCGCGGAAGCGGTGATCTACGGAGGGTACCATCCCGAGGCAGCCAAGATCGTATCGGGCATGAAAAAGAAGAAGATGGACACGATCTTCATCTCTGATGACGGCGTGCGCGACGAGACCTTTATCAAGGTCGCGGGCAAGTATGCCGAAGGCGTGTACGCCACCGGGCCCATCGACACCACCAAGAGCCCCATGGCCGTCGCCGCCATCGAGCAGCACAAGAAGGTGTACGGCGCCGAGCCGGGAGCCTTCTATCTGAATGCCTATGCCGCGGCCCTGTGCCTCCTTCAGGCCGTCGACAAGGCCGGCTCCACCGAGTTTGACGCCATTGCAGAAGCCCTGCGCACCAACTGGTTCGAAACCCCGCTGGGGAGTATCAGCTTCGATGAGAAGGGCGATGCAAAGGGCATCGGCTTCGCCGTATACCAGGTGCAGAACGGCCAGTATGTAGAAGTTGGGCAATAGGGCTTTTTATCTTTGATTAAAAACGAGTCCGGAAAGGGAACAGGGCATTCGTTCCCTTTCCTTTTCTTCTAAAGAGACGAGAGCACCTGTAGACATTCATGGACTATTTTCTCGAACTATTCTTCGGCGGGCTCACCAGGGGTAGCATCTACGCGCTCATTGCCCTCGGTTATACCATGGTCTACGGCATCATCGAGCTGATCAACTTCGCCCACGGCGAGATCTACATGATCGGCGCATTCACGGCCCTCATCGCTGCGAGCGCGCTCTCGCTGCTGGGGCTGAACGGGCCCGCGCTTCTCATTCTCGCCGGCCTTATCGCCGTGATCTACTCGGCGGCGTACGGATACACCATCGAAAAGGTCGCGTACAAGCCGCTTCGCAAGGCTCAGCGGCTTTCTCCCCTCATCAGCGCGATCGGCATGTCCATCTTTCTCCAGAACTACGTGCTCCTCGCCCAGACCTCGGATTTCCTCTCGTTTCCCACCCTGGTCGACGAGTTTGCGTTCATGGAGCCGGTGTCCCACATCATGCGTTCCTCCGAGCTCCTCATCGTCGCCACCACCCTGGTTTCCACCGTGCTGCTGACCCTGTTCATCAAGTTCTCCCGGATGGGCAAGGCCATGCGGGCCACGGCCCAGGACAAGACCATGGCCATGCTCTTAGGCATCAACATCAACAGGGTCATCTCCGTAACCTTCATCATCGGTTCCGGCCTGGCCGCCATCGGCGGGGTGCTCATCTCGAACCACATCGGCCAGATCAACTTCTATATCGGTTTCATCGCAGGCATCAAGGCGTTCACCGCGGCCGTGCTCGGAGGGATCGGCAGCGTCCCCGGGGCCGTGCTGGGCGGCCTGATCCTGGGCTGGACCGAGAGCTTTGCCACGGGTTATGTATCGAGCGATTATGAAGACGTGTTCGCCTTCGGACTGCTGGTGTTCATCCTCATCTTCCGGCCTGCCGGCATTCTCGGGCGCTCCACGAAGGACAAGGTGTAGAGAGACGCCATGAAAGCGCAGAGCCTGCCATTCATCCGCAGAGCCGCCTCGGAAATCTTCCAGTCGTTGCTGGTTTCCTGCTGGTTCATGTTCCTCACCTTCCCGATCATGGTCATCAAGGTCAATCCTCTGGAGAGAACCATCGACTGGCAGTGGATGAGGCTCGTCTGGATAGGCCTGGCCGTGTTCCCGCTCTCCTTTGTCTGGCGCTGGCTCATGAAACGCAAGGAACATGGGGGCGGGCAGGATGGCGAGGACAGCTGGCAGAAAAGGCTGGGGGAAAAGATACGGGCCGACCGCAAGATCTACACTGCGCTCCTGGCCATCCTCGCAGTCTTCGTGGCCGCCTTTCCCTTCATGTTTTCCAGCTATCAGACGCAGATCATGATATCCGCGCTTATGTATGTCATGCTCGGCCTGGGGCTCAACATCGTGGTGGGCCTTGCGGGCCTGCTGGATCTGGGCTACGTGGCGTTCTACGCCGTGGGCGCCTACAGCTATGCACTGCTCAACCATCATTTCGGACTGGGCTTCTGGCCCGCGCTTCCCCTCGGCGCCGGCCTGGCAGCCGTGTGCGGCATCCTGCTGGGATTTCCGGTCCTGAGGCTCCGCGGCGACTATCTCGCCATCGTGACCCTGGGCTTCGGAGAGATCATCCGGCTCGTCCTGGAGAACTGGAACGCGTTTTCCTTCGGACCGAGCGGCATCGCCGGCATATCCAGGCCCTGGTTTTTCGGGGCCGATCTCAGCCTGGGCCAGCATACGGTCTTTCTCTATTTCATCGTGCTGATCCTGGTGGGTTTCACCATACTGGTCGTGAACCGGCTCAGAAACTCGCGGATCGGCAGGGCCTGGATCGCCCTGCGTGAGGACGAGGTCGCCTGTCAGGCCATGGGCATCGACAAGACCAGGACCAAGCTCACCGCCTTTGCCCTGGGCGCCACCTGGGCGGGATTCGTGGGCTGTGTCTTCGCGGCCAAGACCACCTTTATCAATCCGGCGAGCTTCACCTTCATGGAATCGGCCATCATCCTGTCCATTGTGGTCCTGGGAGGCATGGGGTCCATTATCGGGGTGATCGTGGGAGCCATGGTGCTCATCCTGTTGCCGGAGTATTTGAGGGCGTTCTCGGAGTACCGGATGCTCGTCTTCGGCGCCAGCATGGTGCTCATCATGGTGTTCAGGCCGCAGGGCATCATCGTCGGGGTCAGGCAGCACTACCGGTTCGGGCGGAAGGAAAGCACGGAGGAGCAAGGTGAGAGAGATGCTGCAAGTGCTTGACATACAGCAGCTCACCATGGACTTCGGGGGGCTGCGCGCCATCGACGGTGTCGATCTGGAGGTGCGCCAGGGAGAGATCGTGGCCCTTATCGGGCCGAACGGCGCCGGCAAGACCACCTTCTTCAACTGCGTCACCGGGGTGTATGAACCGACCGGAGGCCGGATGACGGTCCGTCCCCCGGGAAAGAACGTTGCCGTCAGGCTCAACAGGCTCAAGCCCAACATCATCACCGAGCACGGCCTGGCCCGCACCTTCCAGAACATCCGGCTCTTCCAGAACATGACCGTCCTTGAGAACGTCATGGTCGCCAGGCACTGCAGGACCCGCTCCGGGATCCTGGGCGCAATTTTCAAGAACGCCGGGAACCGCAGGGAGGAGCAGGAGATTGTGGATTTCTCCTATGGTCTGCTCGAGAAGGTGGGCCTTCAGATGCATGTGAACGATCTGGCCAGGGAGCTTCCCTACGGGGCCCAGCGGAGGCTCGAGATCGCCAGGGCCCTTGCCACCGAACCCTTTCTGCTGCTCCTTGACGAGCCTGCCGCCGGGATGAACCCCCGCGAGACCAGCGAGCTCGATGCCCTGATCACCCGGATCAGGGACGACGAAGGCGTATCGATCCTGCTCATCGAGCACGACATGAAGCTCGTCATGAGCATCTCCCAGCGGATCTACGTGATGGACTACGGCAGGCTGATCGCCCAGGGCACGCCGAAAGAGATTGCTGAGAATCCCAATGTGATCAAGGCATATCTCGGAGAGACCTTCGATGCTTAAGGTCAAGAACCTCCACACCTATTACGGCGGGATTCACGCGCTCAAGAGCGTCTCGTTCGATCTTCCCGAAGGGGAGATCGTCACCCTCATCGGCGCCAACGGCGCGGGCAAGTCTACGGCGCTCATGTCCATATCCGGGATCGTCCCGCCCCGCTACGGGGAGATAACCTTCCTCGGCAGGCCCATCCACCAGATGTCGCCCGACAGAATCTTCGCCCTGGGCATCGTGCAGGTGCCTGAGGGCAGGAGGATCTTCCCCCTGCTTACGGTCACGGAAAACCTCGACATGGGCGCATACCTGAGAAATGACCGGAAGGGTATCGCGCAGGACATCGACTACATCTTCAGCCTCTTCCCGAGGCTGGCCGAGCGGCGCCATCAGATGGGCGGGACCCTGAGCGGCGGAGAGCAGCAGATGCTCGCCATATCCCGGGGGCTCATGAGCAGGCCCAAGCTCCTGCTCCTGGACGAGCCATCGCTGGGGCTCGCGCCCGTGCTCGTTCAGCTCATCTTCGCCACCATCGAGAAGATCAACCGTGAAAACAAGACCACCATCTTCCTTGTCGAGCAGAACGCCAACATGGCCCTGCGCATAGCCCACCGGGGCTATGTCATGGAGAGCGGCGTCATCACCTTGGAAGACACCGCTGCAAACCTCCTGAACAGCGAGAAGGTCAAGCAGGCCTACCTGGGCCTCTAACGCGCAGGAAAGCCCCGTGTCCGGATTCCCGGACCTGATATTCATTGCCGTTGCATTACTCCGACCGCTCCAAGCGCTGTATTTGCAGGGTGTCCTGCACGTCTCGCAGGGATGAGTCCCGGGCGGCCTCGCCGCTTTTCAATGTATCTCGGCTGCCAACCAAAAGCTGTACACACAGGATTCCGCCGGCTCCCGCTCTGATCGAGATAAGCCGGGTTACAAGCATGGCCCGGTTTTCCCAGGCGAAAAACGCTCCGGAGAAGCAGGCGGAAACGGGAATGCGTACCCGTCCCTGATTGGCACCGGTTTGCCGCTGCTTGAGAATCGCCAGTGCCCCTCTATTTAACTTCTTAGATTACGAGATGTGGGGATGCGCCCTTGCGCTGTGCCATCGAGGAAGGGCTGATTCACCCGCAGTAGCGGAGCTTCGATTTCATGATATCCACTGTCGAGTCATCATATACCCTGCGGCCTCTCTGGTATCTTGTCCTGTTCGGGATACTGGCCGTGCTCCTCTACTCGTCAACCCTCATCGAGCTCGCCGCCCTGTGGGCAAGAAACGAGGACTACAATCACGGCTTTCTGATCATTCCGGTATCGGCGTACCTCGTGTGGCAAAGGAGGCGGCAGCTCATGAGGCAGCCGCTGCACTCGAGCCCGCTGGGGCTCATGGTTCTTTCCCTGTGGGCGGTGTTCTATCTGCTGGGGGTCGGCGCGCAGATACTGATGTTCGAGTGCTGTTCCCTGATCATGTTTCTGCTGGGCGCCCTGCTTTTCACCGCAGGGGTGCGTTTCACCCGGGTCGTGCTCTTCCCCGTCGTGTTCCTGGTCCTCATGGTCCCCATACCGGCAGAGGTGTATACCCTGCTCACTGCACCGCTTCAGGCCGTCACCACCGGCCTGTCGGCCCATATCCTGAACCTGATCGACATTCCCGTGTTGCGGGAGGGGAATCTCATCCACCTTCCGAACTACTCCATGCAGGTGGTGGTGGCGTGCTCTGGCATCCGTTCTCTGCTTTCCATTGTCGCGCTGTCTCTTCTCATGGGATACCTGCTCTTCACCTCGAATGTCGAGAGAGCGCTCCTCCTCTCGCTGTCCGTTCCCGTGGCCATGATCGGGAACATCCTCAGGATCACCGCTGCCGGATTCATTGTCTACCGTTTCTCCCCCGGCATGGCCGAAGGGTTTCCCCATACCATGGCAGGCCTGGTGACCTTTATTCTCTCGTTTGTCCTCTTGCTGGGCGGTGTGTTCCTTGTCAGATGGATAGAACGAAAAAGAATGCAATATATGTCCTGGTTTTTGCGCTGAGTGTGTACGGCTCTTCCCACGGCCTGAAAAAGGCCCTGTATTCAGAACAAACCTGCACATACGCAATCCCTCCCACCATCGGGCAGTGGATCGGCTCGGACGTCGATGCCGACATCGAGGGCCTCAAAGAGGCGATCGGGGCTCAGAGGGTCGTGTTCAGGACATACCGTTGTGAGCAAGATGAGGTCAGTGTGTATCTTGCATATTATCAGAATGTAAACTCCGCCGACATGGTTCATGCCCCGGAGGTATGCTACACGGGGCAGGGATGGTCCATGAAGGAAAACAATATCGTGTCGAGAAAACTTGGCCCGCGGCACGCCATGGTCAACCGGATGGTGATCGAAAAGCTCGAAAGGCAGGAGCTGGTCTATGCCTGGTGGCAGACCGGCGACAAGACCATCCCGCGCAACAGCGTCAACCGGTTCTACCAGGTGATTCGCAGCATTACCGGCAAACACCCCTCAACCGTGTGGGTGAGAATATCGGTGGCGCTCGGCGATGATACCACGGGCGACGAAGACAGGCTCACGATGTTCGGAGGCCAGCTCATGCCCCTTCTCGGCAATTATTTTACCGGCTTGTGATAAAGCAGTATCCATGAATCCGTAAACAGCGCTCTCTGACCGACCCCAAGCACAACCGCACTCTCCAGCTCCTGAACATGATCATACACACCAGTTATCTGCCGGCAATCTTCTGGACCTGTTTTCTGCTGACCGGGTATGTCTATTTCATCTACCCGATTCTCCTCACCAGACTGTCCCGGTTCATCGGCAGGAACTATATCCGAAACGAGATCATCCCCCCCGTATCGATCATTATCTCGGCCTATAACGAGGAACAAACCATCGCCGAGAAGATCGAGAACACCCTTTCCCTCGACTATCCCCGGGAGCTCGTCGAGATCATCGTGGGCTCTGACGGCTCGACCGACCGGACCGACGAGATCGTGAGGTCGTATGCGGGCAAAGGGGTGCGCCTGCTGGCGTTTCCCGAGAACCGCGGCAAGACCATGGTGCAGAACGATTGTGTCTGTCAGGCCTCCCACGAGATCGTGGTCTTCATGGATGCGGCGTCGATGTGCGAAAAGTGCTCGCTGAAGAGGCTGGTCGCGAACTTCGCCGACAGCCGGGTGGGGGCGGTGGCCGGCAGGGTGGTCTTCACCCGGGAGAGCAAAAACCTCACCACCGAAAGCCAGGGAGTATACTGGAAGTACGAGCAGATCCTCAAACAAGCCGAGAGCTCCCTGGGCTCGCTCGTGGGGGTGGACGGTCCGCTGTACGCGATCCGCAAGTCACTCTACACCAACCTCGACCAGGACATGATGAGCGACTTCATCTCGCCGCTGCTGGTCATCAGCAACGGCTCCAGCGTAGTGTACGAGCCCGGTGCCGTCACCTATGAGGAGGCGACCACCAGCACCGGAGACGAGTTCAACACCAGGCGCAGGATCGTGACCCGCGGGTTCACCGGCATCTCCCGGTATCCTCAACTCCTCAACCCAGCCAGAAAGCCGCTGCTTGCGTGGCAGATCCTGTCTCACAAAATCCTCAGATGGCTGGTGGGGTTCTATTATGCGGGGATGCTGGTCTCCTCCCTGTTCCTCGCGGGCCGGAGGTTTTTCCTGCTGGCGTTCTGCGGTCTGGCAGCCGTCCTGGGCCTGTCGTTCTACGGCATGGGGTCCCGGGGCGGATCGGGCGGTAAGTGGTACGCCATCCCCTACTACTTCATCCTGGTGAACCTGGCGGCCATGTTTGGCGTCATCGACTATCTCCGGGGCAGGAGAGTGATATCCTGGAAACCTGTCCGGCAGGGAAAGGAGGCCTGAGCACGAGCATGAAGGCGGTTCTGATACATTCAGAGGAACGGTTCGGGTCGTTTCGGAACACGCTTCAGCGATACGGCATCGAACCGGTGATCCTGTCGTTCGACAACCAGGAATGGATCGATTTCGACTACACGAGCGTGGATTTTCTCATCTTTTATTCGAGCTTCGAGTTCTCTTCGCACCATCCCCTGGCGCTCTACCGGGTGTACGACAACCTGGCGCATATCCACCGCGACTTTCCCGGCCTGGTGATATATCCGGACCCGGGCCTGATCTATTTCTACAACGACAAGTACCGCCAGCATCTCTTTCTCAGGTCGCACGGGTTCCCCATACCGGAGACCGTTCCCCTGCTCTCGTGGAAAGCGGTGGAGATCGCCCACCAGCGGCTGGGATATCCCATGGTGGTGAAGAACCGTTACGGCGCGGGAGGCGGGGCCGTGTTCCTCGTCCGCGACAGGGCCGAGCTCGAGTCGTACTACCGGCTCTCGCAGCTCGATTTCGTGCACCCCGGGGCATTGAGCTATCTGTTCCGGATGCTGAGGCAGCGCATATTTTACTACAATCTGCTCAAGGAGCGGAAGATGACCTATCCCTTCCTGTCGCCGCCGCTTCTCGCCCAGAAATACATCACCACGGACCGGGACCTGAAGACCGTGGTGGGAGACGGAAAGGTGGTGGAAGGGCACTGGCGCTTCCAGGCCTCCAGCGATCAGTGGAAGGTGAACATCGACGGGGGAGGGATCGGCCAGTGGAGCTATGTCCCGCCCGAGGCCCTGGAGCTCTCGGAGAGGCTCGCCCGCGAGCTCCCGGCGAGCTGGGTCAATCTCGATCTCATGCCCGCGGACAAGGGCTTTCTTATCTCCGAGTTTTCGCCGGTATGGCACCACTATGCCTTTCAGGAAAAACCCACCTTTGTCTATAAAAACGATTACAACATCGACCCGCCCCTGAGCGTCTCGCTGGACCTCGAGCGGATCATTGTCGAATCCCTGGTAAACAGGCTGGATGCGGCGGGCGGGTCACCCCGCCGTGAAACGTTGTGATCGAGATCCTTAAATACCTGTACTGGGACCTGGCGTCCCGCACGGGAAGGGACCAGTACATTGCACTGCTGCTGCGAAACATCCCGGGCGACTTCGGCGTTGTCCTCAGGCGTGAGTGGTACACCAGAAGGTTCGGGAAGGCGGGCAGGGGCCTGAGCATTCACCCGGGGACCACCATCCTGAATCCCGGGTGCATCAAATGCGGGGACCGCGTCGACATCGGACTCTTCAACTATATTCAGGCGGGCGGCGGCGTCATCATGGGCAATAACGTGCTTCTGGGGCCTTATACGAGGATATGGACCCAGAACCATAACTACAAGAATCCTGACATCCCGGTTCACGATCAGGGCTATACCTTCAGGCCGGTGATCATCGGCGACGATGTCTGGATGGGTGCAAACGTATTTGTCATGCCGGGTGTCGTGTTGGGCAGCAGGTGCGTCGTTTCGGCAAACTCCGTGGTGGGGCGCAAGGAATACCCGCCCGGTACCGTTCTGGCGGGGTACCCTGCACGGAAGATAGGAGCGAGGTGACATGGATACAGCGGATCTCGAACAAAAAAAGGTGCTGGTCATTGCATATGGATTTCCTCCCATCGCGCACGCAGGGGTCTATCGGACCATGCGTTTCTGCCGGTATCTCCCGGCTAACGGCTGGAGGCCCACGGTCATCACGATCAATGAATCAAAGGATATCCACAGTGACCATAGTCTCATGAAACGTATACCGCCGGAGGTCCGGATACACAGGACCTATATTCTCGACATCTGGAGAATGATCCAGCGATATCGGGCAAGGGATGCCCGGAGAGAAGCCGCCCGTGCGGCACTGAGCGATCCCGGCTCCCGGGCCGGGGTGGCCGGAGCGGTGAAGAGGGTCGAGAGGTTTTTCCTGTCGGCGCTGCTCAAGATCTTTTCCATCCCCGATCACATGGTGTTCTGGATCCCTTTTGCCGTGATCAGGGGCATCAGGCTCATGCGCAAGGAAGACTTCGATGTGATATTCACGACCTCGCCCCCTCATTCAGAGCATCTCGCGGGGCTCATCCTGGCAAAGATCTTCCGCAAGCCCTGGGTGGCCGACTTCCGCGACCCCATTGTGGACAATTTTCATACCGAGGAGCTGTTCCGCATAGAGCTGTGGCTGCACGGCCTGCTGGAGAGGATCATTGCCAGGTTCGCGGACACCGTGATTCTGGTCACCGAGTCTCACAGGCAATCTCTGAAAAATCGCTATCCCGCCATGGGCGGCAAGTTCGTGGTGGTCAGAAACGGCTTTGACCCGGCCCTTTTCAAAAACATACAGCCGGACAGCTTCGACAGGTTCACCATCCTGTTCGGCGGGACACTCTACGGGACCATCAGCCCGGACTTTTTCATCCACGGCCTGGCCAGGTGGCTGGAGACCAAGGATCCCTCGGTGCGGGACAACGTCCAGGCCCTCTTCTACGGCATGGGATGCGAGAAGGCGGGAGCCCTGGCGCATGAGCTGGGGCTGGAGCATGTGGTCAGGACGAGCGGGCTGATCCCGCACGACGAGATCATCCGCAAACAGAAGGGCGCCGATCTTCTCCTCCTCATCATCGGACACGACAGCAAGAGCGCCGGGGTCATCACCTCCAAGCTCTACGAGTACATGGCGGTGAAACGTCCGATCCTCGCAATCATGCAGGAGAGCGAGGCCCTCGATATCATCCGGGACTACGGCAACTTCTACCACGCCCCGCACGACGACTATCCGTCCCTTCTCAAGGCACTCGACAATGCATATGAAGAATATCTCCGAAAAGGCCGGGCCCGGGAAGAACAAAACCGGGAACAAGAAAATGAGAAACTCGCGCCCGGCTTCGACAATTCCCGATATGACGTCACGGTCCAGGTGAAGGACCTCATACACATCTTCAACGAGTCGAATATCCGGAGGGCGGGGGTCCCCGGTGAACACCCGCTCCCGTAAGCGGCCCCATCCATCGGGGATGGTTGCCCCTGTTTTTTCATAAGCCTGTCTTTCCGAGACCATACATGTGGCAATAAGCGTCGGGAATGAGTCAAAACTGCTGGCCAGGCACTCGATCATCTACGGGATCGGGACGAGTGCCAACAAGATCGTGGGATTCCTCCTCCTGCCCATCTACACCCAGTACCTCTCCACCCGTGAATACGGCATCAAGGAGCTCGTGGGCCTGAGCACGGACATCCTGGGGATCCTCCTGGCTACCGCCATTTCATCCGCCTTTTACCGGTTCTATTTCGATTATACCGAGGAGAGCGACCGGAACATGGTGCTGAGCTCATCCTACATATTCCTGGGCATATTCGGGCTGATCTTCGTGTGCATCCTTTCCCTGGGCTCGCCGGTCATGGCCCGCTACATTCTCGACTCCTCAGGGCTCTATGTCTATTTCCTGATTGCATTTGCGTCCCTGTGGTTCCAGACCATCAACACCATCGGGCTCAACTACCTCAGGGTGACCCTGAAGTCCGTCCAGTTCGTTGTGCTCTCGCTCTTCAGGCTCGTCCTGGCCATTGCCCTGAACATCTATTTCATCATCGTGCTGCGCATGGGGGTCCTGGGCATTCTTCTGAGCACGCTCATCACCTCCATCGTCATGTCCCTGGTCCTCAACGTGCCGCAGCTGGTGAAGGCCGGGCTCGGGTATTCGCCGAGGATCATCAAAGACATGCTCAAGTTCGGTCTCCCCATGATCCCGTCGCAGTTCGGCACGCTCATCGTGAACCTCTCGGACCGGTTCTTCATCAAGGGTTACTGCTCCATTGCCGAGGCCGGGATCTACTCGCTCGGATACCGTTTTGGCATCCTGCCCGGCACCTTCGTGTCCGAGCCCTTCAACCAGGTCTGGCAGCCCCGGAGGCTCGAGGTCTACAACCAGGAGAACGCCGAGGAGATATTCGGCAGGATATTCACCTACTTCCTTCTGTTTATCTCGTTCGTTGCCCTGGGCGTGGCCGTGCTCACCGAGGAGATCCTGGTCGTCATCGCGGACCGGGCGTTCTGGCCGGCGTACAGGATCGTCCCGATCATCGTGCTGGCAAACGTGATCTTCACCTTCCATTATCACTTCAACATGGGCATCATCATCGAGAAAAAAACCAAATATCTGGCCTATATCAATGTCTCGAACGCGGCACTCGTGCTGATCCTGAACTTTCTGCTCATCCCGAGATACGGGATGTACGGCGCAGCGTACGCAACGCTCGTCGCCTACATCTACAAGGCCGCCTCCACCTATTTCTTCAGCAACCGGTTCTTCAAGATCCACTTCGAGTTCATCCGGATGGGAAAGATCTTTCTGGCGGCTTCGGTCATCTATTTTCTCTCGCTGCAGGTGAACACGGCCTCGGTCTATGCCGATGTCGCCGTCAAGACGCTGCTGGTTTTCATGTTCCCGCTCGTGCTCCTGCTCGTGAATTTCTTCACTCCCGAGGAAAAGAGCCGGATCGGATCGATCTTCCGGCCCGCCGAGGGCGTAGTGAGGCCGTGGGAATGACCGGCTCGGCCCCAAGCCCCCATGCAGGTCTCCTGCCTCCCCTTGCGAGCCTTTCGCGTGCACTTCTTCGCCGCCTGCCGCTAAAATGGGGGCCAGGAGCTGTCCCGGTGTTCTCGCCGGTGACTGCCGGGCTTCAGGGGCAGAGCACGTAAAAGGCTGAAAAAAAGGAGTCTGTTTCAACCATCATGCTGCCTTCCGCCGAATCCGTTCAGATCATCCTGCCCATCGTGTGTGTCCTGCTCCTGGTCATGTCGCTCAAGAACCCGGTGTATGGGGTGATCGCGTACTTCTTTGTCCTCAACGCAAAGCTGGGCGAGATGTATCCCCTGCTCGGGGCCATCCGGTTCGAGCTGCTCGTCGCTGCCTATGTGCTCTTCAGGATCCTTGTTTCCGGCAAAGGTCTCGGCAATTTCCTGCCCGGGTTCAACCCCATCAACAAGGCCTTCTGGGTGCTCTTCGCCGTGGGAATGTTCTCCGTGGCCTTTTCCGTGAACCCTGTCGTTTCCTGGAACGAGGGAGGATATTTTCTCCTGAAGATCACGGTCTTCTATATCATGATCGTGTCCACGGTGCGCTCAACCGCAGACCTTGCCAGGATTCTCTGGGCCTTTATCCTGGTCACCGCGTGGATCGCCTATGAGCCCGTGGTGAACTATCTTTCGGGTGACGTAAGCGAGCAGATGTACGGCGCCGTCGCGTACGGGAGATTCGGGGCCGCATCCGGCCATGTGGCCCTTGCCAACACCCTCAACCAGGTCATTCCCGTGCTCCTTTACTTCGCCATGACGAACACAAAGAGATTCGTCAGGGTCACCTCGCTCATGATTCTCGCCCTGCTGGTGTTCGGGGTGTATGCCTCGAAATCCAGGGGTGGCTTCCTGGGGCTTATGGTGACCGCCATGGGCGTGGTCTATTTTTCCCGAGACCGGCTCAAGGCCGGTCTCATCGCAGGGGTCTTCATCGTCTTTTTCCTCACCCTGGCCGCGTCGGACTATCTCTCCCACATGTCCACCATCCAGGAGGGAGTCCACGCAAGCAGGACCACCTCGGATAGGTATCTGGGACTGCTCAACGGGATCTCCATGATGATCAAGCGGCCCGTGCTCGGCGTGGGCATCGGCTGCTATGCAGAGGCACGCAGGCAATTCTTCCATTATTATTTCTATGCCCACAACCTCTACGGCGAGCTGTTCGGCGAGCTCGGTCTTGCGAGCATTGCCTGGTTCTACCTCATCTACCTGGTCTTCAGGCGAACGGGCGCCATCAAGCGGAACCTCGTCCGCGGCAGCCCCCGGGATGCGTTCTATTTCAACATCATCACCGCCATACAGCTCGGGCTCTTCGTCAGGCTGTTCGTGGGCAATTTCACCCACGGGTCTTTTATCTGGTTCTGGTTCCTGATGGCAGCCCTGACCGTGGCCGTTCAGAACATCCTGCTGCAGGAGAGGCGCGTTTCCCTGCAGAATATCTAAAGAAAACAGGAGTCAGTCTTCATGCTCAAAAACGTGATCAAGAACGTCACCTTTCCTCTCATCGCACGCCGGGAGGGTCTCGGCGGGATCATGGGTAACCTGCGCTCACTCGAAGAGAGCCAGTTCTGGCCCTACCACCGGATCGCCGAGCTGCAGCGGGATCGCTTGAAAAATCTCCTGGTGCACGCCTACGAGAACACGGAATTCTACCGGAAGAGGTTCGACGACGCCGGCTTCAACCCCTATACCTTCCGGCATCCGGACCAGCTGCTCAAGATACCCGTGCTCACCAAGGAGCAGATACGGGACAACATGCCCCGTCTCATCGCGCGCAATTATCGCCCGGAAGACATCCACTACGCCGAGACCGGCGGGACCTCGGAGGTGAAGATGCGGTTTTACCGCGACAACAAATGCCTGTCCATGAAAGAGGCGGCCATCTACCGGTTCGGCCGGTGGGCGGGATGGGACTTCGGCGACTATATGGGGCTGGTCTGGCCGGCCCACCAGGACTTCATGGGCTACGGCACGCTCAAGTCGAGGATGCGAAACGAGCTCTACAAACGGATCGTGCTCTTTGCGTCAGCCGTGATCGATGACCGGGCGTGCAGCGAATACCTGAACGTGCTGAAGCTGAAAAAACCCACCACCATCCTGGCGTTCAGCAGCCCCATCCACGAGCTCGCGAAATACATGGCAAGAAAAGGAATCGACGGATACCGGCTCAAGGGCCTCATCACCACCGGCGAGCCGCTCTACGACCATCAGCGCCGTCTGGTGGCCGATATGTTCCACTGCGATATCCAGGACTCGTACCGCTCGCGCGAGGCAGGTCCCATGGCCCAGGAATGCGGTGCCCGCTCGGGCATGCACATCAATGCCGAGTGCCTCTACCTGGAGTTGGACGATCCCCGGCCCATGGCCTCGTCCGGGGAGCAGGCGGGCAACGTGCTCGTCACCGACCTGCTGAACTACGGCATGCCCCTGATCCGCTACTACATGGGCGACACCGCGGTCCTGAGCGACAGGACCTGTCCCTGCGGCAGGGGCCTGCCCCTGATGAAAGAGATCGTGGGCCGCGCGCTCGATGTGTTCGTCACGCCCGAGGGCAGGCTGGTATCGACCATTGCCATGGTGATGTACATGGTGAATGCGGCCCCCGGGTTTTTCGGCCAGATGCAGGCCATCCAAGATGCCGCGGATCACATCACCCTGAAGATGACGCGCGATCTGATTCCAGGCAAAGAGGTCATGGATCACCAGGCCAGAATCGTGGAAAAGCTCTTTGGCGCGAAGATGCGGATCACCTACGAGTTCGTGGACGAGATACCCCGCGAAAAATCCGGCAAGTATCTCTTTGCCAAGAGGCTGATCCCGCTGCCTCAGTGATTCAAATACAAAGACATAAGGACAAAGCCATGATCAAGATCGGTTTCGTAGGCGACATCGCCCTGACACACGGTTACGACGCACTGTACGAGGCAAAGGGCCCCCATTACCCGTTCGGGTGCATCCGGGAGACGCTCGCGGGACACGACATCCTGATCGGGAATCTCGAAGCCCCCCTGTGCCTCGGAGGTGAACCGTATCCCGGCAAGGTGAGCCTGAAGGCTCATCCGGGATATGCCGCCGGCATGAAGGATGCCGGGTTCACCGCCCTGTCGCTCGCCAACAACCATATCCTGGATTACCGAGAGCAGGCCATGTACGAAACCATGGCCTGCCTGGACGCGCAGGGCATAGGATGGTTCGGAGCGGGCGCCTGCCTCGAAGAGGCGAACCGGCCTGCGATCATCGAACGGAAGGGCATCTCTCTGGGCGTTCTGTCGCGATCAGAGGTGACGATCGACTCGCCGTTTTATGCCTCCGGTCCGGAGAGGGGCATCGCCCCGCTCGACCTCGAGGAGCTCGCGCATGCCATCGCATCGCTCGAGGGCAGGGTCCATGCCGTCGCGGTCTGTCTGCACTGGGGAAAGGAAGACTGGCGCTACCCGGCCCCCGATCAGGTTCGGACCGCCCGCGCTATCATCGACATGGGGGCCGGCCTTGTCATCGGGCATCATCCCCACGTGCTGCAGGGCATCGAACGCTATCGTCAGGGCTATATCGCCTACAGCCTCGGCAACTTCCTGTTCTCCGATCTCGACTGGCGGTGGGTGAACGGCGAGGGCGAGGTGGTGCATTCTTTCATGAAGCTCAATCGTGCCAGGAGAGAATCCGCTGTTTTATCGGCCGATATCTCGGAGACAGGCATCCACCGGGTGAGTCTGACCGGGTGCAGGACCGCAAAAGACCTGCGCGTAGCCGTTGTGGACGATCCCGGGCGTTTCGAGGCCCGGATGCGGATCTTGTCCGCCCCCATCGCCATGAGCCGGTATGCCGCTTTCTGGACGATGTACGATGAGTTCCATACCCGGTGGATTCAGATGATGTATCAGATGAAAAGGGCGCGAAAGGTGCACAAGATAGGCCCCTATATCGCCCGGCGGATCCGTGACGGAATTACGGTCCGGATGCACGCCCGGGCAGGGGCCGGTTCACCGAAACAGGAGAACCGGCCGCAGAGCAATCACAGGGCCCGATCCGGAACCATGCCGGCTCGGACGGTGCCGGCATCTCAGAACGGTGAAGGACGGGCAGGAAGCCGGGAGCAGAAACAGCAGCTGCCCGGCGAAATAAACAGGAATTCCGATACCCTTGGAAAACACGGACAGAAGAATCAAACTCTTATCTCGTGAAACAAAAGAGAGAATATACCAAGGACTTGCCATAACCCGGTTACCACGGTTTCTGAACAGAACACTCTTCAGGAAGGCACATACCGTTATCACGTACCACGGTGTCAGGAATGCAGACCTGCCGATCCCGGATGAGTGCTTCATCGCCAGGGACAGGTTCATCAGCCAGATGCTCTATGTAAAGCGGCACTTCACCGTGGTGCCGCTCTCTCAGGCGCTCGATCTTGCGGTCTCACGAAAAAAACCGGTGCTGCCGCTCTTGTCCATCACCTTTGACGACGGTTTTCAGAACGTATACGACAACGCCTTTCCCGTCTTGAAGGAACTGGGGCTTCCGGCCACGGTGTTTCTCGTCACGAGTCTGACCGACACCGACGACACCATCTGGTACTGTGCCCTGAACCGCGCATTCTCCGAGACAAACAAAAGAAGCATTGTGTGGCGTGACCGGCGCTTCGATCTGACAAACCCCGGAAACCGGGTTCATGCCTGCCTGACGCTTCAGGGAATTCTCAAGGAGATGCCGCAGGATGTTCTGGTGCAGGAGGTCGGGGACATCATTGCCGCACTCGGATTCGACCCCGGCAGCGGGCTCCCTAAGAACAGTCCCTTCCGTATTCTGAACAGCCGTGACATACAGGAGATGCACAAGAGCGGGCTCATCGAGTTCGGCGCTCACACCCATACCCACTCGATCCTCAGTCTGCTGACCGAAGATGCCCAGGAGCACGAGATCCGGTCTTCCATCGACCGCGTGTGCGCAATCACGGGAAGGCCGTGCACCCTGTTCAGCTATCCCAACGGCGAAGCAGGGGATTTCGGGGAGATGACCCGGGATCTTCTGATCCGCAACAACATATACTGCTCGGTAACCATGATGAGAGGACCGAACTACCCGGATACCGATCGCTTTTGCTACCACCGCTATGGAATCGAAAGTGCCATGAGCGACCATCGATTCGTGATGAACGTCCATCACATGGTATGGGTGAAACGGTCCATAAGCCGCGCGAACAGGGCGTGCCCGGGACATGGTTCCGCCCTTGAATAGGCGGGTAAAGGCATTTTCTTGCACGTGCGGGCCCGGATGTGCCCGCACATGGTCCTTAGAAAAAGAATCATTTCACGGATAAGGTTTCACGGATAAAACCCATGGATACCACCGGATATCCCGATCAGGGCGCCGATGGCTGCGCCCAATGCATGCGGCGGTTCCGGCAGGGCGACCTGCGCGTCTTTGAGCGTTTCTGGAATGCCCAGGCCGGAGAGGCGTTTGCCTCGGAAAGGGCGCGCGCGTTTCACCGGCTGCTGAGCGGAAACCCGTTCAGCAGCACCCGCGACGATTACCTGGTGCTCGTGCTGGACGGCAGGGTGGTTGCCTACGAGGGTCTGATGCCGTTTCGATTCAGTGTCTCAGGCCGCGATGTGGACGGGTTCATCTACCACGATACCATGGTCGCCCCGGAGATGAGAGGCAAAGGCGTGGGCAGGGCGTTTGTGCAGGCAATTCTTCAGAACAGGCCCGAGTTTTCCCTTGCGGTGTGGATGAACGCCGCCAACAGCCATGTCTTCGGAAAGTGCGGGTGGCTCCCCGTGGAGAATCTCCCCACCTATGTGCGGGGGTATAGCCTGAGGAACATGGTGAAAACCCGATATCGCCTCATCAACGCCGCTGTCGAGCAGTCGGCCGGAAAGGTCCTCTCGCTGCTCTACCGGCTGGAGAAAAAGGCGTTTGATTTCTCCGGCCGGGGATATCGCATCGAGCTCACGGATGGTTTCGATGAGCGGATAGATGAATTGTTTCACGCCGTGAAGCACGAGTTCGCCTTTATCGCGCATCGCAACGGCGCCATCCTGAACTGGAAGTTTGCAGACAGCCCAAGCGCCCGTTTCGTCAGGCTGATCTGCGTAAAGGGGGATAATGTGCAGGCATACCTGGTCTTCAGGACCAGGCGCGCGCAGGACGGCAGGAGGATCTCCACCATCTTTGATTTTCTCTGCTCTCCCCGGGATGCAGATCTGTTCAGGGCCCTGATGAGGCGGGCCGTGCTCGAGATCGAGAAGACCGGCCCCGACACGCTGGAAGTGCTGTGCACGGACAGGAGGTTTGCCCGCGTGCTCAAGACGATGGGGTTTGTGCACGCAAGGGAAAACCCCGGAGCGCTCAAGTACATCCATTCCGGGGCCGCAGGCCGGCCTGCAGGGATCGGGAAGGGCGAAAACTGGTTTTATACCTTTGGAGACGGTGACAAGGTTTTCTGGGATGTGTGACCCCATCGAAAAAATCCAACGGATCTGTGTGTAAGGGGAATCATGGATCGAAAAATACGTATAGCGTTTCTCATTGATACCATCAATTCCATCGGGGGCACTGAAAAGCAGCTCCTGAGCCTTATGGCGTCGTTGCCTCAGGAGAGGTTCGAGAACTACCTCGTCAGCCTCCGGCCGCCCAACGCCTATTTCCAGCCACGGGACAACTGCTTCAGCTATCGGCAGATCGGCATCCCTTCGCTTCTCAGCATACAGTGCATCGGCCGCACCATCGAGCTCGTCCGGTTCTTGAGACAGAGGCGTATCGATATTGTCCAGACCTACTTTGTCGACGCGCAGTTCGTGGGGCTCCTCGCCGGCAAGCTCGCTGGTGTGAAAAAAATTGTGTGCTGCAGAAGGGACCTGGGATTCTGGCATTCCCGCGCCCTGCTCCTGCTGCTCCGGCAGGCTGACCGGCTGGTGGACCATTTTCAGGTGAACTCGCAGGCGGTCAAACGCCAGGTGGCGTCCGACGAGCTGGTGGACCCCGACCGGATTCACGTGATCTACAACGGAATCGACTTCTGCCTCTTTGACGGCCGGGAGGCGCCCGGGAGCGCACCGGTGGTGTCTCAGGAGACTCAGAGCCGCCCCTGTGTCGGAATCCTGGCAAACTTCAACCGGCGGGTCAAACGGGTGGATATCTTTATCCGGGCTGCTTTCGAGGTGCTCAAGGCTGTCCCGGGCGTGCGGTTCTGCATTGCCGGAGACGGAAACCAGCGCGGCGAGCTGATGGCCTTGAGCCGAGAGCTGGGTATCGGCAGGCAGGTGAATTTTCTCGGCGCCGTCACCGACGTGCCCGGGACCATCAGATCGTGGGATATCGGGGTCATCTCATCTGATTCGGAAGGCTTCTGCAACTCCATCCTGGAGTACATGGCCTCGGGCCTCCCGGTGGTGGCAACGTCGGTGGGAGGGAACGCCGAGCTGGTGCAAGACGGTGTGAACGGTTTCCTCGTGCCGGCTGGGGATCACCGCGCCCTGGCGGAGAAGCTCTGCATCCTGCTCAAGGACGACCGCCTCAGAAAGGACATGGGAGGGCAGGGAAGGCAGATCATTGCCCGGAGCTATGACTGGCCCCGGGTCATTGATCGCTACGAGTCGTTTTATCACGAAATTTTGGGGTATGACTATGAACGCGATATGGATCACATGGGAAAACCAGAGGAGAAACCGGGAGATCAGCCGGGCCCTGGGGATCAGACTCTACGAATTCAAAGAGATCGATGAGCTGAAAAACCCGGCCGGGAAGTATGCAACCGGCCTCCTGAGGACCTGCGCCGTGCTCCTGAAGGAACGGCCCGGTCTGGTATGCTGCCAGAACCCCTCGATCGTGCTCTCTTTCTTTCTGGTCACCATAAAAAGGGCCGCCGGTTTCAGTGTTTGTGTGGACGCCCACAACGCAGGGCTCTTCCCCGCGGAAGGAAGATCCCCGCATCTCATGAGGCTGAGCGCATACATCCAGAAGCACTCCGATCTCACCCTGGTCACGAACCGGGAACTGCACGAGCAGGTGAAAAGAAACCAGGGCAGACCGTTCATCCTCCAGGACCGGATACCCGATATCCCGCGCACGCCCCCCGCAGCGCTCAAGGGCAGGCACAACATCCTCTTCATCTGTTCCTATGCCGAAGATGAGCCGTATCACCTGGTGTTCGATGCGGCCCGTATGCTCGACTCGGATGTGCACATCTATGTGACCGGCAACTATTGCAAGAAAAACATCGACCCCGGCCTTTTGCCGGCCAATGTTTCCCTGACGGGCTATATCCCGGAGGCACGCTATGTCGAGATGCTCAACTCCGTTGATGCGACCATCGACCTGACCGAGCGCGAAGGCTGCCTGGTCTGCGGGGCCTACGAGACGGTGTCCGTGGAAAAGCCGCAGATCCTCTCCGACACCCGGGCGCTCAGGCGTTACTTCAACAAGGGGGCAGTGTATACGCCGCACACCGCAGAGGGCATCCGTGATTCGATCCGGGCGCTGCTGCGAGACCGCGAGCGGCTTGTGCAGGAGGTCAGGGAGCTCAAGGCGGAGCGCGCGAGGGAATGGGAGATCAAACGATCAGCGCTCGCGTGGCTCCTGGAGGACATGGCGCGCGGATCGGCAGCGCACCGGGAGGCGCATCTGAAAAGGAGCGCGGTCCGATGACCAGGGCTTCGTATCCCGGCTAAGGAGTGAAAGGGAAACGTTCACCGGAATGCACGCAAGAACGGGGAGATCGGCTGATCTTCCAGCGAGCGTGCGCAGGCCTCGGAAGGATCATGACCGGCCGAAACAACGTAAATGTGAACCCGTCCCCGAATAGGAGAGAAATGTGAACCCGTCCCCGAAAAGGGTGCGGGTTCTGCATATCCGCGACAGCGGAGGCATGTTCGGGGGCGAGCGGGTTATCCTGACCCTGGGCAGGAATATGGACCGGGAGGTCTTTGACTGCTCGCTCATGTGCATGGACCGGGGTGACGGCCGGAGCCGTCATCTGATGGCCGCTGCAGAACGGTCGGGCATGCATGTGGAGAGCGTGCGGGTGCGGGGCAGGCTCGACTGGCGCGCAATCCGGCATCTGGGCAGGTTCATCCGGGAACGGGAGATCGACCTGATCCATACCCACGACTTCAAGTCCGACTTCTATGGTGTCCTGGCCACGCCGGACGGAAGGGTCAGGAGGGTTGCCACCGCTCACGGCTCCACGCGGGATTCTTTTGTAAAGAGGCTCTACCTCTCGTTCACCGAGAACCTGGTCTACCCGCGGTTCGACACGGTCATCGCCGTGTCCGAGGATCTCCGTCCCAGGCTCGAGGGCAGCTGCTTAAAGCCGGAAAAGATCCGGGTCATCCAGAACGGCCTCGACATCGGCGTCCTCGACCTGTGCGGTGACGATCACGAATCTCCGCTTCCGCTCCCGAGCAACGGGAATCACCGGGTCTTTGCCGTGATCGGGAGATTGTATCCGGACAAGGGACACATGTTCTTTCTCCATGCCTTTGAAACCCTTGCCCACGAGTTTCCGGGCATCACCGGCCTCATCGTGGGGGACGGACCGGAGCGGGAGCGCATACAGAGCGGCATCCGGGCTCTGGGCATCGAAGAGCGGGTCCGCTGTTGCGGGGTGAGGAAAAACATGCGCCGCGTGTACGACTCCATCGACTATCTCGTCATCCCTTCGCTGACCGAAGGGCTGCCCTATGTGATGCTCGAGGCAATGGCGTGCGGCATCCCCGTGCTTGCCACTGCGGTCGGCGATATCCCCCTGCTGGTCCGGGACGGCCGGACCGGGTACCTGGTGGGGCCCGGCGACACCACCGGTCTGACCAGGAGGATGCGCGATCTCATCACCATGCCCGAGACAGCGCGGGCCATGGCGCAAGAGGGCAGGAATCTCGTGAACGAACGCTTCTCGGCACCATCGATGGTCGGAAAGACACAGGATCTCTATCTGTCGCTGGCCGGCAGGCAGGGATGAAGAAAAGGAGAACCATGCGCATACCAAAGATAGCGATCATCGGTTGCGGCGCCGCGGCACGGAGATACTATGTTCCCGCGCTGCGGAGATATCAGGGCCTGAAAGACAATCTGTATCTGGTGGACACCGACAGGGACGGCGCCGAAGAGACCCGTGCAGAGCTGGGGGGGGGCATGGTCAGGGACGACTTCCATGACGTGCTCCCTGATATCCGGGGCGCGGTCATCCTCCTGCCCAATCACCTCCACCACCCGGTGGCCATGGAGTGCCTCGGCGCAGGCGTTTCCGTGCTGTGCGAGAAGCCCCTTGCCGTGCTGCCCGAGCACGCGAGGGAGATGGTGCGGAAGGCCCGCGAACAGGGGGCGGCCCTGTGCGTCAACAATACCCGCAGGATGTTCCCCTCGTTCAGGGAGGTCCGGGAGATCATCGCCTCGGGCCGGCTGGGCAGGCTCAAAGGCATCGAATATGTTGAGGGGAACGTCTTCGGCTGGCCGAGCGCCACGGGATTCGCCGTGGATCCGAAGGTCTCATCCCGGGGGGTCCTGATGGACCTCGGCGCGCACGTCATCGACACCATTTGCTGGTGGCTGGGGGCAAAGCCCGTGCTCGAAGAGATGCGGGACGACTCCTACGGCGGGCCGGAGTCGATGGTGAGGATCCGCGCGCACAAGGACGGGTGCACGCTCAATATCACCCTGAGCCGGCTGAGCGATCTGGGCAACCGCTACCGGGTGACAGGAGACCGTGGCAGGGTCTCGGGCCGCATCTTCGACTGGAAGAGAGTCTGCCTTGAGGACAGCGGCGGAACCATGAGCGAGCACAAGCTCGCGAGTGTCTCCAGGAATTATCCGGGGTTTGTGGCACCCATCGTGGAAAACTTTCTCCAGGTGCTCCAGGGCAGTGCGAAACCCCTGGTCAGCGGGAGCGACGTGCTCGACTCGATCGAGTTCATCCACGAATGCTACGGGCGAAGATCGCGGCTCGATCTTCCCTGGGACAAAAAGGTCTGGATAGGGCCCTCCTCAGCGAGAGGTTCACAGGCACGGCAACCGGGCAGGATCCTCGTCACCGGGGCCACCGGATTTATCGGGGGGCGGATCGTGGAGATGGCCCACCTGGACCCGGAGGCACGCTACCCGGTCAGGGCTGGTGTGCACCAGTGGTCGAGCGCGGCGCGGCTGGGGAGGTTCCCGGTGGAGACCGCTGTCCTGGACCTCACGGACCCCGCCCGGACCGAACGCGCGCTGGAAGGCATCACCCATGTCGTGCACTGCGCCAAGGGCACGCCCGAGGTCACGGTCCAGGGCACAAGGAACCTGCTGGACGCGTCGCTGAAGAAGGGCATATCCCATTTCATCCATCTCAGCACCGCGGATGTCTACGGCGATGCCGGCGGTGTCGTGGACGAGAACAGCCCGTATCGTTACACCGGAAACCCCTACAACCGGATGAAGATCGATTCGGAAAAGGTCTGCTGGGAATACCGGGAAAAAGGGCTCCCCATCACCATCTTCAGGCCTTCGATCGTGTACGGGCCCTTCAGCGCGAGCTGGAGCCTGCGCTTCGCTGCCATGTTTCTGGCCGGTGAGGGAGGGGTCTACGAAGGCTACGGCGAGGGCAGGTGCAACCTCGTTTATGTGGACGATCTGGCGAGGACCATCCTGGGTGCCCTGGACTTCGCGGACGCGAAGGGCAAGGTGTTCAACATCAACGGCCCGGAGGTCCTCACCTGGAACGAGTATTTCATGAGGTTCAACGCGGCCCTGGGCCTGCCGCCCCTAAGGGTGATCAGGGCGAAGAGGGCGGGCGCCGCCACCTGGGCCATGACACCGGTGCGCACCCTGGGCGGAATGGTAAAGAAGCGGTTCATCAAGCCCGTGAAGCTGCTCGCCGAGCGGGTGGATGCCGTCGATGCCCTGATGCGCGTGGTCGAGCACCGGGTAAAGATCACCCCCTCGCCGGATGAGCTCAGGCTCTTTGCAAAGGATGCGGTGTATTCGGACGCCCGTGCCAGGAGCACGCTTTCCTGCTGCCCGGATACGGGAATAGATCAGGGTCTGGCTGACACCCGCGAATGGGTGAGGTACCTGGGAATGGTATCATGACTGCTCAGGGCGGAGGAGGAAGACCATGGCAGGCATTCTCATAACCGTAGGAGAGCGCATGGGCGACGATCACGAAGCTATGCGGCGGTTCTTTGTCCGGCAGAAAGGGCTCCAGCCCACTCACGACGAAGGCTGGGGCCAGGTTCTGCTCTCGAAGTTCTCCCGGAAATCCGCTGTTGATTTCAACTTCATCACCCACGAGAAGATAAGCGTCTGGATCATGGGCACGCTGATATACGGCAACCGGGCGGGCAGGGACGCGCTGGAGGATCTCTGGCATGACCTTCACGAACGCCCTCTGGAAAGCCTGATGGAAAACTGCGACGGGCCGTTCTTTCTGGCGATCAGGGATCATATCGACGGCAGCCTCGCGCTCGCGACCGACCATGCGGGCATCGTCAACGTCTATGCCTGCCGGTCGGGGCGGAACTGGGCTGTCAGCTCCTCGTCCATGGCACTCTCCACGCATTTCCCGGTCACGCCCGATCCGGACAATGTGGCGCAGTTTCTCCGGACCTCGAACACCTACGGCTCCGGCACCATCTATCAGGAGATCACCCTGCTGGAGCCGGCCTGCATCTACCGCATCCCGGGCTCGGGCGAGGTCACGGAGCTCTCGGGCCGGCCGTACTGGAGAAGCCCGGTCGAGATACGCCGGGACCTGTCGTTCGACCGGGCGAGGGACCTGCTGGTGGAAAACCTGATCGAGAGCACCGCGCCCCTGTCGCGGGAGAACATGGTGTGCGACTTTACCGCAGGCTTTGACTCGCGCCTGCTCGTCGCCGCCTTTTCCCGGCACCGGGCCTTTCCAGAGCTGCCCACCTTCGTGTTCGGACCGAAAGCGTCCCGGGAGGTGAGCCTGGTCAGGGGCTACTGCGAGAGTCTGGGCCTCCCGAACCATCATCTGGAGCTTCCCCGTGACTGGCCCGATATCCTCCCGGACTATTTCGAGCAATCCCTTCAGGTGACCGACGGGGAAGAAAACCTTATGGTCTACGCGCCCATCCTCCTGGCCCAGGAGCACAAGGCCAGGGAGAGCTCCTGCTCCATAAACGGGCTGGGCGGAGAACTGTATCGCGACTTCTGGTGGATCCAGGAGTTCTATGGCTCGAAGAGACCTGCAAATCTCGACAGGCTGATCGGCATGCGGATGCTCCAGTACGAGTACGACCATTCCATATTCTCCGAGCCCTGGCGCCGGAGAATGCTGGGTGTGAAGGACACGCTCAAGTCGGTCTTTCTGGACACGCTGGCCGACATGGACCTGCACGGCTCCTACAACACGCTGCAGATCGACAACCTCTATCTGCGGCAGAAGATCAGGAGATGGGCGGGCAGGACCATGAGCAGCTCCAGCCAGATCGTGAGCGCCCTGGCTCCGCTCACCCTGAAAAGGAATCTGGACCTGGTCCTCGCCGTGTCGCCCGGATACAAGAAGGGCGGCAGGCTGGTCAAGAGCGTGATCGCCCGGCTCTCCGAGCCCCTGGCCGGCTTGAGGATGCTCAACGGCGCACCATGCCGGAACATCACGATCGGCAATGCCCACACCTTTTTCCCCCTGCTCGCCGACTATGCCAAGAAGGGCGTGCGCAAGGCCGTGCAGAAGGCCCTGAACCGCACCATCCTGCTGGACACCTCGGTGAACTACCAGCCGTCGTGGTATTTCTCCTGCCTGTTCTCCCACCCGGAGGTGCGCAAAGATTTCACCTATTCCTCGCTGCTCACCCAGGGCCTGTACGATCCCCGCAGATACAGCCGGTTTTATGAGGAGGCAGGGGAGGCGGGCTTTCCCTATTACAGCCAGCTCGGCAACATCATGACCCTGGAGATGAGGATGAGAAAGGACAATATCCGGCCCCACTTCTCCTTTCAGGAGATCAGGGAGACAGGCCCTGCCGAGGGGAAGCGGGCATGATCCGCCGGCGCTCGGGCTTGCTCCCCCGAGGCGGTCTCAGGGGGCGATACCCCCGTCCACCGCGGAGGGTGCACCCGGCAGGGATGATTTGTTACAATTGTGGCCGGAATGTTACAAATCACGCCCGAGTCCGGGATGCGGGATCGATGCCGGTGTGAAATATACGGCAGCTTTTTTTAAGGATTCTCCCGCTGCCTGTACACTCTACAGGATATAAATCTTCGAGCCGGTACGGAAAGAAAAAAAGGAGGATGTCCTCCTCCGATAGCGTCTCACGAGGCCCCGGAAGGTTTCACGGGGCCTTTTCCGTATCATCTTTCCATGCAGGGAATGAACGATCTGATACCACTGAACCTCTGTGCGAAGCATGCACATAAATGCCCGTTCATGAGCGAAGGAAAGGGGTATCCACCTTCTCCCGCCGGGAGTCGGAACACGTCCGGGGTAAGCTGCGGCGCCGGTCTAACCGGTGATAATCCATGGCCAAAACGGCCCCGCCTTTTTCCCGAGGCAAGAGGCATGGCCGGTGTTTCCGGCCCTGGAGCCAGCGCCGCCTGGTATGCTTGTTGCTGCCCTTTAGTCCAAACAACGACGAGGGGGTTATAGCCTTGAGCACCATAGGAAAGATCACCACGATGGTTTTTGTCATCATCGCCTTGACCGGTATCGACGTCCTGGCAGCCAACCGTCTCCTGTACGAAAACTTCGACGACCAGTCCATAGACACGAGCAGGTTCATCGTCTACGGCCACAACTGGGCGGTCCTGAACCCGCCGCAATACAATCTCAACCAGGTGGGCAGAGACGGGAAGGGCTACTGCTTCTCATCCGGAACCATCAGCGAGGCCCACCTGTGCTGGAGAAAGAACGTACCCAATCCCTGGCCCACCGACGAGTTCTACGTCTCGTTCTGGATGCGCTACCCCACCTTCAAACAGACCGACAGCCACGAAAACCTGAAGCTGTTCTATCCCCACTGGGACGGGGTGGACAGCTATGTCCACTATGCCATGTGCAACGACGACACAATCTATTATTCCGCAAAGGGCAGGGGCCAGTTCCTCACCCAGGGCAGGTGGCTCAACTGCCCGAACCAGACCGACGGCAAGTGGCACCGCTATGAGTTCTATGTGAAGTTCTCCGCAGGGATCCACAAGTTCTGGTACGACGGCAAGCTGACCGTGAACGACAACTTCGGCTCAGGCAAGTGGACCAGGGCCATGTATTACATCTCCACGCCCTCCATCGACGCCGAAGAGCCCGGATCGTTCTCGCGCCAGATCGACGACCTGGAAGTCTGGGACGGCATGCCCACGGCAACCGAGCCCCAGGACACCGTTTCTCCCTATCTGACCGACGTGAGCCCCCTTTCGGGCGCTGCATCGGTTCCCGTGGATGCGAACATCACCTTCCACGTCAAGGACTCGGGCAGCGGCGTTGACAAGAGCTCCATCTCCCTGAGAGTGAACGGGACAACGGTCACGCCGGTGATCACCGGGACCGCGGCCGACTATACCGTCACCTACGACCCGGCCCTGAACTTCATCCACGGCACGGCCGTTACGGTCGCGGTGAGCGCAAAGGACCTGGCCGGAAACACCATGGACCCGGTGAGCTATTCGTTCACCACCATGGCAGCCCCGAACGTCAAGCCGGATCCGCCCCGCGGGGTTTCGGTCCAGCTCGTCAACCCGAAAGGATAAAAGTCTTCGAGCAAGATATCTCCTTAAAATGCCTCACTCTGCCCCCGCGACCCCGGGGGCTTTTTTTTTGGACAGGGCATTTCCGCTCAAGGGGTGGAGCTCATTTCTGGTTTTGATGGAGTATCACCGGCTTGAGAATCGTACATGCCAGCATACTAATAATGGTAAACGATCGAAATGGAGCCGCCCATGGCCAGTGAAGACGTGAGAACACTCGAGCGTGGCAACATCTATTTCTTCTACCGGCCGAAGACCGGAGAGACCCACCCGGAGGATCTCGGCGATGTTCAGAGGATGTACATGGTCTTGAGCCCTGACGAAAAGGCTCGGTACCGGCTCGCGGTCATTGGGCGCAAGCGCCTGCCCGATCCCGCCAGAAGGGGTCGGGGCAGGTTCTGGGGATTCATCGACCAGGTTGCCGGAGCCCCCGAGCCCATCCGCGACGAGCTCAAATCGCCCCGTCCGGGGCCGGACACCCCTGAAGAGGGGAGAACGCCCGCCGCCAGGCCGGTGGGGGAGGGCCTCTACCGGATACTCAAGCACAAGGACCACACGCACCTGGTGTATTCGCTCGAGCTCCCCAAGAAGCCGGGCCAGGCCCAGGACATCCTGAAGGTCGAGGACGAGGCGAGCTATATCATCATCGTCAAGAACCCCCGGAAAGGAGGGCGCAGCGCCGAGTCCGGCCTGGGTGAAGGCGAGCGGGCGGATTTTCCCGCAGACCTGCAGCAGGCCTTCCACGGCCAAGACTTCGGCAGCGCCGAGCCTCCGGATCTCCTCGACTATCGAGGGGCCGAGTTCATTCTCATCTCGGCCTCGGAAGACATATCCAGGGAGTTCGGCATCGATCTCCGGCCCGAGCATGAAAAACAGGATACGGCGGATATATTCACGGACCTGAAGCTGCAAAGGGACGCGAACCCGGTCAAGCCGCTCTTCGAAGGCACGATGGTCTGATAGGCGCCGTCCGTGACGGCTCACGTCGCGTTCGCCGGCTGGATACGGCGGAAGGGCCGCGTGCCTGTTTGCCGCCGGGGGCATGTACACTCCCTTGAGCAACACTGCCGGTAAAGGGCGTTGGAATGAGGAAAACCCAAGGGGCTTGTCCATACACTTTGTGAAGGGCACCGTTCTCCACCCGGGAGAAACAGTCTCGGGCAGGGAAGGGAATATGGTTCTCGGGGAGGAGGTATGCAGTTTACCTATCTGCGGTATGATCTCTACCGGTATATCTATCCCACCGACGAGGTTTCCCGGGTGACGATGCTGAGCAAGATCAAGATCCTGCTGCTCACACAGGGGGTATGGGCGACCGCCGTGTACCGGCTCAGGAGGTGGGCCGAATACGAGTGCGGATCACAGGCGATGCGCGCGGTCATGAAGATCGTCGGGGGCGTGCTCCAGCTGCTGGTCGAGCTCAGCACCGGAATCACCATCGAGACCGGGGCCGATATCGGTCCGGGACTGTACATCGGCCACTACGGCAACATCTTCATCGGCGGCGGAGTTACCATCGGAAAGCTGGTCAACATCAGCCAGGAGGTATCCGTGGGCTACGGCGGAAGAGGCCAGAACTGGGGCCGTCCGAGGTGCATCGGCGACTGCGTGTACATCGCGCCCGGGGCAAAGATCGTGGGGAAGATCACCATAGGCAGCAACGTGGTGGTGGGCGCCAATTCCGTGGTGTCGAAATCCATCCCGGACAACGCCGTGGTGCTGGGCGTCCCCGCCCGGATCATCAACTACGAATCGAGCAGGGATTTCATCCGGTTCAACCGTGAAAAAAACAGGCCGATCCTCGAAGGGGTGGAGAAGGCACTCCCCGTAGCGGTCCAGGAAGCCGGGCTGCGTGCCGCCGGGGGCGCATGAGGGGCCGGAAGGCGAGCGTGAAGACGGTTTTTTAGGACACTTGCCACTTGTGATTGATCTCGATCTTTCTATCTATATATTTTGATACCGTTGGAAACGAATATGCTGTCGTATTGGTAAGCTTGAAGGGGGTTTTTTCACCTGCCGTAGCGGAGCTTTCACCCCGGTCCAGGGGGCGCCCTTCCTGAAGAACACCATGTAATGCCCTGAGAGCGCTTTCGGACCGGCCGCGCGATACGGCTGGCGAGGCGCAAAATGCGGGCAATGGCCGATGCCTTCGCCCCGGATTGAAGGTGACGGCCACCAGAGAGACTTCAGCCCGATGCCCACTGAACAGCCGGTGCCCAGTTGAGAGAGTGATTGCCGAATGATGAAAATAAGTCTTCACTTCCCGGGGGCGGTGATCCTGCTCCTGATCACCATGGGGTGCCTGCAGGCCATGGACAGGGCCGGACAGACCCCGCTTGTCAGGGCGCTGGAGGATATTCCCTTGACGCTGGATACATGGAGCGGAATCTCCATGACCTTCGATGCCGGCACCCTGGAGAACGCCGGGGTCGATCAGTACATCATGCGGGCGTATGCAGCACCCGATCGTCCGCCGGTATCGGTGTACATCGGGTTTTACAGCCGCCAGGGCGTGGGCCGCACCATTCATTCGCCGCGCCGCTGTTATACGGGAAGCGGATGGGAGGTGGCGTCCTGCGAGACAAGGGTTATCCCACTGGCCCCGGCGCCCGGCGGGGAAATCCCCGTGAACAGGCTCCTGATCCGCAAGGACGATGGCATGCAGGTGGTGTACTACTGGTTTCAGTCCAGGGGCAGGGTGATCACCAGCGAATACCGCGAAAAGCTCTATCTGATTCTTGACACCATAGTCCTGGGGAGGAACGACGGCGCGCTGGTGCGCATCTCCACGGATGCAGCCCTGTCCGTGCCCGAGGCCGAGGAACGCCTGCAGGCGTTTGCCTCCCGCCTGTACCCCCACATGATGCAGTGTCTCCCCTGACAATTGTGATGCCCTATCTGAAAGTCCTTGGCCTGATCGCGCTCGTGGTGCTCGTATACCACGAAGTTCTGCTCAAGCTCGTCTTCGACTGGTGGAAGGACCCCAACTACTCCCACGGCTTCGTGGTGCCGGTTGTCTCCCTCTACCTTCTCTGGCGCAAGAGGGCGCATCTGGTCCGGTTGAACCGGATAAAAAGGCCCTCGTTCCCGGGGCTGGTGCTCATGGGGGCGGGCCTGGCCATGCTGGTGGCCGGGCGCGCGGGCGCCGAGCTCTTTCTGCAGCGGTTTTCACTGCTCGTGGTAATGGCCGGCATGGTGCTGCTCTTTTTCGGCAGGGGCATGCTCAAGTCTGTATCTCCGGCACTGGCCTTTCTCATGTTCATGATCCCCATACCCTACATGCTCTACGACAGCATCGCCTTTCCCCTGAAGCTCTTCACCTCCTGCTGCGCCGCAATGAGCCTCACCCTGCTCCACATACCGGTCCTTCGCGAGGGAAACCTCGTGCACCTGGCGAACACGACCCTGGAGGTGGCCGATGCCTGCAGCGGCATTCGCTCGCTGATCTCCCTTTTCGCCATCGGGTCGGTCGTGGCCTGCATCATGCTCAAAAAGAACTGGAAGAGGGCCCTGGTCATCCTGCTGGTGATTCCCATTACCGTGTTCGCCAACGCGGTGAGAGTGGTGGCCACGGGCGTTCTGGCGCACTTCTACGGGAGTGCGGTCGCAGAGGGTTTTTTCCATGAATATGCCGGACTCATGATCTATCTCGTGTCGCTCTTCCTGCTGCTGTCCCTGTGCAGGGTTGTCCGGGGGGATGATCCCGAACCGGGATAGGGACGGGGCAAGACCCGAGTCCGGGAAAAGGCGGGTGCCGTATGATCAGAATCATGCTTGTTTTCGGAACCAGGCCCGAGGCCGTGAAGATGGCGCCCGTGGTCCTGGAGCTCAACAGGAGAAAGGCCGGAGGATGTCCGGTCGAGCCGCTGGTGTGCGTCACGGCCCAGCACCGGCGGATGCTGGACCAGGTGCTCGTCCTGTTCGGCATCGTTCCGGACTTTGACCTGAACGTCATGCTGCCCGGTCAGAGCCTCTCCACCCTGACCGCGCGGATTCTGGAACGCGCGGGCGAGGTGCTGGATCGCGCCCGTCCGGACATGGTCCTGGTCCACGGTGACACCACCACCACCTTTGCCGCGGCCCTGGCCGCATATTACCGGCGCATACCCGTGGGGCACGTGGAGGCCGGTCTCCGCACCCATGACAAATACCGCCCGTTCCCCGAGGAGATGAACCGCCGCCTCGCCGGGGCCGTGGCAGGCCTGCATTTCGCGCCCACGGAAACCGCAAGGGCGAACCTGATCAGGGAGAACATCCCGCCCGAAAACATCCTGGTCACCGGCAACACGGTGATCGATGCCCTCCGGTACACCGCTCGCCGGATCGGAAAAGGTCATGCGGGCCCGCTTTCCCGGTACGCCGCAGAGCTCGGGCCCCTGGACGGGCTGAAAGACACGGACAGGATCGTGCTGGTCACGGGCCACCGGAGGGAGAGCTTCGGGCAGGGCCTGGAGAATATCTGCCTGGCCGTATCCGATCTTGCACGGCATTGGCCCGATGTCTTCTTTGTCTACCCCGTACACCTCAATCCCAGCGTGTTCGAGCCCGTGCACCGGATCATCGGGAACAGGGGCAACATCCTTCTCCTGCCCCCCCTGGACTACGAGCCTTTCGTGGCGCTCATGAGCCGGGCATATCTCGTCCTGACGGATTCGGGGGGAATTCAGGAAGAGGCGCCGAGTCTGGGCAAGCCGGTCATTGTCATGCGCGAGGTCACCGAGCGGCCCGAGGCGGTGGAGGCGGGCACGGTGAGGCTGGCAGGAACCGACAGGGAGAAGATCTTCCGCGAGGTTGACCGCCTTTTGCGGGACAAGGTTTTGTACGGGCGAATGAGCTTTGCCCACAACCCCTACGGTGACGGCAAGGCTGCCGGGCGGATCGTTGATCATCTGCTCGCAGGGTTCGGGATGGCCGGAAATCACCCGGCGCGCGCGGCCGGGGATGCGGATTGAAGGAGTGAGAAGATACGGTTGGCAGGAGAGCTTGCGAGAAGCCTCCTTCGAAGGTCAATTTCTTGAGGACCTTGAAGGCAGGGGTCACATTCACTGCCGTTTTCAGGTTTCAACCGGGTCCAAGGCTTGCCCTGGGGTCCAAGAAATCCATTTGTCGAGAAGGAGGCTAAGAAGGCATGAGAGAAAAGTTGGAGAGAAACACTGACAATAGGATGATTCATCAGATCCCGCGGCCCCGGTTGAGCGTCTCCCCTATGAAAGGGCGCCCGGAACCGGAGCCCGGATTGATGACAGGGAAACCGTCCTGTATCGAGTGGCGCAGGCTCCTCGCTGCAGTGGTCGCGCTGATGATCCTGACATGCATGCCCGCGGGTGTCCGTGCCGATGTCCTGGTGGACAACGGCGATCCCGGCACATCGTTCACCGGGCCCTGGCCGGTTTCGGGCGGAAACGACCATTACGGCTCTGACAGCCAGTGGTCGCGCGACGGCAACACCTACACCTGGGCCCTGGGCTCCCAGCCGGCCGGTGTGTACGAGATCTTCATGTGGTGGTCGTCGTGGCCTTCCCGGGCCTCGTCGGTGCCGGTCCAGGTCCGTCACGCGGACGGGGTGAGCACGCTCAGCATCAACCAGCGGGAGAATGCGGCCAGGTGGAACAGTCTGGGGAGCTTTTACCTCGATTCGTCAAGCAGGGTGACGATCACCGCTGCCTACGGCTCCACGGTGAGCACCTGCGCGGACGCGGTCCTGTTCGAGTATGTAGGCGGCAACAGCCCGCCCTTGGCCTATATCGACTCCATCGCGCCCAACCCTGCTCAGCCCGGGCAGCCGGTAACGTTCACCGGCCACGGGACCGACAATGAGGGCCCGATCGTCGACTGGCTGTGGGAGTCCGACCTGGACGGCGAGTTCTGCGATTCGGCATCGTGCACGGTCTCGTTCCTGAGTGAAGGCGCCCACACCATATCCTTCTTTGTCCGGGACGAAGAAGGCCTGTGGTCCGAGCCCGCCTCCGCAAACCTGGTTGTGGGCGGGGCACCCGATGAGGTGATCATCGACAACAACAGCAGCGCAGCGTCGTTCACCGGGCTTTGGCCGGTTTCCGGCGGCTCGGGATCGTACGGCCCGGATTCGCAGTGGAGCCGCGACGGCAACACCTTTACCTGGACCTTCACCCCTGTGGTTTCGAGCTACTACGAGGTGTCCATGTGGTGGACCGAGTGGCCTTCCAGGAGCACGAGCGTGCCCGTGGCGATCGAGCACTATGACGGCGGCCCGGCATCCACCACACTCACGATCAACCAGCAGCAGAACGGAAGCCGGTGGAACAGCCTGGGTGTGTATTTCTTCGAAGCTTCACAGTCCTATAGGGTGACGATCACCGCTTCGTACGGCTCCACGGTGAGCACCTGCGCGGACGCGGTTCGGTTCGTTCCGGCCGATGAACCGGGAAACAACCCGCCGGCGGCCAGCTTTACCGCGGACAAAACCACGGGCGGGATCCCGTGCACGGTCAGGTTCTACGACCAGAGCACCGGGCAGGTGGACAGCCGGCTCTGGGATTTCGGAGACGGCTTCACCAGCACGCTCAAGGACCCGGTGCACCAGTATACCCGGGCCGGAACCTTCCGGGTCTCGCTCACCGTAACCAATGCCTATGGTTCCGACACCATGGTGCGCGACGCCTATATCCGGGTGTATGAGGCAGCGGAGAGGATCTATCTCGTCGACGGCTACTCCAAGAACGCCCTGTTCCTGCCCCGGTGCTACGAGTACCTGGCAGGCATCGGAGCCACCGAGCAGGGCGGCGTGTGGGTATACACCAATCCGGTCAAGGGCGTGACCTATCACATCTTTACGGTCCGCACCCCGGAGGCCATGGAGTTCGCCCTGAAGGACGAGGGGTCCCACATCGTGTTCAACGGCCACTCCAATTTCGGCTTCGGCGCCACCTTTGCCGACTCCCGGGAGATCCAGAACCAGCGGATCGACAACATCTTTTTCGTGGACGACGACCGATTCACGAATTACTCGACCGAGATGGTGTCCGTGAAGCCCGACGGCATGCGCTACGGCCAGGCCTACCCCAACTGGAACCCGGTGTTCAAGGACGGGAGGAGCGCGCTGATGCCGTACACATTCAGCCAGGGAACCCCGCCGTACAACTACTATCTCACCTACACCATCCCGGGAGATCCTGCTGTATACAAGGTGGAGCTCTCTGACGGGAGCTACCTGGAGCGGTTCCCCGACGCCAACACGCCGGCCTGGTTCTCGGCAGACGGGACCCCTCCCGATCCGGCGAGGAACCCCGAATATTTCATCACCAATTCCGATCCCGACTTCAACCACTGCGACTTCACCGGGACCTGGGCCATAGGCCAGATCCCGGGCGGCGGCTACCTGGGAGAGTCCGGGTACCTGGGCTACAACTACCAGTACCGCCCGGCGGGCACGGGCGAGAACAAGGCGGCGTATTCCATCTATCTGAGACATCCCGGCAACTACAACGTATTGGCCTCGTGGTATCCGTCTTCCGGCAATGCCACCAACACCAGATACATCGTCCACCATGCAGGGGGTGCCACCACCGTAGAGGTAAACCAGCAGGAGCCTCTGCTCTCACTGGTCAAATCTATCGGCACCTTCTATTTCGATGCGGGGACGGCCGTGGTCGAGATCACCGACGATGCGGATGGAAGGGTGATCGCCGACGCAATTGTGTTCAACTGCATGGACAACCCCGCCCTTTTCCAGGCGGAGTTCGATACAGACATCGTATCCGGCGGCACCCCTCTGGCCGTGCAGTTCTCAGACAGAAGCATGACGTACAACGAGAGTCTCTGGGATATCTTCGGCGACGGGGCCTCGATACGGTCACGACTCTGGGACTTCGGCGACGGCACCACGAGCACGGCGAAAAACCCTGGGCACGTCTATGAAGAGCCCGGGGTCTACACGGTGAGCCTGACCATCACCGATGTCATGGGGAACCAGCACACCGAGGTCAAGGATGGGTTCATTGCGGCAGGCGTCGCTGCACCGCTTCGCGCCGAGTTCTTTGCATCCCGGAGGAACAGCGCGGAGAGAACCATTGTGCATTTCCAGGACCGGAGCACCGGGAACATCACCTCGTGGTTCTGGGATTTCGGCGACGGGACCACGAGCACGGAGCGAAACCCCACCCATATATACACGGACATCGGCCTCTTCACGGTGAGGCTCACGGTCTCGGGCCCGGACGGGCAGGACAGCGAGACCGAGCAGAACTATATCTGCAACATGGTGGCCATCGAGTTCGTGGACAACACCTTCCATGAAAAGCCCCACTTCTATTCTGGGTCGCTCATCAAGTTCGGCAAGGTCATCTGCAACACGGGCACGATCAAGATCCCGTCCGAGGATATGCGCTATTCCCGGATGTTCTACGGCGGGTGCAATTCGTCGAACTACTATGTAGGGGCCTTCAACCGGGGCGTCTTCTTCTTCGCGAGCAGAGACACCAACGAGATCCTCGCGCCGGAATATCTGAGGCGCTATCTCCTGGGCTACACCGACGACCAGATTCTGGCGCTGCTCAACGCCATCGAGCCGGCATACGAGTATTACGACTTCAATCAGAGACCGCCGTCCATGCGCTGATCATGCACATTTATTCAGCGGCACCGCCGCAACAAGGCGGTGGTGCCGCTGAATCAATCGTATGGACTTTTTTCAGGCAAGCCCTGGACCCTTTCGAAGCAGCAAGTTTCAACGGGAATCAGGCCTGGCCTCCTTGTCCTTCAGAAGCGAGCGCGAATGAGAATTGAAGAATATGCGTATTGTCGAAGCCATAAACGTGATCAGGCAATATGCGGCCCACTACGGCAGGATCAATGACCTGTTCAGGGGGTTTGGCGACCCGGGCATGGGTGGAGACGGCAACCATGCCAAGCCGGCCCTCACCCGGGTCATAGACTATCTCTACCTGTTCTTCGTGCTGGGGATCCTGCCTTCGCATTATCACCTGTTCAGGTTCGATACCATGGAGAGAAGGAGGTTCAAGGAGTATATGGACGATCCCCACGCCCCCCTTTTACGTCCGAAGCTGAGGAATACTCTGTGGAAGAAGACCCACCACATTCTGGTGCACGACAAATATCTGTTCTCCTGCCTGTGCGAGCACCACGGGCTGCCCTGCCCGCGGTGCTACGGCCTGGTGAAACGCGACGCCCTGCCCGAGGCCAGGGTGTTTCTCAAGGAGCTGATGCAGGAGAACGGCCTGGAAAGGGTGGTCATAAAGCCGGTGCTGGGCCTGATGGGAAAGGGCATCCACTTCATATCCTTACAGGACGTGGACGCCCTTGAACGGATTGTCGCGCACGACGATGTGGATGACGAAAACAGCGACTACCTCATCCAGGAGGTCATCCGCCAGCACCCGGATCTTGGGTGGATCAACCCGCATTCGGTCAACTCGGTGAGAATCGTCACCTTTCTCACCCGGGACAACCGGGTGGAGATCGTCGCGGCCATGCTGCGCACGAGCTCGTCGACAAGCCCCATCGACAACTTCTCTGCCGGCGGCGTGGTAGTGGGCATCGACGTGGAAACCGGGAGGCTGAAGCGCGAGGGCCTGATCACGACCCCCCGGGGCAGGATGCTGACCAGGCATCCCGTGACCGGCACGGAGTTTTCCGGGTTTCAGCTGCCGCACTGGGACGAGCTGACAAAGATCGTGGTGCAGGCCCAGCAGGTGTTTCACTACATCAAGTCCATCGGCTGGGACATCGCGTTCACTCTTGAAGGACCCGTTATCATCGAGGCAAACCAGGAGTGGGGCACCGCCGGCCTCCAGGCGGCGAACGGGGGCCTGCTCACGCCGAAAAACCGGGGACTCTTCGCCCAGTACGGGGTGTTGTTTCACGAATAGGCCGGATACGCGGGGCACCCGCTGCGGTCTTTTTCTCAAGAAAGGCGGATCATCGGTATGGACCCCATGGCAAGACCCGGACCCGGTCCTGTTGCATGCAGCGGGGAATGTGCCCCGCATCCGACCTTTAGGAAGCGTAGGCGAAGGAGGATTCAAAAGATAATGGCACGCATCTTCGATTCAATGGGCCCCGTGCTGTTCCGGAACGGCCGGAGGCTCAAGAACAGGCTGAGCGCGGTCGTCCGGTCCGGGAACAAGCCCGGCACGACCGGGCTCGAATACTCGTACTACCTGCACGAGGCCCCCGGCCTGGGCATTCAGACCTGCATTCTCGACAACAACATACTCCAGCTCAGAAAGAACGGTTCGGTGCAGAATATCTTCCATGCCTTCACCGACCTCGACGGCGAGGCCTCGCTCATGATAGCGGGAGACAAGATATTCTGCAACTCCCTGCTCAGGAGGCAGGGCATCCCGGTGCCTGATCACGCGGTCCTCAGGAGCGGCGACTACCGGGGGGCGGCGGAGTTTCAGCGGAAGTGCGGCGCTCCGGTCGTGATCAAGCCCGCAAAGAACACCGGCGACAGCAGGGGCGTGTGCATCGACCCGGCCACGCCCTTTGCCCTGTGGCGCGCGGTCAACCATGCCGGCATGTTCGGCCGGGAGATCCTGGTGGAAAAGTTCTGCGAGGGCACGAACTACCGGTTGCTCTTCTGCCGGGGATCGTTTCTGGCTGCAAGCTCACGCGACCCGGCCCGGGTGATCGGCGACGGGGCCCATACCGTGCGCGCCCTGATTGACCTGGCCAATGCGGGCCGGATGGAAAACGGGCGCCTGGTGGAATACGACCCGAATACCAGGCCCATCCTCTATAAGATCCCGGTCACCAAAGGACTGGCCGGCCTGTTGAAAAGGCAGGGTCTCACCCTGGACTCGGTCCCGCTCAAGGGTGAGGAGGTCAGCGTTCAGGATATCTGCCACTGGCTCTATGGCGGATCATATCACGATGTGACCGACGAGGTGTCGCCCGACTTCATCGCGCTGGGGAAAAAGGTGGTTGACCTTCTCGGCATCAAGCTGGCAGGCATCGACCTCATCGCCCGGGATATCCGCACCGCCCTTCCCGGGACCTATGTGATCAACGAGGTGAACACCTCGCCCGGCATCCTGGTGCACTACGAGGTGCAGAACCGGCACAAGGTGCGCCCGGTGGCCCGGGAGATCATCAGAGCCATGTTCCCGGCCGAATCGTTTTACTCTTCGACGTGATCTTCCACAGAGAAAAGGAGGTGCTCGTGATGAACATCAATCTCAGCTGGTACCGGAAGCATGTTTTCTCCCTTTCCATGGTGAATATGATCAAGTTCCCCGACTTGAGGATATGCCCGCAGATCACATCGACAGGTGATATCGAGGTTTCCCTCCTGAGCAAAGGTGACATCCCCTCCCTCATGGATCTTCACGACAAAAAGTGCATTGCATGGAACCATGCCTTTACCGCCCAAGAGGCCGAAGAGAGGCTCGCGTCGGGGCAGATATGCTCCTGTGCCCGGGTCGGGGGGCGCATGGCCGGCTTTGTCTGGTTCGCACCCCGCAGCATCTACTCGCCCGATCTGCGCTGCACCTTCGAGCTCGACAGCACGAGCGTGGTCATCCACAACGGCTTTGTCGACCCCGCGTACCGCGGGATGAAGGTGGGCCCTAAGATGATGGAGATATCCTTCCGGAGGCTGGCCGAGACGGGCTACAAAACCGTGTACGGCTATCCCCGGGTCACGAACCGGACCTCGAAGAAGGCCATGGGGCATTATGGGTTCGTCACCTTCGGAAGCATCATCTACGGGTATGTGCTGGGCTATTACTATTTTCTTCCCTTTCTGAACAAAGAGCAGGGCATACGCCTGCGGCTCGAGGTCAGCCCATGGCACCGCTGGCGGACATTTGCCCGGAAAAGAGGTCTTGTTGCATGAGCGTGAACTATCGATGGTATGTGAAGCATGCATTCAGTCTGCAGGCGGTCGATGTCATCAGGAAATCCGGAATCGCCTCCTCTCCCGGGATGCCGGGGATCGACGGGTACGAGGTGCGCACGCTCGATGAGGCGGAGATTCCAGAACTCATGGAGTTCCACGACAGCCGGTGCATCCGGTGGTCGAACGTCTTCACCCGTGAGGAGGTCGGCACCCGGCTCGCCTCGGGTCACCCGTGCTTCTGCGTGTGGTGCCGCGAGGACCTGGCGGGGTTTGTCTGGTTCGCCCCCTGCTCGATCTTCTCGCCCGACCTGCACTGTGAGTTCGCTATGGAAGACAGGAGCGTCATGATCTACAACGGCTTTGTAGCGCCCGAGCATCGCGGCAGAAACGTGTTTCCCCTGTTGATGAACGAGTCGTTCCGCGAGCTGGCAAAGCTCGGCTACACCCGGGTGTACGGATTCGTCCGCCACCGGAATTTCCCGTCGAAGCGCGCGCTTGCAAAGCACCACTTTCAGACGTTCGGGATCGTGCTCTACGGCTTCGTGATGGGATGTTACTTCTTCCTGCCCTTGATCAGGCAAAGCGCGGGTGTACGGGTGAGGCTCTGCTCCAGCCCCTTGCACCGGTGGCAGGAGTTCTTCCACAAAAGGCTGGTCAGGGAAGAACCGGTTCAATGACGGCACAGATGCCTGGATCCTCTTTCGCATCCGCTTCAAGGGGCCTGGAAGGTCGAGACACATTCCCGGCTGTATACGCCGGAGCCGGGTTTGGGGCCGGTCATGTGACCTGCGCCATCGATCGCCTGGATGGCCTGGTCGCCGGGCTCTGCGCCCGGCAGGCATCCGTTCCCGTCGTGCTGGGCGGCCACGGCCTGGGCCTGATCCGGAGCCTCGGCGAAAAGGGTGTCCGAAGCATCGTGATCGACGACGGGCCGGTGAGCGCGCGCGACTTTTCGCGTTACTGCAGCAGGATCACGGTGGCCGACATATCCACGGCCCCGGACAGGCTGTGCGAGATCCTGCGGTCCCTGAGCTCTCTGGCCCGGCGCTATTCCGGCAGGCCTCCGATCATCTTTCCCACCACTGACGCGGTCCTGAGCTATCTCATCGGCCGGTTCGACGAGATCGAGGAGCTGGCTGACATTGTCTCCCCATCGCGCGAGGCCCTGACGCTCACCCTCGACAAGGCCGCCTTTTACCGGCGGCTCACCGACCGCGGATTCCCGTGCCCGAGTACTGTTTTCCCCTCGGCCGGCACGTTGCCCGGCGACATGGACATCGGAGGCATTTCCTTCCCCTGCATCGTCAAGCCGTCCCTGACCTTTCTGCTCGAACAGGCCGAGGGCAGAAAGCTCTTTGTCGCGGGCAGCCGCGAAGAGCTGCTAAGCTGCAGCCGCGACCTGTCGGAGAGGGGCATGAGATATGTGATCCAGGAGATCGTGCCGGGCAGGGACCAAGACCAGTACTCCCTGGCAGGATACTGCGGGCGGGGAGGCGAGATCATGGGCTGTGTCATGACCAACAAGCTCAGGCAGAGCCATTTCGGCGCAGGGACCTTTGTTTCCGGCGCCCATGTTCCCCTGCTGCTCGCACTGGGCCGCAGGCTCCTGAAAGACCTGGACTACCGGGGCATATTCGAGATCGAGTTCAGAAGAGACGAGCGCGATGGAACCTACCGGATCATTGAGCTCAACCCCCGGTGCTGGTCACAGATCATGCTCGCCACACGCATGGGCGTGAACGCGGCATACCATGCATACCGGGACCTCGCGGGAACGGAATCCGGCGGGGACCGGCAGGCGCCCCGGGACGCCAAAAAATACTGGATCGATCTCGAGCGTGACCTGGGCAACCTGAAGCGGAAATGGAAGCAAGGCGACTACTCGCTCAGAGACGTGCTCTCCGTGATGTCGACCATCCCCATCATCGAGCCCTTCAACCTGCGCGATCCGGGGCCGGGCTTGTGGTATCTGAAGCGAAAGATCGGCCGCAGGATCGCGAAGAGGCGCGCGCAGGCGGTTTTTGCCGGTAAGGCGGCAGGCCCCCTGACTGACAATCCCCCTGCACGCGGCTGATCCATGTCTTTTTTTTCATTGGAATACCGGCAATATCCCGCAAGCCGGGACCCCCGGGACAGGAAAGGAGAGGAATATGTCCGAGGCACAGGAGTTCATCGCGGCTATCTATCCCCACATCATGCGCCGCGGCTGGCGCGAGGGGCTCCGGGATCATTACCGCACGCAACAGCATGACACGGCATACGCTCCGGGCGGATTCGCCCCTGCCTGGTTCACCCCCAGGCAGGGCGTGTGGAAGCTTCTGCTGCCCGGGGATTTCGCGACCGACCTGTTCATCGCAGATGCCTCGCTCGGGGCGATTCCCATCGATCTTGCAAAGAGCTATTCACGGGTCATCGTCTACTCGTGGTACGAGAGATCCGCGGACCTGCTGAGAAAAAGGGCTCAGGAGGCGGGCGCTTCCAACGTGCATGTCTGCGACCTCGCCGATGCAGGAGAGCTGGCAAGGCTCGGCTGCTGCATCGGCATCAGTCTGATGGTCATCACCCGCGATCTCGTCTCCGCCTTGGGCGGGCAGGGCGTGGAGAACGGACTTGCCCGGATCCTCGACTGCGTGAGCAGGTTCAGCACCGGGACCTGGGCGAATGTCTTCGTGTTTCCGAACCGGCACGGGAAGATTCTCTCCGGATGTTTTCCGCACTATTGCAGCCGGGTGGGCATGACCGCCGCGGATCTGAAAAAAACCGGCGCTCCGCACGGGCTTGAATACGCAGGGACGCACCGGCTCAGGGGATTTCCTGAGAACATGGCCGAGGTCGGCATGAAAGGCTTCAGGGCTTGGCCGGGCTCCGATCGATTCCCGGCTGAGGGCTTGAATCTCCGTCCCGGCGGCATCGCCAGGGCCCTGAGGAGCCGCGTATTCTTCTCTCAGTCGCAGGCCCTGGTCCTGCAGAGAGGAGAGAAGCGCCCGACCTGGCTCCATGGCTTTCTGTCCCATCTCCAGGCCCATGGATGCGGCCGGCCGGCCGTGAGGAGATGCCTCGCGGGCAAGCCCAACACGGTTCTCCTGGAGTTAGTGCAGGCAACAGGCCGTTCCGCAGTCTGCAGAATGCCCCTGGGAAAGGGGGAGATCACCGACAATCGGGCCGAGAACAATTACACGGCGCTCCAGAGGCTCGAATCGTGCGGTGAGCTCTCGAGGCTCGTTCCCCGGCCTGTGTGCCGCGGCACCTACCAGGGGCAGAAGTATTATGTGGAGACCTTTCTCGACGGAGAAAAGCGCATGCTCGTCTCTGAGAACCACGCCCGGGTCTTTGAGATGGTCCGTCCGGCACTGCTCTGGCTCCATCTCGACGCCGGCAGAGACATGCATATCGACGGACAGGTGTACAGGAGCCTGGCGGGCGAGGGGATCTCCATGCTGAAGAGATACGCGCGCCACAGAGAAGACATAAGGAGAATCCAGGAGCTCGACCGCATGCTCAAAGACATCCTGCTCGACGCTCAAGACCGGCTGCCCCAGATTCACGGCGATTTCAAGCTGGAAAACATGCTCTTCGGCAGCCACCGGCTCGAGGGAATCGTCGACTGGGACCTCTCCTCGGCCTTTGGGCCGCCCTATCTGGACCTGCTGTATTTCTATGCCTATTCGTTCCACCACAGCCCGTTCTCCAACGGCCGGGGAATCATGGACTTCGTCCTCAACCGGTTGCTGCGCCCGGACCCCGGACCCGTGCTGCAGAACTGGCTGGAGGATTATTCATCGTCTCTCGGCATCTCACCGATGTGGGAGAAGATATCCGGAATCCTGTTCTGGCTGCACTATGTCACCCGGATCATGGGAACGGCGCTGCCCGCGTATGATCCAAAAGCCTATCGGGAGAACGTCAGGGTTCCGCTTGCGGTCATCTCGGAGAAGATGAGGCGGTTTGCGTGAACAAGAGGGCCCTGCTCTCGTCGCTGATGTGCCGGCCCGTGATGTATCCGGTCATGGCGGGGATCTCGAACAGCCGGTGGGTGCGCATCCTCGCGTATCACCGGGTGCTCGACGTCGAGGAGCGGGCCTACCCCTTCGACTGCGAGCTGATCAGCTCCTCTGTCAGGGATTTCGAGCGCCAGATGGAGCACGTCTGCTCCCGCTACCGCGTGGTGACCTTTGCAGATCTGGAGGAGTATGAGCGAAACAACGAGAGAATCCCGGACAACGCCCTGGTCATCACCTTTGACGACGGGTATGCCGACAACTACGAGCAGGCCTTTCCCATTCTCGAGCGCTACGGGCTCAAGGCGGTGTTCTTTCTCTCCACCGGCTATATCGGGACAGACACGCCCTTCTGGTTCGAGAGGCTCGCCTACCTGGTCAAAAAGGGGCTGGTCGACACCTCGCGGCTGGATCTGGGCCCCTGCGAGGACATTGCCGGCAAATGGCGCGACCGCAAGGGTATGCTGCCCCAGGAAAACCTCTATCACGTGATCGTCCGGCTGCCAGACCGCGACCGGCTGCGCCTGCTCAGGCAGGTCGAGGAAGGCATGCCCCCTCTGCCGGCGGGCGAAGCCGCCCTGGTGAGGCCGCTCACCTGGGATCAGGTCAAGGAAATGGCAAAACGCGGCATGGAGATGGGCTCCCACACCCGGAGCCATCTGATCCTGGGCAACGGATCGCCCGCAGAGGTGGCACGGGAACTGGAGGCATCGAGGAGAATCATCGAAGAGCAGGTCTCTCGGCCGGTCCGCGCGATATCATACCCCATAGCGTCCTATGACTTTGCCGTGAACCCGCTGGTGATCAGGCTGGTGCAGCTCGCAGGCTACCGCTTCGGGGTCGGCTATACCTCGGGGCCGGTCAGGTCTCTCGCAAAGGAGCGCTACCAGCTCAAGCGCCTGAAGATCGAACGATACGTCTCCTTCGACCGTTTCAGGGCAAAGCTCCTGTTTCCGGCCCTGTTCGCCTAAGGGCGGGGTCAGGTCTCAACATATGACATTATAGGTCAGATCGGGGCAAGGTTGCAACATATGACACCGGGAATGTCATATGTTGAGACCTGACCCCACTTTGTACCGCAGGGATGAAAAAAGAGCTGAAAAGCCTGGGCAAGCAGACCGTCGTCTACGGTGTGGGGAGCATGCTGGGCCGGCTGAGCGCGTTTCTGCTGCTGCCGGTATATACCAGCTATCTCACCCCGGCCCAGTTCGGCACGCTGGAGCTCTTTTACATGACCAGCGCCGTGATCTCCATCTTTCTGGGAACCCAGCTCTCCCACGCCACCTTGAGGTTCTACTTCGATTACGACACCGAGCCCGAGCGCTACCGGGTGATCAGCAGCTCGTTCATCCTGTATGTTGCATTCAGCGCAACGGTCTTGGGCGTCTGCGCCCTGTTTTCTGAGCGGTTCTCCCTTCTGCTCTTTAGCGGAACACACTACACCCGGCACTTCGTGGTGCTGTTCGCCTGGCTGCTCCTGAGCCTTTCGAACGAGATCCTCTTTGCCTTTGTCAGGGCACTGGAGCGCGCAGGCCTCTTTGTGGCGGTCATGCTGTGCGAGCTCATCGTCAAGCTCGGGCTGTGCATCTTCTTTGTGGTGTCGCTTCAGTGGGAGGAGTTCGGCGTGCTCGCGGGCAACCTCGCGGGCACCGGCGCCGCCTTTGCCGCGCTCGCCGTATTCACCTTCTCACGGTGCCGGTTCGAAGTCGACGTGTCCCTGTTCTTCGGGCTGGTGCGCTACACCCTCCCGCTCATCTTCGTGAGCATGTGCGGCACCGTCATGGGCATGGCTGACCGGTTTTTCCTCAAGACCTACACCTCGCTCGCCATGGTCGGGCTCTATGCGCTGGGCATGCGGTTTGCGAGCGTGGTCAACTTTCTGGTGTTCCATCCCTTCACCAGGGGCTACGGCCCGTTCCGGTTTTCCATCATGAACCGGGACAACGCCAAAGAGATCTACTCGCGGGTGACCACCTACTTCTGCTTCTTTTTCCTCTGGGCGTGCCTGGGCGTGATCGCCCTGGCGCGGGAGGTGATCGTGGTCATGGCCGACGAGAGCTACTGGGATGCCTACCGGGTGGTTCCCGTGCTCCTGGTGTCGGTGTTTTTCTCGGGGCTCTACTACATGGTGCAGATCGGCGTGTATCTCAAAAAGAACACCCGGGTGCTCTCCTATGTGTTTGCCGCGGCAGCGCTCTTCAACCTCGCCTGTTTGTGGACACTGGTGCCGGCCTTCGGGATCATGGGCGCTGCCCTGGCCGTGTGCGCCACCCGCGCGCTCGTGGTTCTGCTGGGGTGGCGCTGCTCTCAGCTCGTCTATCCCATGAGATATGAATGGGCTCGCTGCACGAAGATCGCGGCCGTGTTTCTCGCGCTTGCGCTCGCGACCTCGTGGCCGTTTCACCAGAGCCCGTATCTCTCCATGCTCATGAAGACACCGGTGCTGCTCCTCTATCCCCTGATCCTCTACAGCATCGGTTTTTTCAGCCCGCAGGAGAGGGAGTTCATAGGCAAGCTCCCCGCGCGGATGGTCACCGCAGGGGCGCTCAGGCGAAACGTGTCATAGCGGGTCGGCCCTGGTGAACAGGATGCACAGCATGCCCCTGAATGATGCCGGCCATGCCCCTTGTTTTTTCAGCACCGGGTCATAATTATTGATTTTATATGGACTGGAACAAGGTCGCGACCATACCCCGGCATGCCGGGCATGCAGCCGGATAAGGAGTGGGACGATCCCGTTGTGAACAGGGCATGCCCGCATATCTTGAAAAACCGGCCATGATTGATATGAGGAGGTTTCATTTTCAGCCAATGATCGGCGTGGATGCTTTCCACCCGGCACGCACTATCCTGCTCGTGTAATAAGGCGCGTCACACAGGTTTCCTTCTCAGGCAAAAGGCGTTTTTTTGTCTGCTTAAGAGGCTCCATTCGGGCAAAAAGGATGGATCTTTCCCCGGGAAACGGGTGTGGCGATGATCTTGTCGGGGCATGGTGAAAGGGCCGGGAGCACGTCCCGTACCGCTGGCGACGGGCTGAAAAAACCCCCGAATTTCCTTCAAAAAAGAGGTTCACCCTCCTGAGCGGAGCTTTGTCGTTATTTTTCAGGACTCAAGGGATTTCGAAGATGAAGATACTCATCCATCACCGGACACAGGGAAAGGGCGTGGAGGCGGTCCACGTGCAGGGGGTCGCGCGCGGCATGGAGGCCTGCGGGCATGAGGTGCGGATCGTCTCGCCTCCGGGGGTGCGGCTCTCGGTGCACGAGCGGAAGAATGGGGTGGTCGGATCCATTGCAGGCAATGTATCCCAGCCGGTCTTCGAATGCCTGGAGCTCGCGCACAACCTGTCCGCGCTTTTCATGCTGGCAAAGGCGAAAAAGGAGTTCGGCTGCGACCTGATCTACGAGAGATACGCCTTCCTCGGCCTGGCCTCGGCCCTGGCCTCAAGGGCATGGAAGGTTCCCCTGGCACTCGAGGTCAACTACACGGCGGCCAGCGATCTGGGGGTGCGCACCCGGTCGAAGCTGCTGCAACCGCTTACCGCATACTGCGAAAAGTTTGTGTTCGGCAGCGCGTCTATCCTTGTACCGGTGTCTACCGCGCTCGCCTGCGAGCTCGAGGTCCGGGGCTATGCAAAGAACACTATTCATGTCTCGCCCAATGCCGTCGACCTCTCATACTTCCGGCCCGGCCGGGGCGTGGGCCGGGAGCAGGGGAGGGAGCTGTTCCGTCATCCGCCGGACGTGGTGATCGGTTTTGTGGGCAGTTTTGCCCCGTGGCACCGGGTCGGCCTGCTCATGGATGCATGCCGTGCAGCCGCGGAATCAGTGCGTGTGAATCTGGGGCTCATGCTCGTGGGCGAGGGGGGCAACCGGCGTGATCTCGAGGCGCGCGCGGGCAGGAATCCTGAGAATCTCGAAATCATTTTTGCCGGGTTTGTGCCCCACGAACGGCTTCCCGGGTACATCGCTTCCATGGATATCGCGGTCATGCCGCATTCCAACGACTATGGATCTCCCATGAAGGTCTTCGAGTACATGGCCATGGAAAGGCCCGTGATCGCGCCTGATCTGGGCCCCCTGCGGGACGCCGTCGACCATGGATGCGAGGGACTCCTGTTCACTCCCGGCAGCCGCGAGGAGCTTGCGTCTATGCTCCTGGGCCTGATCAACGACCCTTTTGCGAGAAGAGAGATGGGCCGCCGCGCCCGGCTCAGGGTCGAGCGGGACCACAACTGGAAAAGCCGGTGCGAAAGAATTCTCGGTGCGCTCGCCGGTTCATCTTCCCGGGAAGGGCCGGTACGCGGAGAAGACCCATTGAGCGGGCGGCCCGGCATGACCCCTATGGAGGACCGGGGTCGATCTCTGTCTTTGAAAGGACACGTGAGGCAATCCCTATGAATATCCTGGTTCCCTACCTCTCCCGGTGGAACTCGATCAACCGCTCGCGCTATGTTCAGATCTTGAGCCGTCTGGCGCAAAACGGTCACCATGTCTACCTGGCGCAGCCTCCGGTCATGGACTCTGAGGACTCGGGCTTTGTGGAGTCGCGGGAGGACTCGCTGAACACTATCCGGCTCATTGATGTAGAGATGCCGCCCCTGTTCTGGAACGCGGCCCTGCCCTTGGGAAAGGTTGTAAAAAAAGGGGCCTACTGCCTGAAGCTCAATGCGGCGATCGGGCGGATGATCAGGGCCTATCATATCGATGTGGTGCTGTTCTATTCCATGGCCCTGTATCCGCTTGCAGGCCGGGACGACGTGGTGAGCGTCTACGACCTGGGTGACGACCATATCGACCTGCTGCGCCACGAGCTCGGGAAATTTTCAACCCGCCCGGTGATTCGTCTCGCGGAGAGGCTGCTCAAGAAGACCCTGAGCCGGTGCGACTGCGTGTTTTCCGTATCGCACCACCTGGCGCAGAAGTACTTTCCGGACAGCATCCATCTGCCCAACGGCGTCGACATGGACGCGATCCGGCCCGGCAGCGGCAAGCACCTGAGACCGGCCGGACCGGGGCCGGTGGTGGGATTTGTCGGGTCCCTGGAATATTTCATCGACTTTCAGCAGATCCTGGATGCGGCATGGCTCAGGCGCGACTGCACCTTTGTGGTGGCGGGCGGAGGCAGGCAGTACCGAAGGCTTCAGAGCGAGAAGCAGAGACTCGGGCTCGGCAACCTGATCCTGACCGGGGGGCTCGATCATGAAGAGATCCTCAAATATGTGGACTCGTTCGACATCTGTCTCAACCCCTTCCGCTTAAGCCCGCTCACCCATGGCGCGTGTCCCATCAAGCTCTTCGAGTACCTGGCGTTTCACAAGCCCGTGATCTCTTCGCGCATTGCCGAGGTGCAGAGAATCGGAGGTGGCTTTCTCTACTGGGCGGACAGCGCGTCCGAGCTGGCCGCCCGCATCGACGAGATCGTCCGGCAGCCCCGCGAGGCGGCCGGGCGCGCGCAGCAGGGGTTCGAGGTATTGCAGCGGCACTACATCTGGCCCCGGATTGCAGACAGGTTCGCCGAGGTCGTTCAGGAGCGTGTCGAGGAGAAACGACGGTGCTGAAGGCCGATCTCCACTGCCACACTGTGTATTCCCCCGACTCGTGCAACCGGCTCGACTGGGTGATCCGGAGATGCAAAGCAGCGGGTATCACCTGCCTTGCCGTGACCGACCACAACGAGCTCCAGGGCGCCCTGGAGCTTAAGAAAATCGCCCCATTTCCCGTGATCCCGGGCGAGGAGATCGACACCGGGCAGGGCGAGATCATCGGGCTCTTTCTCAAACAGCGGATCAGGCCCATGCAGGGCATGGAAGACACCATCGGGGAGATCGGGTCGCAGGGAGGCCTGGTATATCTCCCGCACCCCCTGTCGCTTTGCCGGAACCAGCCGCTCGATGTGGACGTCATTCAAGGTCTCTTGAGCAAGGTGGACATCGTGGAGGTGTTCAACTCGCGCACCCGCTGCGAGAGCGCGGATCACGCATGGCTGGCCGAATGGATCAGGCGGGGCGGGGTGGTCATCTCGGCCGGGAGCGATGCGCACGCGCCCCACGAGCTGGGCAACGTGCTGATCGAGATGGACGATTTCTCTTCGCCCCGAGAGTTTCTCAGGTCGCTCGCCAAGGCCCGCTTCTCCATGAAAAAGACCTCGTCTTTCTTAAGGGCGGTGATGAACCACCGGGTCCGCAGCATCATCAGGTTTTGCGCCTTCAGCCCCCCGGGCCGCCCGGCCGGACATCTTTGATCGGCGCCGGAGCAGGCGAGGGACCCTCAAGGACAGGCAAGGACAGGGGTCAGGTCTCCACATATGACACAAAAATGTCATATGTGGAGACCTGACCCCAGGACTGTGTGCTGAGACCTGACCCCCATGACGGGAGAGCGATCACTAAAATCAGGGAGAACCCAGATCATGTATATTCCGGATATATTCAATAACAAGGTCAGTCCGGCTCCATACCCGGACATTCCGGCCCCCGACGCGGGGCGCGAGAGGATGCCCGATCTCTTTCCGCAGCCCGTCATTGTCAGGCCGGCCAGGCACCCCGGCTTGCACGCGAGGCGGGTATTGGTCACCGATTCCTCACAGCGAAAGTCCGTGCCCATCATCCGGTCGCTGGGCAGGAAGGGGGTGCACGTGGTCGCCGCAGAAGACGGGCCGATGTCTCTGGGCTTTTACTCGAAATATGCACGGCAGAAGCTCACCTACCCGCCGCCGGAGAAGGAGGAGCGGTTTGTCGACTGGCTCATCGACTCGGGCCGCTCGGGCAGGTTCGATATCGTGTTTCCCATAGACGAGCGCACCATGGCCCCGGTCACCAAGTATAAGGCCGAGATCGAGCAGTATCTGACCGTGCCCGTGGTGGATTACGAGACCTTCATGCTGGCGCGGAACAAGGCCAGGACCATGGAGCTCGCACGGAACCTGGGCATACCGATTCCCCGCACCGTTGCGTGCACCCGCGAGGATGACCTGGTGGAGACGCTCAGGCTCATGCCCGTGCCGGCCGTGATCAAGGCCAGGGAGAGCTCGGGGTCGCGGGGTTTGTGCTATGTAACGGACAGAAGGCATATCTTCGGCGAATATCGGAAGATCCACGCGCGCTACCCCTTTCCCCTGGTTCAGGAGCTCATCCCGCCCGGGGGAGACACCTACGGCGTGGAGGCCCTGTGCGATCACGGACGGATCCTGCGGCTCTTCGTCCACCGCAGGATCAGGGAATATCCCATCAACGGCGGTCCCAGCACCCTGCGCGAGAGCGTGTACAAGCCCGACCTCCTCGAACATGCGGTGCGCATGCTCACGGCCATCAAATGGCACGGGGTGGCCATGCTGGAGTTCAAGGAAGACCCGAGAACCGGGAAATGCGTGCTCATCGAGATCAACCCCAAGTTCTGGGGATCGATCGCGCTGCCCATAGCAGCCGGGGTGGACTTTCCCTACCTGCTGTACCAGCTCGCCTGCAGGCACGAGATCAGGGAGGAATACAGCTACCCCGAGCATGTGCTGTGCCGGTGGCTCCTGCCGGGCGACCTGCTCCACTTCATCTTCAACCCAAACCGGCTCAACCTCGAGCCCAGCTTCTTCGACTTCAGGAACACGGCCTACGACATCATGGACACAAAAGACCCGGGGCCGTTCGTCCTGCTCATCCTCACCCTGATCAAGGACATATTCGCGCCCAGGACATGGACCGGCAAGATACTGAGGAACTAGAAAAGCCCCAGTCATGATCTTCATGTATTTCTATGAGCTGCAGCTTATCTTAAGGCCCCAGGACTTCTCCCCCATGTTCCTGGGATGGCCGGTGGCCTGGATGACGGTGTTTCCGGGTTTTTTCCTGGGCCTGCTGCTCAACGGAGAGGTGCTCAGGAAAAGACTGCCCCAGTTCTACCTGCTGCCGTTCTTCCTCGGGGTCATATTCCTCTCCGCGGTGTACAATGCTGGCCTGGAGAATTTTTATCCTCCCACGGCCACCTTCATGAAGCGTATCCTGGTGTTTTACATGATCGTTTTTCTCGTAGACAGCGAGCGCAAGCTCAGGGGTGTCATGACCATGTTCATGGCCCTGGCTGGCCTGCTGGGGATTCACGCGATCCTGCAGCTGACAACGGGCACCGGCTTTGGCGGAATCGCGCCTCTGACGCACTATAATCCCCCCCGCGCGGTATGGTGCGGTGAGTGGGACGGCTCCAACTCGTTCGGCGTCATCTTTCTGCTCGCCATACCTGCCTGCCTGGAGTTTCTCTTCAGCAGGTCCTCCCTGGGGCAGAGGATCGTAGCAGGGGTGAGCCTGCCGCTGTGCGCCATGGGGATATACTGTGTCGATTCCAGGGGCGACACGCTGGCCCTGATGGCGGCAATGTTTTTGTATATCGCCATGAGATTCTCCCGGAGAAGACTGGCCTTTGTCGTGATCACGGCATTCATTCTCGCGGGCGCGGTCCTGCCGTCGAGGATGTCGCAGCTGACGCTCTCCGAATCGTCGGCCCACCAGAGAGAATGGGTGTGGGAGCAGGGCATTGATCTGCTCAGGGACAATCCCGTGCTCGGCGTGGGCCCGGGCAGGTTTGTGAAGCACACCGAGTCGGGCCTCATCGCGCACAGCAATTATGTCAGTATTTTCTCAGAGACCGGGCTGACAGGGTTTTTCGGGTTCATGGCCATTCTCTGGTTTACTTTCAAGGGGCTTTTCCTTGTCATATTCAACCGCAGCAAAGAAGGCGGCATAGACAGCATCCGCATGCTGGTATCCAAATTCTATTTCCTCCGGCATGAGAACCCCGGGCAGGATCCTGATCTTGCCAGGGCGCTGCTCTGCAGCCTCTTCGGGGTCTGCGTGGCAACGCTGTTCATCGTTCTTCTGAACGATCTGCTCTTTTTCGTCCTCGGGCTGTGCGCGGTGTCGTTCATCGTCTCGGGCGGCGCGCAAGGTCATGTCCCGCTGCTGTTCAGGCGAAGCGACATGCGGACCATCGGCGTCCTCATGGCCGGGATCATCTTTTTCTACTGGCTCGTGGCAGTCTATGAGATATTCTGACAAGTCGATTTTCTCTCCGCCTGTCCGGGGCCCGTGCCTTAAGCCGGACAGAAATAACACGCACCCGCGCATGGCCTGGCATCGAAACATGCACCGGTGGATCGTGCCCTATCTCATGGGCGAGCTGAAAAAAAGCCTGCGCAAACCGGTTCAGGGCAGGCTCCATGTCATGTTCTGCGTGGCGGATCACTTCGAGCCCTATACCAGGGGAGCCTCGCCCGAGCAGGCGGAGAAGAGGCTGGAGCGCTGGACAAGCAATCTGCCTGTGCTGGCAGAGGGCATCGTTGGAAGCGACGGCAAGCCGTACCGGCACACCTTCTTCTATCCCAGGGAGCAATATTCCAGAACCCTGCTGAGCAGGCTCGCAGACACCTGCAGGACAGGACTCTCAGAGGTGGAGATCCACCTGCACCATGACAATGCCGCATCCGAGGAATTCCGGGCCGACATGCTCCATTTCAAGAGGCTCCTCAGACAGGGCCACGGCCTGCTCTCGGCCGATAAAAACACGGGAGAGATCAAATATGCCTTTATCCACGGCAACTGGGCCCTTGACAACTCACGGCCCGACGGCAGGTACTGCGGCGTGAACAACGAGCTGATCGTCCTGAAAGAAACCGGGTGCTATGCCGACTTCACCCTTCCGTCCGCCCCGAGCGCCACGCAGACGGCCAAGATCAACAGCATCTACTATGCAAAGGACAACCCCCGCAGGCCCCGGTCACACAACACCGGCATCGATGTCTGCACAGGCGCCGGCCCGCGCGGAGACCTTCTCCTCATCCAGGGGCCTCTGGCCCTGGACTGGAGGGCGCGCAAAAAAGGTGTTCTGCCGGGCATCGAAAACGCAGAGATCGGAGGCGGCAGGCCCCCCACCATCCGGCGCTTCGATCTCTGGAAAAGGCAGCACATCTCGGTTGCGGGCCGGCCGGAGTGGATTTTCATCAAGGTGCACTGCCACGGTGCTCTCGAAAAGAACGCCGACATGTTTTTTCAGGGGGAGATGAGGCTCTTTCTGCAGCATCTCGTTGGGCATGCCCGGCGGTCAGGCTTTTCTCTCCATTTTGTCACGGCACGCGAGATGTACAACATCGTCAAGGCCGCGGAGGCAGGTGAAAACGGCGACCCCGGCGAATACCGGGATTATGTGCTCGTATGAAAAAGATCCGGGTCATGCAGATCATCAACTCCCTGGATATCGGGGGCGCAGAGCGGGTCGCGGTCAATATCGCCGCACATCTCGACCCGGAAAGGTTCGATTCTTCCCTCCTCACCCTGGAAAAGCCGGGCCCCTTTGCCGTGATTCTGGAGAAAAGGGGCATACCGTTCACATCCCTGCACAAAAAGCCGGGCATCAGGCCCGGAATTTTTCTGAGGATAGCGCGGCATATCAGAAGGAGGGAGATCGACATCGTCACGACCCACAACTATGGCGCGCTGTTCTACGGGTCTTTCGGCGCGCGGCTCGGCGGATGCTCCCGCCTGCTCCACGTGGACCACAACCCCCTGCTCTCATCGAAGAGGAGATACCCCATCCCGCACAAGCGGCTTTCCTCAGCGGCATACAAGGTGATTGCCGTGAGCGGTGAGGTGCGGGCAAACCTCATCGCACAGGAAGGCATAGCCCCGGAAAGGATCGACATAATCTCCAACGGCGTCGATGACAGCCTGTTTAGCATGCCCTTTGACAGGCACTCTCTCTCGGCCCGGCTGGGCATCCCGGAAAACCTGGTCGTGATCGGCACCGGGGCCAGGCTGGTATACGAGAAGGGACTGGTCCATCTCCTGGATGCGGCCGGCCTCATCAAAAAGAAGCGGGACGACTTTGTCCTGGTGATCGTGGGCGACGGCCCGTTGATGGGCCAGCTCCGGAAGAAGGCCCATGACAACGGCCTGAACGGCCATGCCGTGTTCACTGGCGCGAGGACGGATTTTCACGAGATCATCCGGCTCTTTGACATCTTCGTGCTCCCCTCTGTGTCGGAGGGGCTGCCCCTCTCCCTGCTGGAAGCCATGGCCGCGGCACGGGCCGTCGTCGCATCGCAGGTGGGCGGGATCCCCGAGGTGATCACCCACGGCCAGACCGGGCTGCTGGTGCCGCCGGGCTCCCCTGCGCATCTGGCGGATGCGGTCGAGCTCCTCATGGACGACCCCGGATACCGGGCGAAATGTGGGCAAAG
>JAHDKO010000145.1 GCA_018436855.1 Deltaproteobacteria bacterium | reverse complement strand
ACGGCAGCCTGTGGGCCTGGGGCTCCAACGAACTGGGGCAGGTCGGCGACGGAGGGCAATCCGACAGCCTGTCTCCCAAACGGATCGGAATGGGAGGTGTCTGGATCACGGCTGCAGCCGGCAGATGGCACACGCTGGCCATCCGGGACGACGGCAGCCTCTGGGCCTGGGGGGCGAACATCTGGGGTCAGCTCGGCGACGGGACAAAGGTTTATAAGGTGTCGCCGGTAAGGGTCGGGAAAGACGGCGACTGGAAGATGGTTTCTGCCGGTGAGTATCACAGCCTCGCACTGAAGACCGACGGCACCCTGTGGAGCTGGGGATGGAACGCCTTCGGTCAGCTGGGTATCGGTATGACTCACGACCGGAGGTATCCCTCGTGCATCGGGTTCGACACCAACTGGTCGTTTATCTCGGCAGGGGACCACCACAGTATGGCTGTCAAACAAAACGGCACCTTATGGGGGTGGGGATACAACGGCTACGGTCAGGTGGGGGACAATACGGCCGAAGACCGGGATACCCCGGCCCTGCTCAGGCCGCCCAGAAAAAGGACGCTGCCTTTCGGCATATCGCTTCCCGGGGCCGGAGAGAAAGAATAGAACCCCGCCGAACATCCCCGCCGATGCCGTATCACGGTTCCTTCCTCCCGGAGCTTGCTGTTGCGGTGTTCGATATTCATGATTCAAAGGGGACTCTCGTGTGAGATTTTCCTGTCCCTCTTCCGGTGCATGCAGGGAAAGCCGGCCTGAAGGCACCGGTTACCGGAGTATGAGAGTAGGTGTTCTCTTCTCTGCGAGAGAACCGGTAACGAGGATTGCAACGGTATGCACAGGAAGAAACGAAGCGGGATACGGAAAAATGAGAAGGATACACAGGGCAAAAACCGAAGAAGAACATAGGACAAAAAGCTAACGGCACTGGATATTTCCGTAGCCGATGCACATAAAATTCAATATATTTTTTTGCTGCGCCGAATAGATCTGCATATCATCAGGGAAAGCGAGTCGGCGTATGAAAGGATATCTGCAGAAAATTGTTTTGATATACAGCGGCCTTTTCGCGGTCGTTCATTTCGGCTGGATCCTCTCAGTCTTTTATCTCATGAGTAATTCACCGGAGCAGATAAAGGTGTTCAGCGCCCAAGGCATCATTGCCTGGGCCGTCTGCTTTGCCGTCGGCGCGGGCGTTCTTCTCGCCCTGGTGGTCCCCGTGAGTAACGGCCTGGAGCAGATGGAGAACGGAAGCCTCGGTGATGCGGATCTCATGGGCATCACCCGGAGAAATTCCCTTCTCCCGATCTACTCCGGCATCCTCATCGTAGCCATGACCAATCTCAACAATCTGATCCTCTATTTCAACTATCTGCGGTACGATATCGGCCCCATCGCTGCGAACGGACTGTGGCCGGCCGGTATCGCATCGAGCTCGATATTCTATATCCTCGTGTTCGGCGCCACCAGCCTGGTAACCAGCCCCATGATCGGACTCCTGAAAGAGGAATGCGCGAGGCGGGGCGTGGAGTATCAGGGAGTGACGTTCAGTCTCCAGCGCAAGCTCATGGTCGTGTTTATCCTCTTCTGCCTGGGATTCACTTTCTGGGTGGGCATGATGGCCTTCTACGAGGGTATCTACCGGATCCAGGAAGAGCTGAAGCAGAACACCCTCGCGCTGCAGAGGACTCTCATTGCCACCTTGGATGAGAATCGGCAGGACCTCAAAAATGAGGATTTTCTGGAAAATCTCGTGGATACCATGTCCCGCTCAGGCATGGGCGGAGCGTTCCTGTCGGACAGGAACGGAAATATCCTCTACAACCCGCAGAACAGGCAGATCTACAATGAGAAATGGAAGGATATCGACAGGACCGTCAGGGACGGAATCCGGGCCGGCAGGTCCATGAGCGTCTACGAGAACGTTCACGAGCAGGTGATCTCGTTCCACCCGGTGAACGATTCCTATGCCATCGGCATGGTTTCCGGTCTCCACGAGCGCATGCACCGTTTCAACCAGTTCTGGCTGATTTTCCTGCTGCTGGCGATTGTCGGTCTGGCAAACGTCATCCTGGCAGGCGTCACCCTGTTCAGAAGCATCATTATTCCCATCAAAAAGACCGTGGACAAGCTCAAGGACATATCCGAAGGCGACGGAGACCTCTCGTCGCGTCTCCAGGTGCAGAGCAATGACGAAACCGGTCTTCTGGCCGAGCAGTTCAATATCTTCGTCGATAAGCTGGAGAACATGATCGGCTCGCTGAGAAACGTGGCCCTGCAGGTGGATTCGGCCACCCAGGAGGTGGCGGCCGGATCGCAGGAGCTTTCCCAGGCCACCCAGGAACAGGCCGCTGCTGTCGAGGAGGTGGCTGCAACCATCGAGCAGATGACCTCGTCCATCAAGCAGAATGCGGCGAATGCCTCCGAAGGCCGGGAGCGGGTGAAGTCCATGGTTCACATGGCCAAGAACACCGGCGAGGCGTCACAAGAGCTGGTGAGCCGGATGAACGAGATGTCGGAGGCATCCAAGAAGATCGGAAACATCATCACCACGGTCAACGAGGTTGCCTTCCAGACCAACCTGCTGGCCCTGAACGCGGCGGTCGAAGCCGCACGGGCAGGCGAGCACGGCAAGGGGTTCGCCGTGGTGGCCCAGGAGGTCAGGGCACTTGCCCAGCGCTCGGCGGATGCCGCACGGCAGATCAAGGTGCTCATCGAGGACACGGTCAGCAAGATCGGCGCAGGCGACGAGATGGTCAGGAAATCCCAGCAGTCCCTGGAAGAGATCATCGGCTACATCGAAGATCTCTCCCAGAGCATGGAGGAGATCGCCACGGTGTCCGAGGAACAGGCAAGCGGCATCGACGAGCTCAACCGGGCCGTCAGCCAGATCGACACCACCACCCAGCAGAACGCCTCGACCGTCGAAGAGCTGGCAAGCACCTCGGACAGCCTGAGCATCGAGTCTAGAGAGCTCGCCGGGCACGTGGAGCGGTTCAAGGTAAGCAGGGAGGCCGGCGGACAAGCTGCTCCGGAAAGGCAATCGCGGACCGTGCGCGCAGAGCAGAAACCGAAATCCGCCCCAGCGGTGCCGAAGCCGGTTAAGCGGACGAGAGAAAGCGAGTTCGACGATTTCGAGGAGTTCTAGAAAATGCCTGTGCCTGGGTGAAAGGCCCCGGGTATACGACCGGACGAGGCGGCCGGACATATCGAATGTCCGGCCGCCTTTCTTTCGTCACGCAGAGGGTTTTCCCCAGCGTTTTCCGTGGGCTTGATGACCCGGGTTCAGTCCCCGTCGTTTTGGCGGCCTTGCCCTTCGTACACCTTATGAGTACTCGTAAAAGCCCCTGCCGGTCTTGCGGCCGAGCCAGCCGGTCTCCACATATCTGCGCAGCAGCGGGCAGGGGCGGTATTTCGAGTCGCTGAAGCCGTGATAGAGAGTCTCCATGATGGCAAGACAGGTATCGAGCCCGATGAGATCCGCCAGGGCCAGCGGTCCCATGGGATGATTCATGCCGAGCTTCATGACCGTGTCGATGTCCTCCCGGGTGCCCACGCCATGGTACAGGCAGTAGACGGCCTCGTTGATCATGGGCATCAGAACGCGGTTGGAGATGAACCCGGGGTAGTCGTTGGCCTCTGCAGGGGTCTTGCCGAATTTCAGCGCCAGGTCCCAGGTTGACCGGAAGGTGTCGTCCGAGGTCGCCAGTCCCCTGATGACCTCCACCAGCTTCATGACCGGCACCGGGTTCATGAAGTGCATGCCCGCCACCTTGTCCTGACGCTTTGTCTGAGCCGCTATCCTCCCGATGGGGATTGAGGAGGTGTTGGAGGCCAGGATCGTATGCGAGGGACAGGACGAGTCAAGATCACGGAATATCGCGAATTTGATGTCCTGCCTCTCCGAGGCCGCCTCCACCACGTAGTCGGCAGCCTCCATATCCTGGAGCCGGGTGGTGGCCTTGATGCGCGCCAGCGCGGCGTCCTTGTCGCCCGGGCTCATCTTGCCCTTGTCCACGGATTTTTCCAGGAGCCTGGTGATGTTCTTGAACCCTTTCTGGACAAGCGGCTCGTCGATATCGTGCATGATGACGTTCAGTCCGCTCACGGCTGCGACCTGGGCGATACCCGCGCCCATCTGGCCGGCGCCCACCACGCCGAAGGTTTTGATCTCCATGTTTCCCTCCTTTTCTTGCAGGTAGTTACGGCATAGGGATTTTCAGTCTCTTCTCACCACCAGGGCCACGGCCTCGCCGCCTCCCAAGCACAGCGATGCGCAGCCGATCTTCATGTCGCGCCTGATCATCTCGTAGATCAGGGTGGTGAGCACCCGTGCGCCGCTGGCACCGATGGGGTGCCCCAGGGCGATGCTCCCGCCGTTGACGTTCACCTTTTCAGGATCGAGTTTCAACTCTCTCATGACCGCGAGCGTGGATCCGGCAAAGGCCTCGTTGATCTCGAAGAGGTCGACGTCCTCGACGCCGATGCCTTCCTTCTTGAGACACTTGGGCACGGCAAGGATGGGAGCCACCAGGACGTACTTCATGTCCAGCCCCGCGCTCGCCTGGGCGCCCACGGTTGCCAGAATCGTGCAGCCCAGCTCCTCTGCCTTTTCCCGGGCCATGACCACCACTGCCGAGGCCCCGTCGGAGATGACCGAGGCGTTGCCCGCGGTGGTGAGCCCGCCCTTCTGGAAGGCGGCGGGCATCTTGGCCAGCGTCTCATAATCTGTTTCCCTCGGGCACTCGTCGGTGTCGAAGAGCACAGGATCTCCCTTCTTCCGGGGAATGCTCACCGGAACGATCTCGTCGACAAAGGTTCCTTCACGGATCGATCGCACGGCCCGGGAGTAGCTCGACTCTGCATAGCGGTCCTGGTCTTCACGGGAGATGTGATATTTCTCGGAACACAGCTCATTGGAGATGCCCATGTGGAAATCGTTGACGATATCCCACAGGCCGTCGTGGACCATGTGGTCCTGGATGACGCCGGGGCCCATGCGGTAGCCGAACCGGCCCTTTTCTAAATAGTACGGGGCCGCGCTCATGTTCTCCATGCCCCCGGCCACGACCACGTCCGCGTCGCCCACGGCGATCGCCTGGGCCGCGAGCATCACCGCCTTCAGCGACGAGCCGCAGACCTTGTTGACCGTGATGCACTCGGCCTCCCAGGGCATTCCCGCCTTGACGGCGGCCTGCTTCGCCGGGTTCTGGCCATAGCCGCAGGGGAGCACCATCCCCATGATGACCTCATTCACGTCCTCCTTGCGGATCCGTGACCGGCGCACCGCCTCTTCGATGACCGTTGCACCGAGCGTAGTGGCCCCGACACCCGCAAGTCTCCCGCTGAAACCGCCCAGCGGCGTCCTCACCGCTGAAGTTATGACGACCTGTCTCATTCCATCCTCCGATTCGTGTTCTCAAGATTCCGGTTCTCTTGTGCTGCATGGTGTGCTCTTTGTATTCAAACACGCCAACAGTAAAGAACTCTTAGGTAAATCATGCCGGGGAAAAAATCAAGAATTCATCACTGCTTGCTGCAAAACCGGGTCGGAGGGCTTGGCCTGGAGTCCATACCATTGATTCGAGGAGAACCCGCCTCCGGCGAAAAACCCTTGTCTTTTTCCCCATCGAACTGCATGATAACATGACGAAGGAAGGAGGGGAGGGTTCTATGGCCTCACAGATAGACGATATCACGATACAGTATGAAGAAGACGACCGGGTGGTCGTCGAGGAGCTGGACAAGGAAATCCTTTCAAAAGGGGCATGGACCACGATCATCTTCCGCTACCGGCAGTGGGACCCCAAGATCGAGGACTTCGGGCCCGAGCGCTACTCGATCCGGAGATACCGCAAGATCAACAACGAATACCGGCAGCAGTCCAAGTTCAACATATCCAGCGTCCAGCAGGCGAACAAGATCGTCGATACCTTGCAGCGGTGGACGGGCGAGGCTGGGGAATAACCACCCGATTTGCCCCGTGCAAAAAATCCCGGAACAGACTTGAAAAAGTCCGTACCGGGATTTTTTGCACACGGGCAGGGCGGGAGACCGCTACATGGCGCTCAGGCCCCCGTCCAGCGGGATCACGGCCCCGGTGACGAAGTCGGAAGCGGGAGACGCCAGGTATACCGCCAGACCCTTGATGTGGTCGGCCTCACCATACATCCTTAAGGGGATCTGGCCGATCATGATGTCCAGGATTCCCTTCATCTCGGGCTTGAAGATGTATTCCATCATGTCGGTGCGGAAGAACCCCGGCGCGATGCAGTTGACGCGGATCTGGTACCGGGCGAGCTTTACCGCGAGGTTTTTGGTGAGGACTTCCACGGCCGCCTTGGACGGGTTGTAGGCCACTGCCGGGTGCCCCTCCTCGATGGAGCCCCGCGACCCGAAGATGGAGGAGATGTTGATAACCTTTCCGCCTCCCTGGTCCTTCATGATGTTGGCCACCTTCTGCGAGAGCATCCACACCCCCCTGACGTTGACGGCAAAGATCTTGTCCCACTTGTCCTGGGGAAACTCCAGGGTGGGGGCGCCCCAGGTGATGCCGGCATTGTTCACGAGGATGTCGATCCTGCCGAATTCCTTCATGGTCGCATCCACGAGCCCCTGGATATCCTCGTCAGAGGCCATGTCGCACTTGACTGCCAAAGTTTTCACGCCCAGCGCCTTCAGGTCTTCGCACGCCTGCTCGCACTTCTGCACCTTGCGCGACGCGATAACCAGGTCGGCACCCGCCTCTGCCAGTCCCTCGGCGATGAATCTTCCGATGCCTCTTCCTCCTCCGGTGACGATGGCGACCTTGCCCTTGAGTTGAAACAGTTCAGCGGTGTTCATACGATCTTCCTCCTCCTTCTTATGTGTGTTCCCCCTTTTTAGAACGCGATCATGAAGAAAAGGGGGTGTTCAATAATCGCTGCAGGATGTCCTGCGAAGCATGTTCGATATCACTGTGCAGAGACCGGCCGTGCGCATCCATGGTGACCAGGGCGGGAAGGTCCTCGACCTTGAGCACCCACATGGCCTCTGGTCTGCCGAACTCCAGGAGATGGACCTCCTCCACGGCCGCGATCCGCCCGGCGATGAATGCGGCGGCACCGCCGGTGAGATGGAGGTAAACGCACCCCTCTGACCGAAGGGCCGCGCGTGTGGCCTCTCCCATGCCTCCCTTGCCCATGATCGCGCCGGGGTGGTGCGTGCGGATCACGCGGGCCTCGTAGGGCTCTTCTCTCATTGACGTGGTGGGGCCGGCGGCGGTCACGCGCCATGTATCGCCCTGACGGACTGTAACCGGGCCGCAGTGGTAGATGACCAGTCCTTCGAGATCGACCGGCGGTTTTCCGCCGGAAGCGAGGTATTTGTGCGCCTGGTCCCTGGCCGTGACGATCCTGCCTGACAGGAGCACCTGATCGCCTGCGTGCAAGGCCCGGGCCGTGTCGGGCGAAAAGGGCGAAGTGAGCCGGGTCAGAGCCATCGGCTGATCCTCCCCTCGTCGTCGAGCTCAATGCGGGCGCGCCTCGTGGCCCAGCAGGAATAGCTCACGGTCACGAAATAGCAGGCAGGATGCCGGCCTGCCGAAGCGACCCGGGCGCCCAGGAGCGTGGTGCTGCCTCCGAGGCCCATGGGGCCGATGCCCAGGGAGTTCGCCTGCTCTACGACGGCTTCCTCGAGTTCTGCGAGGACCGGGGAAGGGTTTGCCTCATCGAGCCGGCGAAACAGGGCCTCCTTGGCGATGAGGTAGCCTGACGCCCGGTCGCCCCCGATGCAGACGCCCAGGATTCCCGGTGAGCAGCCCTTGCCCTGTGCCTGGAAGACGGCATCAAGCACGCACTTGCGTACCCCGTTCAGATCCCTGTCCGCGCCGAGGCCGGCGTGGGGCAGGGCGTACTGGGTGCTCACGTTCTCCGACCCGCCTCCTTTGAACATCACGCCGATGGATGTCGCCTCCCGTGCGGGCAGGAAATGGATCTGCGGCACGTGCGCCCCGATATTGTCGCCCGTGTTTCTGCCCGTGACAGGGTCCACGCAGTTCTGCCTGAGGACGCCCTTTTCCGTGAGCCTCCTTAGGCCCTCCCGCACGGCGGATTCCACGGCGAACATCGCAGGGCCGGGAAAGATCCTGACAATGATCAGAGGCACCCCGGTGTCCTGGCAGAGGGGGAGGCCGCGCTCGCGGGAGATCCGTGCGCTCTTAAGGATCGTTTCCAGGGTGTCGCGGGCAATGGAGCCCTCCGGTTCCCTTTCGAGAGCCCGTGAAAGGGCTGCGTGCACATCATCGGGCAGCATGGTGCTGGCCTTTTCCATGAGCTCGGTGACGCTGTTGAGAAGATGAGTTTCGTTTGTCATTTCAGGGAATCTATACCACAGTGCGGGATCGATTTCCAAGGCAACCGGGTCGGGGAGGACAATAATTTCTTTCGAAAAACCCGCAGGGTTCTTCCGGCCTCTTTTCAGGTCGCCAGGCCCAGGTCTTCGATGGTGTTGATGTTGGCGAAGGTAATCGCCGGGTCGGTGAACCTGCGAATGGTCTCCTCCTCTACAATCAGGGTATCTATGGCGGAGAGGAGGTTGAATATCCTGAACACCTGCTTGTCGAGAAGCTCTTCTGCCTTGGGGAGTATTCTGCGGTGGTAGATGGCATGAAGCGGCTCCCGGCCCTTCGACCAGACCGGAACGACCGCGTCGTGGTCGTCCGTGACCGAGATCATGTACTCGATGAATTCTTTGCTCAGGTTGGGCATGTCGGCGGCGAAAACAAAGCAGTGCGGGGTATTCGACACGCTCAGCGCGGTGCGGATGCCGCCCAGGGGCCCCTGGCCCGGGGTGAGGTCTTCCACGATGTGAAAGTCTTCAAGACCTTCACGTGCATGGCCGACGAGCACGACTTCCGAGAAGAGCGGGGCAATGATGTCGGTGACCCGCTCGAAGAGAATCTTCTCTCCCATCGGGGCCATCACCTTGTCCGTGCCGAACCGTCTCGATCTGCCGCCAATCAGTACGATACCCGTCATGACGGGACAACTTATTGAGGTTACGCAAGTTGTGTCAAGCTCCATTTTCATCTGCTCTGTAAAGCAGATATAGCTTGATTTCTGTCACAGTACGTATTATACGGCAAGCCGACAGAGAACAACAATTCCAGGATTCTTCCTGCTGGAAGTTCCCCGAGGAGCTTTTCCGAGCGTTCTTTTTCAACATATTTGAAACAGATTCGACGGAAAATCATTCCGAAGTCAGCCACCGGCAGTTCCTGAAAGGTCATAATCATTGAAAAATAAGGGGAAAATAGATATCTGAATAGTGAGCCACCATTCAGTTTATGCTTGATACAGGAAGAAATGCGTGGTATGTCACGATAGTCGACGTCACGGGGTACGTACGTAGTATGTACAAAGCATATAACGGAACAAAGGGAGGAGAAAGTGGCAGGTATGGATAGGACCCAAATGGAAGCAGGGCTGGCGGAATTCACCGCTGATCAGCTCGAGCAAGTCGATGAAATCATTGGCAGATACAAGTCAAAACCAGGGGCATTGATACCGGTTCTGGAGCAGGTCCAGGAGGTATGCGGATTTCTCCCCATGGCACTGCAGTACCACGTGGCAAAGGGCCTCAATCTTCCCGTAGCCAACGTGTACGGCGTGGTGACCTTCTACTCGTTTTTCACCATGGTTCCCCGGGGAAAACATGTCATCAGAGTGTGTCTGGGCACAGCCTGTTACGTGCGCGGCGGCCAGAGAATTCTCGAAGAACTGGTCCACCAGCTGGGCATCGCACCCGGCGAATGCACCGAAGACAGGAACTTCTCGCTTGAGACCGTGCGCTGCCTGGGTGCCTGCGGACTCGCGCCGGTTGTGGTTATCGATGAAGACACTCACGGACAGATGAAGCCTGCGAAGCTGCCGGGCATTATAGCACAGTACCAGTAGGAGGATACCATGGCCAAGCTAACCATCAGCGATCTGAAAAAGATCAAGGAAAAGGTCGAGAAGGAAGATCAGTTCCGCGCCGGGAAAAAGCGCGTGAAGCTGACCGTCCACATGGGAACCTGCGGGATCGCCTCCGGTGCAAAGGGGATCCTCGACGTATTCATGAACGAAATCAGCGAAGCCAACGTCAACGACGTGCTCATCACCACCTCCGGCTGCATCGGCATCTGCAGCCGCGAACCTCTTGCAACCGTCGAGGAGCAGGGCAAGGAACCCATCGTCTACGAGTTCCTGACAGAGAACAAGGCCCGGCAGATATTCAAGCAGCATGTCCTCGGCGGCAAAGTCCAGACGGAGTTTGTCCTGGCAAGAGGCAGAGAGCAGGAAGGGGGAAAGTAAATGAAGGTCTTTCGATCTCATATTCTCGTATGCGGCGGAACCGGCTGCAGGGCGTCGGGCAGCGAGGGCGTCCATCAGGCGGTCGTGAGAGAAATAGCGGCTAAAGAGCTCTCCAATGAGGTGGCGGTCGTCGAAACCGGGTGCAACGGATTCTGCGCGGCCGGGCCCATCATGGTGATCTATCCCGAAGGCACGTTCTATCAGTATGTCAAGGCGGACGATGTCAAGGAGATCATCGAAGAGCACATCGTCAAGGGAAGGCCGGTCCAGCGGCTCATGTACAAAGAGCCTGTCACGGAAGCGCCCATTCCCCATATGCTCGACATCCCGTTTTTCGGCAAGCAGATGCTCATCGCCCTGAAGAACAGGGGACTCATCGATGCCGAGAAGATCGACGAGTACATCGCCCGGGACGGCTACATGGGCGCTGCAAAGGCCCTGACCGAGATGACCCCGGACGAGGTCATCGAGGAGGTCAAGAAGTCGGGTCTCCGCGGAAGAGGCGGCGGCGGATTTCCCACCGGTCTGAAGTGGTCCTTTGCAAGGAAGTCTCAGGGCGATACGAAGTACATCCTCTGTAACGCCGACGAGGGCGACCCCGGGGCGTTCATGGACCGTTCGATCCTGGAAGCCGATCCCCATGCAGTCATCGAGGGCATGATCATCGGCGGATACTCCATCGGTGCCACCAAGGGCTATATCTACTGCAGGGCCGAGTATCCCCTGGCCATCAAACGTCTCCTGCTCGCAATCGAGCAGGCCAAGGACTATGGTCTGCTGGGACAAGATATCCTCGGTTCCGGCTACAGCCTGGACATCGAGGTCTACCAGGGCGCAGGCGCGTTCGTCTGCGGCGAAGAGACCGCACTCATGGGCTCCATCGAAGGCAAGCGCGGCATGCCCAGGCCGAGGCCTCCGTTCCCGGCCGTCAAAGGCCTCTGGGACAAACCTTCCGTGCTGAATAACGTGGAAACCTATGCAAACATTCCACAGATCGTCTACAAGGGCGGGAGCTGGTATTCCTCAATCGGTACCGAACGCTCCAAGGGCACCAAGGTGTTCGCCCTGACCGGTGCGGTGAACAACGTCGGTCTGGTCGAGGTTCCCATGGGCACCCCCATCGGCGACATCATCTTCGACATCGGCGGCGGGATCACCGGCGGCAAGCAGTACAAGGCAGCCCAGCTCGGCGGACCGTCAGGCGGCTGTATCCCTGCTGCGGCGCTGAACACCCTGACCGATTACGAAGAGATCGTGAAGCTCGGGGCCATCATGGGCTCGGGTGGTCTGATCGTCATGGACGAGGACACCTGCATGGTCGACACGGCCCGGTTCTTCATGGAGTTCTGTCAGGAAGAATCCTGCGGCAAGTGCACCCCGTGCCGTGAGGGCACCAACCGCATGCTCCAGATCCTCCAGAGGATCTGCAAGGGCGAGGGCAGAGACGGCGACATCGAGCTGCTCGAAGAGCTGGCCTCCATCATCAAGGACTCGGCCCTGTGCGGTCTGGGCCAGACGGCCCCGAACCCGGTGCTCTCCACCATCCGCTATTTCAGGGACGAGTACGAGGCCCATATCTACGACAAGAAGTGCCCGGCCGCGGTGTGCTCCGCGCTGTTCAAGTCCCCGTGCCAGCACGCATGCCCCATCGAGATGGACGTTCCCGCGTACATCGCGCTTATCAGAGCGGGCAGGCTCGAGGATGCCTACCGGGTCATGAAGAAGACCAACCCGTTCCCCGGCGTATGCGGCCGTGTGTGTCCGCAGTTCTGCGCATCCAAGTGCCGCAGGGGTCAGCTTGACGATCCCATGGCCATTGCCTGGCTCAAGCGTTACATCACCGACAACGGCAAGAAGCCCGCTACCGAGCCCGTGCCCGTCACCCGCAAGGAAAAGGTCGCAATCATCGGTGCAGGCCCCGCAGGCCTGACCGCTGCCCAGGATCTGGCGAAACGCGGGTACAAGGTCACGGTGTTCGAAGAGCTTCCCTATGCAGGCGGCATGATGCGCTACGCCATCCCCGAGTACCGTCTCCCCAGAGACGTGATCGCCGAAGAGGTGAAGGACATCGAGGCGCTCGGTGTCGAGATCAAAACCAACTGCAGGGTGGGCAAGGACATCTCCTTTGACGCGCTGCGGAAGGACTATGATATCGTCGTGCTGGCGGTCGGTGCACACAACAGCTGGAAGCTGGGCGTGGAAGGCGAAGATCTCAAAGGAGTCTGGGGCGCCACCGAGTTCCTGCGCGAGGTCAACCTCGGCAGGGATGTGAAGATCGGTTCACAGGTTGCGATCGTGGGCGGCGGCAACTCTGCCATCGACGCGGCCAGAACCGCGGTTCGGCTCGGCGCGAAAGACGTCACCATCCTCTATCGCAGAGAGCGCAAGGACATGCCCGCCTGGGAGCACGAGATCGTGGCTGCCGAGCATGAGGGCGTGAAGATCGAGTACCTGGTCGCCCCGGTGAAGCTGGTCGGCAAAGGCGGCAAGCTCAGCGGCGTGGTGTGCCAGAGAATGAAGCTCGGCGAGTTCGACCGCTCCGGCAGGCGCAAGCCCTTTCCCATCGAGGGCAGCGAGTACACTCTGAGCGCCGACACCATCATCCCGGCCATTTCCCAGTCTGCCGACACCACCTTTATCCCCGAAGCCTCCGACATCAAGAAAGACAAGTGGGGCGGCATAGAGATCCCCTCCCGGAGCAAAAACAAGACAACCGCCGAGAGCGTGTTCATCATCGGCGACGCGGCCACGGGCCCGGCAACGGTGGTTGAAGCCATCGCCATGGGCCATCAGGTTGCAGCCGACGTGGATGCCTCGATCAGGGTGAAGAACAACGAGCCTGCCTACAAGGAACCGGCAGAGGAGAAGATCGACATCCCCTTCGAGGTCGACGAGGAAGTGGTTGAGACGCCCAGGGCGGCGATGCCAGAGCTGGCGGCGGTAGACAGAGCGGCCAATTTCAAGGAAGTGGAGCTCGGCTACACCAGGGAGATCGCCTTCAAGGAGGCCTGCAGATGCCTCAGGTGCGATGCGGAGATCTGATGACCCATGCTGAAAAGATCACGCAAGGACAGCGAACAGCAAATATAAAACCGAGGGGGAACAAATGGTTATAACCATAGACGGCAAGAAGTGCGAATTCGCAGCCGGCCAGACCGTTTATCAGGTTGCGAAGGCGAACGGCATTTATATTCCCGTCCTGTGCCACCACGAGCAGATAAAACCCGTGGGGGCGTGCAGGGTGTGTGTGGTGGAAGTCGAAAAAGCCCGCTCTCTTGTGGCGTCATGTGCCATGCCGGCGGAAGACGGCATGGTCGTGCAGACCAACACACCAAGAGTACTGAGCTCGCGGAAGCTCTCCGTTGAGCTGCTCATGACCCAGGGTCATCATAAGTGCATTACCTGCGAAAGCAGCGGAGACTGCGTGCTGCAGGATCTCGCCTATTCACTGGGGGTAGAGTCACCCAGGTTCGAAGAGCCCGCGGCCTACCGGGAGCTCGAGCAGGCCAACGAGATGATCGTCCGCGACATGAACAAGTGCGTGCTCTGCGGCCTGTGCGTGCGGGCGTGCAACGAGGTTCAGGTGAACCAGGTGCTCGATTACACGGGCAGGGGCCCGACCGCGGCGGTGGGACCCGCATTCGGTCTGAAGTACGAAGACTCCGACTGCGTGTTCTGCGGCGAGTGCGTGCGGGTCTGCCCCGTGGGCGCGCTCTTCGAGAAACAGGGGCGCTTCCAGGGCAGGGGCGACGATCTGCAGAAGGTGCGCAACACCTGCGCATACTGCGGTGTGGGCTGCCAGCTCGACGTGAACATCAAGGACAACCGCATCGTCAAGATCACCACCCCCCGCGAGGGTGCACCCGCTCCGAACTACGGGAGCCTGTGCATCAAGGGGCGCTTCGGTCATGACTTCGTCGGTCATGCGGATCGGCTCACCACTCCCCTGATCAGGGTGGACGGCGAGCTGAAGGAGGCCACCTGGGACGAGGCGATTCTGTACGTGGCCGAAAAGCTCAATACCATAAAGAAAGAGCACGGCTCCGACGCGATCGCAGGTCTCTCGTCGGCCCGGTGCACGAACGAAGAGAACTACCTGTTTCAGAAGTTCCTACGGGCGGTGATCGGTACGAACAATGTCGATCACTGCGCGCGTCTTTGACACAGCTCCACCGTGGCCGGTCTGGCCGCAGCATTTGGATCTGGCGCAATGACGAATTCCATCACCGACCTGGGACAGGCGGACTGCTTCCTCATCACCGGTACGAATACCACCGAGAACCATCCGGTGATCTCCACCTTTATCAAGCGCGCGGTAACCCAGAGAGGCGCCAAGCTCATCCTTGCCGATCCGAGAAACATCGAGTTGGGCAAGTTCGCCGCCATCTGGCTCCGGCAGAAACCCGGGTCCGATGTGGCCTGGATCAACGGCTTGATGAACGTGATCATCAGCGAGGGGCTGCTCAACGAGAAGTTCGTCGCCGAGCGTACCGAGAACTTCGAGGCGCTCAAAAACACGGTTGCAAAGTATACACCCGAATACGTCGAGAAGATTTCCGGCATCCCGGCCGAAGACCTCAAGAAGGCCGCACGGCTGTATGCGAAATCAGGGGCGTCGGCCATCGTGTATGCCATGGGCATCACCCAGCATATCAACGGGACCGACAACGTCAAGTCACTGGCCAACCTGTCCATGCTCACCGGCCAGATCGGACGTCCGGGCACGGGCGTGAACCCGCTTCGCGGGCAGAACAACGTGCAGGGCGCCTGTGACATGGCCTGCCTGCCGGGCAACCTTCCGGCCTATAAGAAGGTGACCGAGGCGGCGGACAGAAAGCCTTTCGAAGAGGCTTGGGGCGTGTCCCTTCCGGACAAACCCGGGCTCACGATCCCGAAGATCATTGACGGGGCAGGGGATGGAACCGTCAAGGCCCTGTACGTTATGGGCGAAAACCCCATGATGTCGGATCCCGATCTGGCGCATGTGGAGAAGGCACTGGCGAACCTCGATCTTCTGATCGTCCAGGACATCTTCCTCAACGAGACCGGAAACCTCGCCCACGTCGTGCTTCCCACGGCGGGCTGGGCGGAAAAGGACGGCACCTACACGAACACCGAGCGCAGGGTCCAGCGCATCCGGAAGGCAGTGAATGCCCCCGGCGAATCCAAGCCGGACTGGGAGGTGATCACCCTGCTCGCGAATAAACTCGGCGCCGGCTGGAATTATGCCTCGGCGCAGGAGGTCTTCGAAGAGGTGCGCAAGGTCACGGTGTCTTACGCGGGCATCACCTATGACCGGATCGAGAGCGAGGGTATCCAGTGGCCGTGTCCGAACACCGAGCATCCAGGCACCCCGATTCTTCACGCTGCGGCGTTCACCCGGGGCAAGGGTCTGTTCTCGGTATGCGAGCATATCGACCCGGCGGAGCTGCCCGACAGCGAGTACCCGCTCCTGCTCAGCACGGGCCGTATCCTGTATCAGTATCACACCGCGACCATGAGCAGGCGCTCCAAGGGTCTGGTTTCCAGGACCCCGCAGCCCTTCGTGGAGATCCATCCCGAAGACGCGGCAAAGCTCGGAATCGCACACGGCGACAGGATCGAGGTGTCGTCCCGGAGAGGGGCCATCGAGGTCGTTGCCGAAGTGAACGGGCGGTGCGACAAGGGTGTGGTGTTTATCCCCTTCCACTACAGCGAAGCGGCGGTCAACCGTCTGACCAACGCGGTCTTCGACCCGGTTGCCAATATCCCGGAGTATAAGGTCAGCGCGGTAAAGATAAAAAAAGTCGCTTAAGTGTTTGACAAGAAGCACCATGTGCATGTATCTGCTTCAAAATACATGCACATGGTGCTCTAAACGGGGGATAAAGTATCAGAGCGGAACTGTCCGGGAAGATCCTCTGACCGGGCAAGAAGCAATAATCAGTATAAATCAAAACAAGATGGAGGTATGTATGGGTTTTAACACACCAGTGCAGGTTGCGGAGGCTGTTGCAAACGCTGGTAAGAACAAGGCAAGTCTTCCGTTTCTTCAGATGACCATCCTTGGCATCTTCGCAGGCGCCTACATCGCCTTCGGAGCCGAGCTGTGCACCATGGTGCTCACCGGGACTCAGGCTACACTCGGTCTCGGGATGGCCAAGCTGTTCGGAGGGGCGGTCTTCTCCGTAGGCCTCATGTTGGTCGTCATAGGCGGTGCAGAGCTCTTCACCGGAAACAACCTCATGACCATCGGACTGTCCCGGGGTCAGTTCGGCGTGAAGGGAGTCGTGTACAACTGGGTGGTGGTCTGGATCGCCAACCTCATCGGCTCTCTCCTGCTCGTGTACATCATGTACAAGTCAACCCTGTGGATGACCGGGGGCGGCGCTGTGGGACAGACCGCCATCGGGATTGCAAACGGCAAGGTAAACCTCACCTTTGCCGAGGCGTTCTATCGCGGCATCGGCTGTAACTGGCTCGTGTGCCTCGCCGTATGGCTGGCATTCGCGGCTCAGGACGTGGTGGGCAAAATCTTCGGTATCTTCTTCCCCATCATGGCATTCGTCGCGTCCGGATTCGAGCACTGCGTAGCGAACATGTACTTCATTCCCATGGGCATCGTGCTCAAGGGTACGGACAAGATGGCCGAGTTCTCCGCGGCACTGCCCGGCATCGAAAACCTCACCTGGGGCGGTTTCTTCATCGACAACATGATCCCGGTGACCCTGGGCAATATCGTGGGCGGCGCCATCTTCGTGGGTCTCGCATACTTCATGTGCTATGCGAACCAGTTGTGCAAGACCGATAAGTAATCAGGCCGGAACATTTCGTGTATCATAGAGGGCCGCGCCCGCGCGAGCGGGCACGGCCCTCATTCCCATTAAGGTGTCATCCTTTTCGCCCGGACGATATTCCCCGTGATATTCATGTCTTTCGAGACACTCCCGGTCCTTTCTACTCCTGATTCTGTTGACATTGAATCGACCGGTATGGTACGAAATAACCATCTCTCCACTGGAGAAAAGACCGGGTGAAGCTCTCAGAAATCAGGGATTTGTTGAATGCACGCGTTATCGTGGGCGAAGATAAGCTGGATGTCGAGATCACGACCGCCTTCGGGGCCGATCTGATGAGCGATGTCCTGTCCTTTGCCCGTTCCGGCTGCCTGCTGATCACCGGCCTTTCGAACCCTCAGGCCGTGAGAACCGCATATGCGCTCGACATCGCCGCAATCCTGGTGTGCCGGGGCAAGTCTCTCACCGATAAGTTCATAGAAATAGCCAGAGAGCTGGGTATTCCCATCCTGTGGACCAGGTTCATCATGTTCGAGTCGTGCGGCAGACTCTTTCAGGAAGGATTGACCGGCTGTATCCGGAAGACGGATGGAACCGAGGAAAAAACCATTGTCCGGTGACGACCTCAGCGAGTCGCTGGAGGGCATCTACCATATCCAGGGAAGAGACTTCGTAGATGCGGGGATCGTATCCAGCGAGGTCAAGAAGAGTCTGCAGGGAAAGGGCATCCCGGAGAGCATCATCCGCAGGATCGCGGTGATCACCTTCGAAGCGGAGATCAACATCATCTCCTATGCCCAGCAGGGGACCATCCAGCTGTTCATCGAGCCGGACGCCGTCATCATCGAGGCAAACGACATGGGCCCGGGGATCGCGGATATCGATCTTGCGCTCCAGGAAGGCTATTCGACTGCGGACGACTCCATCCGGGAGCTGGGATTCGGCGCCGGCATGGGGCTGTGCAACATCAGAAAATTTTCGGATATCTTCGAGCTCACCTCCGAAGTCGGTCAGGGCACTCACCTGAAGAGCATCGTGAAGCTCAACGGTTAAGGAGTACGGGAATGAATCTGGAGACACTGGTCGAGGCGCTCGGCCTGAAGTGCAAGTGCTGTTGGGAAAAATTGAAAAACACCCAGGTCAGGGGCGGCTATGCAGGGGATCTCCTCAGCGACGTCATGGCGAACAGCAGCGCCGGCGACATCTGGGTGACGCGGCAGGTGCATCAAAACATCGTTGCCGTGGCCTCACTGAAAGACCTTGCCGGCATCGTCGTCGTGCAGGGGGCAAGCCCGGACAAAGACACCCTCGAGCGGGCGGGTAAAGAGGGAATCCCCATCCTGGTGACCGACATGGCGAAGTTCGAGGTGGTGGGCAGGATTTATCGGCTCCTCTCCGAAGGCTGACCATGCCCCTGCCGCACCAGAGGGTTTTCCATGGGTGAATCCGTGCTGGAAATATTCCGCTGCAACCTGCACGTTCATACTTGTCTTTCCCCGTGCGGAGATCTCGACATGCATCCCCGGGCCGTTGTCGACGAGGCCCTTGCCCAGGGGCTCGACATCATCGCCGTCTGCGATCACAACTCGTCCGAGAACGTTCCCTACGTCATCCGCGCGGCCCGCGGAACACCCCTGTGCGTGATCCCCGGAATGGAGGTGTGCACCCGGGAAGAGGCGCACGTGCTAGCGCTCTTTGCTGAACCGGCGCAGCTCTCCCTTCTCCAGGATTTTGTATACGCTAACCTCCAGGGCCTCAACGACGAGGATGCCTTCGGCCTCCAGCCCATCGTCAACGAGACGGAAGAGGTGGAGGGCTTCAACGAGCGGCTCCTCATCGGAGCAACCGAGATTCCGCTGGAAGACCTCGTGAGCCGGATCCACGAGTACGGCGGCCTGGCGATCGCGGCCCATATCGACAGACCGAGCTTCAGCGTGATCGGGCAGCTCGGATTCATCCCTGCACACGTCCCCTTCGACGCCCTGGAGATATCCGCCCGTCTGGGGATACAGAGAGGGAGACAAAAGTTCCCCGAGCTCTCCGGCTATGCCTTCGTGACCTCCTCCGACGCCCACTTCATTCCCGACATCGGAGCCGCCTGCACGCGCATGGTTCTCGAGAAGCCCTGTTTCGCCGAGGTGGCCATGGCCCTGAAGAAACAGGGGGGGAGATACATCGAGGAGGACGCATGATCGAGCTCGCACTGCATATCCTGGATATTGCGGAGAACTCCACCCGGGCGCAGGCCGGCCTCGTGGAAATCACCATCCTGGAAGACCTGAAAGAGGATGTCCTGGCCCTGGAGATCAGGGACAACGGCTGCGGCATGGACGAGCATACCGTGAAAAGGGTGATGGACCCGTTCTACACCACGAAAAAGGTGCGCAGGGTCGGTCTCGGCCTTCCCATGCTCGCCCAGGCGGCACGGGCGACCGGAGGAGGTTTCGAGATCGATTCGCAGGTAGGCAGGGGAACCCGGGTGAGTGCCCGGTTCCGGCACAGCCATATCGACCGGCAGCCGCTGGGGGACGTGCCCGGCGCCGTGAGCGCGCTGATCCTCGGGAACCCGGACGTCGATTTTCTCTATACCCATCGCAAGAACGGTCACACCTATGTCCTGGACACCCGCGAGATCCGGCGAGAGCTCGACGGTGTGCCCCTGAACCATATCGAGGTGATCGGCGCTATCAGGGAGAATATCCGGGAGGGCATCCTCGAGCTCGATAATGACCGCTGATTAGCTCCCCCTTTCCTGCCCCTTGCGATGGAAGCAGGCTCCGTGGTATGGCTCGTACAGTTTCGTAACGATAATCGGGACCTGGAAAGGCCGGTCGACGGAGCCATAGCGTTTCTGGATCGATGGCATGGACCTTCAACGGCAAGCCCTTCGATCCTTTTTACGCAGCTGGCTGCGGGGAATATGACTCCACCCTTCGCGTGCATAGGAAGCGAACGCGGAGGAGGATTTAACTTTACCGGCTTTTCTGTATGATGTAAGACTATATTACATATAGAGTAGAGATAGAGGAAGGTTTTGCATTCATGAAAAAGAGACTCAGTCCGAAAGAACCGGTCAGGTTTGTCACGGCCACGTCACTGTTCGACGGCCATGACGCGTCCATCAATATCATGCGGCGGATCCTGCAGGACAGCGGTGCAGAGGTGATCCACCTCGGGCACAACCGCAGCGTGAACGATATCGTGAATGCCGCGATTCAGGAAGGCGCCCATGCCGTGGCCGTAAGCTCCTACCAGGGCGGGCACCTGGAGTTTTTCAAATATCTCATCGATCTTCTGCGCAAAATTGGGTGCGGATACGTAAAGGTCTTCGGCGGGGGCGGCGGGGTCATCGTTCCCGAAGAGATCAGGGAGCTCCAGGACTACGGAGTGACCAAGATCTTCTCGCCCGAGGATGGAAAGGCCATGGGCCTCAAGGGCATGATCGACCACATGATCGCCCTGGCCGGAAAGGTCGAGTTTCCGCCCGTCGACGGCAGGGCCGCCGGGATAGAGAAGGGCGATCATGCCCTCATCGGCAGGATCATCAATCTCGCCGAGAGGAGCCTGTGCGGCATTGACTGCGGCTTTGACACCGTCCGGGAGACGCTCGGGCGTTCGCGCTCACGCGTGCCGGTGGTCGGGATAACCGGCACCGGAGGCGCCGGGAAGAGCTCGCTCACCGACGAGCTGGTGAGGCGGTTCCTGAGCTTCTATCCTGAGCGCACCATCGCCATCGTCTCGGTGGACCCCTCGCGATCGAAGAGCGGGGGCGCGCTTCTGGGCGACAGGATCAGGATGAACCACATCGACGCAGGCCGGGTGTACATGCGGTCGATGGCGACCCGCGGCTCGCGCGACGAGCTGTCCGAGGCCGTGAAGGACGCCATCCTCGTTCTGAGCGCCGCAGGCTTCGATCTCGTCGTGGTGGAGACGAGCGGGATAGGGCAGGGCAATGCCGCGGTGACATCGATCAGCGACCTCTCGCTCTATGTCATGACCTCGGACTACGGTGCCCCCACCCAGCTCGAAAAGATCGACATGCTCGATTTCGCCGACATGGTGATCATCAACAAGTTCGAAAACGAAAAGGCCGAAGACGCCTTGAAGCAGGTCAGGAAGCAGTACATGCGTAATCACGGCCTCTTCGGCGTTGAACCCGGGCAGCTCCCCATCTTCGGCACCGTGGCAAACCACTTCAACGATCCCGGGATCAACCGGGTGTTTTCCCGCCTGGTGGGCAGGCTCGTGGAGAAAGGCCTGGTGGACTGGGAGGTTCCTCCCGAGGGAGAAAACCATGCCGGCGGTCTCTATCAGGGGATCGTGCCCATGGGAAGGGAGCACTATCTCCGGGAGATCGCAGGAGCCGTGAGGAGCTATCACGCGGACACCCGTTCGCGTAGCGAGCGCATCCGCAAGATCTTCTCCATACGGGAGCTCCTCAAGGACACGGACGGCACCGAGGCCGAGCCGGTTCTGAAGCGCAAGCTCCAGGAGCTGAAAGGCCAGGTGTCCGCCGGAGAGCTCGATCTGGTGGAGAAATGGGAGAAGGAGCGGAAACAGTACCTCGGGAAGACCTATACCTACACGGTCCGCGACAAGAAGATCGAGGTGCCGCTCGTCCAGGATTCCCTCTCGGGCCTGCCCATCCCCAGGATCTCCCTGCCCGCGTTCACCGACCGGGGCGACCTGTACGCCTGGCTGAAAAAGGAGAATGTGCCGGGGCGCTTCCCGTACACGGCAGGCGTGTTCCCCTTCAAGCGCCGGTGGGAGGAGCCCAAGCGGCAGTTTGCGGGCGAGGGGTCTCCGGAGAGGACCAACCGGAGGTTCCACTACCTCTGCAGGAACGACGACGCCAAGCGCCTGAGCACCGCGTTCGACAGTGTGACCCTCTACGGTGAGGATCCCCACGAAGAGCCGGACATCTTCGGCAAGATCGGCGAGAGCGGGGTGAGCATCTGCTCCCTGGACGACATGAAGAAGCTCTACGCCGGCTTTGACCTCTGCGCGCCGAGCACGAGCGTGTCCATGACCATCAACGGCCCGGCGCCCATCATGACCGCCATGTTCTTCAACACCGCAATCGACCAGCAGGTGGAGAGGTTCAAAGATGAAAAGGGCAGGCTCCCGAACCGGAAAGAGCGCGAGGAGATCCGCTCCTGGGTGCTCCGGAACGTGCGCGGCACGGTCCAGGCCGATATCCTGAAAGAGGACCAGGGCCAGAACACCTGCATATTCTCCACCGAGTTCGCCCTGAAGATGATGGGCGACATCCAGGAATACTTTATCGAGCACGAGGTGAACAACTTCTACTCGGTGAGCATCAGCGGCTACCACATCGCCGAGGCCGGCGCCAACCCCATCAGCCAGCTTGCCTTCACCCTGGCCAACGGATTTACCTATGTCGAATATTATCTCTCGCGCGGGATGAATATCGACGACTTCGCCGGCAACTTCTCCTTCTTTTTCAGCAGCGGCATGGACCCCGAGTACAGCGTGATCGGGCGGGTGGCCAGGAGGATCTGGGCCGTCGCCATGCGCGACCTCTACGGCGCGAACGAGCTCTCCCAGCGGCTCAAGTATCATATCCAGACCTCGGGCAGGTCACTGCACAGTATGGAGATCCAGTTCAACGACATCCGCACCACCTTGCAGGCCCTGACCGCCCTGGAAGACAACTGCAACTCCCTGCACACCAATTCCTATGACGAGGCCATCACCACGCCCACCGAGGAGTCGGTCCGAAGGGCCATGGCCATCCAGCTCATCATCAACCGGGAGTTCGGGCCTTCCACCAACGAGAACAAGCTCCAGGGGTCGTTCTTCATGGACTGGCTCACCGATGCCGTGGAAGAGGCTGTTTTGAAGGAGTTCGAGCGCATCAGCGACCGCAAGGGAGTGCTGGGCGCCATGGAGATGCAGTACCAGCGCTCCAGGATACAGGACGAGTCCCTGTATTACGAGGAGCTCAAGCATACCGGCAGGCTCCCCATCATCGGGGTCAACACGTATGAGAATCCGGACGCGACAGGAGAGGACCACCCCGGCGGGTGTATTCCGCTCACCCGGGCTGCCCCGGAAGAGAAGATGGGCCAGCTCAGGAACCTGCAGAAATTTCAGGCGGTTCATGCCAAAGATGCGCCTGCGGCCCTGGAAAGGCTCAAAAAATCGGCCCTTGAGGGCGGGAACATCTTTGCCGAGCTCATGGAAACCGTAAAGGTTGCCAGCCTCGGCCAGATCACCCGGGCCCTCTACGAGGTGGGCGGGAAGTATCGCCGGAACATGTGATCCTCCTTCGCTGAAGCTGCGGAGGACAGGTCCTCTTCTCATGCCCTCTTCTCACGTCCTCTTTTGTTGGTGGGGATATCGCGGGTTACGGGGAACAGGTGCTCCTTTATTGGCGGAGAGATGGCAGGCTAAGGGGGCAGGTTCTTTTTTGTTGATGCTCGGGGCGGATGGCAGACTGCAGAGAGTGGGTCCTGCTCCACAAGGGGTGCCGGAATCCGGCCTCCATTCGGGGATGCTGCCGATGGCGGGCGTTCACTGAATCGGAGGAGGACGGGTGCTGTGATGAAGGTGAATGACGTGAGTGAACTGTGGAGCTGCGATGAGTGATATTGGCAAGGGCTATGTGCAGATCTATACCGGTGACGGCAAGGGCAAGACCACGGCGGCGCTGGGACTTGCCCTCAGGGCGGCCGGCTGCGGGCTTAAGGTCTGCATCGTCCAGTTCATGAAGGGCCGGCACTACTCCGAGCTCGATGCCGTGCCCATGCTGCAGGGGCTGGTAACCATCGAGCAGTACGGGCATCCCACCTTCTGCCGGTTCACGGATCCCCCGGACCCCCGGGAGGTAGAGCGGGCGCACGAGGCGCTGGACCGCCTCGAGTCTCTCATGGATTCACGGGCCTGCGACGTGCTCGTCGCCGATGAGATCGTCACGGCCATGAAGTTCTCCCTCCTCACCGAGGACGAGATCCTCGCCTTTATCGGCCGCAAGCCTCAGGGCATGGAGCTGATCCTTACGGGCAGGGGGGCGACGCCGGCCCTGATAAAGGCCGCGGACCTCGTCACCGAGATGCGCGAGGTCAAGCACTACTACCGGCAGGGTCTTCAGGCCCGCTGCGGCATCGAGAGCTGATCCCAAAGTCTGACCGGAAGCCGCCCGGACCGGGCTCCGGCCATATCATGAACGAGCAGGGCGGCCTGCTGTCCCGCTGCCCCTGCATGTCATCAATCCCCCTTCTCTCCTTCGATTTATCATCTCGTTCCGGCGCATCCGCATGTCTGCGGAAAAAGCTGAAAAACCTGATTCAGAGCCGCTATTCCGCCGGATTTACTCGCCAATAATACCCTTGCGGGCCGGCTGGCAAGATGTTAGGGAGGATCTGCCTCCTGAATAGAGGCGGGAGCCTGTCCGGGCCGTCCGGAGGCTGAACGGAGCGCGGGGCGGAAGCAGGTGCGAAAGGTCCGGACAAGCTTAACCGAAGCACACCGAGGCGAACCGGGTTGACGAGGTAGTGAGCCGCTTCCAACGGCTTGTGTCTGTCAGCCTTTTTAAAAAACCTTTTAAGAAAAGAAATGGAGGAGCAACCATGTCAAAGGCAATACAACTGCTGATTGGAACCATTCTCGTGCTGGCATTGTATCCGGTGAACGGTTATTCCGCACAGTGTATCCTGTCTGAGGATTTCGACGACCAGACCCTTGACGAGAGGCTGACCGTCTATGGAAAGAACTGGCAGGTCTTGAGTCCGCCCCAGTACAATGTGGACGCGGCGGGAAGGAATGCTGGAGGGTATGCCTTTTCTTCCGGCACTACAAACATGGCCCATTTGTGCTGGATGGGCGACACCATGCTCGCCCCCTGGCCCACCGACGAGCTCTATGTATCGTTCTGGATGCGGTATCCCACCTTCAGCCGGAGCGATTCCATGGAAAATCTGAAGGTATTTTACCCCCACTGGGAAAATACCAAGAGCTATGTTCACTTCACCCTCTCCGACAGTGACACCATTTATTACTCGGCCATGGCGAACGGAGCGCTGCTGACCGGTGGCAACTGGCTCGATTGCCCGGGCCAGACCGACGGCTCCTGGCATCACTACGAGTTTTATATCAATTTTGCAGAAGGCATCAGCCGGTTCTGGTATGACGGCGCACTCAAGGTGGACGACGTCTTCGGCACCGGCGTCTGGACGAACAGCGTATATTCCATCATCGTCCCTTCCATCGACGGCGAGGAGCCGGGGAACTTCTCGCGCCAGGTAGACGACCTGGACGTCTGGGACGGCATGCCGGCGCCGGGAGACCTGGCCCTGCAGAATGTCAGACCTTCGTCCCCGTCCGGGCTGGGCCTTCGGTTGGTGAACTAATACTGCAATGGTATACCGTCTCTCTGCAATTCGATCGACCGGTTCTCACGCGGGCGGCCTTAGGCGGCAGGCTGCTTGATGGGATATTGCGATTACTACTGTAGGGCTAGATGCTGTACGCAAAGGAATCATTGAAGCCACAACAGCATGATGTTGTGGAGGACGCGTCTCCCTTTTGGAATGCGTACCGGGAAAAGAGACGGTCCACTCTCCGGCCCGCACTGCTGCAAGGGCCGCAAAAATTGATGAGTAAAAGCGGGGCTGCCCGGGTTAACCGGGACGGCCCCGCACCATGAACACGATGAAAAGGTCTTCTTCTTAGAGCATCTCGACGGCGGTTGCCATGGAAACGCCGCCCCCGCCGCACAGGGTGGCGAGGCCCAGGGTTTTGCCGCGTTTTTTCATGGCATGGAGCAGGGTCACGATGATGCGCGAGCCGGTGCTCCCGACAGGATGGCCCAGGCCGATGCCGCTGCCGTTGACATTGGTGATCTCGCGGTTGATGCCCAGCTCTTTCTCGCAGCCGAGATACTGGCCGGCAAAGGCCTCGTTGACCTCGAGGAGCTCGAAGCTCTCCAGCGTGAACTGCGGGTTTTTCTTGAGGAGATCCCTGACCGCGGGAACCGGGCTCAGACCCATGACCGAGGGGTGGCACGCACCCTTGCCGCTGGCGACGATGCGGGCGAGCGGCTTGAGACCCAGCTCGCGGGCCTTGTCCGCGGACATGATGACCAGGGCCGAAGAGCCGTCGTTCAGGCCCGAGGAGTTGCCCGCAGTGACCTTGCCGATCTTGGGGATGAACGCAGAGGGCAGCTTTGCAAGATCATCCATGGTCAGGTCCGGGCGGAAGTGCTCGTCCTTGTCGAAGATGACCGGCGGCTTGCCCTTTTTCTGGGGAATCTCCACGGGCACGATCTCTTCCGCGAAATCTCCTTCTTTGGTGGCGCGCTCGGCAAAATTGTGGCTTCTGAGCGCTACCTCGTCCATCTCCTGCCTGCTGATGTTGTAGAGGTGGGCGATGAACTCGGCGGTGTGGCCCATGATGTAGGGTTTGCCCTTGTACATGTCGAACAGGGGGCCTTCCTTCATTGGACCATCATCGGAGAGCGGCATGACATACGAGCCGCAGTGCAGGGCCCTGATCAGTGCGTCCACGAGCACCTTGTCCTGGAGACGGCACCCCCAGCGCGCATCGGTCGAGATGTAGGGAACCCCGGACATGTGCTCCACGCCGCCCGAGAGGATGATATCGGCCATTCCGGCCTGGATCATGGCCGCGCCGCTCAGGGTTGCCTCCATGCCGGAGATGCAGACCCGGTTGACGGTGACCGCGGGCACGGACTCGGGAATGCCCGCCAGCAGCGCCGCCACTCTCGTGACATTCAGCGTGTCCGCCGGGTCCATGCAGCACCCGAACCGGACATCGTCGATCATGGCAGGGTCGATTCCTGCGCGCTTGACAGCCTCTTTCATGGCCACGCTTCCCAGACGCGCTGCGATTACATTCTTGAGTGTTCCTCCGAAAGTGCCGATAGCTGTTCTGCACGCAGAAACAATGACTACATCTTTCATGAAAACCCCCCTTCGAGAAGTATCGTGTGAGAATGTTGTGTATGAGCATGTTAAAAATGAATACTCATTCATTGACATGTATATCTAAAATGGTTTATCAAGTAAAGAGAAAATATGTTTCCCGTCGTGGTGCGTAAAAGCGCGGATGATACGTTTTCCGGTGTTACGTGGTCATCAGGGGATCCCATCAGGCGGCCTCCACGTGCTTCCATGGGACGTCGCATTGCCGTCGGCTCGTCTTACAGTCCTTTGCCGCTGTGGTGCCCGGCGGCCGCATCCCGGCCGGCAGGACTGCAGCGGGTCCTCGAAAGACGGAGCGGAAGGATGGACAGGGAAGAAAACAGGACAGAGTCTGAGTGCAGCCGCTGCGGAAAGTGCTGTCTTGCCGACATGATCGCCTATGTCACCTCGGAAGACCTGAACCGGTGGAAAAAGGAGAACCGGCGGGACATCCTGCACATCATCGAGAACGAGCAGGCCGTCTGGCTGGGCGATCACTTCATTTCCAGCCGTACCGGCAGGCCCATATACGGCTGTCCCTTTCTCGAAATGAAAGACGGCCTCTTCACCTGCAGCATCTACCAAACCAGGCCCCGGGTCTGCAGGGACTACCGGCCGGGGTCGTCCCAGATCTGCCCCCTGTGGATGCGGGCGCATGATATCACGAGTATCAAGGGCTGAAGCAGTCCGCCGGCGATCCCCAGCAACGAGTTGGAGCACAGACGTCGAAAAGCTTGAAGCCTGAGAAAAATATCTATACAATCCCCCGGATCAGACACAGAAGGAATTATCCGGACTATCTGAAAAAACAAGGTGATATGCTTCGAGAGGATCAAGAGACATGGATTATCGAGTCGTTGTTGATGCACTGGTTGGATTCTGGGACATTGTCGTGGATGTATGGCAGCAGGGTGTGTTCGGTATTCAGCTCGGCAGAATACTGACCGCGGCATTCATTTTCGTTTTCTTTCTCGCTATCAGGAAAATCATTACGAGAAAGGTAGGCAGCCTCAGGATTTTCACGGAGAAAATACCCGAGCGAGTCGACGGCAGGATATTCAAGGCCCTGGAGCAACCGATCAGCATGATTCCAGTGGCGATGGGTCTCTTCTTTTCACTGGAATATCTTTCGCTCCCCGGGACATTCGGCGAGATAGGCACAAAAGCCCTCCGCTCCTTCATCGTCTTCATCATTTTCCAGGGCTTCTACAATCTCGTCGATCCCTTGAGCTTTCTGCTCGACAGGATAGAGGCACTGTTCTCGGCAACCCTGCGCGAATGGCTGCTGAAGGTCATCAAGATCGTCTTCGTGTTCATCGGCTCTGCCACTGTCCTCGAAATCTGGGGCATCAAGATCGGGCCCATACTCGCCGGCCTGGGCCTGCTCGGGGTTGCGGTCGCGCTCGGGGCCCAGGATTTCTTCAAGAATCTCATATCAGGGCTGCTGATCATCTCGGAGAGGCGCTTCAACGTGGGCGACTGGATCCTGGTAGACGGTGTGGTGGAAGGAACGGTCGAGTGCATAGGATTCCGCTCGACCATTGTCAGGCGCTTTGACAAGGCGCCGGTCTTTGTTCCGAACTCGCGGTTCGCCGACTCGGCGGTGGTCAATTTCAGCGCCATGACCTACCGCCGGATCTTCTGGCACATCGGGGTCGAATACCGCACCACCATCGAGCAGCTCCGCCGGATACGCGACGAGATCGAGGCATACATCCTCGAGAACGACGAGTTTACAAAGCCGAGCGAGGCGTCCACGTTTGTCCGGATCGACCGTTTTTCCGATTCTTCGATCGATATCATGCTCTATTGTTTCACCCGGTCCACGGTATGGGGCCAGTGGCTCGAGACGAAAGAGCGCCTGGCGCTGAAGGTGAAAGAGATCGTCGAAGACGCCGGCAGCAGCTTTGCCTTTCCGTCTCGCACCCTCTATGTGAGCGGTCTTGCGGGCGAGGAGCCCGAAGTGTTCGTACCGCCTGCAAAGGCGGGCTCCGGATAGCAGGGGAAAGGGTATCAGGCCTTCACCCGGGGCAGGTCCGCCCACGACGTGGTGAACCGGGGAGACTTCTTCGCCTGGCGCATCCACCAGGGCCGCTCGAAGCCCGCGGCCGCAAATGAGATGGTCCCTCTGCCCCACCGGCTGTTGATCCCGTCCATGGCCTCCATGAGGGCGAGCTGTTTCGGGCCCTCATGGCAGGGGTGGAAGAGGTTCATCTGGACCCGGCCACGGGGTACGATGCCTGCGAGCATGACGCCCGTCTTGCGGTAGGCGGGGCCGCGCCGGTAGACGCGCGCGAGCAGCGCCTTGGCATAGCCGACAAGCTCCGGGGTATAGGCCGTGGCAACGGGGATGTTCGCAGAGGCGATGCGTGTAGCAGGGAAGCCCTGGTTGAAGGGGAACTCCATGAGCATGACCTGGAGAAAGGATGCGGCCGATCCCTGGGCGCGCAGCTTCTCGGCGGCGCGGGCCGTGTAGGCCGCCGCAGCCTCGCTGAGCTCCTCGATGCGGTAGACCTTCCGGCCGAACGAGCGGGAGCAGATGATGGTTTTGCTCGCCTCCAGGGTGTCCTCCAGAGGGATGCAGGAGGTGCCCCGAAGCTCCGTGACCGTACGCAGGCCCGTGATCGTGAGGTTTTTCCGGGCCCATCCATCGTCGACCCTGCTCAGATCGAGGGCCGTGCGTATGCCGTGACGCCTGAGAAGCCGGGCGTATCTCCTGCCGATGCCCCACACGTCTTCCACCCCGGTGGATGCCAGGACCTCGTCCGTGCGGCCGCGGATATCGAGCACGCCCTGCAGTCCGGGGTCTTTCTTCGCCACCCGCGCCGCGGCCTTTGCCAGGGTCTTGCTCGGCCCGATCCCGATGGACACCGGCACGCCCACCCACTTCTTGATGCGGCTCCGCAAGTCCCTGCAGAAATCCCGGGGAGGGTCAGGGAGCCCGGCCAGGTCCAGGAATGCCTCGTCGATGGAGTATGTCTCCACCTCCGGGCAGGAGAAATGCAGCACGTCCATGATCCGGCGGGAGATGTCGCCGTAGAGGCTGTAGTTCGACGAGTAGACGCGCACGCTGTGCCGGGCGATGAGCGACCGGCACTCGAAGACGGGCTGGCCCATGCGGATGCCGATGGCCTTGGCTTCCTCCGACCTGGCGATGATGCACCCATCGTTGTTCGACAGCACCACCACGGGCCGGTGCTTCAGCGCTGGGTTGAACACCCGCTCGCAGGAGACATAGAAGTTGTTGCAGTCTACCAGGGCAAAGAGATCGCTCATGAAATTCTCACGCCTTGTGGATTACGTAGGTGACCACGCCCCAGACCTCGACGATCATGTCCCCGGAGAGCTCTATGGGCGCAAAATCGGCGTTCTCGGCCGCGAGAAACGACCGGCCGTTTTTCACCTGGAAGCGCTTGACCGTGAACCCGCCGTCGAGCACCGCGATCACGATGCTGCCCGGTGCAGGCTCCCGGGCCCGGTCCACGATGAGGACATCGCCCGGATGGATGCCGGCATCGATCATGGAGGTTCCCTCCACCCGCACGAAGAACGTTGCCGAGGGATGTTCGATGAGAAACTCGTTCAGGTCCAGGGCCTTGTCGATGAAATCGTCTGCCGGTGAGGGAAATCCGGCGGATATTCGCGCGGTGAAGAGCGGGATCTTCAGGCCGGTCCGGCGACAGAAGCCCCACAACTCTTTCACGTGCATCCGCTCTCTTGGCATGAACGGGGATGGTAGCACTAAGTGCCGATGATGTAAAGGGATCTCATCGGGATGCGCAGGGCGCATCTGCCACTTTCCCGCCGCCCTTGCCCGGATCTGCGGCATTCTTCCCCGGTAGAACAGCGGCTCGGCTTACTACTGCATGTTGAAGGGAGGTATTGAATCCATATTAATATATAGCAATACTGCCAGATGATTTCCTGTCCGTGAAAGATCCGTCCGGGGGCCGGGTTTCATTTCCTGTGAGGCCCCGCAGAGCGCAGGGGCGTCTGGAAACCCGTGAGCGCATTCCCGTGAAGCAGGAGGCGCTAGGACCCTGCGGGCCTCGCGGCCCCGGCCCGCTTGACGCCGTCGACGGGGGGAAGTTGGCGGTCTTCTGTCCGCATGAGGATGCCGGGGGAGTTCTCTCTTCCATGAAAGGGCGTGAATGTGGTATGGATGCTGCCATCGAAGGTGACTCCCCCGGGAGAGAACAGGGTGGCCCTCCACACGGCCTTTGCCCTTAGCGATGTGGTGCGTGCGGGAGAGGCGGGCAGGATGTTCTTTTGCTCTCCACGATATGAGTGGAGAGCCGCGTGGTGAAGGTGACGGCACTGCCGGGAGAATAAGCGCTAAATTTCTTTGTTTCACCGGCCGAACAGCTATACAGGGAGGGGGTCTGGAGGTATTGACTTGACGTCTGGTGATCCTATAAAGGTACTAAAGCAGCACAGTTCATAAGGAAGGGAATATGTATAATTTGAAATTTCAAGAAGTTGTAGGGTTTCTCCTCGGACAGGAAAGCCATGAGGAGAGGCTCGGTATCTGTTATCCTCCATTGGATGTCTACGAGTGCTCCAGCGAGCTCTGCATAGAGGTCGAGATTCCCGGTGTGAGCCAGGATGAGGTCCGCGTCGAGGTGGTCGGCAGGACACTGGTCATCAGCGGGATGAAGCGGGACACGCTGGCGAACAGAGGAGTCCGGTATATCAGAATGGAGAGAGGATTCGGAAGGTTCAGGAGAGAACTGGATATTCCCGGAATATTCGATCTGGAAAAGGTGGATGCCAGGTTCTCCGACGGCATTTTATATATTCGCATCGCCAGGTCGGACGACAAGGCAAAACTCATCAAGCGGATCACAATCGAATAGGAGTATAGTGAATGGAAAATGAAAAACAGGCAATAGATATCCCTACGAATATCCCATTGCTCCCCATCCGAGATGTAGTGATATATCCATATATGATCCTGCCGCTTTTCGTGGGCAGGGGGTTGTCCATCAAGGCGGTCGACGAGGCGCTGAACAAGGACCGGTACATCTTCCTGGCCGCGCAGAAGGACTCTACGGTCGAGGAGCCCGAAGAAGACCAGATCTATACCGTGGGCACCGTGGCCATGGTCATCAGGATGCTCAAGCTCCCCGACGGCAGGGTGAAGATCCTGGTGCAGGGCGTTGCAAAGGCGAGAATACGCAAGCTCTACAAGGACGACCGCGGTTTCTACACCGTTGACATCGAGAAGATCGAAGAGCCCGAGATCAAGGAAGTGACCGTGGAGGTCGAGGCCATGATGCGCTCGGTCAAGGAACAGTCCGAGAGGATTCTCCAGCTCAGAGGCATTGTTTCGCCCGACGCGCTGTCCATCCTTGAGGCCATCGACGACCCCGGCAGGCTCGCCGACCTCGTGGCATCCAACTTGAGGCTCAAGGTAGAGGAATCGCAGCACGTGCTGGAGATCATCGACCCCATCGAGCGGCTCAAGCATGTCAACGGCCTGCTCTCCAAGGAAATGGAGCTCTCCGAGGTCCAGGCCCGCATCCAGACCCAGGCCAAGGAGGAGATGAGCAAGACCCAGCGCGAATACTTCCTCCGCGAGCAGCTCCGCGCCATTCAGCAGGAGCTGGGCGAGGTCGACGAGAAGAGCAAGGAGATGGAGGAGTACCAGCTCAAGATCGAGAAGGTCGGCATGCCCGACGAGGTGAAGAAAGAGGCCAACAAGCAGCTCGAACGGCTCAAGATGATGCATCAGGACTCTGCGGAGGCCAACATCATCCGGACCTATCTCGATTGGATGACCGATCTGCCGTGGGGCCATTCCACGCATGACAGCCTCGACATCAAGCAGGCGGCCGTCATCCTCGACGAGGACCACTACGGTCTCGACAAGGTCAAGCAGCGTATCCTGGAGTATCTGGCGGTGAGAAAGCTCAATCCGAACAAGAAGGGCGCGATCTTATGCTTCGTGGGTCCTCCGGGTGTGGGCAAGACCTCGCTGGGCAGATCCATCGCGCGCGCTCTGGGCCGGGAGTTCTACCGGCTCTCGATCGGCGGCGTGCGGGACGAGGCCGAGATAAGGGGCCACCGGCGCACCTATATCGGAGCCATGCCCGGAAGGATTGTCCAGGGCATCAAGCAGGCCGGCTCCAACAACCCGGTGTTCATGATCGACGAGGTGGACAAGATCGGGCAGGACTTCCGCGGCGACCCGTCTTCGGCACTGCTGGAAGTGCTCGACCCAGAGCAGAACTTTTCGTTCCAGGATCATTACCTCAATGTGCCCTTCGATCTGTCCAAGGTCATGTTCATCACCACGGCGAACCTCATGGACCCCATTCCCGGCCCCCTGAAGGACCGGATGGAGATCATCGAGCTGCCCGGGTACACGGACCAGGAAAAGCTCCAGATCGCCAAGCGCTATCTGGTGAAGCGGCAGGTGACCGAAAACGGCATGAAGATGGAAGACGTCGTGTTCAGCGATGACGCGATCCTCGATGTCGTCAACCACTACACCAAGGAGGCGGGCGTCAGGAACCTGGAGCGCGAGATAGGCTCCATCGTGCGCAAGGTGGCCAGGGACGTGGCGGAAAAGGAAAGGAAGCGCAAGAAGGTCTACCGGATCACCGCCAAGACCGTGCCCAACTACCTCGGCGTGCCCAAGTACCTGCCCGAGCAGGAGCGCACCGAGCACGAGGTGGGCGTGGCCACCGGGCTTGCCTGGACCCCCTTCGGCGGCGAGATCCTCTACATCGAGACCTCGGTTCTGCCCAGCAAGGAAGGAAAAGGCGGCGCTCTGGTCCTCACCGGCCAGCTCGGAGACGTAATGAAGGAATCCGCTCAGGCCGGTCTCACCTACACCCGGTCCAGGGCGGACATGCTGGGAATCTCTCCGGCGTTCACCCGCGAGTCCGACGTGCACATCCACGTTCCTGCCGGCGCCATCCCCAAGGACGGCCCGTCAGCCGGCATCACCATGGCGACAGCGGTGATCTCGGCCCTGACGAACCGGAAGGTCAGGAAGGACATCGCCATGACCGGCGAGATCACCTTGCGGGGCAAGGTGCTCCCCATCGGAGGCCTCAAGGAGAAGACCCTGGCCGCCCACCGGAACAAGATCTTCGAGATCATCATCCCCAAGGACAACGTCAAGGATCTGGAGGATATTCCGCCGGTGATCAAGAGCAAGGTCAAGTTCCATCCGGTGAACTCCATGGACGAGGTGCTCGGACTGGTGTTCGTGAACGAGAAGAAGCAGGAGCGGAAGACCACCCAGGAGCCGCCCAAGCGGCGAAACTCGAGGAAAGAGAGCAAGCCCGCGGAGCAGACGGCCCACTGAAGGCCTCAATCCTTGAAAAAGGCGGCCGGGGATTATCCGGTAGAATATTGGTTTGCACGAGGCTGAAGCCTTTGGTGAAAAAAGGCTTCAGCCTTTTATTATGCCTGCGAAGACCCGTGCGATCACGGGCCCTGCCTTCTCGGCCATGGCGATGACCTGCTCGATCGGCGCGGGCAGGTAGCTGTCGGGGTCGTTGCTGTTGGTGACGGCCGATATGGCGAGCACCTCCATGCCGCAGTGAACGGCCTGGATGACCTCCATCACCGTGGACATGCCCACTGCGTCAGCGCCCATGAGGCGCAGCATCCGGGTCTCGGCCGCGGTCTCCATGGACGGCCCCGGCACTTGCACGTACACCCCTTCGCCCAGGTCGATGCCGTTTTCCCGTGCAAAAGACCTGGCCCGGGCGATGAGGGCAGGGCTGTACGGCCTGGTCATATCCGGGAACCTTGGGCCCAGCCCTTCGATGTTCGGGCCGGTAAGCGGGCTCTGCGCGGTGAGGTTGATGTGGTCGGTGACGAGCATGGCGCTCCCCGGGGTCAGGTCCGGCCGCAGGCCTCCCGCTGCATTGGAGATGAAGATGCTCCTGATCCCCATGTAGGCGAAGACGCGGACGGGAAAGGTGACCTCCCGGGGCGAGTACCCCTCGTAGAGATGAAACCTCCCGCTCATGACCGCCACGCTTTTATCCCCCAGGGTGCCGAACAGGAGCCTGCCCGAGTGGCTCTTCACCGAGGAGACCGGAAAGCCCGGAATGTCGGCGTAGTGAACCGCCCGTTCCACGGTCACGGCCTCCTCCATGACGCCCAGGCCGGTGCCCAGGATCACGGCGATATCGGGCCGGGCAATGGAGAGGAGATGGTCGGCGGTGAGCTGTTCCTGCGAGCGGCTCATTTTTCCAAAGGGACGGCTTCGTCGATGAGCATGACCGGGATCTCGTCCTCGATGCGGTACTTCAGCCGGCAGGCAGGGCAGACGAGACCGCTCTGGTCTTCCTCCAGCACGAGCTTGCCCTTGCACTTGGGGCAGGCGAGAATGTCGAGCAGTTGCTTGTCGATGGGCATGGAAAAATCCTCCTGCTTTTCGTATGTCATTGCAGAGGCCTGGATGTCAATATGTGAAAAGGGCAAAGCCTGTGAGCGGGATGTGCAGGCAGGAGTGATCCTCCTTCGCGTTTGCTGCGGAGGACTGGTAGAGTTGCATTCCCTGCAGCTATCAGGATTCCAAGGGGTTGAAGGGCTTGCCCTTCAAAGGTCTGTACCAATAATCCAGCGGGGAGCAAACGAGTGTCACGACCTGCGCCTGCACAGCGCGATGATGCACTCCCGGACGATCTTGGCGGCCGTGATGGAGGAGACCCCGGTGGTGTCCATGTTCGGGGCGAGCTCGACCACGTCCATGCCTGCGATCCTCAGGCCGCCGATGAGGCGGACCAGGGCTTCAGTGAGGGCCTGAAACGAAATTCCGCCCGGCTCCGGGGTCCCGGTGCCCGGGAACACGGCAGGGTCGAGGATGTCCAGATCGCAGGTGAGATAGCAGGGCGACCCTCCCGCCCAGGCGATGATCTGAGGAACGTCTGCGGCAAGGCTTTTCACGAGTGGATATTCCTCCCTGGTGCACGAACGGATGCCGAACTGGCGGATGCGGTCACGGCCGAGCAGGTCAACGGCACGGCGGATCACCGAGGCGTGCGAGAGCCTCTGGCCCAGGTAGTCGTCGCGCAGGTCGGCGTGGGCGTCGAGGTGGACGATCCTCAAGTCCGGGAACCGGCCGGTCACGGCCCTGATCGCGCCGAGAGAGACCAGGTGCTCGCCGCCCAGGAGCAAGGGGATCTTTCCCTGTTCCATGAGTTCTCCAATGGTTGCCTCGATCATGGCGAGGGCAGGGGAGGGGTCGCCGAAGGGCAGCTCCAGGTCGCCCATGTCCGTGAAATCACAGTCTTCGAGGTCGTTCTCCTGCTCGGGCGAAAACGTTTCCAGGCCTTGGGAGGCCCTCCTGATCTCGTCCGGACCGAAGCGCGCCCCGGGCCGGTAGCTGGTGGTGGAGTCGAAGGGCGCCCCCACCAGGCAGATGCGGCCCTGGTCGCGGGCTGCGAGAAACCGGCTCATAGCGCCTGCTTGACGAAGTTGGGCAGGGTGAAGCACGCCCGGTGGATTTCGGCGTTGTAGTACCGGCATGTTTCAGAGACGAGCTCTGCGCGCCCCTGATCAAAGTCTTCCACAGGGTTGCGATCCTGCTTGAGGCAGAGCGTGCACGACCACAGGCCCGAGGGATAGCAGGGAACCGGGGCCAGGTAGGGATAGGCGTTCCCGAAGGCCTGCCGCATATTTTTTACAATGGATGAGACCTGGCCCATGCTCCATGCCGGGGACTCGGTCTGGGCACTCATGGCGCCCCGGTCGGTCAGGGCGTCGCGGATGCTGCCGTAGAACCCGGTCGAGAAGAGCCCCACTGCAGGGCCGATAGGGTCGGTCGAGTCGATGCAGATGCAGTCGAACTCGTTTTTGTGGGCACGTACGTATTCGATGCCGTCCGCCACCACCACCTCGATCCTGGGGTCGTCCAGGCAGGAGGACAGGGCGGGGAAAAACTCCCGGGCCGCCTCGATGACCATGCCGTCGATCTCGCAGAGCACGACCCTGCGCACGCCGGGGTGTTTGAGCATCTCCCTGACCGAACCGCCGTCGCCGCCTCCGACGACGAGCACGTTCTCCGGATTGCCGGCGCAGGCCATGGGCACATGGACGAGCATGTCGTGATAGAAGAACTCGTCCTTGTCCGTGAGCATGACCAGGTCGTCCAGCAGCATGACATTGCCGAAGAATGCGTTTCTTACCACCTTGATGTTCTGAAACCGGCTCTGCTTCTCGTAGAGGACCTCGTCCATGTGAAAGCTCAAGCCGCCGACCTTGCCGGATTTGCCGTCAAAGACCTCGATGAACCATGAATCCGCCGTTCTCATGCCTCACTCCCATAAGACCACGGCTGCAAACGCACAACCGCACTTCACTACCCGATGCTCCACGACAGCACTCTTGATCTCGCGGATGGCCTTTCCGCGCATCTTCATGCCCTCTTCGGCCATACGCCTCACCCGTTCCTCGATCCGATCCCTCGTGCCGATTCCCGAATACTCCATGATCAGTCCTGCGTGGTCCTCATCCTCGGGCAGGGCCAGCGCCACGCCCGCGGATATGACATCGCCCGGTTTCTCCGAGATGATCTCTGCATACGCCACCGGCACGAGCGAGCCCTGAGGCAGGTTCACGGAACTTACCTGGCGTGCGCGGGGAGGGCAGATGCTGCTCATCCTGAGCAGGTTCACGTTCCCGACTCCGGAAGCCAGGAGCGCACCGTCAAATGAGTTGAGCCTGCTGAAGCCCTCGGACGATCCGGAGGTGATGAAATATGTGGACGGTGTCTGAATGATCATGTTCTTCTGTCACCTCACTGCAGCAGCTACTGCATCCGGCTTGTACTTGAGCTCCTGGCCCACGACCTTGAGCTGGCCCCTCTTCATCTCGATGGTTGAATAGTGGGCGCATTCCAGAGTCTCTTTCAGGAGATCGAAGGCCTTCCACGGGTCCACCGTGTCTCCGCAGGTGAAGATATCCACTGCGGCGTAGCCGTACTCCGGCCAGGTGTGGATGGAGAGATGGGACTCGGCGATGACAACGAAACCGCTCACCCCGTGGGGATTGAAGGTATGGAACGCCGATGACACGATAGTCGCTCCTGCTTCCAGCGCGGCATCGTTCAGATATTTTTCGATCTTTCTCGCGTTGTTCAGTATTTCGACATCGCAGTCATAGTATTCGGCCAGTATGTGAGTTCCCAATGCGTTCGACATTTCCATACCCCTTTCTTCAGAAGCTTGGCGGGGCAGAGATCCAGAGGAACTGTGCCCTGCTTTTCGATCTGTTCTCTATCCAGTGTTTCTTGTCTGCTGTATAGTAGAAGGCATCTCCCTTCGATGCCCTGAACGTGTCCTTTCCCAGGCAGATGACGATCTGGCCTTCGCGCACCAGGCCGCACTCATCGCCATAGTGCGTCTTCTCCTTGTAGGTGACCGAGTCCGGCTCCAGCGTCACCAGGAGCATGTCGGCCTCCCGTCCCTGTGCGCCGGGAATGAGTATCTCCCTGCGCACTCCGGGTTCGTCCTCGTCCTCGATGAGGACCCGCTGCCCGGGTTTGAAAACCACGATCTCCGGTCCCTTGACCGCAAAGAAGTCGGCGAGCGTGGTGTCCAGGGCGTTTAATATCAGCTCGAGCGTATCCAGGGACGGCGTCTGGAGATCGCGCTCGAGAAGCGAAATAAACCCCTTGGTGAGGTCAGCTCTCGTCGCCAGATCTTCCTGTGTCATCTCCATGGAAAGACGCAAGTTTTTTATCTTTTCGCCGATCTTCATCCGCTCCCTCTGGGCATATTAAAGTGTTACCTTTTGTTTACAATAATAAACTTTGAGGGGGGTATATATGATATGCTCATCATCTGTGTCAAGAAAATTATCAGGGTTGATGCCCCCATGAAAATCTGTTGTGAGACCCGGAAAACACCCTCACACTTTCCGCCGAAAGTGCCGGGTCGGACCGGCTGCCCCGGGGATGGCCGTGCGCCTGGATCCGCAGGATGAATCCTTCTCTTTGCACCCTTCAAAGGACAGGGAGGAAGGGTCATATTCCCCTTGAGTTTCCAGGCTTCAATAAGGTCGAAGGGCTTGCCTTCCAGGGGTCCATACTATTGAACAGGAGGAATCGGTCGCCGGTTACGGTCCCTGGGAAAGCAGCGGGAACAGGTGCGGTATTCGGCTCTCTTTAAGGTTCTCCCCATCGATCGGTCTTTTCCTTGGATGCAGAAAGAATAAAAAGGATGCAGGGCAGCGGCTTTTTTTAAGCAAGAGAACGGGGCAGCACTGAAGATGCGCTTCCACAGGGCCGCTCCCGGGTTTGACCTTGATTTTCAAGCCTTACGGCGGCATGCGTGTCGCAAGGCGGCGCGTGAAGATCACTGAGTCTTGAGCAGTTCCCAATACTTCTCGTAGGTCATGATGGCATCGCCCACGTCGGTCTGGAACTCGCCGCGGTCCAGGTCGGCCTTGTCCGGATACACGGCCTTGTGGTTGCGGGTCTTCTCGTCGAGCATTTCCTGGGCCTTGGCGTTTGACGTGGCGTATCCCACGTATTCGCAGTTCATCTTGGCGATGCCGGGCCTGCACATGAAGTCGATAAAGGCGTGGGCGTGGTCCATGTTCCTGGCCGAGGCCGGGATCACCATGTTGTCGGCCCAGAAGGTGGCGCCTTCTTTGGGATAGATGTATCGGATGTCCGGGTTCTCCTCGTTGGCCTGGTAGACCTCGCCCCCCCAGATCTGGCCGATGACGACCTCGTTGTTGAGGAAGGGCTGCTTGGGCGAATCCGAGTTGAAGACCTTGACGCTGGGTTTGAGCTTCAGGAGCTTCTCGTAGGCCTCCTTGATGCGCGCCGGGTCGGTCTCGTTACCCGAGTAGCCCAGAGAGCGCAGCGACATGGCGAACACGTCGCGCACGTCGTCCATGAGCAGCACCTTGCCCTTGTAGGCGGGGTTCCACAGGTCGTCCCAGCTGGTGACGGCCGCGGGGTCGACCACCTTCGCGTTGACCCCGATTGCGGACGACCCCCACAGGTAGGGAACGCTGTAGGCGTTGTCCGGATCATATGGCTTGTCGAGCAGGCCCTGATTCAGGTTTTTCATGTTCGGCAGTTTTGTGCGGTCAAGGGGCTTCAGCATCCCGAGCCGGCTCATCCGCTCCACGAAGTAGTTGGACGGGAAGGCTACGTCATAGCCGTTTTTCTTGAGGATCTTGAGCTTGGCGAACATGGCCTCGTTGCTCTCGAAGGTTGAGTATTTGACCTCGATGCCCGTCTCCTTCTGAAAAAGCTCAAGCACGGCCGGGTCGATGTACTGGGACCAGTTGAACACGTACACCTCCCTGTCGGCGGCAAACACCCCCAGGGGCAGGAAAAACGCCAGGAACAACACCAACACCTTTTTCATCTATTTATTCTCCTTTGCAAAGAAAAAATGGGCAATGGTTACCGTGAGCAGCGAGACCAGGAACATGACCGCGCTCAAGGCGTTGATCTCGGGCTTGATGCCCAGGCGGACCATGGAATAGATCTTCAAGGGCAGGATCTCGAACGAGGGCCCGGTGGTGAAGAAGCTCACGATCACGTCGTCCAGCGAGAGCGTGAAGCTCAGCAGCCAGCCCGCGATGATGGCGGGCATGAGCATGGGGAGCATGACGTGCCGGAACATCTGGAGCTCGCTCGCACCCAGATCCTTGGCCACGTCGATGATATGGCGGTCGAACCCGCTGATGCGTGCGTAGACGGTCACCATCACGAAGGGGAGGCAGAAGGTCACGTGGGCCAGAAGCAGGGTCGTGGCGCCCACGCTCAGTCCGATGGTGATGAAGAACATGAGCAGCGAGATGCCCATGACGATGTCCGGGCTCATCATCAGGACATAGACGAACGAGTACATGATCTTGCGGCCCAGGAAGCGGTAGCGGTAGAAGGCAAAGGCGCCGAGCGTCCCCAGGACCGTGGCGATCGTGCTGGATGAAAGGGCGATGATGAGCGAGTTGGCGAATGCCTCCATGAGGGGGCCGTCCGTGAACAGCACGCGGTACCAGTCGAGGGTGAAGCCCTGCCAGTTGGTGGAGAACCGGCTCGTGTTGAATGAATAGACCACGAGCACGATGATCGGGATATAGAGAAAGAGAAAGATGAAGGCGAGGTAGGCGGATTGAAAGATCTTTTTCACCTCACCGCCTCCATGTCGCCCGAATGTGCCCTGCGCGTGCTGATGAAGAACCATACCAGGAGCATGACCATGAGCAGCGTCAGCACCACACTGGCCGCCGAGCCCAGGGGCCAGTGGCTGGTGGTGAGGAACTGATTCTTGATGAAGTTGCCGATGAGCATGGACCTGGCCCCGCCCAGCAGATCGGGGATGTAGAACAGGCCGAGCGCGGGCAGAAAGACCATGGTGCTGCCCGCGATGATCCCGGGAAGCGTGAGCGGCAGCACGATGTGGAAGAAGACGTGCCGCGAGGTGGCTCCCAGATCACGGGCAGCCTCCATGAGCCTGCGATCGAGCTTGAGCAGCGACGCGTAGAGCGGCAGGATCATGAATGGCAGCAGCGTGTACACCAGCCCGATGAACACGGCTGTCTCGGTGTAGAGGATCGAGAGCGGCTCGCTGATCAGGCCGGTGGAGAGCAAAAAGGTGTTGAGCAGACCATTTGCCTTGAAAAGGATGATCAGGGCATAGGTGCGGATCAGAGACGAGGTCCAGAAGGGGATGATCATGAGCACGAGAAGGAATCTGCGGATATTTTCGTCGATCCGGGTGAGGATATAGGCGAAGGGATAGGCGAGCAGGAGCGTGAGCGCAGTGGTGCCCAGGGCGAGAACGAGCGAGTTCCTGCACACCTTGAGAAAGACCGGGGAGAAGATATCGCGGTAGTTCTCAAGGGTGAACGTCCAGGACACGATGTCTTCGGGGTCGCGGGTGAGGAAGCTGAACAGTACCACGATGAGGTACGGCACCACCACGAACACGGCGATCCAGAGCATGGGCGAGCCGACGGCGAAGTTTCTGAACCGGCTCCCCCTTGTCATGGCTACAACACGACTTCCCAGCCATACGGCCAGTCCACGTGGACTCGCTGGCCCTGCCGGAAGACCACGTCCTCCTGGTCCTCGTTGAAGAACTGGGTCACGAAGATGGTCTCGCCGGCGTCGAGGCTGACGATCAGGTCCACGGTCTTGCCCTTGTAGATGACCTCGTCGATCACCCCGCCCAGCGACGGTGAGACAGGCCTGGAGTCCTCGTCCCTGGTCACCGCGAGGTCCTCTGGACGGAGCAGCACCTTGACATGCTGTCCTGTTGAAAAATTCTTGCGGTTGAGCACCTTGAAGGGCCGGCCATGGATATCCACGGTGGCGCTGCCGTTATAGACCTCGATGATCCTTCCCTCGAAGATGTTGATCTCGCCCACGAACTTGGCCACGAACATGTTCTCGGGCTCCTCGTAAATCCGGGTGGGCGTGCCGATCTGCTCGATGCGCCCCTGGTTCATCACCGCGATACGGTCCGACATGCTGATGGCCTCTTCCTGGTCGTGGGTCACGAACACGAAGGTGATGCCCAGCTTGCGGTGGATGCGCTTGAGCTCGATCTCCATCTCCTGCCGCAGCCGGTAGTCCAGGGCGCTCAAGGGTTCGTCGAGCAGGAGCACCTGGGGCTTGTTCACGATGGCGCGGGCCATGGCCACGCGCTGCTGCTGGCCGCCCGAGAGCTGATGGGGCTTGCGGTTTTCCAGACCCTGGAGCTTGACGATGGACACGGCCTCGTCCACCTGCTCGCTGATCAGGGACTTGCCGAGCTGTTTCATCTTCAATCCGAAGGCGATGTTGTCGTAGATGGTCATGTGGGGAAAGAGCGCGTAGCTCTGGAACACGGTGTTCACGTTGCGCCTGTTTGGCGGGGTCCCGTTGAGCGGCGCCCCGTTCATGACGATCTCGCCCTCGTCGAGCGACTCGAAACCCGCGATCAGACGCAGGACAGTGGTCTTGCCGCAGCCGGAGGGGCCCAGAAGGGTGAGGAACTCTCCCTGGAAGATATCCAGGCTCAGCGCATCCACGGCGACGACGTCGTCAAACCGCTTCGTCACCTCCCGTAAGCGGACTATGGGTGCCTTCTCCATCCATACAATCTCCAAGGTGTGATCGTTGCGTGATTGCGAAATGGTCTCTATACGAAATACATAATTTAATCAACCGGGTTTTTCTGCCGGGATATCCATCCCCTCAATCCTCCTTCGCGTCCGCTTCGCAAAGACGGGAAGCAAGGGCGTATCTCCGCTGTTTCAAACCTCCACGGGATTGAAGGGATTGTCCTGAAGGATCTCCGCCAATGATTGATTCCCGGAGATTTTTTTAAAAGATTGCGGCTTGCCATCAAATGACTTTCGACGTACATACGGACAAAGGAGAATGGTACATGATTGAAAAGATACCCTTCCTTCACCGGAAGAAGATGTATAACATCATCGTCAAGGACGATATCAGCTTCGAGGCCCTGCACCACATCATCGACGTGCTCATCGATCAGGGCGCGTTCGCGTGCGAAATGGAGCCCTCCGACCTGTATACCGTGGTGCATGAAGAGGTGCGTTATACCGTGGGCGTGGACGGGATCGACATCATGATCGCCTGCGCTTGAGAACCGTCCCATGGTGAACATCCACCTCTGCCAGCCCGATGCGACCAAGTCGTGCGCCGCGTGCTGCGGCATCTATAACTATGTCGAAAACACCAGGCCTGCGCTGGCCCGGCGGTTCGCCTACCGGGGTTCGCTGATGGCAAAAGTGCGGGCGGGCACGCTCACCCTGGATGAGTACCGGAGCGCGGTCCGCCACCGGGAGGACGGGAGAAGGATCTTCAAGACCATCTACTCGTGCGAGTTCGCGGGGTTTGTCGACGAGTCGCGGCAGCGGGTGGGGTGCATGCTCCATCCCATGGTGACCGGCGGGTGCGACATGCGGGACGTGAGCTTCTACGGCCGCGATATCTGCGACGGCCATTTCTGCCCCAGCTACCAGAAGCTCGCGACAAATGAGGCGCTCTGCGTGCTCTCCTGCATCGACGACTGGTACCTCTACGGCAGCGTGATCACGGACATCGATTTCGTCAAGAGCTTTTTCCGCCTCGTGCAGGACCGCCTCGGCGAGGAGGTCTCGCCGGAGGCTCTCAAGGCCGTGCCCGGCCTTGCCCGGATCCTGCAGAATTATTTCTCACTCAAGGTCGACTGGCCGTTTCGCGATACAGCAAAGCCCAGATTCGGCAAGTATTATTTTGTGGGCGAGGAGTACGCCGTGGACAGGATCGACTACGAAAGGCTCGGGGCCGATATCCCGCCGTACGATTCCATATTCCTGAGCCTGTCTTCGTCGTTCGCGGCAAAAGATGAGCTTGACCGGGCCACGGCAACCATAGATAATCTCCTGAAAGGCTTCTGTCATGAATACGAGCGATCTCATCGAGAGCATCATTGACCTGGCCCTTGCCGAAGACGGCCGGGACATCACCTCCAGCGCCATCTTCGAGCCCGAAGACGAGATGCGCGCCGTTTTCACGGCCAAGGCCCCCGGTGTGATCGCAGGCCTTGAGATCGTTCGGCAGGTTTTTCTCAGGCTCAACCCGGTCGTTCAGTGCTCGTTTCGCGTGCGCGACGGGGCGGAGGTGAGGCCCGGAGACGTCCTGGGATTTGTGGCCGGACCGGCCACGGACATACTCAAGGGCGAGCGGGTGGCGTTGAACTTTCTGCAGCGCATGTCGGGCATCGCCACGCGTACCGCCGAGTATGTCCGCCGTGTCAGCGGCACCAAGGCCCGGATTCTCGACACCAGAAAAACCGCTCCCGGCCAGCGGGTGCTTGACAAATACGCCGTCAGGACGGGCGGTGGCACGAATCATCGCATGGGCCTGTGGGACATGGCGCTCATCAAGGACAACCATATCGATCGCGAGGGCTCCCTGGCATCGGCGGTGCGCAAGGTCAGGCAGAAGCACCCGGACGTCGCCGTGGAGGTCGAGGCCCGGACCCTGGACCACGTGCGCGAGCTGCTCGCCGTGGGCGTGGACCGGATCATGCTCGACAACTTTTCTCTGAAGGATCTACGGAGTGCTGTTGAACTGGTGGGAGGGAGGGTCCCGCTGGAGGCATCAGGAGGCATCACCCTGGAGGGCATCCGTGACGTGGCGCTCACCGGGGTGGACTTCATCTCGGTGGGAGACATCACGCACTCGGTCAGGGCGCTGGATATCTCGCTCACCTTTGGGGGACCCGAATGACAAAGGAAGAAGCACGAAACATCATCATTGAAAAGAAGCAGGAGCTGGGTAAACGACTCATCATCCTGGGGCATCACTACCAGAGCGACGAGGTGATCGCCTATGCCGATTATGTGGGCGACTCCCTCGAGCTCGCCAGAAAGGCGTCCCAGGTGGAAGAGGCCGACCATATCGTGTTCTGCGGGGTGTATTTCATGGCCGAGAGCGCAGCGATCCTGGCACCGGAGAAATCCGTGTACATCCCCGACTCTTCCGCCGGCTGTCCCCTGGCCGACATGGCGGAGCCCGGCGACGTTCAGAAGGCGTGGGAGATCATCACAAAGGCAGCCCCCGGAGTAGTCCCGGTCACCTATGTCAATTCCAGCGCCCGAATCAAGGCGTTCTGCGGCAGGCACGGGGGCATCGTCTGCACCTCGGGAAACGCGCGGAGGATCTTCGAATGGGCCTTTGACCGCGCGGACAGGGTCTTCTTCATGCCCGACATGAACCTCGGGCGCAACACGGCACGGCAGATGGGCATACCCGGGGAGCGGATCGTGCTGTGGGACCCGGGAAAGGAGCACGGGGGGCTGGGCAGTGACGAGCTGGCCAGGGCCCGGGTGGTGCTCTGGAAGGGCTGGTGCCCGGTGCACTGGCCGAAGTTCACCCCTGAGGACGTCCGTGCGCTCAAGGAGAAGCATCCCGGCATCGAGGTCATCGTGCACCCCGAGTCCGACCCGCAGACCGTTGAGGTCTCCGGCCGGAGCGGCTCCACAGCGCGCATTCTCGAGGTGGTGAAGGCCACGCCGCCCGGTGGCAAGCTGGCCATCGGCACCGAGGCAAACATGGTCAAGCGGGCGGCCCGCGAGAACCCCTCGATCCAGATCGTGCCGTTGCGCGAGGTATACTGCGACGATATGGCCAGGATCACGGTCGAAAAGCTCGCCCGGGTGCTGCTCGACTTGGGTGAAGACACCTTCCGGGTGACGGTGGAGCCGGATGTCGCACGCGACGCCCTGTCCGCCCTGGAACGGATGCTGAGGGTATAGCCATGCCCGACACCTACAAGGAAACCGAATGCCTCGTCATCGGAACCGGCATTGCCGGTGCCACCTGCGCCTACATGGCGGCAAAGGCCGGAATAAGGGTATGCCTTCTCACCAAGAGATCGGATCCCCTCTCCACCAATACCAACCTCGCCCAGGGAGGCATCGTCTACTCGGGCAACGGGGACAGCCCCGATCTCCTGAAGCAGGACATCTTCAAGGCAGGGAGATTCCTCAACTCGCTCGACGCGGTCGATTTTCTGTCGCGGCAGGGGCCGGCGATCGTCAAGGAAGTGCTCATCAACGATCTCAACGTCGACTTCACCCATCTCAAGGGCCCGGAAGACGAGAGCTATGACCTCACCCGGGAGGGAGCGCACTCCATTAATCGCATCCTGTATTCGGCCGATCACACGGGCCAGGAGATCGAGAAGGCCCTCATGGACGCGCTTCGCAGAGAGCCGAACGTAGAGCTCATCACCAACGCGACGGCCATCGACCTCATCACCCTGCACCACCACTCCACTGACGTCCAGTCGCGATATCTGCTGGAAGACCGTTGCGCCGGCGCCTATGTCTTCAAGGAGAGCACCAAGGAGGTGGTCGCCGTACTGGCGCAGTACACAGTGCTCGCCACCGGCGGTCTCGGTGATATCTTCCTGCACTCCACCAACGAAAAGGGCACCGTGGGCGACGGCATCGTCATGGCCAAGCGGGCCGGCGCCAACGTGATCAACATGGAGTTCATGCAGTTTCACCCCACCACCCTGTACCTTCCGGGTGCGAGGAGGTTCCTGCTCTCCGAGGCCCTGAGGGGGGAGGGCGCGAAGCTGATGAACCTGCGCGGCGAGTACTTCATGGACCGGTACAACCCGGAGCTCAAGGACCTGGCCCCGCGCGACGAGGTGGCCATCGCCATCTGGGACGAGATGATCGAGAACAAGGAAGACCACGTCCTGCTGAACATCGCCGACTTCGTGCACGAAGACATTCCCGAGCGGTTCCCGAAGATCTACTCCACGTGCAAGCAGGCCGGCATCGACATCACCCGGGAGCCCGTGCCCGTGGTGCCGGCCGCGCACTACTTCTGCGGCGGGGTGCACGTGAACAACCTGGGCCGGACCACCATCAACGGTCTCTATGCAGCGGGCGAGGTGTCGTGCACCGGACTGCACGGAGCCAACCGGCTCGCCTCCACCTCGCTGCTCGAGGGGCTCGTGTGGGGCTATATCGCGGCAAAGGATATCTCCTCAAGGATCACCTCGGGCGAGACCATCCGCCCCAAGACGCTCTACTCGGTGCGCGACTGGATACTCACCGGAAACGTTGAGAACGAAGACCCCGCGCTCATCGCTCAGGACTGGACCTCCATCAAGAGCACCATGTGGAACTACGTGGGGATCGTGCGGACACGGCAGCGGCTGAAGATCGCCATCGAAGACTTGAGGCACATGCTGCTCCGAATCGAGGACTTCTACCGGGAGACGCCGGTGTCGAAGGATATCATCAGCCTCTTCCAGGGAACCCAGTCGGCGATTCTGGTTGCGGATGCCGCATTCAGAAACCGGAACTCCATCGGCTGCCACTTCCTGAGGGACCACACCGGATCGGCACGGTCGTACCCGGCCATGCCGCGCCACTATACCCCTTAAACCAAGACCTTGTATTCCTCCGGGCGTCTTTTCCGGGCACACACCCTCACCCGATGCCGTTCTATGGTCGGATTGCCATACTATGGCACCAGAACCACTCGTGTTTGGGGAGGCGCGTTCCAGAACCCCACACTGGTGGTATGAGCTTACATAAGTAATTTCAACTACATAAAAAAACATCCCCGTATGGCACGGCATTCGCATCTCAAACGCGCATTCTGGATCGTGAACTGGAGAATGCCACGAAATGAGTCGAAAGGAATCGACTGACGATATATGCGCACTCTGCGGCGGCACGGACGGGGTGACCGGCTGCGGGGGATGCGGCCGGCCCCTGTGCAAGAGGTGCAGGAGCATGGAGATCTATGTCAAGGTCGATGGCGAGATCACCATAAAATATTTCTGTCCCGACTGCGGCAACGATCCCCGGATCAATCCACCCAAGGCGTGCAAAAAGGTGTTCGGCCTGGAGGATGTCACCGATATGGTGAACCAGGAAGATCAGTCCAAGGCGAGGCGCTTCAAGATCAAACTCAAGATGTCCTGAGGCATGGGTCTGTTACTTATCACTGGTGCCGTGTTTTTTCCATGGTGACGCGGTTTGATGACTCCGTCGCGGGAGTCACCGTCTCGCATTGCAGCCGTTTTTTTGTGCGGACGGCTCTGCGGCCCGGCAATGCCGGATGAGACATGCGTGCCGTCACTTGCATGCCCTGCTCATTCCTTCACCCGGAACTCCGACACCATGAAGCAAGGCGTTGATCTCACGCATCTTATGGCGGAATTACCAGAAAAATATATGGTGCCCGCACCATAATTACCGCAATCACTCAAGCAGTCATGTACCATAGCCCATGAAAATGAAAATAAATAATTTAATAAAATAAACAAGTTGCAAAAACAGTAAAAATGGCACGTCTTTCGCTAAGAGAATCAGGCAAAAGGCAAGCTCTTTCACAAAGAGACCGTGAAACAGGTTTCATAGAGAACGAGAGGTCAGTACATACGGCATAGGGCAGCACGTGGACGGCCTGCTGTATATATCGGGCAGGAGAAGATATCCTACAAGCGAACAGGGTATCACTGGGGTAAAGATGATCCCCTTTTATGTCTGAAGCAGGCCCCCTTTTCCCCCGGGGAAAGAGCCTTTGCCGTTTGGTACTCTCTATAACACTAACTGAAACCTCCTTTTTGATGCCAGAAGATGGGACAAGAAACATACTCCGCTACCGTCCCCACACCTTATATCTTCTGGCTTTTTTTTGTCCTCAGGCCTGCGGGACCATATCCTGCCCCGGGGAAAACCCCTTGACAATCAAAGCAAGTTTCATTAATAGCTCTACCACTTTTCACGGATAAACAAGAATCAGGAGTGCAGACATGTATGCGGTGATAAAGACTGGCGGGAAACAGTACAAGGTCGAAGAGGGCGACAGGGTCCAGATCGAGAAGCTCGAAGCTGCGAGCGGCGATACGGTGACCTTCGACAATGTCCTCTTCATCGGCGGTGACGAAGAATATCAGCTGGGAACGCCGAATCTCGACGGAGTGACCGTGGACGGAAAGGTCGTGCGGCAGCTCAGGGGCAAGAAGATTATCGTGTTCAAGATGAAGAGAAGGAAGGGCTACCGGAAGAAGCAGGGACACCGGCAGAACCTCACCGAGGTCTTTATCACGAAGATCAATGCAGGCAAGGAGGCTTGATAACCCATGGCCCACAAGAAATCAGGCGGTACTTCCCGCAACGGAAGGGACACAGCTGGAAAGAGGCTTGGGGTGAAGCGCTTTGACGGCCAGCCGGTAAGGGCAGGGAGCATCCTGGTCCGCCAGCGGGGCACCAAGATTCATCCCGGCCCGAATGTCGGCTGCGGAAGGGACTACACCCTGTTCGCGCTTACCGACGGCGTCGTGAAATTCGAAACCCTTTTCAACAATAAAAAGCGGGTGAGCATCGTAGCGAACGCTTCGTAATATATGGACTTTATCGATGAGTCCAAGATCTATGTGCAGGCCGGCAACGGCGGCAATGGATGCTGCTCGTTTCGCAGAGAGAAATACGTTCCCAAGGGGGGGCCCGACGGGGGTGACGGAGGAAAAGGCGGGGATGTGATCGTCATGGCGTCCACGCGCGTACACACCCTCCTCGATCAGCGCTACCACCCCCACTACAAGGCAGAAAGAGGTCAGCACGGCAAGGGCAAGAACTGCACCGGAAGGTCGGGCAGTGACCTCGTCATCACGGTTCCGGTCGGGACCGTGGTCAAGGACGCCGAAACCGGCGAGATCGTGAGCGATCTGGTGGAAGAAGACCAGACCTCCGTGATTGCGCGCGGCGGCTCGGGCGGACGGGGCAATGCCCGGTTCGCGACCCCGACGGTCCAGGCGCCCCGCTACTGCGAGCCCGGCAAACCCGGAGAGGCAAGGGACTTCGTCCTGGAGCTCAAGCTCCTGGCCGACGTAGGGCTGGTGGGCTTCCCCAACGCAGGCAAGTCCACGCTCATCTCGCGCGTTTCCAGCGCGCGGCCCAAGATAGCCGATTACCCGTTCACCACGCTCACCCCCAACCTCGGCATGGTCAGGTGGAAGGACCATGACTTCGTCATGGCCGACATCCCGGGCATCATCGAGGGGGCACACCAGGGCGTGGGCCTGGGCCTGCGCTTTCTGCGGCACATCGAGCGGACCCGGATCATCCTCTATGTCGTCGACCTCTCCCCGGACACCGGGCGCGACCCCAAGGAGGAGTTCACCGTCCTCAGGAGGGAGCTTCAGGCCTACTCACCCGAACTCGTTCAGAGAAGGCAGCTCGTGGTGCTCAACAAGTCGGACCTCCCGGAGGCGAGAGATAAGGCCCCGGAAACGGTTGCCTTTATCGAGGACAAGGGGTATCCTTGCTTTGTCGCATCCGCCGTGAGCGGCGAAGGGACACCGGAGATTCTCGACGAGATTATTAGGACCCTGTATGGATAAGAATCCGCGATCCATTCTAAAAAAATGCCGGCGCGTGCTCATCAAAATCGGCTCCAAGGTGCTGAACACGGGCAGCGGGCTGAACAACCGGGTCATCGACAGGCTCTGCGACGATCTTTCGCTCCTGCGGGACCAGGGCAGGGAGTTTGCCCTGGTGTCGTCCGGGGCCATTGCCGAGGGCACCGCCATCATGAGGCTCAAGAACAACGGCGTGACGCTCTCGAAAAAGCAGGCACTCGCCGCCATCGGCCAGGGGAGCCTCATCCGGGCGTATACGGACGCCTTCAAGCGCTACGGCTATACCGCGGCACAGATCCTCATCACCCGCGAGGACCTGGACGACCGGCTCAGGTATCTCAACATCCGCAACACCTTCACCGCCCTGTTCGAGTACGGGGCCATTCCCATCATCAACGAAAACGACACCGTGTCGGTGGAGGAGATCCAGTTCACCGACAACGACATGCTTTCGGCCATGATCATTCCCCTGGTCGAGCCCCAGGCGCTGATCGTGCTCACCGACACCGACGGCGTGTATTCCGAAGATCCGCGGAAGAACCCGGAGGCCCGGGTCGTGCGGGAGATCAGGGACATCAGGCTCCAGGACGTGAAGGCCCAGAGCGCAGAGGCGGGCAGCATGGGCAGGGGCGGGATGCAGTCGAAGATCAAGGCCGCCTACCACGCGTCCCTGCTGGGCATCCCCACGGTCATAACCTCGGCCTACATCCCGCAGGTAATCAGCTCCGTGCTTGAAGGCAGGGAGGTCGGCACCTTCGTGCACCCGCACAAGAAGGGCAAGCTCACCCAGAAGGACCACTGGATCAGCTATGTGACGAGGCCCAAGGGAAGGGTGACGGTCGACACGGGCGCGGCAGCCATGATTCTCGGCCAGGGCAAGAGCCTGCTCCCCTGCGGCGTCGTGCAGGTGGAAGGCGCCTTCCACGCCGGAGACCCGGTGGAGATCGTCGAACAGGGCGGCAGCGCCATTGCCGTCGGCCTGAGCAACTTCACGGCGGAGGAGGTGCTGAAGATCAAGGGCGCCAACAGCTCGCAGGTGTGCCGGATTCTGGACTACGAATGCGACGAGGAGGTAGTCCACCGGAATAACATGATATTGAAGAAGGAGAACATCCCGTGACCCAGTCTGTGATCGAAACCATTGCAGCCGGCGCCAGAAAGGCCTCGCGGCCTCTCGTGAGGCTCTCCCCCGTGGAGAAGAACCGGGCGCTCGGAAACATGGCGCGAAACCTGCGGCAGAATGCCGAAACGCTCAAGCGCGAGAACGCCGGGGACCTGGCGCAGGCACGGGTGAACGGCCTGAGCACGGCCATGATCGACCGGCTCACCCTGAGCGACAGGGTGATCGAGGGCATGGCCCGGGCCCTGGAGGAGATCGCCGAGCTGCCCGACCCGGTGGGAAAGATCGAGAACATGACCCGCAGGCCAAACGGGCTCACCGTGGGCAAGATGAGGATCCCGCTGGGCGTGGTGGCCATCATCTACGAGTCGAGGCCGAACGTCACCTCGGACGCGGCCGGGCTCTGCCTCAAGTCGGGCAACGCCGTGATCCTGCGGGGCGGCTCCGAGGCCTTTAACTCCAACCAGGCCGTGGTGAAGGTGCTCAAGTCGGCCCTGAAGGAGTCGGGCATCAGCCCGGACGTGATCGGCTTCATCCCGGTGACCGATCGGCATGCCATCAACGAGATGCTCGCGCTCGAGCAGTATATCGACCTGGTCATCCCCCGCGGGGGCGAAGGGCTTATCCGGACCGTGGTGGAGAACTCCCGGATTCCGGTGCTGAAACACTACAAGGGCGTGTGCCACGTCTTCGTCGACAGGGATGCCGATCTCGACAAAGCGTATAAGATCTGTCTCAACGCCAAGGTCCAGCGGCCGGGCGTGTGCAACGCCATGGAGACCCTGTTGGTGGATGCCCCGGTGGCGGAAAGCTTCCTGCCCGAGATGATCCGGCTCTACCGCGAGAACGGCGTGGAGATCCGCGGGTGCGGGAAGACCCGGGGGATCGTGGGCGACGTGGCCCCTGCCCGGGAGAGCGACTGGTACGAGGAGTTTCTCGACCTCGTTCTGGCCGTGAAGGTGACGGACGGCATGCAGGAGGCGATAGACCATATCGAGAAGTACGGCTCGGATCACACCGAGGCCATCGTCACGGAGAACCACACCCGCGCCATGGAGTTCTTGCGCGACGTGGACTCGTCGACCGTGCTCATAAACGCCAGCACCCGGTTCTCGGACGGCGGCGAGTTCGGCCTGGGAGCGGAGGTCGGGATCTGCACCTCGCGCATTCACGCGTACGGGCCCATGGGGATCGAAGACCTCACTATCGGCAAGTTCGTCTGCTTCGGGGACGGTCAGATCAGGACATGAGGATCGGGATCTTCGGCGGAACCTTCAACCCCATCCACCTCGGGCATTTGAGAGCCGCGGAAGAGGTCAGGGAGGCTCTCGATCTCGAAAAGGTCCTGTTCGTGCCCTCGTATATTCCGCCCCACAAGGAGCTGGCCTCGGACGTGCCGGGCAGCGTCCGCCTGGAGATCGTGCGTCTCGCCACCCGGTCGAATCCCTTTTTCGAGCTCTCGCCCTTCGAGGTGGAGCAGGGAGGAAACTCGTACTCGGTCAGGACCATCGAGCACGTGCGGCAGCGCTACAGCGCCACCCCCTGGTTCATCCTGGGGCAGGATGCCTTCAACGAGATCCTGACCTGGTTTCAGGCGAGCCGGCTGTTCGACCTGGCGCACTTCGCGGTCATGTCGCGCCCCGGGGCCGAGAGGCCGGAGCTCGCCGACGTGCTGGGAGAAGAAGCGGCCCGCTTCCGGCCCGTGCCGGACGGATACGTGAGCAGCGAGGGCAACAGAATCGTGTTCGTGCATGTAACCCCGCTGGACATCTCTTCATCTAAAATACGTGATCTCCGCCGTCAGGGGAGGTCGATCACCTACCTGATACCAAAAGAAGTGGAGGAATATATCGGGCGTGAAAGGATATACGAATAAATGAAACCGCTGTGGAGCAGAGCCGTCGAAGCCCTCGAAGACAAGAAGGCGACCAATGTGGTGGTGCTGGATGTAAGCGGTGTGAGCTCGTTCACCGACCATATCGTCGTGTGCACGGGCATGTCGGACCGGCAGATCAGGGCCATGGCCCAGCACCTGATGGAGACCCTGGGCAAACCGTTCGGCACCGAAGGGCTGGACAAGGGTCGCTGGGTGCTCCTGGACTACGTGGACGTGGTCATCCACATCCTGCAGGAGGACCTGCGCCAGTACTACGACATCGAAGGCATGTGGTTCGACGCCAAGAGGGTCAAGGGGTGAAGCTGGTTTTCTGCCTGGCCGGAAAGACCGAACGCGGCCCGGTGGGAGATCTGGTGGACGAATACCGCAGAAGGATCTCCCGATACGTGCCGGTGGAGATCATCGAGGCCAAGGCGCTGAAAACCCAGTCGCGGGAGGGCGTGCACGTGCTTCTGAGCCCTGACGGCCGGGCCCTGACATCGGAAGGGCTGGCCTCGTTCCTGGGAGACATCCTGAACAGCTCGGCAAAACACCTGTTCTTCTACGTGGGCGGCCCCACCGGGTTCGACCCGGACATGGAAAAGGCCGTCCCGGAGCGGATCTCGCTCTCGCCCATGACCTTCAACCACCAGATCATTCGGATCATGCTCTTCGAGCAGGTGTACCGCGCGTTTACCATACTGAACAATGAGCCCTATCACAAATAGACCGCTCCCATCATACGAAAGCCGGCAGGATGAGCACTGTTCACGGTCTTCCCGGAAGGAAACCGGGAAGGTCGGAGATCCCGTGCAGTGCGGGAGGGACAGTTTGCAGCCCGTCTGCCGGGAGGCCCTCGACACGTTTCACGCCCTGCTGGATCGTGGAGAAGAACCCGGGGCGGTACACCCTCAGGGAATCCGGGTATGATAAGGGAGAGATCGCATGAGAGCAAAAACAGTCTATACCACTGAGCAGGGAAGGGTGTGTGCCGGGTGCGGCCTCCCCGTTGACCGATGCGAGTGCCGCGCAAAGAAGACCGTTGACCGGGGCGCCGGCAGAGTGCGCGTGGGTCGCGAAACAAAGGGCCGCAAAGGCAAAGGCGTGACCGTGGTCACCGGTCTGCCCCTGAACGAGGACGGGCTCCTGCAGCTTGCCCGGGAATTGAAGCAGAGATGCGGCACCGGCGGCACCGTGAAAAACGGCGTGATCGAGATCCAGGGAGACCATCGTGATGCGCTTGTGGATGAGCTTGCCAAGCGAGGTTATGAGCCGAAGAGGTCGGGGGGATAGCGGCCGGAGTCGCGGTTGACAGGACCGGTCAGCTTCCGCCAGGTCGGCAGGCGCCCTCCCACAGGCCCAGGAAGAAATGGCGGGCGTTCGCGCCGAGCGATTTCACCCGGTAGCCACCCTCCTGAACGACCAGGGTGGGGAGTTTCAATGCGCCGATCATCCGGCCGACAGCCTCGAAGTCCTTCTGCCTCAGGCTCCAGGTCCCGGTTGGGTCCGCCTTTGCCGTGTCGAGGCCCAGGGCGATCAACAGGAACCTCGGTCTGAACCGTTCGACCCGGCGCAGCGCCCTTACCAGTACCGCGCGGTATTCCTCGCCGTTTATCGTCTCGGGCAGGGGATAATTGACGTTGTATCCCCGGCCGGGGCCCCTGCCGTGCTCGTCGTGGAATCCGCTGAAATAGGGGTAGGCGAAGTCCGGGCTGCCATGGATAGACAGGGTGAGCACGTCGGCGCGTTCGTAGAAGGCCTCCTGAGTTCCGTTGCCGTGATGATAGTCGATGTCGAGAACCGCGACCCTGCCTTGTGCGCTCAGGTATTCGGCCGCCACAGCGGTTGAGTTGAAGTAGCAGAAACCCCCGAACGCCCTGGGCTCGGCGTGATGGCCTGGAGGGCGCACCAGGGCGTAGGCGAGGCGATAGCCGCCCAGCAGCATGTCGGAAGCGGTGAGCGCGCAGTCGACCGAACGCCTGGCTGCAACGTAGGCGTCCCGGTTGAGCGGCGTGAAGGTGTCGATGCAATAATAACCGGCGCGCACGGGCAGCTCCCTGGGGGGACGGGCAGCGTTGCGGATGGGGAAGACATAGGGGTAGATCGATTTGCCCTTGTCTACCCTGCTGCACATCCTCTTGAGGTACTCAACGAAGTCGCGGGCATGGATCCTCCTGATCCAGCCTTCGGGATAGTGCCGGGGCTCTTTCCTCGAAAAGAAGCGTAACCCCTCCAGACCTGCAAGTATGGAACCGATCCGCACCGGGGCCTCGATATAGCCGCGCTCGTGCACGTGGTGGATCTCGTGCCGGTCAGTGACTACCAGGCCGATCATGCGGTCGATCGAGCGGCTGAAGGACACGGGCCCAAGCGGCTGCCTCACGCGATACTGCGGCTCCCTGATCCGGACCGGATTGTCCCTGATGGATTCGACCACCATGTCGATATAGCCGGGAGGCGTGCTCGCGCTGTATTTTCGCTCCAGGACCGCACGGACGATCCGCTTGAGGACCGGGGCGCTCAGGGGACAGGTATGGTCCAGGGGGTCGTACATGAGATAGGGCGGGCAGTCATCCCCGGGTTTCAGCGGCGTCTCGTAGGCCGTGCCGACGACGGGCCGCGCGCCGTACTGCTCGTAAAACTTAAGCCGGGAGCGGTTCTGCCTCAGCAGTGCGGGGTCTCTGCAGAGCCGCTCCTCGTCGGGCAGGCTCTCGAAGAAGAGTCCCGCGACCTTCAGTTCGCGGGCCTCGTCGCGCACCCGCTCGTACAGGGCGCCGCCGATGCCGCCCCCATGGAGGCCGGGGTCCACGGAAAGAAAGTCCAGATAGCAGAAGTTCAGGTCCGGTGCGTGGAGCAGGAGCGCAAACCCCTTCACCCGTGCGCGGGAGTCGTCGGCAACGAACAGGATGGAGCGGAACCGGTACTTGAGCGGGTTCCTGAGCGTGGCGGGGAGCTTCCGGACATCGCTTTCCGGCAGCGCCCCGAACTGGCTCCTCATGATGGTCTGCACCTGGGAAACCGCGTCACGGTCGATGGGAATGCTGTCGTCGTATACCCTGCGGATACGGAACATGGGCTGTCTCCTGTCTGTGACGGGAAGAACTCTACCACAGGCGGGCCGGAGAAGAACAGTCACTTAAAAAGGGTTCTTCACGCGGGTAATGCGTTCCTGAAACAAGGGTATTGTCGCGGCGCGAATAGTTCAGTATCGTAGGCGCATGGCTTTACCCCTGCTAAACGGGAAATCCGGGCCGCGGGAGAAGACGGCGGGATTCTCCAGCGTCTGTATCCGTTTGTTACTGGCTGCGGCCCTTGCTGTGGGGTTCGCCATCCCGGGCTGTTCTCGCACGGGTACGGACCTGCTCGAGAAGCCCGAGGTGCGCTCCTGGAAGAGCTTTTTCTTTGCAGAGAACGCCCCGGTACAGGACGACGGGACCATGGAGTTCACCTGCATTCCCCTGCCCGGGCTTGAGGAGCCCGACAGCGGGCTTGTCTGCAATGAAGCGGGCAGCGTGTGCCTGGTGATCGACACCGGGTATCTGCAGGTGCAGGACAGGGTAGTTCGCGGGGGGCCCGACTCGTCGGTTTCCCTGTATTATCCGAACGGGAAGAGCATGTGCCGGTTCTTGAGTCTGGGGCCCGCGGGGTCAGTTCACGGAGGCGTATGGCTGTCGCCGCGGGTGTTCGTGGTATACGGGCTGGGGGGAGAGAACGGTTTTCTCTTCAGGGCCGATCTCGATGATGGTACGGTCCGCAAGTATGCCGTTCCCGCCTCGTACCTGAAACCGGATGCGGATGAAGAGGGCTACTTCGCCGCTGTCTGGGGGCGAAGCGGATGAGCGGGGCGACCGGGACCTTGGGAGGTCTCAGCCGGGCCATGGATCGGCTGGGACGGGAATGATTCGCGGAGAGGCCTGAAACGGGTGGACGACCTTTAGCAAATCTTTTCGCATACAGGAGGGTGTGCAGATGTCGCAAAAGAAACCAGGCACGGGTTCCGACAGGCTGAACGATTTTTCGGCAGAGTTGAAGCGCAGCAGGGAGCAGCGCGAGAAGAGCTACCGGGAGCAGGCCCTCAGGCTCTTTCCCTGGGTCTGCGCACGGTGCGGCCGCGAGTTCTCGGGCAGGAAGCTGCGCGAACTCACGGTTCATCACAAGGACCACAACCACGACAACAATCCGCCTGACGGGAGCAACTGGGAGCTCCTGTGCGTCTACTGCCACGACATCGAACACTCCAGGGATGTCGACAGCCAGTGGTATGGAGAAGAAACCCGGACAAGCGAACCGGGCGCTTCCCACACCTACAAGGCTTTCGCCGGCCTCGATTCCCTGCTCAAGGGGAAGAAAGACCGGTGAGCGCAGCTGGGAATACATGTATTATTTTCTTGTGAAAACGCGTAAAACAGCTATAGAATAATGCAATGATGATCACGCAGCCGAACCTTAATTTCTGGAAAAAAGGGAAAGGGTGTTGCTTTTTTCCAGGTTCACTTCATACATAATATCGAGGACAGTATTGATTGGATGAACGATTCGCGTGATTGATAACAACGTACAGAGATGAGAGACGTTTCGGCTGGCATGCCCCTCGATCCCGCCTTACGTATCTGCAAGCTGAACTAGTGAAAAACCCTAAAGGAGAACCATTTATGAACATCTACGTAGGAAACTTGGCGTACAGTGTCACGGAAGATGATTTACAATCGGCATTCGGAGAATTTGGAGAGATCGCGAGCGTTAACATCATCAAAGACAAATTCAGCGGTCAGTCCAAGGGATTCGGGTTTGTCGAGATGCCGTCTGCAGAGGAGGCACGGTCCGCCATCAATGAGCTGAACGGAAAAGAGTTCAAGGGCAGGGCCTTGAGTGTCAACGAGGCGCGCCCGAGAACCGAAGGCGGTTCTTCACGGGGTGGCGGACGCGGTTTCGGCGGTCCCATGCGGGGAGGAGGCAGAGGAGGCCAGGGCGGCGGAGGCGGACGAAGGACCGGCGGGCGTCACTAGCCGGACCACGTCTCACGAGGGGGCCAGGCACCATTTTTGTGATGCATGGCTCCCGGCTGAAGTACAGGGGCATACCTGGACGGTTTTATTCGCCGTGGGTTTCACGACGGCACATCTTTGTGGCGAAGGCAGCGGCCAGACTTGAGACAAAGCCGCGGTCGCGTTCGCTGAACCGGGTTTTCACGGCTAATTCCAGGAAATGCCTTGCTGCCCTGACAGCCCTTAAAAAAAGCGCAGATGCGTTATGCATCGGCGGTGCATACCCCTGTACCCTTGTGCTTGCGAAAGATGCCGGGACCTGCTAGAAAAATCTGCAGTGTAATGGAAGAGCATCGTGATGATGAGTCTGGATACGATCAACATTCTGGCAGGCGTCTGCCTGATCATGTTCGGAAGGCAGCTGTACTGGCTCTTCGTGGGCCTGGTGGTCCTGCTGTACGCACTGCTCATGGCGCCCCAGCTCCTCCACGGGCGGCCGGGCTGGCTGATCATCGCAGCGTCGCTGGGTGCAGGCGCGCTCGCGGGTATCCTGGCCGTCTTTTTCAAGCGGCTCATCATGGCGTTTGCCGGTTTCCTTGCCGGTGGGTTTTTCGCCTTCACTCTCGCGAGCTATTTTCACCTGGCCTCGGGGAATGCCCCGTGGATAGCCGGTGCGATCTTCGGCGTCCTGTGCGCCGTGCTCTTCGCCGTGTTCTTCGACTGGTCGATCATCATCCTGTCTTCCCTGGTGGGTTCCCTGCTCATCACGCAATCGCTCCATGAGGACGTCACAGCGAGCATCATCATCTTTACCGCTCTGAGCATTGCAGGAGTGGTTGCACAGGCCGGCGTGATGCAGAACGGCGCTTCGAAATGATGCGCCTAGGGGGCTGCGCACCGCCTGCGCAACCTGCAGTGCCCGGCTTTATCCAGGCGCTTAAAAGGTGCCGTTTCATGTGGTCTTCCCCGACGGCGGATCCCTTGACCGCCGGGTATGCCCATGCGATCGAGACAGGCGTGTCACCCTGATCGACTACAGGACCTTATGATGAATAGTGATGAACAAGCAGGAGATAATCATGCCTGCACAAGTGTTAACCGCGCATGTTTCTCTCTCTAGCCAAGCCGTTTTTCAATGTGTCGATGCTTAAGAATGAGGTCCGGGAAAGAGAGATGCCTTTTTAACGGATCTCCGGTTTCTTCATGCAATAATGCTTGGCCGATTCACAACAGCGGCAGTTCCTGGAAGCAGTTCGATATTTTGTCCGTATTGAAAAGAATGTGATTTTTATTAATTATTCAGACGGGGAATGATGTTATGATCGCATGAGAGCATATACTTCGAGGAGTGACATCATGTTTATCACACAACGCCGGCGTATTGTTCAATGGATTCTGCTTCTTACCATGCTTGCCCTGGTTGCGGGCTGCGGCGGCGGCAGCAACGGCAGCGGCGGCAGCGGCGACGATCCGCCCCTTTCTTCCGGCGAGGCGATCACTGCCTTCAGCTTCACCGCCGAGGCGAATCCGCAGCTGGGAGCGGATATCACGGGGACGATAGACGAGGCAAACGGCACGATCCTGCTGACAGGGCCTCTGGACGTGGATGCCGTAGCCGGTCTGAAGGCGAGCTTCACGACCACGGGGACACAGACACAGGTGAGCGTGGGGGGAGTCGCTCAGGAGAGCGGGGTGACGGAGAACAGCTTTGCCGGCCCTCTCACCTACCGTGTCACGGCAGAGGACGGTTCGACCAGGGATTACCAGGTCCATGCCGCATACTGGAAGCTTCCATCCGGCCCTGCCGACGGCACCAGCCCGGAGGGGAATGCATCCTTACCCCAGGTGGCCATGGACAGCATCGGCAACACCGTTATCGTATGGAATCAGTCTGACGGGAGCCATTATCAGATATTCAAGAGCGAGTATCGGGACGGCACCTGGACCCACCCGGCAAACATCAGTCCAGATGAGAGGGATGCGTCCTCTCCCCAGGTGGCCATGGATGACAGCGGCAACGCCGTCATCGTCTGGT
>JAHDKO010000114.1 GCA_018436855.1 Deltaproteobacteria bacterium | reverse complement strand
TGATGCCTGGGCATGCATTCCCCGGAAGTTCGCCTTTCTGATGACTCAGGATAGGATGAGCTCGGACCGGCTTGGAAAGGTTGGTGCCGGAGAAGGGACTTGAACCCCCACGAGCTTGCGCTCATCGGATTTTGAGTCCGATTATTCACGATCACTTCTTTTCTTGATCTATCACAAAAGACTTGTTTAATGCTTGCTTTATAGTATAGTAGTGTCATATTCCATCAAAACAAATACCTTGCTTTCATGAAAAATGTGGGGAGAGAGTGGGGAGAGGCTCTCATCGGATTCGTTAGTGGAAATAATAAAATAAGGGGGTTAAATCAATGCCGGTCAAATGGATAAGCACAGAATTCAAAGGCGTCAGATACTACGAAAGCGATACTCGAAAGAACGGAAAGAGGAAGGATCGATATTATGCTATTCGTTACCAAACCACTGATAAGGAAACCGGCAAGAGAGAACGGAGAGAAGAAGGTCTTGGCTGGGAATCAGACAAATGGACTGCAGAAAAAGCAGCACTCACTCTTGCTGAGCTCAGGAAAGCCCACACTACCGGAGAGGGACCAACCAGATTAAAGGAGAAGCGCGAGAAGGAGAAAGCCAGGAAAGAAGCAGAGAAACAGGAGAAGATTCGGCAGCAGAAAGAAAATGTCACTTTCGGCCACTACTTTGAAAAGACCTTCTACCCGATTTCAAAAAGGCACAAGAAGCGGAAAACGTACATCATGGAAGAGCTTCATTTTAGGCTGTGGCTGAAACCTGTCATTGGAGAAAAGCTTCTTAAAGCAATAAAGCCATTTGATCTCGAGAGGATTAAAAAGAAGCTCCTCGACAAGGGGAAATCCCCCCGTACAGTTCAATACGTCTTTGCAACCTTCAGACAAGTATGGAACATGGCCAGGAGAGACGGTCTTGTGGTTGATGATTCCCCCACGAAGAAGGTGAAGGTCCCCAAATTTGATAATAAGCGGCAGCGGTTTCTAACCCTCAATGAGGAAGATAATCTCCTCAAGGCCCTGTTGAAGAAATCTCCACTTGTATACGACATCACCCTCTTGTCCTTACGTACAGGCATGAGAGCCGGGGAAATCCTCAGCCTGAAGTGGAGCCATGTGGATTTGCATAATGGCCGGATCCTCATCATGGACGCCAAGGGGGACAAAAGCCGTACTGCATTCATGACTGAAGATGTTAAAGCCATGTTTGAGATGATGAAGCCAACCGCAGGTGATCCAGGTGATTATGTGTTTAACCTTGATGGTGAGAAGCTATCAGAGATCCCTTGGCTTTTCAGAAAAACCATCGATGAACTCAATCTGAATGAGGGCATAGACGATCAAAGGCAACGTGTCTGCTTTCATACATGTCGTCATACCTTTGCCTCTCGCCTTGCAGAATCAGGCATTGACCTATACACGATTAAGACCCTTCTCGGGCACTCCACCATTAGCCTTACAGAGCGATACTCCCACCTTGGGGAAGGCTCCATGCAAAACGCCGTCAAAAAATTCGACGCCATGGTGAAGGCAAGAAGCGAAGAGATCTCGCAGAAGGAGGAAACGAAAGCTGTTGATAGATGATCATTGAGACAACGATTTAATTATCAACATAATTTGTGGTATTAGTATATTTTCAAGACAAAGCACAACAACAATGGAAAACTTTATCATTATGCATATTGCTATGTAACGATTCTTTAATCTGTGATTTAAAGGCAATCCATGCAAGAGGAGGAAATTATGATAAAATTGCTCACTCATTTTAACGTTTTAGTTTTTATGCTTCTTGTTTTTCAAATTATATTTACACCACTGCTTTTCTGCGCAGATGATCCACCACCTGAAATGATTCAATCATGGAAAGAACGCGCGATGGATGGGGACCCATACATTCCGTTCTATGTTGGATCTTCTTATAAGCATGGGAGAGGTGTAAAGAAGGATTTGGCTGAAGCTGCAAAGTGGTTTCAGATGGGGGCTGAAAGAGGGGATTATCAAGCAGCACTTGAACTTGCTAGGATGTATCTCAGTGGCCAGGGTATCCAAAAGGATGAAACCAAAGCCGTGGAATGGTATGTCAAGATAGGGAAGAGCAATACATGTCATGCACCATCAGCGCGTCTTAACCTGCTTATACTAACAAGGATCTATGCCTTAGGCGCCCCTGGAATCTCACCAGATAAAACTAAGGCTTCGGAGTTATTTGACCATCTCTTCGAGATTGAGACAGCATTGATGGAACATGGAGTGGAACAAATGCAAAATTCCGTGGATAGGATCGAAGGACTGTCTGATGCTGCATTAGAAGCAATTGAAATGAAATAGGGCGCTTGTATACGAGGTTTCATTTGCCAAGATTATCTCTATAGCTATATTCTTTATCGGATTAATAATGCTCTTCGTATCTATTGGGTGGTGGTGTATGGCAGGAATTCCAGGATATTGGATACTCTTAGTAACTTCAAGGATCTATTGGCATAATCGCCTAGGAAAACATAATAATACCTGCATCGATCCGTAGCAAAATACATACATGGAAAATATCGCCTGAGAGCCCTGCCACATTCCACCATCCCCCCATCACTTGATCAGATCTGTCCGATTAAGAAAAGGCGGGCCTTCCTAGGTCAAGGAAGGCCCGCCTTGATCGTCCTGTGCAAATTCAGGGGTGTTCGCCCGTGAGCACGGACAGATTTCCCCGCAAGACAGCCTTTATGATCGGCAACCTTCGTCTGACAGTGGATTGCGACAAATTCAATCTCTTGGCAATCTCATCGATGGTGTCAATGCCGGTTTAAAATGTCCCCTTTTTGCCGGAATAAAATGTCCCCTGATTGTCGGTTTCACTCTGAGAGGTTTTCGGGTTCGGGTTGTTCCTCATCCCCCTTTGGAGAAGGCCCGAACATGCCTGCTTTCCGCTTTTCCTTGAGCCGGTAGCTCTCCC
>JAHDKO010000038.1 GCA_018436855.1 Deltaproteobacteria bacterium | reverse complement strand
GGAGCTGAATAAGCAGGGCATAGAGTATGATCCTGCAGGGGTTGATTATGTTCAACTGAGTGGGCACAGGCCAAAATTGTATATTGGCGCTGGAAGCCATGCGACGTTCTTCAAAGAGGGCACTTTCGGGACAATGCTGCCTTTGATTCCTGCATCATTTGAAGAGGGTATATCAGGATTTTATACTTGGACGCGTGTTTATCTATCCGGAGAAGATGAGGTATCAGCTGATTCGACTGCACCTCTAAACACTGTGGCAAGTAATGATTATGAACTCAAGGTTCTACCGTATCGTGCGGCTCAATGGAAAGGTCATTGGGGTGAATATCTTGGAATAAAGGGTGGCCTCCACGCAAGTGGGGGGAATCCACCTTGTAAGCGTTCTGATAAATTTGATGAGGTAATGTTCTTTGATTTTGCAAACTGGCATAACAGGTATGTTCAGAATGGGAGAAAACATTGCCCTGGCACACAGGATTTTGTTAATATAATTGTAAAGTAGGAGGGGGATTGAAAGGATCTAATAGTATTTGGCATAAGATGAGAAGAGATAGAGGATTGTTGGTTGGATTATGCTATGGCTTTCTGTATGGTTTCGTTGAATCAATGGTTTTTATGATGTATATATTATATCCTCATGGCATAATTAGTGATATTTACTCCTTTTATGGTATAACTGATAGTTGGATATTTCTTATCGTAACACTGTTTGTAGAAAATGCCGTTGTCTTATTAATTTCATGTATGTTTGTTCATTTCGCAATAGGGTTCATAATAGGCAAACAAATCCATAAAAGATCAGAGAAGAGTCTACATATAAAAATATTTTTGTATAGTTGGATTTCTTACATTGTAGCCTTTCCTATTATAAGAATATCTGGATTCATACTGGCAGTTCTGTTGCAGACCATTATCGACCCGGGTGGATGGTGGGCATAAAGTCCAATAATACCCTCTCTACCCATGATCGATCCTGCCACCGGAATGATTCGGGTGGAGGATGGTTCGGGATTCGGCGACATCCGGATCCGGGCGACGGACGCAGAGTTTGACACGGTGTACAAGGATGCGTGGGTGTGCGTGGGGTGTCTTGCGTGCAGCGGGTCGAACCAGGAGTACTGCGACCGGATAGCGGGCGGGGGATACCTGGAGCTCTCCAGCATCGACGTGCGCCTGAGCCTGGGCCAGGCCGAGGAGGGCAGGTCTGCGGGCGACCTGTACCTGAGGTCGGATCATCCCACTGCCGAGCTGTTCACGCCCAAGGCCCTTGAGTTCAACAGCCTGGTCAAAGGGGTCAAGCCCGTCTACGACGAGAACGGGCTTCGCCAGGTTATCACGCCCAAGGCGTTCGTGGATATCCAGGTGATCGGTGCGACGAGTTACGAGGTGCGGTTCTACGAGCCCTCCGCCAGGAGCGGCAGGCAGGGGAGCTTGTATACGCTCGATCCCTCGGCCCTGCCGCGCACCACCTGGCGGGTGGAGAACCCGGATTCCTCGGGCAGCACCTGTAACCGCCTGGTCCTGACCGAGAACCGCGAGGGCTCGGTAAGTTCTCACGAGTACCTGTGGGACGAGCAGGCGGGCACCTGGAGCCTGAGCAGGCACGGGGGCGCCCTGGTGGAGACCCGAAGCGAAGAGCAGGTGGGCGGCAACCTGGTGTGCACGAACATACTGAAGGACCACACCGGGGCCGTCGGCTCGCACACCCGCAATACGTTCCACGAGTATCCCTGGGGAAGGAGCGTGATCGAGTCGGTGGTCGACCCTCAGGGCGCGGCGCTAACGACCACGACGAGCTACTACGAGGACAGCGGCGTGCCGGGGAGTTACGGGAGGATCAGACAGCAGGTGATGCCTGACGGGTCGTGGGAGAGCCGTCAGTACGACGAGCAGGGCAGGGAAGTGCTGGTGGTGCGACCGTGGCTGGACGCGCCGGTGGGCTCTTCCGCCGGCTCCGCGCGCGCCACGGCCTACAGCTACGTGCCGGTAGACCCGCAGGATGCGAGGCTGCCCGAGGATGCGGCCAGGCCCCGGGTGATCACCGAGACCATCCAAGGGACCGTGGTGGGCAGGACCTATCACTCCTACCGGAGCCTTTCAGGAGGAGATCGGGTGGAGATCACCGAGCGCTGCGCAACCGCAACGGCTGCCTTCGGCGATGCGCGAAACGAGCGCACGGTAGTGGTCATCAACGCCCCGGGCACGGATGTCCCGGGCTCGGGCTCTACCCGGAGCATCACCTATGACGACGGCAGGCTGGACACCTATGCCTACGAAACGGGTTCCTACACCGCCGGCACGCCCGGGGTGTTCATGCCCGGAGCCGGGACGTACGAGCGCACCACCATCACCCACGGCACGGTGGAGATGCCCTACGGCATTGCAAAGAAGACCACGCGGGAGGCGAGCATCGAAGACCGCTGGGGCCGTGAGCTGATCAGCGAGACTTCTGTGTATACGGGCACGGGCTACGAGGTGATCCGCTGGAGCGTACACGAGTACGACAGCGAGGGCAGGCTGCTGGCGACCACGAGCTCTGAGGGCACCCGCAGCGAGAGCACGTGGGACTGCTGCAACCGGATATCCTCGACCGATGTCAATGCCGATTTAAAATGTCCCCTTTTTGCCGGAATAAAATGTCCCCTGATTGCCGGTTTCACTCTGAGAGGTTCTCGGGTTCGGGGTGTTCCTCGTCCCCCTTTGGAGAAGGCCCGAACATGCCTGCTTTCCGCTTT
>JAHDKO010000106.1 GCA_018436855.1 Deltaproteobacteria bacterium | reverse complement strand
TAGTGTCCATCCGGAAAGTATAACCTATTGAAATAAGTCAGATAAGCGGTGAAATATTGTTGGGGAATGCGATAAAATCTGCTATGCTCAAAGTGTAACATATTGATAATTAGCATTAATCATAGAGCGAGGATGAGAACAATGAGACAGAAATGCAATCCCCAGATGAGTCTTTTCACGAAGCCATGCAGCAAGCCGATAGCCAGGGAGCTTGAGCAGATATCGAAGATTTTGGATGAGACTCCGCGGTTGATGGAGATCGTATATGATGATCTGGTACGTGGGAAGAAAGCGGACACGGGGCGCGAGGGGATGACAGCCGAGCAGGTACTGCGGAGTGCGATATTGAAGCAGTACCGCCAGCTGAGTTATGAGGAGTTGTCGTTTCATCTTGATGATTCCTGGGCATTCCGGGAATTTGCCCGTTTGGAGAGTTGGCAGCATCCCAGCAGGTCGGTTTTGCAGGAGAACATCAAGTCGCTTGGGGACGGAACCTGGGAAGCGATTCACCGTGAGATTCTTGGTTATGCGAAGCGCAAGAGGATCGAGACCGGCAGGAAGGTGAGGATAGATTCCACGGTAGTGGAGACAGATATTCATCACCCGACTGATTCGACGCTTCTGTGGGATGGTATTCGGGCCATGACCCGGTGGCTTGTTCAGGGGAAAGAGATCAAGCCCCAGCCTGGTTATGTGTTTTGTGATCATACGCGGGGAGCAAAGAAGCGGGTAATCATCATACTCAACGCCAGGAAGGAAAAGGTACGCGAAGGAGCTTACCGGGACTTGCTTGCCTATGCGCATCGGGTAGTGGGGTATGCGGTGGGAGCGATATCCGAGCTTGAAGGATTTGAAGGGGAAACGGTCATGGATATGTTGACTGCGCGGGACTTGGCAGCCAATCTTGATCGAGCTGTAGGCCTTTTGAGAAGGATCATCGATCAGACCGAGCGGCGGGTTATACGCGGTGAGAAGGTGCCTGCTTCTGAGAAGATTGTATCGTTTTTTGAAGATCATAGCGACATTATTGTAAAGGGAAGAAGGGATACCCAGTATGGTCACAAGGTTTTCCTGACCGGAGGCCCGACCTGTCTGATCCTGGATTGTATGATCGAGCGGGGCAATCCTGCGGACAGCGAGAGATACAAGCATCTTCTTGAGAGACAAGCCTCTCTGTATGGGAGGATGCCCTTGAAAGTCAGCGCTGATGGCGGGTTTGCCTCCCGTGATAATCTGGCATTTGCCAAGGGTAACAATGTGAGGGATGCGGTTTTTGCCAAGAGGCGTGGTCTTTCGGTGCTTGATATGGCAAAGAGTGCGTGGGTATACAAGGCGTTGCGCAACTTTCGGGCCGGAATAGAGGCCGGTATCTCGACACTGAAGAGGGCTTTTGGCCTTGATCGGTGCACTTGGTCCGGATGGAAGGGGTTCAAGCAATATGTATGGAGCAGCATTGTATCCTATAACCTGTTGGTGCTTGCCCGGATTAACCTGGCAAAGGCGTAAAGGGATTTGATCCGAGGTCAACTTCACTAACTGATGGTGAGCTATGTCTAAAAACATGAATTATCAAGTATCTATCTCATAATCGAATCGTACAGACCGGCATTATTCTGATGGATGATAAAAATGTGTTCGTGTGCTGTAATTATGAAACCGCTTTTACTCCAAAAATGCCGGTTTCCGGATGGACACTA
>JAHDKO010000018.1 GCA_018436855.1 Deltaproteobacteria bacterium | reverse complement strand
TCGGAAGGCAGATCGAGGATAAAGGTGGTGACGGGCGAGAGCACCCGGTTGATGACATCATCGATCCCCACATAGGAGAATACCGCCAGGGCAATGCTGGAAACCGCGATCACGGGCCAGGCGAAGAGCAGGAACTCCTGGATCCGGACCCAGACCTTCCGCATCACGACATGGAGGTATGGCTTGCGCAGGGGAGGAACGTCCATGATGATGCCGGGCGACACATCCGCGCTGAGGCGGGAAAGAGCCGAAGAGACGCCCAGCGCGATGGCGATGTTGCCCAGGTAGATGAGCGTCGTATACCCTGCCCCCAGATACTTCCCTGCAAGGGCGAGGATGATCACGGTCCGGGCCGAGCAGGCGATGAACGGAACCATGAGCATGGTGATGACGCGGTCGCGTTCGTACTCGAGATTGCGCGCAGCCATGATGGCCGGCACGTTGCACCCGTAACCCATGATGATGGGCACCACCGATTTCCCGTGCAGCCCGAAGTTATGAAGCAGGCCGTCTGCCATGAAGGCGATCCGCGGCAGCAGGCCCGTGTCTTCGAGCAGGGAGAGGATCACCAGGAGCGGAACGAGATAGGGCAGCACGATCCCCACACCGGCCGTGAACCCGTCGTAGACCCCGGAGACGATCATGGCGGTATGGCCGCTCGTATGACTCATGAGAAAGGAGCCGAGAGATTCCAGCGGGGCCTCCACAAGGCCTGCGATCAGATTGCCGAACCAGAACGATACCGCGAACATCAGGAAGAACACGCCCACCGTCGCCACCAGACCGCCCACGGGGTTGATGACGAACCGGTCGATATTCTCGGACAGGCTCGTGCCGGTGCGCGACTTCACCGCAACGACCTGCTCGAAGAGGTCAAGCACCAGGGCATGCCGGTGCGACGCGAACACACCGGACTCCGGCCAGTCGTGGACCTCGGCCAGAAAGCGCCTGTTCTCGACTACGTATTCGAGAAAGTCTCCGTCCACCTCCGAGACGAGCTTCTCGAACTCCTCGTCCATCTCCAGGAGCCTGATGATGACGAACCGCGTGTCCACCCTGAGGCGCTCCTTCAGCGCAAAAGGATAGCGGGCCTCGATCCGGGCGATGCATTCCTCCACGTCCCGGTCGTACACCGGGGGGACGCGGTGGAAGCTGTTTCCGGATGCCTTCATGGCCGCATCGAACAGCTCGTGGACGCCGCTTCCCTGTACCGCGATCAGGGGATAGGCCTCCAGGCCCGTCAGGGAGGTGAGCGCCGGGATATCGATCTCCATGCCCTTTTTCTGCGCATCGTCGATCATGTTGAGCCCGATGACCATGGGCACGTTCATCTCCATGAGCTGCAGCGTGAGCTCAAGGGACCGGGACAGCAGGGACGAATCCACGACATTGATGATCACGTCCACCTGGCCGGAGAGGAGATAATCCCGCGCCACCCGTTCCGCGACATCGTTGGCGGAAATGGAGTAGGTTCCGGGCAGATCGATGAGCCTTACCGTCCGGCCGCCGATGTAGACTTCCGTTTCGGTATACGAGACCGTGGTGCCCGAGAAGTTTCCGGTATTCACCTTGAACCCTGCCACTGCATTGAAAATGGTCGATTTCCCGCAGTTCGGCTGGCCCGCCAGGGCGATCACTATCTCGGTGTTATCGCTTTTCGTTAAGGATTTCCACATGAGATGCAATCCCGCGTCCGATCATGGTCCTGGCGCCGGAGCTGATATCCTCGATGAGCAGCGGCCCGCGAAACGGTGCGGCCCGGACAACCCTGACCTTCTTTCCCGCGTGCAGGCCGAGCCCCGCCATCCGGGCCGAAACGCCCTTTCCGCCGGAGACCCTGCTGATAACGGCAGTGTCGCCTTCTTTCAGTTCCAAAAGAGTCAAGCAAGAATCCTTTCTTTTCCAGCGGACTTGAAAAAAAGGCCCAATCCGGCCCCTCTTATAAAGCCCGCGCCGTCGTCATGAAACACACATCCGCCAGGACGCGCCCGCTGCCGGCAAGGCAGCCGCGATCCAGCCCTGCTCAGGCCTTTTCAGGCACGGTCCTTTTCATTCCTGCATTCGGGGCACAGCCCCACCAGCTCGAGGTAATGACGTTCCAGGGTAAATCCGTGCTCTCTGGCCACCGCCTCCTGCAACACATCGATGGCCGGGTAGCTGAACTCCACCCTCCTGCCGCACTGCATGCAGACAAGATGATCATGGTGAGAGCGGCCCCAGATATGCTCGTACCAGGCGCCCCCCGAAGGGGCGTCCTCATGCACGCTCACCCTGCGGATTATTCCCGCCTCAACGAGCAGCGAAAGGTTCCGGTAGACCGTGACCAGGGAGAGGTTGTATTGCTGATCCTTGAGCAGCCTCAGCACGTGATCTGCCTGGAAATGCCCCTTTATATCGCAAATTGTTTTCAATAAGACCAGACGCTCCTTCGTGAGTCTTCCGCTGTGTGTTTTCAGTACAGAGCTGAGCCTGTCATAACAATATCCATGACCTGCGCAGAGAGAACACTCGGGTTTTAAAAGCTTCTGTTGCATAT
>JAHDKO010000104.1 GCA_018436855.1 Deltaproteobacteria bacterium | reverse complement strand
CAGAACGGGTCTTCCGGAACGGAAGCGACCGTCCGGGGAATGTTGGGAGACAACGTCGGGTCGTCGGTAATGATGACCCACCTGTCGACCACCGGATCTCTCCTCAGCTCGGACATGTTCAGCCGACCTCGAGCACGATCTCGGGGATATCCCCCTGCACCTTTCTCATCCAGTAGAGGCTCCAGCCCTGAAAGGTCTTCTCGAACCCCTCTTCGCTCTGGGAGATGCATTCGATCGGGACCACGCAGACGTCCCACTGAGCATCGGAGGATATCGAGAGGCCTGCGCCGCTTATGTCGTCCTTAAGCTCGAGGCGGTCGGCCCGGTACCTGCCCCGGTCCTTCTCCATCTCCTCTCCGTTCACCAGGGGCCTCTGTCCGGAGATGATCATGAAGTTGAATTCAACGCCCAGCCACGCGTCCTCGAGGGATGTCTCAAGCGCGTGCGACACCCTGACCTGTCCCTCCTTGAAAAGGCGGTAGGTCTTCTCGATGCCCATCCCTTCTTGCCGAGCTGAAAAGCAGAGTGTAAAGCACTCGTCCGACTCGCCGTGAGAGACATATGCAAAGGGAAGGCCTGCGCTCAGCGAGTTTTCCACCTGATTCCTCTCCAGCAGCCGGTCCCAGTCGGGGGGCGCGTCGAGAAAATGGGTGAGAAACGAATACTTGGGATAGGTATCGTAGATCAGGAGGTCCTGGAACTCCCGGGGCGTTTCATGGGGGAGATCATGGATGGAAAGGGGCTCTCCTGTGTGGTTTTCCGCAGATCTCCTTTCCGGATACCGGATCTTCCGGTGATAGGTCTCCTCGTGTCGCATGAGAATGTTGGAGAAATTGTACCTGGCCGATTTGTCCTCGAGGGCGAAGACAGACCCGCTGTGCCGCGGCGAGAAGTAGCAGTTGAATTTCCTTCCGGACACCAGGATTTCCTCGGCGCCGTCGAGGTTGTGGTCTATGCGTTCCACGCGCCAGGTATCGTTGCTGAATCGCTTTTCGTCGATGAGCGACTCCGCGGTGAGCAGGTTTTTGTACACCGCGTGCCTTAAGGAGCTGATATAGACCCCGCCGAAGAGCCCGTGCCAGTAGGGGCAGTTGGTCTGGGCCATGAGGAGATGGCGCAATGCATCCCGTGAAGGTCCGAACTTCCGCACCAGGTTGCTCACCTTCATGCCCTTTTTGTGCATGAGGTTGGACTCGGGATACTTGGCGAGGAAGTTGTCCCACACGCCTCCCCTCAGGAAGGCCCGCTGGCTGTCCCAGACCCCGGTGTCCTGGGCCTTTTTCACGAGATCCTCATACTGCCTTCCCTGCTCTGCGAAGAGGCTCCACTCCATCATTTCCTGGTAGGAGCCCGTGGGGAGATAGACAAGCCCGTTGGGAGCGAAGCTGTCCACCACGCGGCTTAAGGGCACGAGCTCGATCTCGGAGGAGTGTTTGCGGAGCTCGTCGAAAAACCTCCTGAGCCAGCCCTCCTGGATCACCCATTTATGGGTGCCCGGCCACATGCCGAACTTCTCGCCATCGTCCCCATAGGTGAGTATCTTCACTCCCTTTCGTTTCATCTGCAGGAGGTAGTCGATCACCTCGTGGGGCTGGCGGAAGGGAATGAGATATCGGAGCCGCATGTCGATGGGAAACACCTTCAGGGAGAATCCCTCCCGCTCGGTGATGAAATACCCGTGGACATCGTCGGGAGAAAGCCCTGCGGAGAGAAAATGGCTGTCGTCCAGAAGGGTGTATTCGATGCCGAAACCGGAGATCTTCTTCGGGATCCCCGGGTCCCATATACGCTCTGCGCACCACAGGCCCCGGGGCCTGGAGCCGAAGCGTGTCTGGAGATACTCGCTCATGTGCTCGATCTGGTCGTGGGCGTCGGCCTCGGGAATCACCGGCATGATGGGCTCGAAGAATCCGCCCCCCATGAGCTCTACCTGGGAGCGGTCCACCAGGGTGTTCAGGAGCGTGAAGAACTCGGGCTCGTGCTCGTCGAACCACTCCCACAGCGGACCGGTGTAGTGCAGCGTCATGGTGATGTCGGGATATTCATTCAGTATGCGCAAGAGCGGCAGATAACAGTCCCGGGCGCCCTTTTCGAAGACGCTGGGGAAATTTCCCACAGGCTGGTGAGAATGAACACAGAACGCCAGATAGATCTTTTCAGACATGCCACATGATCCTTTCGAATTTTTCGTCCGGTATGCTGAATGATAACACCCCTGTCGCCGGATGTCTCTCGATTTCGAGGTCTCCTTCGTGAATCGTGAGGAAAAACCGCATCCGCTGCGACAGGCCTGCATCCAGCTCGGCAAAGGGCACCTTCAGCTCCAGAATACTGCGGCAGGCTACGCCCCGAAGCTCCGCCTTCTTTTCCCGTGTTTTGCCCGAGACGGTATGGATGGTCATGGTATCTCCCTCAAGGGGTGCATATACCACATATTCACCCGGGGATACCACGTGCAGACATATCGTGCCGTTTCCGGGCGCAGCGGAAAAGTCCAGCCGGACGAAGAGGTTCTCGCGGTCGAACCCGTAAAAGAGCCTGGACATGAGCGGCTTGCGCCGGTACATGCTCGTGGACGTACCCGGCGGGGCATAGCACCCGGCCTTGTGCCACTCGTAGAAATGGGAAACATGCCCGTCGATCACCGGGCTGATGAACCCCGAGGGCGAACGCACGGGAACCACCTCGTGGTGCGTGATGATGCTCTGCGACAACTCTAAAGGAGGGAGGTCGCCATGCAATCGATAGCAGTTCGAGAGGTGGAGCCTGAAGAGGTTGTCGAAATCTTCGTCGTTGGCCGAGCTGAAGTCCTCTCCATACCACCAGAACCAGTCGCTGCCCTCCGCGATGAACACCTCTTCCCAGGCGAGGGGCCGGGCGTCATCCCCCTTATCCTCCAGGTACCTTCGCGTCCGGGCAAGCATCTCCCAGGCCTTCCGGTCTTCATCATGGCCGATCCATATGGCGAAATTGTGGTTGATCCACGAGCCGGTGTAGAGGCTGACGATGCGTTCTCCGGGGGGATTCCGGTCGAGAAATTCACTGTATCGGGAGGTTCTCACCTCGGGAGATTCGTCCAGCTTCTCATAGAGCAGCCTCAGAAACCGCTCGCCGCCGTCCGGATAATACTCCCAGGGGTTTTCTCCATCGAGGATGACCGCAACAAAGGGATTGAAGTCATACGCCTTGGCACCCTTGGCGATATTTTTCAGATAGCCGATGAAATTTTCCGCTCCCTGTTCCGGCGGATTCTTCGCATACACGAACCCGATGTTGTCCGACAGGGCTCGGTCGCGGAAGAACATGCCTACCTCGGAGGCCCCGTATTCCACGGCATAGGGCCGATAGAGGCCGACCCCGGTCCGGGCCTGCCTGAGGCTGGCAAAGAGGATGTCCTCGTCGGAAGCGATCCACCAGATCCCATGCCCTGCCAGAACCTGAACCATCTCAGGACACACCGACCCTTCCGGGGGCCAGAGTCCCTTTGGCCGGACCCCGAAGAGCGACTCGTGGTAGTCCATGGCCCGGGCGATCTGGACATCGAGGTCCTCTGGATGGGAGAACGGCTCGGCAGGCAAGGGGGTGTCCATGGATCGCAGGGCATAGCCGACATTCATGAGCAGAGGGCCAATGGGGTGGTAGAAGGGGGACGTGGTGATCTCGATCCGGCCCGCCCGGCAGGCGTTTTTATACAGGGGGACGATTTTTTTCATCGTCTCGATGTGAAAGGCGAGCACAAAGGCCTTGTCGGATTCGGTGTAGGATCTGCCCTTCCTGATCAGGTCAGCGATATTCCTGTCCTTTCTCCCCATGAAGCCTATCCAGGTGAGATTGAACAGCACCTGGAGATCGAGGATGTCCTGGTCGGTGAAGTGCTTCATCACTGCTTCGACCCCGCTCCCCTTGCCCGGCTCCCCGCGTTTTTCCAGCAGGTTCGTGTACCGGGGAAAGGGTGCGATGAGGGTCGGGAAGCTGCCCATGAAAAAGCGGGTGACGATCTGTTTTTTTTCATCAAAGGTAAGATCGGCCGGTCTTTTTTCGGAAAGCAGAAAATCCGTGTCGCGAAGACCCTTGTCCGTGTAATCGATGATCTGCGAGATCAGCGATGGCACGAGATTGAAGGTGCAGGCCACTTCCGGATATTCCTCGAGCAGGGCGATCATGTCGTAATACCCCCGCACCGAGTGCAGCCGCACCCACGGCAGCAGGTAGGTCCTGGTGACCGGATTTTTGTAATAGGGCTGGTGCATGTGCCACAGGAATCCGACCGCAACCTCCCTCATACTCTCCCTCCGCTCACCGTTCATTAACTATAGATATAACCCCGGGCTCCCATCAATCCAAAAAGGGACCGGCGCTCATACACCATATGAATCTATAATCTCAAGTCCGCTTTTTAAGGGCCTTGCAGGAAGGGACATATCCCCCTTTAAGCTTGCGGCTTGAAGCCGGGTCGTAGGGCTTGCCCGTCAAAGGCCCCTGCCATCGATGAACAAACATTCGCACGTTCATGGCCATAAAAGCTCATAATATGACAAAACCTGGAGCAGACAAACGACTTTATGCCAAATTGATCGAATCGTATTTCTCTTTATGAAAAAAGTCCATCCTGCCGATTCAGTCAGTGCAGGACAGCGCCATGCAAGGGAGGAGATCATGCGTTATTTGTCAGTGCTGTGTACCGCCCTGTTCCTCATCACCTCGTGCGGGGGAGGAAGCAGCAGCGGTGGCGGCGGAGAAACCGTCATCGATGCAGGGGCCTACTATTATCAGCCGGGCGACGGCGACGAGATGATGTATAAGATTACAAAAGAAGGAGACCCCACGATCTATAAAAAGAGCTCCTTTTCTGTGGAAGACAGTGATATCGAGATCCAGTACAATTATGAAGGCGACGAAGGCAATCCACATCTTCTAGAAACCGTTACCGTAGGACTCGACCCGGACAATTGCACCAGCCTTATGGGTAACATCTATTTTACCCTCGATGGCGAAAAGATCATCGATGATCAATATCTCACCTATTTGAATCCTGTCAGATGGATATTCACCAACGTCGATCATACCACCATCACCGGTGACGAAGAACCCGAATCAGTAGTTGCCGGACGGGAATACGAAACCACGATCGTGGAAGATCTCTTCGAACACGATAACCCTGTTGCGATAGGCACCAGGACGATCACCACGACCATAACCCCGCTGGACATCGTGTCGGTTTCGGTTCTCGGAAGCACGTATGAGGCCCTCAGAATAGCGACCGAATCATTTTCGGAAGAGACCATAGACGGCTCGACGACAATACTCACCGGTTCAGGAACCTTGTGGCTCGGCAGGAGTACTGGCCTTGTGAAGGTAGAGATGGAATATACCAGAGAAGAGGAAGGACAAGATCCGGTAAGCTATGATTATCTGGTTGAACTGTTCGATATTACGCTCTCTTCTGACGCCGTGCTGCCCGCCTCGCTGCAGACAGCATCACCGGCCGGGGCAATCCCGATCCATTGCTTCATGAAAGAGATCGCTCGAATGAGCTGTCTTTCTTTGCCATAAAGATGGAGAGCCCCCTGGTCCAGAGACCGGGGGGCAGCTCACGATGGATTTTTTCACCCTTCCCTGATTGCACGAACCCTTTGCAGGCAAATCCCAAACACCACGTGTGTGTAAATATTTACCCTTAAGTGGGCATTATTGTTCTTTATTACAGCGTTTTTTCTTCATCACGCACTCTCCCCCCATTTCGTTTTCATGAGTTATTATATATCTTTATGCAATTATGTTGGTCTGGCACCCTATATGCTAATGAAATGCCATTGCAGCAGAGGAGGCAGCAATGATGAAGACTATCACGATATGTTTGTTCGCGGGACTGTGCATTGTCGTATGCCCGGGCATTTCATCGGCATTGAGCTTCGGCATCACAGATATTTCCAGATTGTACGCGGACGTTAACTGGGAGGCCATGAATACCTTGTCTGTTTCGAACATCATCGGGGACATGGCCGACCCGTACCCGAAAGACCCTCAGACTGGAGGAGAAAACAACAATCCCCCTCTCCTAGGCGACCCTTCAACCGGCTCCGACACCTACATCGATACCGAAACAGGCGATCAAGGGACGACAGCACCGGTTCCGGAACCAGCCACCATGCTGCTTCTCGGAACAGGCATCGTGGGGCTCGTCACCCTGAAAAAGAGGTTCGGCAATATAAGGTAGGATACACATATCTATCAGTACCGGATCCTGTAACGACCTTTTCAGTCAACACCAAAAAGATACATGTAAAAAAGGGCACTGTTCTTCAGGAGCAGTGCCTTCTTGTATCCGGCAGCCGGTTCACGAACACGACTGTACTCTCCTTGTCAGGTACGTCCTGTCCCTGTCTCAACCATCTCTGGACGATGGCGTTCTCCTTTGTATTCTCACGCTATTCATCGGCACAGCAACAGGCTTCTGCAGGCAGAATTTCGGATTTGGTATTTTTTAAGATGGCAGGCCTATTTTGTACGGGGAGCAAGCTTGAACTGCTGATCTCAGATAAGAAAGAGGGAAGTATGGTAGCGGAGGAGGGACTTGAACCCCCGACTCTGCGGATATGAGCCGCATGCTCTCACCAACTGAGCTACTCCGCCACGGGAATATTTTTCTACTCAACTCGCTTCAGTTTGTCAACGGTTTTCACTTCTTGAGAATCGAGCATCCATGAGGTTTCGTGATTCCCAGACAGGATCAGGGGCATCAGCCGGGAAAGGTTGTCGCAAGAATGTCCCTGGACGCCGGGAGCCCGCCCAGGGAACGGGCATTGCGGACCGCGTTCAACAGCGCATCCTTGGCCGCCTGTGCGGCGAGCACGCCGAGATGGAGGGGATGGACCTCTTTGTCTCCAATGGAAAAGCAGAACACCATATCCCCGTCAAAGGGGGTGTTGTAGGGGCTGATGTGCCGGGCAAGGCCATTGCCGCCCATGCGGGCTATCTGCATGGCCGTGACCTTGTCCAGCCTGGCATCGGTCACCAGGACGCACAGTGTAGTATTGCCCTGCGCGCCCATTCTCGTACGGACCTCGCCCTTGCGGATCGCCTCGAACGAGTTGAGAAACCCGGCGCCTTCCCGTGCCCCGGCAATGATTCCCCCCTGCTCGTCGAGTACGTCTCCAAAGGGATTGGCCACGACCAGAGCGCCCATGCGTACGCCGCGGTCTCCCATGGCCATGCTTGAGCCCAGGCCGGCCTTGGTGGCTGAGAGCACGCCTCTGATCTTTCCTGAGGTGGCTCCGGTGCCTGCGCCCACGCATCCCTGTTCCACCGGATGAGACGATGCCGCGCGGCATGCTTCGTACGCCATGGACGGGCTCGGCCTGGCGGAGGAATCCATGAACGAAAGGTCGAAGATGACCGCGGTGGGGACAACGGGCAGCCGGGCCACCGCGAGGTCCAGGCCCACACCCTGCTCCTCGAGATACCTGACCACGCCGGTGGCCGCATCGAGGCCGAAGGCCGAACCGCCTGCCAGGCACACTCCGTGGACAGCCACGCACGGGTGCATCATCTCCAGGGAGTCCACCTGCCGGGAGGAGGTCGCCATGCCGGTGGTATCGACCGCTCCCACGCCGGGCCGCTCGAACAGGATGACCGTGACCCCGGTGCCTCCGGTCAGGTCCGAGCAGTGACCCACGTGGACGCCCTCAAGCGCGGTGAGGGTGTCATTCACCGGGTTTGACATCCCTGACCACACCATTGAACTCGGAGAGGATTTCCTTGACCACGGGAGACTTCATGACGTTGGCGCGCACCTCGGAAGGTCGCGGTTTCTTCTCTGCCGGTCCGGCGGCCTCCAGCATCTCCACCCGTATCTGGAGATCTTTTTTGAAAAACGCCTGCGCCTTTTTCCGGATGTCGGGCAGTGCCCTCCTGAGCTGTTCGGTCATGAACTGATTGGCGCAGTACAGCGTCATGCCGGCATTATCCTGGTCCTCGACGGTCCGGCCTGCCGAGGTGACCATGGCGTACATGGGCTGGTCGTGGTCATTCAGATAAGCGACAAAGCCTTCCCACGACCGGGGCAGCGAAGACAGGGGCTTCCGGTGCTTGTCCGGGGCCGCGGCCGCCGGGGCGGCCGGCCTGACCGGCGCCGGGCCCTGTCTGGACGTGACTGTCTGGATGAGCTGCTGGATATCGGCCAGGGCGGGGGCGGATATGATGCGCAGGAGGATGGTCTCGAGCGTCACCTTGGGCAGGCTCGAAAACTTGAGATCCTCCTCGGAGTGGATCAGCACGCTGAGCATCCGGTGCAGCTCTTCGAACGGGACCGGCCTGATGAGCTCCTGCAAAAAGGCCTTTTCCTCCTGGGGCAGGGAAATATTCGCATATCCGGCCTTGAGCACCATCATGTTCCGGAAGCTCTCCATCAGGGACCGGTAGAGCTGGAGAATATCATGCCCGAACTGGTAGACCCTGCCCACCACATCGAGCACGATTGTGACATCCCGCTCGATCACGCCCTGAAGCAGATCGTGCATGGTCGCGCGTTCCACCAGGCCGAGCATCCTCTCCACAGTGGGCGCGTCGATTTCCCGGGCCTCGGCTGCCGCGGTGTGCTCGAGCATGCCCTGGGCGTCGCGCATGCTCCCGTCGGCCTGAAGCGCGATGATCATGAGGGCGTCTTCGCTGATGGAGATCTGCTCCTGCGAGGCAATGGAAGAAAGATGCGCTATAATCTCGGGCACCGGAATCCGCCGGAAGTCGTACCGCTGGCATCGCGAGAGCACGGTGACGGGCACCTTGGCGAGCTCGGTGGTGGCCATGATGAAGATCACGTGCTCGGGCGGCTCTTCAAGCGTCTTGAGCAGAGCGTTGAAGGCGCTGCGGGAGAGCATGTGGACCTCGTCGATGATGAAGGTCTTGAACCTCGCCGTGCTCGGGGCATAGCGTGCGTTTTCGATGAGATCCCTGATGTTCTCCACGCTGGTGTGTGAAGCGGCGTCGATCTCGAAGATATCCACGGCCCGAGAGGCCGTGATGTCCTCACAGATCTTGCAGGCATTGCAGGGAGTGCTGGAGAGCCCCTTTTCGCAATTGATGGCCTTGGCCAGGATCCTCGCGGCCGACGTCTTGCCCACGCCCCGGGGGCCTGAGAAGATGAACGCGTGAGGCAGCCGGTTCAAGTCGATGGCGTTTTTGATGACGCCGGTCACGTGCCCCTGCCCGACGATGTCTTCGAAGGTCTGGGGTCTGAACTTGCGTGCTATTACCTGATACATGGCCTGATCCTAGTATCCCGGGAGAAATTATTCAAGAAAAAAGGCCGCACAAGGGGGCCATGCCTTACATACACATACAACGTACCGTTTACCGCTGCTCCCTTCCGGGCCTGACGGGGTTCACAGCGTTGTACTGCATGAGACATGGCCCCTTTATGCGGCCTTTTCTGGCGGAGAGAGAGGGATTCGAACCCTCGGTACCACTTTTGGTGGTACACACGATTTCCAATCGCGCCCCTTCGGCCTCTCGGGCATCTCTCCAGAGTACTCCGTCACTCTCTCGACCGGACTCCCCGGACCCGGATGCCGCACAGGAACCGAAAAGACCGACCAAGAGCGCCTCGTATCAAAGAGCGCTCAAGGTGAACTAACACAAAGTTCCGTCAATGTAAACGTCAAAGCAATCTCCTAAAAAAACGGCTGCATAGATGATGACCCGGCCATCGCACCGGAAGAATTTATTGCAACCGGCACTTGACAGAGCCCTGAAAAATATCAAACAACTAAGAAGAGAAGGTGATATGCCATGAAAAAGATTGTACTGGGTTTGCTGATGGTTGTGCTCTGGTCTTCTCAAGGGTTTTCTGACGAGTTTGCCATCATGAAGGATTCACTCTTCGGCACGAAAAAGATCGAGATCTACCCCACCCTCGAAGAGGCCTTGGAGCACTACAGGGGGGAGGGAAAGGTCTACCGGATCACCCGGAAGGAGATCCAGGTGAAAAAGATCGAGGCCAAGAAAAAGATCGAGATCACCGAGTATGAATGGATCGTGGACGATAAGGCCGGGAAGGAAAAGAAGTAGCGGCGATACCCTCGATGATCGCATCGAAACGCGCCATCGAAGGATACGATTCGAGATGGGGAAACCGGCTCTTTATCCGGGCATTCTCGGCCAGGACATCCCGTTCGGTGTGGGCCTCGCGTTCACGCTCCACGCGGTCGTGCAAACCGTTATTCCGGATCAAGGCATTGCCCCTCCTCATGACATTTGGGAGCTATTTTCAATTGTAAGAAAAATCAGGTTTCAGATCGTCAGATCTTTTCAAAGACAATTCCCTCATCCCCTTCTTCATCTTCATACAATTCAGTCAGAGAATCAAGGAATTCGGAAGAGCCCACAGTCTTATCCCTGGAAGGTATCGTCATCTTGGAGAAATGAGGGGCGACGACCGAGAGGAATTGCCCGACCGTGACACAGCTGACATTTTTCAGATGATGCGGCAGGAATTCTATCATGATAAGCCTGCACTTCGTGAGTATTTCCTGCATTCCTTTCAAGGCAAAGTACTCCGACCCTTCTATGTCCATGACCACGATATCAAAATCCTTTTTTTCCAGATACTCATCGAGGCTTACCGCTCTCACCGATATTTCTTCCGGGTTGTCGTAGTAGTACATGTATTCTTTCTTCATGGGGACTCGTTTGCTTCCCCCTGAATTCGCCCTGCTGAGCAGGAACTTGATCTCTTCGTTCTTGTCGCTTGCCGCCACGTTTATCGCCGTGCAGTTGGTGACGGAGTTCAACGCGATATTCTGCACCAGCAGACCATATGTGCGAGGATTCGCCTCTATGGCTACAACCTTGCGGCTGAGCTTCGCAAGGGGTATGGCCAGTGTCCCTATGTGAGCTCCCACAACTAATACCCTGCTGTCCTGCGTAATATGCGGTTTTAACCTCTCGATCTCGGCCGTCCCCCATTCCCCGGCCTTTCTCAGGCGCCGGCTGACACCGTAAGTTTCATAATCTTCTGGATCTACCGCGAATATGCCGTTGTCCGATTTCACGAGCAACGCGAACACATGCGGCCCGAGCAACATCTTCGTGACCGAACAGATCAGTGAACCGATCATGGTTCTGACAAACATTTTCAGTTTCATCTTCATAAGGACCATACCTCGAAAAAAAGTCCGGCGCCCTTCATTTCAGCAGAAAATGTTGTGCAGCTTTCTCTAAGAGCACATACACGATGTTGCATGTATCATACAAGATTCATGATTTTCTATAAGCATTTCTCAAGGCCCACAGTTCCGAGCTCGGCCGAGCGTGACGAGGGTCACGGTTTTTGACGTCAATGCAAAAAAAACTCCCTGCCGCTTTGAGGAATGCACCGGCCATAACACCATTATGCCGGATGGTGGGAGGATGAAACCAAAGGAAGAGACTATTGCCTTCTTCTCAAAGGCAGCATCCCTTTCAATATCTGGATATTGCCTGTACACTTTATACTTATCTTTAGACATACAATAAGACCTTTTTGGGGAAAGGTTAATGATGTGAAAGAAAGCGATCTTGTTTACAGGGTTTTTTGACGTAAGTCCTTGAAATCATGGCGGAGAGGGTGGGATTCGAACCCACGGTCCCCGGTTAGGGGGACAGCCGATTTCGAGTCGGCCCCGTTATGACCACTTCGGTACCTCTCCTTTTCGTCTCGCTTCAAAGAACTGTGTCAAAAGCTCACCGGCCTGCTCCGCCAGAATGCCCGAATGCACGACCGGTTTGTGATTCAGATCGAGATCGAATATCTTCACCATGGATTCCACCGCGCCGTAGCGCGGGTCCCTGGCGCCGTAAACCAGCCGCTCGACCCTGGCCTGCACGATGGCGCCCGCGCACATGATGCACGGCTCCAGGGTCACGTACAGACACGACCCGGGCAGCCGGTAGTTGCCCACTCCCCGGGCAGCCGAGCGCATTGCAACTATTTCGGCATGCGCAGTGGGATCGGAATCCGTTATCACCCGGTTATGGCCCGTGAAAATCCTTCCGCCTATCACGAGCACGGCGCCGACCGGGACTTCGCCGCATCCGGCGGCTTTTTTCGCCTCTTCCAAGGCCATGTTCATCAAAGAGCAGTCGTCCGGTTCAAAAATCATCTATCACTTACCTTCCTGTTTCGTCAAGATCCCCCTGGCCGGGGAAGATAAATGAGTATGGACCCGAACCGCTTGTCCGGGAGGATGCCCTGATTGTCCAGCTTTTCCTGAAGCATCTTCCCGTCTTCTTCATCGGTGTCGATCGCCAGGACCTTGTCCATGGGTGTCCCGTTGAAGGCTCCGAGAGGAAGCCCGGTCCCTTTGGCATAAAAGGCGAGCCTATCACGGTTCGACAGAATTTCATGCCCGGGGCCGAGCCGGCTGAGAACCCACTCTCCGGCATCTCTCCGTGCGAGTTTATCGGGATCGGGCGGGGTGAAGGAAATATGGGCCCACATGATCACGCACGAGAGGAGAGCGACCACGGCGAACCATCTCGGCAGCACGGTGCCTGAGCGAATGATCTTGAGCGCCTGAAAAGCGGCAAGGGGATAGAGCCACATGATGGGCGCGAGAAAATACCGGTCCGAGGCAAAGATCCAGAAGGTCAGGATCAGGAGAAACATCCCCAGCACCAGGGCGAGGTGACCGGTATAATAATCTCTCCTGTACCGGTACAGGCCTGCCAGACCCAGGAGGATGATCAGGGGGTTGCCTGTGGAAAAGAACTTGACCACGGCGTTTGCCCCTGACTGCAGGATGTCGCCTGCGCTATGAGAAGAGACAAAAAAGTAGCCGAACTGGTAGCTTTTTCTGAACACCGGCATCTCGGGATTGACGGCCCACACGACGAAAGCCCCGCATACCGGGGCAAGGAAGAGCGCGGCGCGGGCAAACCGCCCCTTGTCTTCATGAAATATCCATATGATGAGCCAGGCGCACAGAAATACCAGGGCAGTGCTTCTGAAGAGCCCGCCGGCAAAGAACATCAGTGCGCCAAGCGCAAGGAAGAGTCTATTCTTGTCTATCGAGGATATCCCCTTGAGAACCAGGTAATTCCCCCATATGATGCAGCAGAGCAGGAGAGATTCCTTCAGACAGTCGATGGAGCGGTCCACCAGCTGCCGGTTGGTGATGAGGAAAAGAACGGCCAGAAGGGAAACCATGCGATCCCTGAACAGGATCTCTCCTACTTTGTACATGCCCACGGCTGTCAGCACGAAGGCGAGGTAGGAGGCAATCCTTCCGGAGAGCTCAGGTTCGAGCCCGGTAAGCCAGGCTATGCCGGCGATAATGAGGGGGAAAAAGGGATCGACCTCTCCCATCAGGCCTTCGAGGAACCGTCCCTCGAAAAACACCTGCGCCAGGGGCGCATACTGGAATGCGCCGTCCCGGGAGATGATGTCGTAGTTCAGCCATGCAGGCAGGAGCGCCAGAAAGGCGCCCGTCCCCACCAGCATGAGGAGCGCGGGCGAGGACATGGTCTGGATGGCCCCCTCAAGCCCGGCAAGGAATCCTTGGTTTTCACCCGGCCCGCGGGATGCCGGTTTTCGATCGTCTTCCCTGTTCATCGGCTGCGCCGGCACATGCCTTTCCTGCTCGCCCGAAAACCAGCGGCCCATCAGTAGGCGCCCTGTTTTTTCAGCACCGCCCCGAAGGTGCGGATGATCACCTCGATATCGAGCCAGAGCGACCAGTTTTTCGCATAGTATTCATCGAGGAGCACCCGCTCCTCATAGTCGATGTCGTTACGGCCCGAAACCTGCCAGAGACCGGTAATCCCCGGGGGAACCTTGAAGAGGTATCTCGCCTTGTCCCCGTACCGCTCAACCTCATCGGTCACGATGGGCCTGGGGCCCACCAGGCTCATGTCTCCCTTCACGACGTTCCAGAGCTGCGGAATCTCGTCGAGGCTGGTCTTGCGTAAGAACGCGCCTATCCTCGTGATCCGGGGATCGTTCTTCAGCTTGAAGTCCCTTTCCCACTGGGCCCTGGCCTCGGGGTCGCGCCGGAGCAGCTCCTTGAGTACCTGTTCGGCGTCGGGCCGCATGGTGCGGAATTTGTAGCACGTGAAATACCGCCCGCCCTTGCCCAGCCGCTTGTGCCCAAAAAATGCGGGCCCGCGCGAATCGAGCTTGATCAGCGACACAATCAGGAGGAAGAGCGGCGAGAGGACCAGGAGCCCGGCCAGGGCACAGAGGATGTCGAACGCACGTTTGGTGACGGAGTTGCGCTTCAGGGCCAGCCGGTCTTCCATCTCCAGAAGGAGCATGCCGTCGAGATCATAGGTTTTGACGCCCACGGAAGCGACTCCGTAGAGGTCGGGCAGCATCTTCACCACCGGCGATACCTTCATGGCGTCTTCGACGATCTCCAGAAGCTCTGCCCGTGATACGCGGGGAGCCGCTACGATAACCTCCTCGGGCTTGATCCGGGCATCATCCACCTGCATGACATCCCGATAGACTGGCAATGCCTTGTCCAATGCCCCGTCCCGCCCGTCGGGCGAGACCACCCCGACCGGGTGGAGCCCCCAGTCCGGATGCTTCTTGAGATTGCAGAGAACCTGCCGGACTGCCTCCGGAGACCCGATGATCAGGACGTTCTTTTTCCACAGCCCGAGACTTTTCAGAGCCCAGCGCGAGAACCGCCTCATAAGGGGCAGAAGACCGATGGAAAGGAGCAGGGCCAGGGCGATGACCGGACGGGAGAAATCAATGGTGGTCTTGGTGACGAAGGTCAGAAGGATAAGGATCACGAAGCACAGCATGTTCCCTTTCAACAGGGACTTTATCTCATCCCAGAAGCCCATGCCGATGGAGGGATAGAGCCCCTCGTAGGCGAATATGAGCACCCATAACGAGCCGAGCGCCCATGCCTTCAGGTATACATCGATGCCGTGAATCATCTCCGGAAACATAGGGATCACATCCACCAGAAGCCGCGACCTGACATAATACGCCAGGGCAAAGCTCGCCATTATGGCGGCAAGATCGCTCGCCATCAGCGTGAGCGCAAGAAAGATCTTTTTGATGACGCCGTTTATCATGAGCGGCCGGGGTGCCTCATATGCTTTGGGTCCTGTATTTTTTCATACCCTTCCCTAAGAGAGCCAATATGCCTTATTCATCGATATATACTCCATATATTTCACCGGCAACAACCGATAATTCTTCCCGGCCCGGTATCCGAGAAACCGCGCGATGCTGTCGAGAAGGAGATGCGGCAACTGCCAGGGCTCGTTCTTATCTATGAGGTACCTTGCCGCCGCCAGGATATATCTTATCCCTTCGGTTTCGTTCCGGGAATATGCCGCCAGGTCCCGGTTGTTCGAGAAGAACACCCCGATGTCCACATAGCGCCGGAACTGCTCGAAGAAGGTGTAGTTGTGCGAGTGCCACACTCGGGCATCCGCGGCATAGTGGACCTTGTATCCCGCCATCACGGCCCGGTAAAAATACTCCATGTCTTCATTCATGATGGTGTCGCCCCTGAATCCGCCGAGGGTGCGAAACGCATCGTTCCGGTATGCGGCGCAGGCATTGCTGCAGAAAAAGGTTTTTACCCCCAGGACGGGAATGTCGCATTTCTCTTTTGTCCGGCTTTCTTCCGGATAGTTGAACCCCCGGATGAACCTTTCGATGGGATATGCATGCTCATAGGCTATCTGCCGGCCATATGAAGCGGCAATCCTCCCATCGTTTTCCAGCGGAGCGATGAGGTTTTCCAGCAGACGGCCGTCTACCGGGAGCGCATCCTGCGTGAGAAAGACGAGGTATTCGCCCGAGGCATCATCTGCAGCGACATTCCTGGTCCGCCCGTGATTGAACTCTCTCCGGACGATGGGCTTGACGGTCGCGCCGAACGAGCGGGCGACCTCGACCGTCTCATCGTCTGATGCAGAGTCAATGACGATTATCTCCTTGTCGGAGACAGTCTGGGAAGACAGCCTCTCAAGCAGATTCGGCAGATACCTCCCGGCATTCAGCGTCGGTATGATAACTGAGAGTTTCATCAGCATGCCCCTTGGGGGGTTCACCCGGAAGAACCGCAACCGTAGAAGGGTCTACGATTCTGCGGCCTTTGCATGGTGAGGTCTCCCCTCATTGAAAAAAATCATGCGCAACAAATGCAAGCCCTTTTCATTCAGCTCAGCAGCGGCTTCGATCGCAAAAGGCCGCCATGAGCCCTATGACCTGCCCGGTCTGAACATACTGCATCAGGCAAGCATGGGGAAGCAGGCCGGGCAGCAGCCGGCCCTGAATCGCCTGCCAGCGGATTCTGCCGGCGCTGATCCGGTGGGCCGGCAGTTTCTTCATTTGCCTGCCTTGAGCACGAGTTCTTCACCTATCCACGGCTGCCGGCGCGACAGCAGCAGCTCAACAAAAAAGAACCCGGCGGCCCGGACCAGACCGCTGAGAGACTGAGCCACCGGCCACGCGTTCTGTTTCTCCTTTATCACAATACCGTGACTCATCCAATACATCCCTCCGGCATTTACCGCTTCGGCCCGGATATCGATGTAAGGATACCCTGCCTTCTCGGCGCACGATCTAAGGGCATTTCCGGAAAAGAGCCGCAGATGCCTCGGCGGCTCCAGCCCGCGCCAGCATGAACGGAACACCTGGTGTCCCCGGCTTTCGATGTTCGGCGTTCTCGCCACCAGCACCCCTCCCGGCCTGAGCAGGTGCCTGCACTCGGTCAGCAGGCCGACCGGGTCGTGGACATGCTCGATGACATGGTTCATGATTATGGCATCATAGCCTGCTTCTCTGAGACCGAGGTGCTCGATGCCTCCCAGATGCACCTTGATCCCATACCGCTCAAACACCTGTGCGGCCGCTCTCTGATCCACCTCCTGGCCTTCCACCTCCCACCCGCGCGACTTAAAAAGGGCGAGACGCCGGCCGTCGCCGCAGCCGATCTCGAGCAACCTGCCGGGCGGCGTCCGGTCGAGGTACATCAGGTAAGCACGCCGCCATCGGCGCTCGACCCAGAATAAGACCCGAAAAATCCGATACAGCCCCCTGAACGCCAGGCGGAGAAAAGTTTCCCTTTCATGGGTGTAATATGTCCGGTATGCCTTGCCGATGTCTTCCTCGATGGGCATCGGGTCCATCCAGACCAGACCGCACCCGGGGTTGGGGCACTGTTTCAGATTCCACCGGCCAGGAGAGCCGAAAAGCCGGTCTTCAAGCCCCTCATACAGCGGCCGGCCGGGTGCGCCGCAGAGGGAGCAGTCAGGACAGGGACGGGTTCTGATTTCCAGGTTCTCATCCGGTTTCATGGCTCACGCATGCCCTTTCCATACCGGAGTTGAAAAAAGCCCTTGAGGAGATCCCGGTCCTCCCCATCCAGCAGCCAAATCCAGGTGATGACCGGAAAACATATGAACACTGCAATCAGAAACAATCCTTTCTCGAACAGGCCGGTCAGGCACCCGGCTGCGGCAAAAACCCCTGCTGCTGCGACGATTCTGACCAGGCTGCTGCGTATCTGGGCACTCGTGACAGGTAAAAGACGCATCGCCATGACAAAAAGAATCAGGCTGTCGATACAGACCCTCACTACCCACACAATGGCTACGCCTTGTATCCCGTAGACACCGATCAGCCACCACAGGGTCAACAGATAAACCGGCAGTTGGATAAGATGCATCTTGGCCGTGAGGTCGGGACGGCCGGCACCCTGTACCAGAGCAAAGGGAACCCGGGCGATGCCGTTGATGAACACCCCGGCGGCCAGCCATTTCAGCACAAAGGTGCTGTTGTCGGCAAACTCCCTGCCCAGCCACACGCTCAGCCCTTCGTGTGCCAGCGCAACCACGAGCAGGGTCAGCGGAAACAGGGCGAGAAAGGTATAGTTTATCCCCCGGCCGAACAGCCGCCCGGCGCGCTGACGGTCCTGGGCCAGGGCGGTCGAGAAGGCGGGGAATAGCACCCCGACCAGCGCGCTGGGGATGAGCCAGAACTTTGTCACCACCTCGTAGGGCGTTGCATAATACGCGACAGCCGTGACCGAGATGAGTGCCCCGATCAGAAACCTGTCCATATAGGTCATCAGGGGACCGACGATATTGGTCACCGTCATCCAGCTTCCAAAACCGATCAGCGGTCTGATCATGGACCGCTTCGGCCTGATGCTGTGCCGCAATTCGGGCACCAGATGCAGGCACACCATCAGAAAGACCCCGCCCGCCAGAAAGCTGCCCGCGACCAGCATGCCCACCACGGGAAACAGGCTGTTCGAGAAGGGCAGGATGAGGAGCGGTCCCAGAAAGGTGAGCACGCCGAAAGGTATGCGCACCTTGTTGGCCAGGTCAAAGCGCTGATGCGCTTCGAGCACCCCCCGCAATCCGATCGTGACGATCACCACGGGAACGGACAGCGCGATCAGATAAAAGGACTTCAGGGTCTCATCCTGCAGTGCCCGGGGTATTTTCAGGACATTGTGCACCAGCCAGGGGGAAAGTGCCGCCGCCACCATTGCACCGATGATGCCGAATAGCCCCATGATCATCAGCGCCGTCCAGATGAGCCGGGGAAGATCCTCTGTCTGCCCCGTACCCAGCCTCTCGGCCACGAGCTTGGTCAGGGCGCGGCCCAGCCCCAGATCGAACAGGCTGAAGTAGCCGATGACCGCCCACGCAAGCGTCAGCACCCCGAAGCGGTCAGTGCCCATGCCCCTTATCAGGAGCGGGATGGCAAAGAGGGCGACAAGCAGGGGGGCGCCCAGGCCGATCAGGTTCCAGACCGTGTTGCGCGCAATGATATGCCCGCGGGTCAGGGTGCCGGTAGTGTCCGGAACGGTATCTGTAACGCTTTGCTTTTCCATCGGGTTATTCAGTCGATCATCTGTCACTGGGCAGAGATGCCATGAACAGAATCCGGAAGGTATACATGAATGGTGTCGAAAACACGGGCAGGGCTTTTCCCGATGCCCTCCATGTACGCCTTCCCGGCTTCACCGCCTTCCTTTTCAATGTCTATGGCGAGTATGCCTTTGGATTTCTTCGCATCCGAAGCCTTTTTGAGGGGTACATACGTGCCTTCGGCGTAAAAGGCAAGCCGGTCGCGATTGGTGATTATCCTCCGGTCGGGTCCAGCAAGCTCCCGGATGTACAGGCCTGCCTCCTTGCGTGCAAGCTTATTGGGGTCAGGGCCTTCCATGACCTTGTCCGCCCAGAAGACACATGCGGCCAGCACCACCAGAAAGGAGGCCACCCTTCCCGGCCTGCTCATGGAGCGGGCCATCCTCACGGCGGCATAGGCGGCAAGGGGATATATCCAGGCAATCAGAGCCAGGAGATATCGCCCCGAGGTGAATCCCCACGCGGAGAGAACGGCCAGGAATATGAGCGCGCTCAGGCAGAGATGTGTGGTGTATCGATCCTTTTTCCGAAAGAAGAACCCGGCGCATCCTGCGGATATGACGAACAGGTTCCCGGTGCCGAAGAGCTCGACCACCGTGTTTCCCGCGGCCTGCAGTATGCCGGGGATTGTGTGCGGGTTGTTGAATATGAGCCCCAGATTATAGCTTTTTTTATACAACGGCAACTCCGGGTTCACGAACCAGAGAATGACAAACAGCACTGCCGGGACAACCAGCAGCGCCATCCTCAACATCCTGCAGCCCTCCCTTCTGAACACCCAGATGAGCAGCCACGCCCCGAGAAAAAACAGGGCCGTGCTCCGGATGAACATCCCGAGCAGGAAGAGGAGACCGGCTGGAAACAGGGCAGTCTTCCTGCGGCCGGTTTCTTCTTCCAGGCCTTTCAGTACGAAGAAATTCCCCCAGAGGATGCAGGCCACGAGCAGAGACTCCTTCAGGCAATCCACCGAATCTTCCGCAAGCTCGCGGTTGGTGATGAGAAAGAGCACGGAGATCAGCGCTGTCCACCTGTCGTGGAAGATGAGCTCGCCGAGCTTGAACATCCCCAGGGCGGCGATGATGAAGGCGCCTGCTGAAATCAGTCTGCCCGCGAGCTCCGGAGAGGCTCCGGTCACCCACGAAACACCCGCAATCAGCAGGGGGAAAAGGGGCTGGGGCCGCGCGAACCCCTCGAGGAAGGAGCCTTCGAGAAAAAACCGGGCCGTGGGAATATATTGGAAGGCCCCGTCCGGTGAGATGATGTCATAATGAAGCCACAGCGGGAGGAGCGAGAGAAAGGCGGCGGCAGACACCAGCCACAGCATTGCATTCGTTGGGACCGAATCTTCTCTGTACCGGGGCGCATGCCCGGGCAGGATGTTCCGTTCAGACTGCACAGCGCCTTTTCTCACCGATTCTCGAATCCTCGCGCGCCTGTGAGCGAAAAAGGGCCCTCTTTTTCGAGCCTGTCGTCCTTGAGAGAGGGTGCTGCAGAGGTTTTCATGGATGCAGGAAAACGAAGGGCATGGTCTTTAGAAAAAATCATGCCCTGATCGTATCACGCCCGTCCATACGCAGATCTTTCACCTGCATCCTTTGTTTTCTGACCTTTAAGAAGGTCTTCGAGGGTTCCGGCGACTTCTGCCTTGAATCTGTTCCGGCTCCATCCGGAGGCGTGTCTCCGGATGGCATCCGGCTTGAATAAGGCCGGGTTCTTTTCAAACTGCTCGATGGCTGCAACCAGGGCCTCCCTGGTCTGCTCTCTGAAGAAGATCCCGGTTGGATTGCCGTATTCCGGACCCCGCACCGTCTCCAGTGCGCCGCCTTTTGCATATGCGATGACCGGCCTCCCCGATGCCATCGCCTCCAGCGGGGTGATGCCGAAATCCTCCTCTCCCGGAAAGACAAAGGCCTTACAGCGGGAATACAGAGCGGACAAGGCATCATCTTGAGCCCAGCCGAGAAACTCTATCGTAGGCCCCGCCATTTTTCTGAGAATCGCTTCGTTCGGACCTGTGCCCACTATCTTGAGAGGCAGTCCCAGCTGATTGAAGGCCTCTATGGCCAGGTCGACCTTTTTGTAGGAAACAAGGGCGGAGACGATCAGGTAATAGTCGTCTGTCGTATCGGATATCCTGAACCTGTCGAGATCGACCGGGGGATATATCACCGAGGCCTCTCTCCGATAATACTTCTCGATCCGGCGGACGACATGGTTCGAGTTGGCGATGAAATGATCCACCCTGGCCGACGAAACGACATCCCATGTCCTGAGATACGTGGCAAAGAACGAGATGACCTTGTCCATGATGAAGTTTACCCTGTCCTTCCCGAAATAGTCACCGTACATATCCCATACATATCTCATCGGCGAGTGCACGTATGAGACATGCAGGACATCGGGGCCCGGGATAACACCCTTTGCGACGCAGTGGCTCGAACTCAGGACAAGATCGTAGTCCTTCAGGATGAAGCGCTCGATGGCAACCGGGAACAGCGGAAGCATATGGCGGTAACAACGCTCCTTGTAGGGAGCCCTGTCGATGAAAGAGGTGATGATATTCATCCTCTCGATGGTATCCGAGCATCTTCCCTTTGCGTGGAGCAGCGTATAGAGGTCGGCATCGGGGAACAGTTCGCAGAAACATTCAAGACACTTCTCCCCTCCCCTCATGCCGGTCAGCCAGTCATGGATTAATGCGACTTTCATAGTGTTCCTTTATATTATAGTAAGTTATGATCGATTTCCTTCAATACTCTGCTTCGTTCTCGCATGGCCTGATGGGTTTGAGATTGGTCAAGCATTCAATATGTTATCTTGTAGCACATAATGCTTCAAAAATCTTCATGTGTTTTTCTGCAGATGCCTTCCAGGAGAAACCTGCCGCCCGTACGAGGCCCTTGCCGACGAGCTCGTTGCGGAGGGAGTCTTCACCAAGAACCCTGATGATTCCCCGGGCGATGTCCAGGGGGTCATGGGGGTCCACATATATCGCGGCATCGCCGCACACCTCGGGGAGAGAGGCTGTCCGGGAGACTACGACGGGTACGCCCGATGCCATGGCCTCAAGGGGAGGAAGGCCGAATCCCTCATAAAAGCTGGGAAACACGAACACCCGGGCATTCTTGTACAGCCCGTACAGCTCATCGTCCCCGACGAACCCGGTAAACACTATCTGCCGGTCGATTCCCAGATTGGTTACATATTCGTCCAGGTTATCAATGCCATGGATGAAGCGGTCTCTTTTCCCCACGATAACCAGCTTCACGTCGGGAAGGGATTTCTGAACCACGGCAAATGCATCGATGAGCCCGATGACGTTCTTGTGCGGTTTAACGTTTCCGACATAGAGAAGATAGGGGCCTGATGGACTCGCTCCATCATCACTTTTTCTTTTTGTATCCCGGAATCCGGCAGAATCCACCCCGTTGTGAATGACCTCTATCTTCTCCGGCCCGATGCCGGTGTACTTCACTATCTCGCTTTTTGAAAAGGCCGAGACCGTTATCACCTTCTCTGAAAGCCTGGCTGCGAGGGGGATGACCGTCCTGGCGTACAGCCTTTCGATATGGCTCAAGGTGTGTAGATAGGCAAGGTGATAGACATCATGGACGGTCACGACGCGGTGCCTGGCCCTGATCGGTAGGAGGGGGATATTATAGTGGGGAGACCAGAATACATCGCACCGGGGCACCTTCAAGGGGATCTCGGCCTGCTCGCGCAAGGAGTATATGCCGGCGCCGCACTCAATGATGGTGATTCCTTTTAGGGATCCTTCCAGCTCGTTTGCCGCACAAGCCTCCTGCACCGCCTGTTTTTTCCCCAAGAGAGAAACCCGGTAACTCCCGCTTTCCAGGATATACGGCAGCAGTTTCCGGAGATATACGCCGATGCCGGAGTTCCGGATGGCCCGTGAGTCGATGACCAGGGATATCTTTTTCATCGGCCTGTCGCGATCAGCAAATCGAGCAGCTCTTCCGCGGCCTGTTCCCACGAAAAGCCCTCTGCCCGGGTAATGCCCCTGGCTTTCAGGTCGTCATGCAGCCCATCGTCTTTCAGAAGCCTTTCCATGGCATGTGAAAGCTGCCTCACGTCGCCGGGGTCGACGAGCAGGGCCGCATCCCCGGCAATCTCGGGCAGGGACGAGACATTCGAGGTTATGACCGGGCAGCCGCATGCCATGGCCTCAAGCACGGGCAGGCCGAAGCCTTCGTAAAGAGAGGGGAAGCACAATCCCCGTGCGCCGTTCATGAGCAGCGGGAGATGCTCATCCTGGACGAAACCGGGAAACAGGACCCTGTCCTGTATGCGCAGTTCGTTGACCATCCGCTCCAGAGCCGAAGTGCGGGGACCGGTTTTCCCTGCCAGGACGAGCATGCATCTGTTTCCCGGTCTCTTCACGGTCTCTGAAAAGGCCTTGACGATATTCTTTGCATTCTTTTTCGGATCAGATATGCCCAGAGACAGGAAGTACGGATCGTCTCCTATTCCATAACGTGAACGAATGTCCCGGATGCCCCTGTCGTCCCGGTCCCTTGGATGAAACGCTTCGTTCTTGCCCTCATGGATCACCTTGATCTTGCTCTCGGGGATGCGGATATGCCTGAGGATATCCTTCTTCGTCGCCAAGGACACGGACACGACAGCTGCGGCATTCTTCATGGTTCGAGGCAGCAGGAAACTCCCGACAAGCCTGTGCTGGAACCGGGTGACACGGGGATACACAATGGGTATGAGGTCGTGGATGGTGATCACTGTTCTGCACGGCATGGGCAGAAACGGCCCCAGATAATCGGCGGAGTAGAATGCGTCCAGCCGGTCTTTCCGGGCCAGGGAGGGATAGGACAGCGACCGCAGGATACCCCGGGAAGTGAGCCTCCTCTGCGAGCAGGTCCAGTTATCCGGCAGATTGGCGCTATCGATGTCTTTCCCGGGATACAGGATAAACTCATGATCCTTGGCCTTTTCCCGGGCAGCCATGGACCTGACCATCTCCAGCATATATCTTCCGATGCCGCCCAATCTGACCGACATAACCCTGGCATCGATCCCGATTCTCAAGCCTGCCTCCTGGTTTTCATATGGCGAATAATAATAAATGCGGCTATGCACGCCACCGCCGCCTCGGTGATGATCGTTGCCGCCGCAGCGCCTTTTGCCTGCCAGAGCGGGATAAAGAAGCAATTCAGTGCAATATTGATAATTGCAGCACTTATGGTGGTAACCAGGTATGCTCTCTGTTTTCCCAGGATAACCAGGGATTGCGTCATCAGATAACCGGGGTACACCATAATGACAGTACCTGCCAGCAAGCCGAGTATTCCGGCAGAGGGCTCGAATTCTCTGCCGAACAGGGTAATCACGATCGGGGTGGACAAAGCGGCGATGCCGATCCAGACCAGCAGAGATATCAGGAACAGGGCGGCAACCGCCTTTTGAATGGTTCTGCGGAAGCCCTGGAAATCATCGGTCCACAGAAGTGAGAGGCGCGGATACAGGGTATTGGTTATTATCATGGGAATCAATAAGGATGCCTCAACGATCCGATATGACGCATTGTAAAAACCCACCTGCTCGTTTGTGGAAAGAAGCCCCAGGAGAACGATATCGATCTTGTAATATATAAAGCCGAAAAAGCTCACCCCGACAAGGGGCAGTGCCTTGAGGGCAAGTGCCCTCACCTCGTCCACACCTATCCGTGCACCCTTGAGCCCGGGAAAAGCAGGGAGCATCAGCCTTGTCAGCGAGACAGCCACGACAAGCCCGAACAAGGCGGAACAGCAGAAAGCTACCCCGCTTGCGTAGAGAACATGGACTTCAGAATCGAGCTCAAGGTATCCGAGGTACAGAACCGTCAGCACGCCGAGCAGGAAAACCCTCTGGCTCAGCATGGTCGCCGCTTCGCCATGCATCATGTTTTTTGCACGGAAGACGCAGAAATAGAAATCGGTGAAGGAGTTGAGCATGGCCCAGACCACGAGCGATACGGCCAGGACAAGAGGAAAGCGGAGAACGGGTATCAAGAGCAGGAAGAGTATGCCCCCGGCTATACAGCCCCCTGCCTTCAGCCACAGTGCAGGCCGAAAGATCGAATCATTGTCGACGGACAGCTCTCTCGTCACGATCAGAAGAAGGCCGAGATCGAACAAGACCCCGCTGATGATCTGCACGGAAGAAAGGGTGTAGCCGAAAACTCCATACAGCGCAGGGCCGAGTATCCTCGCGAGAAGCATGTAGACAAAAAACATCAAGCCCTTGCCCCCTATCTGGGCAAGGGCTTGATAGAACATATTCTTTTTTATGGCAACCACGGTGCTACATGCTCACAAATAAAAGACCTATTTCACGATCACAGCCTGTTGATCCGGCTGTTCTGTGACATCCAGGAGAAACATCTCGTCAGGTTTTCTGGTCGTCAGTGCGACCAGCCATGGTGTGAATATCAGCCATATCGTGTTGTACGGGGCAAAACAGTCGAACATGTGAGAAACGAACAGGGTGACGATCAAATATACCTGCCAATCACCTTTCGCATTCTTGAACCAGGCCGCTATGAGAGCCATGAACAGGGCGAAGCCCACTATGCCATGGTTCACGAGGATATCGCCGAAGATATTGTGCATATGTATTGTCCTGCCGCCGGAATGATGGTTTCTCATGATAAACTGGCTGGCGCCGATTCCGAAAATAGGTTTTTCGAGAAATAATTCCCAGCCATTCTGCCATATAGACAGCCGCTGTTCCAGTTTGAGTGCCGTGACCATCTCCTTGCCTCCGAAGGATTGGCCACTAAGCATCACAGGACCAAGCGATACAAGACTAGAAAATCTCCAAGCTATTGGCTTGTAAGCAAAGAAAGCTGTAACCAGTATGGCCACGGCAAACACAGTAATGGCGCACACCTTCCAGAAATTTTTTCTTCCCCTGATCAGCGAGGCTGCCAGGAACGATATTCCAGTCACAACGGTCAGAATTCCGTTCCTGCTGGTAGAGAGGAAAATCCCCACCGTACACATCAGGAGGCAGATACTGCATAAGTACCGGTTTACAAGACGGCCATGATGCAGGGTAAAGCCCAGGACCGACACGAGAAACACTGCATTGAAGACCGAGAATGTATTGGTGCTGGGGAAAATCGAGCTTACGTACATACACCGGTATGGGGCCAGGCTCTCTTCGGACTTGAACAGCAGAAGAAAATCTTTCATTCGGTCGCAATAGAAATATTCCAGTATACCGATAACATTGATACATATCATTAAGATCAGAAGTGCCGAGATGGTGCCCCGTGATATAAGCGAATCCTGATAAGCGAGGGCAAGAAGGAAAAACAGGATGCATATTTTTATACAAAACTTCAAAGAGACAAGCCAATAAGCATTATCAAAGGAACTAGTGATCATTGATATCAGGATAAACAGCAGCCCAACAATAATATGGGTGGTATTCCCGGCAATAATTTTTTTTAGGTTACCCCACGAATAAAACAAGTAAAAGAAAATCGTACCCACGATAATGCAGTCTCCCAAACTGATTCGAAGAGGAACATCCCCTTCGGAAAGGGAAAGATTCAGCTCAGACAGGATAGCGCCTATCATAAGGACAGGCATAATACTGGACCGCATCCATAGACTACATGCTGAGTCGTTTAAATATTTCACAGGAGCTTTTTCAGTCTATCAAAACCTTAAGGTATTCGTCACAACGCCGAGCTTTTCAATGGACCGTTTCTTCGAAGTCGAACCTACTGTGTGGCGCTACGGAAATAAAGTTTTTCGCCGTCCTCTGATTATGAATATCCGTATCTTGGTGGAAGGCCGGTACAAGCTTTTTCATAACCTCTATAACCGCCTCATTATCTTTCGAGTCTTTCAGCAGAAGATTAAACTGCTCGAGAGCGTCATAGAGCATCTTTTCATCAAAGCCATTGGCGTTATTGCAGACCTTGATCTTTTCATATGCGGTATCAAGCACACCTTCGCCATCTATGAGCAGTTCTTCGTACAGCTTTTCCCCCGCCCGCAGTCCGGTAAATTCTATTTTAATATCCCGATCAGGCACAAGTCCTGCCAAACGTATCATGTTCCTGGCCAGATCGAGGATCTTGACCTGTTCTCCCATATCGAGCAAGAATAGCTCACCGCCCTTGCCGATGGATCCAGCCTGTAGCACCAGCATGACGGCCTCGGGTATTGTCATGAAATAACGGGTGACCTCGGGATGAGTGACTGTCACTGGCCCCCCGGAAGCTATCTGCCTCTGGAATAGAGGTACGACACTGCCGTTGCTCCCAAGAACATTCCCGAAACGCACTACCACAAATCGCGTGCCGTTTCCATTGAGAGACTGCACGACCATTTCTGCAATTCTCTTGGTCGTCCCCATGATAGAAGTGGGACGCACAGCCTTATCTGTAGATATCAAAACGAATTTACTGACCTGATGCTTACTGGCTACACTTGCCAGCTTGAATGTCCCAATAATATTATTATTGACTGCATCAAGCGGAGACAATTCCATCATCGGGACATGTTTATAAGCAGCTGCATGATACACGAATTGCGGTTTAAACTTATGGAATATGCGATCCAGCCCACGCCTGCTTCGCACATCACCTATACAAGGGATAATCTCAGTTGTCCCCTCCCTGGATTTCAATTCCATGTCTATTTGATACAGGGGTGTCTCTGCATTATCCAAGAGAATAAGCTTCCTGGGATTAAACCCGTGAATTTGTCTGGCAAGCTCAGAGCCAATCGACCCACCAGCACCAGTTATCAGCACCGTCTGGTTTTCTATCTCTGCTCTTACTATCTGCATATCCAGAGAGATTTGCTCTCTTTCAAGAAGATCTTCCACTTTGATATCCCTGAGATTGTCAGCAACATTATTTACAATCATCTCGGAAAGCGACTGAATGACCTTGAAGCGAACCCCCAAGCCATCACAGGATTGGATTATCGCTGCAATTTCTTTGGCTTTTAATCCCGTATCTGCAATGAGTATACTTTCAATACAATAATATACAACAAGCTGGGGAATGGTTTTCAGAGCGCCCAAAATAGGAACTCCTTGAATTTTCATTCCTGTATGATTGGATTTCGTGTCTACAAACCCTTTCACCCAGAAGTTGAGTTTTCGCTCATCACGGATTTCTCGTAATAGGCTTACTGCAAGGTTCCCTGTTCCTATGATAAGGACCTTCGTTGCTTCTTTTTGAGCCTTACGCCAGAAAATTATTTCATCAAAGAAATTATGATCGCGTTGATAATAGAGTCGAATCAACAACCTCGACCCGCCTATGAATACTATAGTAAATACTGAGTCAGCAAACAAGGCGCCTCGGGAGATCCCCGAGAAGTGATAAAAGATGGCGAGATAAGCCACAAATAATAAAGATCCGGATACCGAGGCCTTAATGACATTGATAAGGTCTTTTATGCCGACATATCTCCACATACCTCTATACAAGTCGAACGAGACGAAACAGGTTAGTTTTATTCCCAGCAAAGGAAGAATGGTTGCCATTATCATTCTCTGTGTAGCAGGAGTCAAGGACCCATCAAACCTCAGCCAATACGCAATATAGTAGCAAAATGAAAGAAGGAGCAGATCCTGAAGAAAAATAATCCAAAAATTCTTTTTGAAAAAAACCCTCATTATCTAGACAACCTCTGGCTTACGATCACATAATCTAATTAATATCTTATTTAAAGAATGAGGTAAATATTAATCATATACAAAACCTCATAGAGTTTTCCATAAATTTCTTCATCGTCGTAACGAGGCTGGTGGGTGGTGCCCAATTGGAGTAGAGGTGATCTCATCTTCTTACATGATCCTTCGCACTGCTTGTACAATATCTCTTGCTGACGGATAGTATCCATTTTCCAACATCACGCTAGCTGGCGCCGGGCAGTCGGGGAGGGCAACCCGTAAAATCGGCGCCTTTAAAGTCTCAAAGGATGCCTCGGCTACCAAGGCGGCAATTTCCCCTGAAATCCCAAATGATCGCCAGCCGACATCAACAACAACAAGCCGACCCGTCTTATTGACCGAATGTATTATTAATTCTCGATCCAGAGGTTTAATGGTCCTCAAGTCTATAACTTCTGCATCAATATCATCGTCGATAAGTTCTTGAGTTGCCTTTATGGCCTCATGAACCATGAGTGAAACTGCCACGATCGTTACATCTTTCCCTTGTCTACGGAGACATCCCTTGCCAATCTCCACGTGATATATCTCTTGTGGAACTGGCCCTTCAAGTCCGTAAAGCAACCGTTCATCTACAAAAACGACAGGGTTGGGATCCTGAATGGCGGCAACCATCAGTCCCTTAGCATCATGAGCAGTAGCGGGCATGACCACTTTAAGCCCGGGGATATGAGCAAATAGTGCGTGAAGGGCCTGAGAGTGCTGGGCAGCTTGTTCACCTCGCCGGTTGATGATGCCCCAGAAAACGACCGGAACATTCGCCCGGCCACCATTCATATAAAACCAGTTTGCAGCCTCGTTAATGATTGGATCCATAGCATACATCATGAAATCTATCCTTGGATGAACCACTACTGGTTTCATACCAGCGATAGCTGCCCCAACAGCTGCCCCTGTGATCCCATTCTCGGACACCGGTGTATCAATAACCCGATTTTCTCCAAACTCTTCTATGAGGCCGCGTGCTGTATTTCCGACATACCACGGACTCTTTACGCCCTGCCCGATCAGGAAGACCGAGGGATCCATCGACATCACTTGATGTAGCGCCTCATTGATCGCCAGACTGTAGGATAATTTCCTATGCAAAGACATACCTGGTTATCTCCTCGATCCTCGGCCGCGCACTGCTCTCTGCATACGCCTTAGCATCTTGTACCTCATTTTCTGCTTCACGCTTGAAAGACTGCAGTTCTAGCTCGTCCATCACATGGTGTTCTCTGATATATCGTTCCAGTCTCTGGATTGGGTCTTTTTCAAGCCAGTGGGCTAATTCTTCTTGAGGCCTGAGGTCCATGTGAAGGCCTTGTACATTGTCGTCCGGCCCTACGTGACCGCGATAACGATAGGTAAGAAACTCCATGAAAACTGGACCGCTCCCTTTCCGGCAGGCCTCAGCTGCCTGCTGAACCTTATCGTAAACTTGTAAAATATTATTCCCATCTACCTCGTGATTATCAATCCCGAAAGGTTCGGCAATCTTGCGAATCGGGCGGTTAACTCGACACTCTCGGATAGGCATGTGGGTAGCGTATAAATTGTTTTCGCAGGCGAATATAATTGGGAGCTTTTTAAGTGCGGCGAAGTTCAAAGATTCATACAGGACGCCTTCCCCGGTAGCCCCGTCCCCTAAAAAGCTCACCGATATGCGACCATCCTTGCGGATTGAAGATGCAAGGGCAGCGCCAACTGCCAAGGATATAGTCCCAGCTACGATTGGGGCCGAGCCAAGCATGCCCACTGTTGGGTCTATCAGATGCATAGAACCTCCGCGACCACGGGAACAACCAGTTTCCCGGCAGTAAATCTCGGCAGCCAGAGCCCTCAAGGAACCGCCTTTGGCCAGAAAATGTCCGTGAGAGCGATGATTGCCAAAAATGTAATCATCTTGGGATAGGGCTTTGCAGAGGCCAACCGCTATAGCCTCCTGGCCACTGCAGAGATGGCATGGCGTGTGGACTTCTCCACTCAGGATGGGTTCCACCAGGCTCTCTTCAAATAAACGGATGATAATCATTGCCTTATACAAATCACATAACGTGTCTCTTGATAAAATCATTTCACCTTCCTACGTCGAATAGAATGGAATCGATAGTAGCGAGATCTGCATCTGTTAAATTCCACCCATCTGCACCCAGATTCTCTGTTACCTGAATATCTGTTTTTGCACCGAATAACGCACACGTAAAAGGCTCAAGGTCCAGGACCCAGCGAAGCGCAAGTTGACCAACCCGGCGTCCCCTTTCCATGGCCACCTGCTCAAGCAATCGCAGGCGCCTGCCATATTCCGGAAATAATTCCTTTTTGAATTCTGGCATCCTGCTTCTGTGATCATCGTCCTTGAACTCCTTATAGACCTTGAACTTGCCGGTTAAGAGTCCATCCGCAAGTGCGCCCCAAGCAACGAGGGTAACGCTTTCTCTTTTACAAATATCAAGCAGCTCTTTGCTTGCTTCTCGATCAAAGATATTCAGACGAACCTGAACCGCTGCTACTGGAGCAACCCGCAGGGCTTGTAACAGTTGATCGGCAGAGATGTTCGAAATTCCGATAGATCCTATCTTGCCTTCCTCACGCATACGCTCTAGGGCAGCAATACTCTCTTGTAGAGGAGTTACACCGTCGAGTTTATGAACATAATAAAGCGGAATACAGTCCATCTTTAATCTTCTCAGACTGTTTTCCACTGCTCGCCTCAGATAGGATGGTGAGATATCTGTCCAAATCTGCCCTTTATCGTTCCAGCGGACGCCTCCTTTGCTTGCAACCAATACTTTTGTGCGGGATGGACCCAGCACATCGGCTAATATGGTTTCTGATTTCCCAAGCCCATACACGTCTGCAGTATCAAAAAATGAGACCCCCCTATCTAATGCGCACTTGACAGCCTGTTTGGAATCTTGCTCCCTCACCTTTCCCCATCCGTGACCTCCTATTGCCCAACAGCCAAGACCTAGTCGGCTGATTTTAGAAGCCGTACGGCCGAGACAAATAGTCTCCAACGTGTTCACTTATCAATTATCCTCTTTCCCACCCTGCATAAAGTCGCCCAGATAATTTTGAGATCAGATATGAGTGACCACTCTCTCACATATTTGATTCTCAATTCGGTCTTGCGAGGCATAATGGTTTCACGAAAATACCTGTCTGGGTCTTGGTTGCCGACAAGGTCATCAAGATTGGCAAACTCTATAGATGCATAATCGGTTATGCCTGGCCGCATAGAGAGAATGATTTTTTCCTTGTCTGTGTACATCGCAGTATATTCCAGTACTTCAGGACGCGGCCCGACCAGACTCATATCGCCTACCAAGACATTGAGGAACTGAGGAAGTTCATCCAGTTTGGCACGGCGCAGATATACACCGATGCGAGTCACGCGCTTATCATTGGTGCCTGTGGTCGGTCCGCCTAAGGACTCGGCATCTGTCACCATAGTTCTAAACTTGAGGATGTGAAAGGGTATACCTCCCAACCCCGAGCGTACACCACGGTAGAAGATTGGTCCTGGGCTCGTCAACTTAATGGAAATCGATATGACAATAAACAAAGGCCACATGAAAATCAGCATGACGAATGAAACGATAACATCGATTATCCGTTTTAAGGCAAGTGCCCAAGCATGATGATTCATAGTATCAGGATAGTTTTATTGTCACAATGTGCGCCAATCTGATTTATTTTTTCAATGGCTGCTTATATTCGACCACCGCAATCCAAGCCATTTTGCGAATAAAAGGGATTCGTAGTAATACCATATCAATGATATTGAGGAGCTTGAGAAGAGGGTGAAAAACTGAGCTAGTACGGAATGGCACTGCTGCTAAAGCGGCAAGATGAAACGTCCTCAAGTTTAGGAAAGAAAAATAATTCTTCCCTTTCTTGATTTCAGGGAAACCCAAGATATGTTCAACTTCCCATTCAGTCCTTAAATGGGGAGTACGTCTTCTGTACCAGTCGATCAAAGGGTTATGCCGCAAGGCTTCGGTGCAAACCACTTTCCCAGTCGATTTGAGGATTCGGGCAAGTTCTTTATATGCTGCTGAGAGCTCCAAATGGTGCAGGGCACCATATTCGTGAATAATATCAAACGTTGCATCGGCAAACTCAGTATGCTCAGCATCCATGACGACAAATTCACAGACATGGTCAACCCCAGCATCTTTTGCCAGCGCTCTGGCATTCGCTATTGCAACTGAGCTGATATCAATCCCTATAACCTGTGCGGCACCATGCTTTGCCATTTCTATGGCGACTTCACCATTGCCGCAACAATAATCAAGAGCAACAGAGCCCCTGATCCCATCAAACAAAAGTGAATCGCGATAAGCAAAACTGGACTCGGTAATGCTATAATATTTCATGTTGCTGAAATGATCCTCGAATTCATTTTCCCTTTCCACATAGTTCTCTTCCAACCGGTCCGAAGACGCGTCAGTATGATATTCGTAAGCGCGCACAATCGATCTTCGGCGATCAGAATGCTCAATTTCCTTTAACTTGCGGTCTTCCAGATACTTATGAGCTCCTTCCGTCATAGCGATTCACTATCCTTTCAAGGTATTCAGAAAACTCTGTATAAATGATATCACTTCGATATTTCTCCAAAAAAAGATTCATCGAGTTCTCACCCATCTTTTTTGTCTCGTCAGGATGTTCATAAAACCATTGAATCTCCCTCGATAGCGACACAGGGTCCCCTGCATTATAATTGCGTCCTATGTTATACACTTGTATTAATTCTGCCAACTCACCTGGTAGAGACGAGAGTATGGGAAGCCCTGCTGCCATATACTCAAACGGTTTGTTTGGCAATGACATCATAGCCTCTTCGGAATAGGCTACAAGACCAACTTTTGTTATCTTGAGAAATGAACTTATATCTGTTGAATTAAGCCAACCTGTCATTGTGACGTTTGGCAACCTACTCGCAATCTTGAAATACTTTTGGCTGCTCGAGCCAGTACCGATAATAAATATGTGAACATCCGGCTTGCTGGTTAAAAGCTTCGCCGCTTCTAAGATAGCCTGTACATCTAAAAATTTACTGAACGTTCCAACGAAGGTTACTACAAACTTGTTTCGAACCATGCTTACCTGTCTGGAAATTGGGTCAGATGTCGTATCAGAGCGTTGCGAGATTGAGTTAATGATTTCTCCCGATCCAAGTGGGAAAGCATGATCGGTATCTCTGGCACTCCTTCCGGCATATGAGAGGCCTTTATGTAAATATGTATTCGAGACTGCAGTTATCCCTGTTGCCTTTTTATAAACAAATCTGGCACGTTTATATTCGGAATACAAAAGCTTTTTTGCCAGAAAATGCAACCTTTTAGGTATCATGGTTAAATAAATATCAGGCCAAAGATCTCTTACATCCACAATCACCGGTATTTTTTGTTTATCTGAGTATTTAACAGCTGCTTCCGCCAGTTCCAAAACAGGTACAGGTGCAAAAATGATGTCAGGCCGGTCCCTACGATTCTCGGATAGATTATAAAACTCTCTTCCTGTCTGGCGGTTATGCAAAAACCTTTTCAATGAATGGTCATCCGGGTATCCGCAGCCTTTGATAAACTGAATGGAAATACGATCGCCTGCTTTTACATACAATGATCTATCATGAAGTTGGGTATGGGAAACGTGATCAAAAGTGGAAGTCCAAAGTTCTACATCATGTCCACGGTCCAAAAGCGCTTGTGCCAACATACCACATCGTTGCGGTCGTGTTCTTCTGTCGCCAAATGGAAGCGGTTCATATATTGTTGCGATCCAAAGCTTCATCCCTATCTCCGATGTTATTACTAATCAAATCAAATTCGTATCGTGGTAAACTGAATATATCCTCTCCTTCTTCCTTCAAGGCAGTGATGCGTTATCCTGGTATAATTGCGTAAGTTTCTTTTCCTCGATTGACCAATTATATTTTTCCTCGACAGCCTTCTGGCCCCGGCGCCCCATAGCATGTGCCTCAGTTGGATGATCGATAATGTACGTAATCGCATCTGCTATTTCACTGGTATTGAACGGATCTACACAAACCCCGCACTCATTGCCCTCAATAATTTCTCTCCAAAGCGGAAAATTGGACGCGATAACAGGGATCCCTGCAGACATGTATTCAAACATCTTATTAGGCTGTGCGTCTATATGGTTGGGAGCGGGATGAAAAATGACCATCCCGGCTACACAACGGGACATGGTTGCTTTTATTCCTTCCCTGTCAATCAACCCTAACGCTTTTACCCGCTTCCATCCCTGCAACTGCCTCAACTTCATCTCAATATCTGCATTGATTTTCCCTGCAAGCACTAATTCATAATCCGTTTTCCCAATTGCGTCTACCATCTCAAAGGCGCCTCTTATCCGTGTGATAACTCCAACATAACATATTGTCTTTTCCCTATCCTTCCACTGCTTTCTATTATCAAACAATTCAGAGACAATAGGATAATTATTCACATTGATAGCACAAGCTCCTAACTCAACAAACCTATTATTGATAAATGGTGTTGCCGTGACGACACCGTCAAAATGCTTTGCAGAAAGGCCCTCCAGTATCTCGATCGCAATTGATATCGGTCTGCGAAATGCAGGCGGTATATAAGCCTTAGACAAGTTCTGCCTTGGCACATCCTCATGCACATCATATATTACACGCTTTCCAAGTCGCTTTAATAGAAGACCTACAGGGATAAGTTCCGGATCATGGAAGTGATAGATATCGGCATCGGTTTCAAGTGCCTTGCGATAAGCCTGAAAAGAAGTCTTGGTCATTCTCAGAACCCTATTTCTCGGCTTCGTAAGTGGGACGATCCTTATGCCATCCACAATTTCATTTTTATCATGCTGGGCGATAAGTGTAACATCATAACCAGCTTTTTTCAGCGACTTCGCTTCTTTATGAAATATTCTGATGTCAAAGGGAGGGTGGACAGAGCTAAAGATACAAACTTTAACCATTAGGGCTATTGTCCTTTCGTGATAAAAGAAAAGGCCAGTTCAAATCGACAATGGGAATGATGAATTATTTTTATAAAAAATTAAACTATTCATAAGAATACGATACCCCCTCCACTTTAACCGGGAGTTTATATCCCTGACAAAATATATATGCATTGTAGAGAGGAGCTATCAAGCATAAGAAGTTATCCTTCAAACAGATAAACCGTTTTCCCCAATGAGAAAGGTGGGTCCTAGCCAGTGGGAATCACCATACATAAATCTGTATATTTTTAATCTCAAAAGTTTCGCTCTCCTGCACTGGATGCCAGTATACACCCATCAAGAATTCTGTTGAATTATCTCTGATTCTCTTATGAATTCGATACCTCTTCCATGAAGAGCCATTACATATTTCTATTCTATCTCTATCCCATTCTACGACCTTATCCTGGATAAAAACCTCACTGCGGTGTGATGGAGACGGCATCTTAACGTCTAACGAAAGAATGACATTTTTCTTTTGACTACAGCCCAATCTCCACGCTTCCTCACTTGCCAGTGACAGTTGGACCAATAATTTCCCATTCTTATCTGGCTTCCCCGGAACAATCTTCAAGATGTTTTCTTCTTCACGAACACGCTCAAAATTGAACTTACCACGAATACCGCCAATTTTTAAAAGAGGGGCAACGTTATTCACCTCTGCATCACTCACAATGCTTGGACCGTCCCAACCTTCTAGATCCAGATTGAACAGTGGCTCGGGTAAGCTCACATCGACAACATACAATTTAATTCCCTTCCATTCAGTCTCTTTGACTATATCAACCTCTTTGAAAATCTCATTCATCAAGAAAAGATCATCTGTAAGAATTTGATTCCCCCGTATATTAGCTAAGTTCTTCTTTTCTTTTATATAATTTATACTTCCTCTTATCATATTGTCATTTTTATACTGAGAATCGAAATCATGACCTCTCGGATATTTCTCATCAAAAAAGAGTCTATATACCCATAATAAATACTCAGATTTTGGGTGTTCATTCCATGCCTTGACAAATATATTGAACTCTTGATCGGGAACCTCGTTCAAGACTGGCGCCGCATCGTAAAAGAAACCGGCTCTAAATTTATCAAAACTTGCTTTCTGGTAAGCCAAGCCGCCGATAAACGCAGCACCCCATAAAGAAGTAGTTAACATAAAAAAGATAATTGCTTTCCTTGACTTGGATATTTGAGATAATAGCAATAGTATAAGGACTAGAATCGGACCCAATGTGAATAGCCACCTGCACACTTCTGGGAGATAGATATAACTCGGAGTGAAGATGTCGAGGGGCCTATAATAAAGGTGATCGTAATCAAAATTGCTTACCGTGGGGTACTTAATTCCTATCAAAAGGCCCGCGCAAATAAATATAAAACTTACTAGTGCCACGCCAATCCGAAGCAGTGCATCATCGAAAATCTTTTTCGATAATGACTTTTCCGCTTCGGCGAATATCTTTCCAAGCGCGTAAGCCAACCCTATGCCCGTAAAAATATAGGCAGAATATATGTATGGGGAAATCACTGACCCGCCCCTGTGTGTGAAGGTATATATAATATAAATGACTGTGATGTTCGCCCATGCAAAACAAAAAAGACGTCTGCTGATCGCATCTTTGTATGCACTAGCAACTATAAAAAGAGCTATGAACACAGGAAAAAATTTCACTGACATCAATTGGTCTAGGTAAGAAACCAAATTATTCAGATCAAGGCCTGACCACTGGTTAGACTTGAAGAAGAGAGACAAGATATTGTTAAACGACTGTATGTTAAATAACGCAATAAACAACAAACATACTATGAGTGTTCCTAAAATCATACCTGTGATGAGGTCTCTTAATCCTGACCAATCTTTTGCTTTGAGCAAGTAAACGCCGAAATACGCTGCAGCAAAAATACCAGTTATCTTACTGAACAGGGTAAAAGCACAAAATATACCGGCGTATATTATTCT
>JAHDKO010000030.1 GCA_018436855.1 Deltaproteobacteria bacterium | reverse complement strand
GGACAGGGTCGCTGGGTCGAGCTTGTGCACCTCGCCCGTGTTCAGGAGCACCAGGAGCTCGGTCTCCTGGTCCCCCCGGATGGACGCCACCACGAAGGGGGTGTCTTCCACGTCCACGTAGCAGACCTCTGACTGAAAGACGATCCGGTACCTGCCTTCCTCGTCCTTCTGGAGCGCATTGCAGAACGTCAGGAGAACCAGGGGGTTCACGATTTCCTGGTTTTCGTAGTACCACTTCCCCTCCTTGTCGATCCGGATCCTGCATGAGTCGGTGACATCCCGGAGTTCGCTCGGCTTCATGGACCAGTCTCCCCGTTTTTTTCTTTTCTATTTTAGCATAATCCGACCATGAGGGCATCTCAAGGACAAAGTTTTCTCAAGTATTATTGATTCCTTGATCTTACTGTGGTAATCAGACTCGATATGTGTTCTCCAAACTCTTTGGATGCAAGGGGAGGTTATGGCAAAAGGCGATAAGCAGGAAATGATCATCGACGCGGCCCTGGAGGTGTTCCGCGAGAGAGGCTATGCAAACGCGCGGATGGCCGATATCGCCCGGAGAGCGGGTGTTTCCTACGGACTGGTCTATCACTATTTTGGAAGCAAGGAGGTTCTGTTCAACCTGATCGTGGGCACCTGGTGGAACGACCTGTATTCGATGATGGAGCGGGAAAAGGCATCGAACGCCGATTTTCGCCAGAAACTCGTCCACATCATCACCTTCTTCCTCGACACCTACATCCAGAGGCCCAACCTCATATCCATATTCGTGAGCGAGGTGTGCCGGAGCTCGGTCTATCATACCGAAGAGGGCTTGGCAAAGTTCCTGAAGTTCTTCAGCCTGTGCGAGGAGATCATGCTCGAAGGCCAGCACAAGGGGATTCTCAAAAAAGAGATTTCCCCCCACCATCTCACCTACATCTTCTACGGGGCGATCGAGACCTTTATTTCCGTCATGGTTCTCGGCAAGGAGCCCCTGACCAGAAAGCGGGAGGAGCGTGCCGTGAACGCGATTCTCGAGGTGTTCATGGACGGCGCCAAGGCCGCGGCGTAGCTCGCGGCGGAAGGGCACTCCCCGGGAAAACGAAAAAGCGCTCAACTGTTCCGAGGAAATATCCGAACTGAAAAAATGAGGGGTACGTCCATGCCGAGAAAATCCGGAAAGGTCATCATCTGCGCAGCCCTGGCCGGGCCTGCGACCATGAAGACACAGAACCCTGCCGTGCCCTACACGCCGCGGGAATTCGCCGAAGAGGCGGCCAGGTGCTACCGGGCAGGGGCGGCCATGGTCCATGTCCACGCCCGGGACGACCAGGGTATGCCCACGCACGAGATCGAAAGGATTCGGGACACCTATAACGCGATCAAGGACAAAACCCCTGAGCTGATCGTGAACCTGAGCTCTGCCGTGGGATTCGGGAAAACGCCCGGGCAGAGGCTGGCCCAGATCATGGCGATCCGTCCGGAGATGGCCTCGCTGAACACCAACACCATGAACTTCAGCATGATCGACCGGTCGACAGGCAGGATCGTGGCGGATTTTGTCTTCGAAAACACCTTCACCATGCTGCAGGACTTCGGAAAGGCGATGGAATCTGAAAAGATCAAGCCCGAGATCGAGTGCTACGACATGGGCGGGATCGACAACACGCTTCTCATGGCAAAGCAGGGGTTCTTCTCGGAGCCCCTGAACTTTAATTTTGTCTGGGGGGTTGCCGGGGGGCAGGCCTTCCGCCCCGACGCCTTTGTCGCCATGGTCAACGCACTGCCCGCAGGATCCGTGTTCACGGCCTGTGGGGTGGGGTTGGACCAGTTTCCCTCCATCACCCTGTCGTGTCTGCTGGGCGGTCACATGCGGGTAGGGCTGGAGGACAATATCAGGGTTCCGGGCGGGGATCTTGCAAAAGGAAGCTACGAGCAGGTCGAGTGGGCTCTCAGGGTTGCGGCAGCCCTGAGCAGGGAGCCTGCGACGCCGGATGAGGCGCGGACAATCATGGGCGTCCGAACATCGTGAGGGATTGAGCGGTATGAGGGGGGATCAGGCCGTATGTTTCCTTGAGACCCTCATTCGCCTCTTTACTCTTTCTGATCAGGAGGCGTGCTGTTCTCAAGGGCAGGAGGAAATGCATGATGCTGATGCTTCACGGGCGGAATAGACGGAGGGCAGTAATCCTGTGCGCTGCTTTTCTGCTCGCCCTCGTGGGTACGGGACACCCCGCTCGGGCACATATGACCCACACCGTGAGGGAGGGAGACTCTCTCGGCCGGATCGCCGCGCACTATCTCCCTTACACCGATTCATACACCAGTGAAGAGCTCATCAGCGACATCAGGGCGCTCAACGCCTTGAGCTCCAGCATGCTCTCGATAGGGCAGGACCTCACCATTCCCGTGGTCCGGAGCGAGCCTGTCAGGGCAACGAGCAGGCCGAAGACAAAGGACTTTGCCGCCCGGGGCATTTACGTGAATGAACAGAATGCAGGAACCGGAAGGATCTTCGATCTGACGCGGAGGCTGAGGAGCTCAGGGGAGAACACGGTCGTGGTCGATGTCAAGGAGGTAAAGGGAACGCTTGCCTACCCGAGCTCCATTCCCGGCGTCTTTGCCTCGGTCTCTTCCTGCCCGTACAGCATCGGGGACATTTCAAAGCTCATTGATCATCTCCACAAGATGGACATGCATGTGGTGGCGCGTGTCTGCGTGTTCCGGGACAGGCTCATGGCCTCGTCAATGGAAGGCTGGAGATACAGCGAAGAATGGGTCGATCCGGCCAACGAGGATGTTCAGCAATATCATCTCGCCCTTATCCGGGAGCTCATAGGCCTGGGCGTGGACGAGATACAGCTCGACTACTTCCGGTATCCTGCCGACGGAAGAACGGATACCGGCGTTGAGGGCAAAGACCGGAGCGATGTTATCGCCGAGTACCTCGCGCAGATACACGATCTCACCTCGGCGGGCAAGGTGCTGCTCTCCCTGGACATGTTCGGGATCGTGATCTGGCAGCGGAGCATGGATGTCAGCGTGCTGGGGCAGGATGTGCAGAAGATCGTGGATCACATCGACATCATCTCGCCCATGCTCTATCCTTCTCACTTCGGAAAGGACTTCGACGGCATACCCAACCCGGCGGATGAGCCCTACTACTTTGTAAGAGAAGGGGTGCAGCGGCTCAAGAACATCGTGGGAGACAGGGCAGCAGTCAGGCCCTGGCTGCAGTCGTTCCCCTTGAGAATCACCGCTGGTTTCGATCCTGAATATGTCAGGTGCCAGATCGATGCCGCACGGGATGCCGGCGCCACGGGCTGGCTCCTCTGGAGCCCGGGGAACCGCTATGACGAGGCCTTTGCCGCACTCGAGGACATGCACGTCGCAAAGATGGCCGAGAAAGCGGCCCTTCAGGAAGAAGAGCAGGGCGGGAGCGTGCAGGAATCGGATGCGAACTGGCACTTCGAGAAGTGCCTTACCCCCGGCTTTCCCGGACAGCTGCTCCCTCCTGTAGACGGTCCGGCGGTGAGACAGTTGGAAATACCGTTCTAGGTAGACGTCCCTGCGAACACCTTTGGCTTATGGGAAATAGCTGATCACACATTCACATCCTAAGCTTCCTGATATCCCAAAAGAATTATTGATCTCTGAGAGAACTATTCGCAGGAGAAAGCTTGAAGGCCGGTTCAAGCATGATGAAGGCGAAAGGATCATGAGGCTTGTTCGATCCGGCCATAAGAGTCCTTGGAGGCAAGGAAGACACGTCGATTGCGGAACGGATATGAAACGAAAACGGAAAATTAACTCTTGTTTTATTAAGGCGAAATGGCGGAAGCGCACAGGAATCGAACCTGCCCAGGACGCTCGACGCGCCCCACACCGGATTTGAAGTCCGGGGGACCCACCAGGACCCGACCGCTTCCACAGGTGGGGTATATAGCACGTTCGTCCTAAGAGAGCAAACACTCTGAGTGCGGCTGACCGGGCGGCAGCCGTCGCGACGGCGTGCATGGATTCCATCTTGACAGGCTTACGTGTTTAATGGTCTTTTCCCCCTATGACAACAAGACTGTTCGTCTGCCTTGTCGTGTCTCTGATCATCCATGCCGTTGCGCTGGTTCAGCCCTGGAGTCTCGTTGTTGTCGCAGGCGCCGTCAGGCAGCCTTCCCTGAGCATTCCGGTCAGGCTGGTGGATGAGGTCGGGCCTGAAGACCCCCTTCGCGACGTCGAGAAAGTTCCGGATGAGATAGAAGAGGTAAGCGAGGGCATCAGCTTCGAGACCGAAGGTGAGGTGAGCGCCGACTATCTCGAGCTGCTCAAGGCGAAGATATTCGAGGCCTGGGAATATCCCGAGGATGCCATCGCCGGCGGTGCCGACGGGACCGTGAGGGTCCGCTTCGTGCTCGACGCTCTGGGCTCGGTGACAGAGATCGGCGTCCTGTCGGGCTCCGGTCACGTGAGCCTGGATTCCGCAGCCCTGGCTGCCGTGCGGAAGGCCGGGCCGTTCGGCCCGTTCACCGAAGACTTGGCCGGCGATACGCTCAAGATTACCGGCAGTTTCTGCTATGTGCTTGACTGAGATTATCCTGACCCCATGACTGATTACCACTGCAGTACTAAGGCGGGTGCACCATCGTGCCGATAGGGAGGGTATGGATCCGATACAGGGAACAAACAACTCTCTGGCCATGGCCCTCATCACGGTCAAATACCTGGAAGACGCCCAGCAGCTGAGCGCAGCCAGGGCCGGGATGGTGCTCGATACCGTCAAGGAGACCGGGGAGCTCGTGGTCCAGCTCATCGAAGGGCTCGGCGAGAACATCGATCTCTACGCCTGAAAAACCGGGCGCGCCTTTCCACCAGGCTGAATTCTATTGCGTCTTGCATATATTTTCAGCCGGTATTATGACATCTCTCATGCGTTTCCTTTTGACCAATGATGATGGGATCTATGCCCAGGGCCTGCTTGCCATCAAACAGGCCCTGGAAGAGATCGGCGAGGTGGTGGTGATCGCTCCGGTTACCGAGCAGTCTGCGGTGGGCCACACCATAACCCTGGCCGACCCCCTGAAGGTGATTCCCATCCACCGCAGCGGCGGATTCTACGGCTACGGCATCACAGGCTCGCCTGCCGATTGCGTGAAACTGGGTATATCCTGCATCATGGAATCCCCGCCCGATCTGGTGGTTTCAGGCATCAACCGGGGCGAGAACGTGGGCATCAACGTGCTCTATTCGGGCACGGTCTCCGCCGCCACCGAGGCCCTGATCCTCGGGCATACGGGCCTGGCCCTGTCCGTGGACAACTACCAGAATCCCGACTACCGGGCCGCAAGCATGTTCGGCTCCCGTCTGGCATCCAGCCTCGCATCGAGGCAGAACCCGGCGCCACTGGCCCTGAACGTGAACTGCCCGTCATGCCCGATCCATGAGATCACCGGCGTAAAGATCACCCGGCAGAGTGAATCGAGGATCGTGGACAAGTTTGTGAAGAGGGAAAATCCCAGAGGCACGACATACTACTGGCAGGCGGGAATGACCCAGATCATCGACGACGGGGAAGACACGGACGCGATATGCCTGAGGAAAAAGATGATCTCCATCACCCCCATCCATTACCGGCTGGGTTACACTCCGCAGGACGGCGAGCTCAAGAATCTCGACCTGGAGGGGATGCTCCGTGGGGTATGAGGGCCTGGAGGCCAAGATCGGGTATGTCTTTCGCCGCAAAGAACTCCTGGAGGAGGCTCTGACCCACACCACCTATGTCAACGAGCATCGCGAAGAGGATATTCAGGACAACCAAAGGCTCGAGTTTCTCGGTGACTCGGTGGTGAACGCCGTGATCACGGCCCGGTTGTTCTCCGAGCTCGCGGACGAGCGTGAGGGAACCCTGACCAAGAAGCGCGCGGAGCTCATCAACGAGACCGCTCTCTCGAAAATCGCCCGGCATCTCTCACTGGGCGATCACCTGAGTCTGGGCAGAGGCGAGGAGCTGGACCAGGGCAGGGAGAAGACCTCGATCCTGGCGGACGCCTACGAGGCGCTCATCGGCGCCGTTTTTCTGGACAGCTCGTTCGACGAGGCGTCCCGTATTGTGGAGAGGCATTTCACGGATGTTCTCGGACCCATCGAGAAGGTGGCCATCACCGACTACAAGAGCCTCCTGCTCGAGGTCTGCCAGTCACGTTTCAAGTGTCTGCCCCGGGTCGTGGTGGTGGACGAGATCGGGCCGGAGCACGAAAAGGAATTTGTCGTCAACGTGGAGCTCGAGGGTCGCGTGGTGGGCCGGGGAAGAGGGCGGAACAAGAAGCAGGCAGCGCAGAGCGCATGCAAGGAGGCGTTGAAATCTCTGGATTATCCCCTGTCGTAATCCCTGTATTCGTGTCCCATCTGGGGTGTCCGCACCGGTGCATCTTCTGCGACCAGACACAGTTCTCAGAGCCAGCGGCACCCGAACGGATACCCGGTATCGTCTCCGAGTTCATGGCCGGCTGCAGAGATCCTCACCTGCGACAACGGGTCATTGCCTTCTACGGGGGGTCCTTCACCGGGATTACGCCCGGCCTGCTCGACCGTTATCTGGCAGAGGCCGGGCGTCTGGTCGAGGCAGGGATCGTCCACGGCATCAAGGCGTCGACCCGGCCCGATATGATCACTCCCGAGGTCCTCGACAGGTGCAGAAGAGCCGGTTTCGTCGAGATGGAGATCGGGGTCCAGTCAATGGACGACCGCGTCCTCGAAGCGAGCAGGAGGGGGCACAGCGCGTCCGACGCGGTCAGCGCCGCCCGGATCGTCCGTGATTCGGGCATGGAGCTGGGCATCCAGCTCATGCCCGGGCTCCCCGGAGAAGACAGGGAGAGCTTCCGTCGCACCATCGAAGATGCGGCGCGTCTGAGGCCCGACCACGTCCGGCTCTATCCCGCCGTGGTGGTCAAGGGCACCGAGATGGAGCGCATGCACCAGGCCGGCGAGTATGCTCCCCTTGACCTCGATGAGGCGGTCAGGCGATGCCTGTACGGGTATGCCCGGTTCTCGCGGCTGGGATGCACTGTGCTCAGGATGGGGTTGCCCCCTTCCCGGACCTTGCAGATCGCGGCAGGCCCGTATCACCCCGCGTTCGGCTTTCTCGTCAAGGCCCGGGGGTATCGTGTCATGACGGGCGTGCTCAAGGAGAGGTTCGGTGGCGAGCTGGATCTGGAAGTGCATCCAGACAGCATACCGGAACTCATCGGGTACCGGAAGGAAAACATTGATGAATTCGGGTTTATTTACAGTTTTGACGACCGTTTGCCGAGGGATTATGTACAGGTGCGCGGTGCTGTAGAAAGAGGTTGCCTCCAACTTAAGGATATTTTAGAGTATATTTTATGAGTGCACATGTGGTCGATGTACGGTCCCTGCCGGTTCTTCCCGAACTGGCCGACCATGTCATCAGGATGGCGCTGGAAGATGATATGTCCGTTGCCAGGGTCTCGGCCCTCATCGAGAGGGATCAGGCCCTGACGGCACGGATACTCTCCCTGGCCAACTCCAGCTACTACAAGCGCTCCCGGAGCATCTACACGGTGCGCGACGCCGTGGTGGTCATCGGGTTCGACGCGGTGCGCACTGTGTCCCTGGGGGTCTCCGTGCTGGACATGTTCCCCACGGTCAAGGGCACGAACCTCGACCTCAAGTCGTTCTGGCGGCACTCCATGGCGTGCGCGTTCTACGCCGAGGCCATGATGGGGGTGGTGAACAGCCGCAATGTCGCGAAGGCATTCTGCGCAGGGCTGCTTCACGATATCGGCAAGTTGGTGCTCGATCGCACGAGACCCCGGGAATACGCCGTGGTGCTGGAGGAGGCCGCGAAGGGAACCATGTCTCTGTCCGAGGTGGAAAAGGAGATGCTCGGCACCACCCACGCCGACGTGGGACGCGAGGTCATCGCCCACTGGAGGCTGCCCCGGCTGTACGAAGAGAGCGTCTGGTCCCACCATGCCCCGGTCCAGATCCTGGACGAGGAGCAGTATCAGCTCTCGGGCATCCTCCACATCGCCAACATCCTGGCCCACATGACATCTGCGGGGGCGTCCGGGAACCGCTTTCCCCAGAAGCTGACGAACCCTCTCCTGAAGAGGTTCGGTCTGAGCGCGGATATCCTGGATTCGCTGATGGAGAAGGTACCCGGGCAGATAGACGCCATATGCGAGGAAATCGGCATCGGCAGGCCGGTCGAAGGGCTGTTCGGCATCGTGAACACCGCGAACACGAGGCTTACGGATATCTCTTTGCAGCTTAAGCGGCACGCCGACGAGGCCCGGAAGGCCAAGCGGCACGCGGATGTCCTCATCGGGCTCCTGGGCGAGCTCAACGATTCGACCCGGATATCCGACGCCCTCGAGAAGGCGTCCGGCTCGCTGCAGGACGCCGGCATTATCCGGAGCTTTCTGGGGGGACTCAAGGCGGGCGGGTACTACCTGGTCTACGAAGTCACCCCGGAGCGCAGCTCCCGCTTCATCCGGGTGAAGGACGAAGAACTCAAGGCAATGATATTCTCCCGCCAGTCCCTGGTGGGCACGATGCTCCCCAACGGGGTGTTCGTGTACTACGAGCCGGCAACCGGCGAGGCCGGAGAGGATCATTCGTTCATGTCCGCCGTGGTCGGAGCCATCTCGTCGTCGCTCAGACGCATTCATATGGAGAGCAGCATGGCCGAAGGAGAAGACAGTTTACGAAAAGCGCTGAAGGGCGCCGCGGATGACAAGCAGAAGGCAGAGGATGCCTTAAGCCTCAACCAGGAGCTCATGGATGCCTCGCCGTACGGCCTGTGCCTCCTGGACGAGAACAACCGGGTGAGGCTCGAGAATGAGAGCTCCCGCGAGATCCGCCGGGCCCTGGGCATAGCCGGAGACGATCTGCTTGCCGCCCTGCCGGGCGATTCCCGCGAGGAATGCCGGGAGCTTCACGCCGCCGTCGAGTCAGGGCGCGAGGCTGCCCTGATCTGGCACGACCGCACCCGTTCCTTCAGGGTCGAAACCAAACCGGTGAAGATCAACAACTGGCTGCTCATCGTGTTCTGTGATATCACGAGCGAGCTGGAGGAAGAGCGCCGGAAGGTCGCCTACGCCAGGATGACCACAGTGGGCAACCTGGCCGCCTCCATGGCGCACAACATGAAGAGCCCCCTGGGTGCGATCCACGGGTTCGGCAGTATCATCAAGGACGACCTGAGCCAGGGAAGGCTCCAGGTGCTCCGCAACGGGCAGGATGACGAGGATTTCAAGGACATGATCTCCAACATCATCACCGGCTCGGAGAACCTGCTCAAGATCGTGAACCAGCTGCTGAGCTTCACGAGAAAGTGGGAGAGCCTCGAAGGGGAGATCAATATCGAGGGTTTCGTGGACGGGATCTTCCAGATCGTCTCGGCCCAGGCCAACTCCGCAGGGGTGAAGCTCGCCCGGGAGATCGAGGTGGACACCGCCCGGACCAGGGCGGAAGCGCTCGAACAGGTGCTCATCAACCTCCTGATCAATGCCGTGAAGGCATCGTCCCAGGGCTCTCGGGTTGTCCTGAAGGCGTCGCGGAAAGACGGTGGGGTCGAGTTTGCCGTGACCGACTCCGGCATCGGCATGGATCAGGACCAGATCGTGAAGATTTTCGATCCGCTCTATACGGCATGGCCCGTAAAGACAGGGATGGGGCTGGGGCTTTCCCTGGCAAAGGATATCGTCGATTCCATGGGCGGCCGTATCGACGTCACCTCCTCGCCGGGGAAGGGTTCGACATTTTCGGTGTGGATACCGGAAGGTAAGGGATGACCATGACGCAGAAGATCTTGGTGGTCGAGGATGACCCGGTTTTCAGGAATTATCTGCACCAGGTGCTCAAATACGACTTTGACGTGGTGACGGCACCGGGGCCGCTGGATGCGCTAAAGGCCCTGGAGAAGGACTCGTTCGCACTCATGATCACCGACCTGAGGATGCCGGACATGGACGGCAGGGCACTGGTGGAAAAGGTCCGCGCGGAGATCGACCCGCATCTCATGGTGATCGTCATCACCGCCTTCGAAGACGACTGGCCCATGGATATGGCCATGTCGGCCGACGTGTTCCGGTACCTGCGAAAGGGCGCATTCCTCCCCAGCGAACTCAAGCAGAACGTGTCCAAGGCCCTCGAGGTGCGGGGCTCTATCGTGTCTCTCGAAGAGTACAAGAGGCGCGCAGACATATCCGAGACCATCTACAAAGACGTGTTCGAGAAGTCCACCGACGCCCTGTTCATCACCGACATCGATTTGCAGCCCGTGGTCCTGAACCGGCGCTTCACCGAGCTCAGCGGATACACCCTGGACGATCTCAAGGGCAGGACCCTCTTCGACATCATCGACGAACGGGATCGTTCGGCTGCCGTCAATGCGTTCAACGCCCAGATCGCCGGAAAGCCGCCGGGGACGGTCCGGCTGCATTTCATGAGAAAAGACGGGAGCAGCAGGTATGTGCGGGTGTGGGCCCGGGTGGTCCGGGAGATTCAGGACATGTCCAGCGCGGTGTTCTGCATGGCCCGGGACATGGGCGATGCGCAGGACGAGCGGAGCGTGGATAGCCCGTCCGTCGAAAAGCTCCAGGAAAGTCTTGCCGGGAAGGACCGGCAGATCGAAAATCTCCAGAGGCAGTTCCAGCGCCTCACCGATCACGCCAAAGACATTGTCATCTGGCTGGGCAGGGATTTCGCCTGCGAGTACGTGAACCAGGAGGTGAGCAGGACGCTCGGGTACCCCCCGGACGAGCTCCTGGGAAAGCAGGTGCCCTGGGAAAAGATCGTCCACCAGGAGGACCTGCCCCTGGTCGATGCGTGGCGGGAGGCGACCGGGAAAAGGGCCGCGGACATGGAGGGGGAGATACGGGTATACACCAGGTCCCGCTACATGCTCTTTCTCTCATACCGCATCTCGTTCCAGTACGATGCCCACGGGATCTTCAGCGGCTTGGACATCATCGCCGAGGACATAACCCAGCAGAAGATCGCCGAGCAGGAGCTCCGCAGTGCAAACCGGAAGATCCAGGAGTTCAACGCCAGGCTCACCGACGGGGTGAGCAGAAAGATCAAGGCGTTGAGAGAGTCGGAGGAACGGTACAAGCAGATCGTCGAAGATTCCGGCGACATCATCTTCTCCCTCGATAGCGAGGCGCGCCTGGTGTACATGAACCGGATAGGGCTCGAGACCCTGGGCGTGACCCTGGAAGACATTTTCCAGAGGCCCTGCCGGGAGTTCATGGCCGACGAGGCATCCGAAGACATGCTCCGGAAAATGATCGGGCTCATCGGAAACGGCAAAGGCCCCGGTCCTTTCGATATCTCTATCGAGACCCCTGAGGGCAGGAAGATCTACCGGACCACCCTCACCCAGATCGGAGACCCGTCGCGGGTCGAATACGTCTGCATCGCTGGCGACATCAGCGAGGAGATCGTCACGAACAAGAGGCTCCAGCTTCTGGCCACTATCGAGCACTACAGCGCGGATGCCATTGTCGGTTTGGATACCGACCGGAAGGTCATCTCATGGAATCAAGGCGCCGCCATGATGTTCGGCTGGTCTGAGGAAGAGGCGGTGGGCAAGCCGGGCCTGTTCGTCGTCCCGGACGAGGAGATGAAGGAGGCGGACGAGATCTTCGACGAGGTGCGCGGCAAAGGGCTGGTGAAGGACCGCGAGACCCGGCGGAAGACCAAGAGCGGCCGGATTCTCGATGTGCTGCTGACCATTACCGCACTCAAGGATGCCTCGGGAGGCATCTTCGGGTTCTCGGCCATCATCAAGGACCTCACCGAGAAAAAGAAGATGGAGTCGGCCCTCATTCAGTCCGAGCGCCTGGCAGCGACCGGCAAGCTCGCCGCGAGCATCGCCCACGAGATCAACAACCCGCTCTACGGCATCCGAAGCTGTCTGAACCATGTGCTCAACACCCGGAAGGAGGGGATCGACCACCAGTTCGTGAGGCTCGCCATCAAGGAAACCGACCGGATAGCCGACCTCATCAGGAACATGAAGACCTTCTACATGCCCAACGAGGGCGGGGTGCAGAAGGTCGACATCGGCGAATCGCTGCGCGACGTATTCATCCTCAACAGAAAATATCTCGAGGAGCACTCGGTGAAGTTGAAGTTTTCACCGGACGGCGCATATTATGTTGAGTGTATTCCGGATCAGATCAAGCAGGTCTTCATCAACATCGTCAACAACGCCGTGGAGGCGATGCCGGACGGGGGAGAGCTCCGGGTGGATATTAAAAACGATGCGGACGCCGGAACGGTCGGCGTCTCGTTCGAGGACAACGGAGTGGGCATTGCCAGCGACGATCTGCCCCGGGTGTTCGAGATGTTCTACACCAGGAAGACCATGGTCAAGGGTGTCGGCCTGGGGCTTTCCGTGAGCTATGGCATCGTCAAGCGCCACGGCGGGACCATCGATGTGAAGAGCGAGGTGGGGAAGGGCTCCGCGTTCACGGTCACCCTGCCGGTCAAGAGCCTGTGGGCACGGCAGATGCACCTCGATCTCGAGTGATAATGGAACACGCCGGCATCATCAGATCAGGCTTTATTGCGATCGTGGGAAGGCCCAATGTCGGGAAGTCCACCTTCCTGAACCGGGTCATCGGCTCCAAGATCTCCATTACGGCCAGCAGGCCCCAGACCACCAGAGACCGTATCTTAGGGATCTACGACACCGAGGACGCCCAGATCATCTTCCTGGATACCCCGGGCATCCACGAGGCCGGAAAGGCGCTGAACCAGTACATGGTCGAGAAGGCGCTGAGCACGATCTCCGATGCCGATATCGCCATGGTCATGGCAAGCCCTGAGGAAACCGTCGAAAAACTCTCCCGGGTGATGGCCCATGTCGGCACGTTGGGAAAGGACGCGGTTCTTGTCCTGAACAAGGCCGATCTGATTCCCGAGGAAGAGCGGGAGAAAAGGCTCGGCCTGCTCGGCTCCGTGGGGGCTTTCAGGAGTGCGTATGCTGTTTCCTCCCTCACAGGCGACGGCATCACGGAGCTGCTTGCCGGGCTCAAGAGCCTGCTGCCGGAAGGGCCCAGGTTCTTCCCCGACGACATGATCACCGATGCGAGCCTGCGATTTCTCTGCCAGGAGCTCATCCGCGAGAAGGTGTTCACCCTGACGAGCAAGGAGATCCCCTATGCAACGGCCGTGGAGGTGGAGGAGTTCCGGGAAGGCGAGCCCACCTATATCAGTGCCGCCATTCACGTGGAACGGCCGTCCCAGAAGGGCATTGTGATCGGCGCGGGCGGAAAGATGTTGAAAGAGATCGGAAAACAGGCGAGGATGGATATCCAGAGGCTTCTGGGCACCCGGGTGTTTCTCGAACTGTTCGTGAAGGTTACCAAAGACTGGACCAAGAAGCCCGCGCGTCTGAAGGAGCTGGGATACAAGTAATGCCGGTTGTCGCCATTGTCGGAAGACCCAATGTGGGGAAGTCCACCCTGTTCAACGACCTGGTGGGACAGAACCGGGCCATCGTAGGGCCCGAGCGGGGGATCACCCGGGACCGGATCTACGGCAGGCTGTCTCTGGACGGGGGCATTGAAGCCGACCTCGTGGACACCGGGGGTTTCGACACCACGGGCGAAGGGGATTTCTCCCGGCACATGTTCGAACAGACCATGCTGGCGATCCATGAATCCGACCTCATCGTGTGCATGTTCGACGTGCTCTCCGAGTTGACCGCCGACGACCGCGAGCTGGTGCGCGTCCTGAGAGAATCCCCGGTGCCGGTGATCTATGTCGCCAACAAGGTGGACGACCCGCACGGGAGCGCGACCTCGGCCGTGCTCTATGAGCTCGGTCTCCAGGACTTCATTGAGATTTCGGCACGGAAGAAGACCGGGCTCAAGCTCTTGAAAGAGCGGATCGGGCAGGTCGTGCAGGCCTTACCCGGCACAGACCTGGAGCACGAGACCGATGCCATCAGGGTGAGCATTCTCGGGCGGCCAAACGTGGGCAAGTCGCTGCTGCTCAACCGGATCATCGGAGAGAACCGGGCCATTGTGTCGCCCGTGGCCGGAACCACCAGGGATTATGTCGATATCCGGGTGAGCCACGGGGGAAGGGACTATGTGTTCGTGGACACGGCCGGCATCAGGCGGAAATCGCGCATCCAGGACATGCTGGAGCGGGAGAGCGTGTTCCGTTCGCTCAAGAACGTCAACCTCTCGCATGTCTGCCTGCTGCTCATCGACCCGGCCGAAGGCGTGACCGAGCAGGACAAGCGCATCTGCAGCATCATGGCCGAGCATGGCAGGGCCTTCGTGGTGGTGGTGAACAAGAGCGACCTCCTTCAGCCCGGCATGCGCACGCAGATCAGGGAGGCGGTCCACTATTCCCTGAAGTTCATCCCCGATGTCAGGGTCGTGTTCCTCTCCGCGCTCACCGGCAAGAACGTGGAGCGGATGTATCCGCTCATCGACGAGCTCTTCACCAAGACCACCACCCAGGTCACCACCGGGCATCTCAACCGGGTTCTCGCGGATGTCTCGGGGTCATATACACCGCCCGTGGTCAAGGGAAGACAGGTCAAGTTCTTTTACGCCAACCAGGTGGGGACGGTGCCGCCGGAGTTCCGGATCGTCACGAACTTTCCCGATTCCATCCAGCCCAGCTATCACCGCTATCTCGTCCGCTCCTTCAAAAAGGCGCTTTCGCTCGAGGGCGTACCCGTCAAGCTCAGGTTTGTGCCCAAGTCATGAGGACATCCTGCCCGCTTCAGCGGCTTTCCGGAAGAGATCAGGCCCTGCGAACCCTTCACGTTTCTGTATGCGAGGGGAAAGATGCGGCGGGTATCGGCATGACCGCTGTCAGCAGATCGGATTCGGCCGGAATGATTATTGGAAATTACCTGTCTCATCCCGGGCTGAGGATATATTTCCCAGGGTTCCTCGTTATTCCGTAAGGTTGGGATAATCTATTCATTTTTTCTGTTGACATGCTCCTGCATGTATGTTTCTATAAAAAGAAACACGGCGATTGCCCGCAGACAGGGATGAGGTTCCCGGTGTGTCATTTCCGGCCTTGATTCTCCCGCAAGGAGAGGAGGTGAAAGGACGCAGGAGCCTGAGGGTTCTTCCCCTCTGCACACGATAACTTACAAGGAGGTTTCCCATGAACACCAAGATTTTATTGAATGAAGACGAGATTCCCCGCCAGTGGTACAATCTCGCGGCAGATCTGCCCACTCCCATGCAGCCGCCCCTGGGCCCGGACGGGAATCCCGTAAAGCCCGAGGACCTCGCCCCGGTTTTCCCCATGAACCTCATCGAGCAGGAAGTGAGCCAGGAGCGCTGGATCGACATCCCGGAGGAGGTCCTGGAGATTCTCTACCGGTGGCGTCCTTCCCCCCTGCGCCGGGCAGTGCATCTCGAAAAGTTTCTGGGCACCCCTGCCCGGATTTACTATAAGGACGAGGGAGTTTCTCCTCCCGGGAGCCACAAGCCCAACACCGCCGTTGCCCAGGCATGGTACAACAAGCAGTTCGGCATCAAAAAGATCACCACCGAGACCGGAGCAGGGCAGTGGGGCAGCGCCCTGGCGTTCGCGTGCGCCCTCCTGGGACTGGAGTGCAAGGTGTACATGGTGCGGATCTCCTTCGACCAGAAGCCGTTTCGGAAGCTGATGATGAACGTATGGGGCGCCACATGCGTGGCCAGTCCCAGCCCGAACACCCAGGCCGGCCGGGATATCCTGGCAAAGACGCCCGATACCCCGGGGAGCCTCGGCATTGCCATCAGCGAGGCCATTGAAGAGGCGGTCTCTGACACGAGCGGCCAGACCCGCTATGCCCTGGGCAGCGTGCTCAATCACGTGATGCTCCATCAGAGCATCATCGGCCTGGAGGCCAAGAAACAGCTGAGCAAGGCAGGCGAGAAAAAGGTCGACGTGGTCATCGGCTGCGCCGGCGGAGGGAGCAACTTCGCAGGCATTGCCTTCCCCTTCGTGGCCGACAAGATCAACGGTGCAGAGATCGAGATCTATCCGGTAGAGCCCTCCTCCTGTCCCACCCTGACGCGGGCTCCCTTCACCTATGACCACGGCGACGTGGCAAAGATGACTCCGCTGCTGCCCATGTACACCCTGGGGCACGGCTTTGTTTCTCCTCCTATCCATGCGGGCGGGCTCCGATACCACGGCATGGCTCCGCTGGTGAGCCAGGCCGTGGTTGAGGGCCTTCTCACCCCCAAGGCCTATGACCAGCTCCACTGCTACCAGAGCGCGCTCATCTGGGCCAAGACCGAGGGGTTCATCCCGGCCCCTGAGACCTCACACGCCATCGCCGCGGTCATCGACGAGGCGAACAAGGCCAAGGAGGAAGGCAAGGAGAAGGTGATCCTGTTCAACTGGAGCGGCCACGGCCTTATGGACCTCGTGGGTTACGCGAACTTCATGGACGGCAGGCTCATAGACTACCCCCTGCCCGAGCAGGATCTCAAGACCTCGCTCAAGTCGCTGGAGGGCCTGCCCAAGGCCCCCATGGTCAAGTCCGGAAGGTGGTAATGCAGCAGCACGCGGTGGAATTCGACGAACTGAGCACCCGGTGCCCGATGCTGGGGCACCCGGTGCCGTTCTCCTACTGCAGGCAGTGCGGCGGCGCGCTACCCTGCCGGAAGATCGTCGACTGCTGGTCCGGGAGGATCGACATTCAGGGTTTTCTGAGCAGGAGCTTTTCAGAGGAAGAGCTGTCCCGGATCGCCGCCCCCCCCAAGCCCAAGCTGCTCCAGATCATCGAGCTGGCCCGGGCGGCCAGGGACAGGAACGGTCAGTAGAGATCCGCCAGCACGTTCAGGTGGCGGTAGACGTTTCTGGGCAAGATGCCCAAGGCGAGCAGGCTTGCCTGAAGGTTTGAGGTGTCCACCTTCTCCAGCTCCAGTCCGGGCAGGAGCCTGTTGGTCAGAACATCGGCCACATAGGTGAGGTTCACGATCTCGCTGTTGTCACGGGCGACCTCCGGGGCATGGTGGAAGGATATGACATCCTTGAGGACATCCGGCAGATTCCATTTCTCCGCGAGCATGAGCCCTGCCTGACAGTGGTCAAAGCCTATGATGTCCTGCTCGACCTTGCTGGAATCCTCTTTGTGCTCGATGATCATCCGGTAGAAGAGGGGCTGCATCTTGTCGATATACTGGTCGAGCACCACCTTTCCGATGTCGTGGAGCAGCCCGGCGGTGTAGGCTATGTCGGGACTGATCTTTTTCTGCGCCGTTGCCAGGGCCTTGCACAGCCGGGCCGTTGCCACCGCGTGGTGGAACATCCCGCCCCGGCACAGGGAATACCCGCCGTCCGACGAGTGGTAGAGGTTTTCGATCTGGGCCGTGATCACCATCTGGAGCAGCACCTTGCTGCCCAGAAAGACGATGGCCTGGTCGATCGACGCGATCTTGCGGGGCAGCCCGGTGTACGATGAATTGCACATCCTGAGCACCTTGGCGCTCAGGACCTGGTCTTTCTTTATCTCGGCAGCAATGGTGTTGATGTCTACATTGTCGTCGGAAAGCATCTGGGCGATGTTGAAGACGATCTGGGGAACCGGGAGAAGCCTTTCTATGGTCTTCTCGATGGTCTCCCTGTCCATGGGCTTTTTCCGGACGCCTTTCACGGGTTTCTCAAGCAGGATCGGTTCAATGCTGCACGCCCCGGTGTCGAGCCGGAAGGTCAGGCAGAAAGGGTTCACCCCGCTCGCCTCCAGGGTCTTGATGGCGATGCCGTGCTTTTTCAGGAGGGAAAGCGTGATCTCGACGGTCTTGTAGGCGAAATTGATGCTCAAATCACGGACGGAGAAGGAATCGACCAGGGCCCCGCCGGCAATGAACGCCTCCATGGTATCGATGCATGCCCCCTGCTCGACCATGGCATCGATGAAGGTGGGAATCCCGGTGCATGCATAATACGAGGTATGATAATCAGGAACGTCGCTCACGGGCTCGGGCAGAAGGATGTGGAGCATGCCTCCCAGCTTGCTCTTGTGATCGTATAGGGCAAGGCCCACGCACGAGCTCAGAAAGGCCTTCAGCAGCCCGTGCCTGCCGATGACCATACCTCCGGTGGGAACAATCGTCGTCAAGGAAAATCCCCCTGCTCCTTGAATTATCGCTTTCCGGTCTTAGCCTTAAAAAACCGTGTTGCCTCTCATGTCAGGGCGATGAAAAGTGCCTCTGACGCTCCTTCATCACGTCGATGATCAACATTGCACAATATCCGTTTAACACGCCGGTAACGACCGATACAAGGAGAAACATGGGCATGATATGGGTCAGCGAGATGTGTGCGACGAAAAACAGGGCGATGGCGAGCTGTGCAGACATGTGCGCCGCAGCGCCGGCCACGCTCACCCCGATGGGAGAGAACAGTGATTTGGGCATGGCCCACATGGTGAGTGCCGCGGCGAGCCCGCCGCCCAGAGAAAAGGCGAACATGGGCGAGAAGATGCTGCCCGTGAGGGCCGACCCGATAACGACCCTGCCGATCACCACGACAATCGCCCACAACCCCCCGAAGGTATACAGGGCGCACAGGGTAAGGATGTTGGCCAGACCGAACCTCAAAAACGGGGCGGGCCGGGGAATGAACGACTCCATCCAGTGCAGGGCCACTGCCATGGCAACGAAGAGAGCCAGGGTCGCGATGCGGGCGTTTCTGTCCATGATCCTTTCAAATTCCTTCCGAAGCTTTATCACACGCCTTACCACGAGCCGTGCGTTTTTGCCACCCTGGGTGGGGAACAGCTCCCTCAGGGCCAGGAGTAGAATCCGCCCCGGTTTTCTCCCTTGCGGCGGTACACGATCACCGAGGGGTCCTCGACATCGGCAAGCGATTCGACCTTTTTGAGGGCATCCTCGTAATAGCCCACCTCGTCCACCAGGTGAAGGGCCTTGCCCGTCGTTGAGGTGACGACCCTTCCGTCCTGGAACACCGCGATGTCCTGCTCGGTTACCGGACGTGCTTCTTTCACCCTGGATATGAAGTTCGAGTGAAACTCCATGACGATACTCTTCAGGAGATCGTATTCCTCTGGCGTCATATCGCGCAGCGGTGTACCGGCATCCTTGAGGTTGCCCGAGGTGATGGTCTGGTTGTCGATGCCCACCTTTTCCATCAGGCCTTCAAGACTGATTGACGGCAGCAGGACGCCCACATTTCCCACCACGGAGGAGGGCAGGGCGACGATGTAGTCGGCGGACAGGGCCGCCATGTATGCCCCGGAGGTGCCCTGGTCCACGATGCAGCCCACCACGGGTATTTCCTGCGTAGACTTGTATTCCCGGATCCTCCTGAACACCAAGTCCGATGCCGTGTATGCCCCGCCGGGAGAGTCTATCTTCAGGATCACGCCCCTGATCTTCTTGTCCTTTTGTGCCATTTCAAGCACATTATCGAGCCGTTCCAGGGTACCCTGCCGCTGGATGAAGGTGTCTCGTGATCCGGTGGTCCGGATCAGTCCCAGGATCTCCACCACCAGGATTTTCTGGCCCGATCCCTCCCGGATGACACGTTCCTCCAAGGGAGGGACCTGCGTGAGGCTGGACAGATCGACAGAAACAAAAGCGCAGCCGCTCAAGAGAAAGAGCAGAGCCGTGTACAAGAGCAGTCTTCTCTCCATGATTTCCTCCTCTCTGTTTAAAAAGAAGCACCTAATCAGAGAATACATAAAATTTTTTCTGATTCAATCAAAGTCTGGGAAACAGAATCGGGGACGGGTTCACATTTCCATTTTCTTCCCGTGCAATTGAATCCTCCTTCTAAAGTCCGCTTGTTGAAGGGCTTTGAAGGTGGGATCACATTCCCGTTCAAGCTTTTAGGTTTCCACGGGCTCCAGGGCTTGACGTTGAAGGTTCATACCATTGATCCCTCTTTCTCATTCGCTTCTAAAGGACATAATAAGGAGGGGCCGGATTCCCCGCCTTTTGCGGCTTCAACCGGGTTCATGTCTTGCCCTGAAAGGCCCATGCCATTGATCGGACGCATTCGTTTCTAATCAGGGAAAGCCTTGGACACGCTCAAACGTGTGTACATTGCATGGGCTGTGGAAACAACAATGTACACACACCTCTGAGGTGCCCAAACCGGCGTGCAAGAACAACGACCCTGGTGCGCTGATTTCGGGATGCGGGTTCAGCCTCCGGACGGGCCGCTCCCGATCTCTCCGCCGACCGTGATCTCGGGGATCAGCAGGGTGGGCTGAGCATCCGCCACACCTACGCCCTGACCGTCCTTGCCGCAGGTTCCGATGCCGAAGCCCAGATCGTTGCCCACATGCTCGATCGAGCCCAGGACCTTCGGGCCGTTGCCGATGAGGGTGGCCCCCCGGATGGGCGCTCCGACCTTTCCGTTCTCGATGAGATAACCTTCCGCGATGTTGAACACAAAGTCGCCGTTGACCGTGTTGACCTGCCCGCCGCCCATCTTCTTCACGAACACGCCTTTGTCCACCTTGGCCAGGATCTCCCCGGGAGAGAGCGTTCCGGGCTGGATCATGGTATTGCTCATGCGGGGGATGGGCCGGTTCCGGTATGATTCCCTTCTCCCGTTTCCGCTCAAGGGGAGGCCGAACTTCATGGAGGTGATGAAATCGGTGAGATAGGTCTTCAGGATGCCGTTTTCCACCAGCACGGTGCGGGTTGCGGGATTTCCCTCGTCATCGTAGCCCATGCTGCCCCTGAGGCCCTTCATGGTTCCATCGTCGATGACGGTGATGGCGTCCGATGCGACCCGGTTGCCGATCTGTCCGGAATAAACGGACAATCCTTCGCCTGCAAGATCGGCCTCGAGCCCGTGGCCGATCGCCTCGTGGACCATGGTTCCTCCCGCCTCGCTGGACAGGACGACCGGCATGGTCCCGGCAGGCGCCCGCCTGGCATGGAGGGCTTTGAGTGCCCGGGAAAGGGCACGTTCCGCAATGAGCTCGGGGGGCTCCTCTTCGAGGAGCTCGAAGCCCCTGGTGCCGCCCACCGGCTCGTACCCGGTCTCGATGAGGGAATCCCGGGCCACCACGCCCTGAACCACGAACACGATGGAGTCCCGCCGGTCCTCTACGATGAATCCCTTGGAGTTCGCCACGACCACGCTGCGCACGCCGTCTCCGTACATCACCTTCACCTGCGCGACGGACGGGTCGTACCCCCAGGCCTTTGACTGTGCCCGGTCGACCATCTCGATCTTTTTGTCCGGATCGACGCCTGTAGGATCGATCCGGGAAAGCACGACCTCCCGGACGGGTCTCCTTTCCAGGGAGATAGCCTGCTCGAAGCCGCCTTTCTGCACCGCTGCAGCGACGGTGTCGGCAAGCTCATCCAGCGAAGAGAAGTCATTGGTGTATGCATAGGCGCTGCGGTCTCCGACCACGACGCGCAGCCCCAGGCCGCTCTCGGTCGTGCTGACGAACCGCTCGATCCTCCTGGCCTCGGACACGATGGAGGTGCCCTGTTTGTGTTCGATATAGACTTCGGAGAAGTCCCCTCCGTTTTTCAAAGCCTTTTTCAGCAGTCTTTCGAATGGTATGTCTTTTAGCGATGTTTCCATGATTTCACCTCTCGGGCCATGTCTCTTTTTATGTCCCGCTCCTTGATCACCTCTTTTTTCCGGTATTCCTTCCTGCCCTTGGCAAGACCCAGCTCCACCTTGATGAGATTTCCCTTCAGGTAGACGCTCAAAGGCACCAGGGTCAGCCCCTTTTCCTTGATCTTGCCCGAAAGCCTGGTGATTTCTTTCTTGTGCAGCAGGAGCTTTCTTTTGCGCTCGGGGTCCACATTGAATATGGAGGCCTGCACATAGGGAGCGATGTGGAAATTGGTGATGTATGCCTCCGAGCCTATGATCTGCGCATAGCTGTCCTTGATGCTGCCCCCGCCGTCCCTCAGCGATTTCACTTCAGGGCCGCTCAGCACGATGCCCGCCTCGACCTTTTCCAGGATGTCGTAGGAGCTGCGGGCCTTTTTGTTCATGCACAGGACGCGCCTGGCCTCACTCTTCATGAATGACCTCGATGATCTTGGGCGCCTCGATCTTTTTTCCCAGACGCCTGACAGCTGCGAGACTCGCCGCAAAGGCAAGGACCGCGCCCAATGCCTGGAACAAGACCGGCGTGCCCGCGGCCTGGGTGATGAAGAGGGCGGCCAGGATGGCGGCCAGGGGAACCATGAATGCGAAGGTCGAGGCCTTGAGCAGAGAGGCGCCTTCCATGGCGATGACTACGGTGTCGCCCCTGCGGACAGGCCCGGGCGGCCGGGACAGCATCAGATCCATGCGGTTTTTCGTAAAGCCGTGGCACACGCCCGTTGCCTGGCAGCCCTGGCAGGCCGCTTTTCGGTCCACGATCACGCGGACTTCAGAATCGAAAACGCCTTCAATGGTTCCGCAGACAGTGTTTATCATGGGGGAATCAGCTCAGCGCGAAGAGATCGGGGGATTTGCCCACGATCTCCCGGTCCATGAACGCGTAGATCTCGCCTGCCGTTTTCATATGGAAGACATGCTCGGCTATCCGCCGGCACTGATCGAGATCGACCTTTCTGGCCATTTCCTTCACGTGGGAGATGGCGAATGCATTCGTGGAGAGTATGTCTATTCCCATACCCAGCAGGATGGGTGTATAGATTTCCCTGCCCGCCATCTCACCGCACATGGACACCGTGATTCCGGCACTGTGGGCCGCATCGATGGTGAACTTGATCAGCCTCAGCACCGCAGGATGCAAGGGTTCATAGAGGTAGTTCACATATTCGTTACCACGGTCGATGGCCAGGGCATACTGGATCAGGTCGTTGGTCCCGATGCTGAAGAAATCCACCTCGGTGGCGAGCATATCCGCGATGGTGGCCGCGGAGGGGACCTCGATCATGATTCCCACCGGGATATTTTCGTCGAAGGGGATGCCTTCCTTGAGCAGGGTCTCTTTTGTTTCATCAAGGATGGCCTTTGCCTTCATGAGCTCGTCCATGCCCGAGATCATGGGGAACATGATGGATGTGTTGCCGTAGTGGCTCGCCCTCAGGATTCCCCTGAGCTGCGTCCTGAAGACGTCCACCTCTTTGAGGCACAGCCGGATGGCCCTCAGGCCCATGACCGGGTTCATCTCATTGCGGAGCTTGCCCAGCGATGAATAGAGCTTGTCACCGCCCAGGTCCAGTGTCCTGATCACGGTGTTGTAGGGCGATACGGCCTCCACCACGGCCTTGTACGCCTGGTAGTGGTCCTCCTCGCTGGGGACGTGGTTTCTGTTGAGATAGAGAAACTCGGTACGGTAGAGCCCGATGCCCTCGGCCCCGTGGTCGAGGACGGTCTTCACCTCGTCCTTGAACTCCAGGTTTCCCTTGACCTTGACATACTTCCCGTCCCGGGTGACGGCCGGGGACTTTGCCTTTTCCTTGAGCTTCAGCTCGAGGGTGATGAATGAGCGTTCCCGGTGCTCATACTCCAGGATCTGATTTTCGGAGGGGTTGACGATCACTACGCCGGAAATCCCGTCGAGGATCACGTTGTCCCCCGGATTGATCAGCGCGGAGGCGTTCTCCAGACCCACCACGGCAGGCATCTCCAGGGAATGGGCGATGATGGAGGTGTGTGACGTCAGGCCGCCCACGTCGGTGGCAAAGCCCAGGATCTTTTCCTTGTTCAGCATGGCGGTGTCTGCGGGGGAGAGATCGTGCGCCACGATGATGCTGTTGTCGAGGAGGTGGCACCTGCTGGTCTTTCTGCCGATGAGGTTCCTGAGGAGGCGCTCTCCCACGAAGGTCGTATCCGCGACCCTGCTCTTGATGTATTCATCGCCGATGGAGTCGAAATCCTTTTCGATTTCAAGCAAAGCGGTCTTGAGCGCCCATTCGGCATTGATGTATTCCGTGGTGATGAGTTCCCTGACCCTGCCGCTGAGTGCGGGATCGGTAAGCATCATCATATGCGTCTCCAGGATAAAGGAATGCTCTTTCCCCACGTTGTGGGTTTCGAGCTCCCTGATCGCCTCTTTGAGCTGTTTCCCGGACACCTTGACCGCATTGTCGAAGCGCTTTATTTCGTCTTTCAGAAGAGACGCCGTAATCCGGATCTTGGGGTAACGCTCGATCTTTTTGGTGTCCATGATCACGGCCTTGCCGATGGCAATGCCGGCCGATGCGGCTACCCCGTGGAGAATATGAACCTGGCGCTGATCCATCAGGCCTCTCCGAATCCCTGCTTGACGAGCCTTGCAAGCGCTTCGACTGCCTGGCTCTCATCGTCGCCGGCGGCCTTGATGACAATATGGCTGCCTTTGGTGGCAGCGAGGGTTAGCAGTTCCATGATGCTTTTTCCATTTACCTCCATGTGGTCTTTTATTACGATGATATGGGAAGTGAACTCCGACGCCTGACGGGAGAATGCCGCAGCGGCACGGGCGTGCAATCCCAACTTGTTCTGGATGGTTACTCTTTGCTCCTTCATTTTATAATAGTCCATACCAAACTGAGAGTAAATACTCCATAGAATATCCATAACACCCCCAGTTTGAGTCTGAATGCAACGGCTGCGGCGATAAAGACCAGCAGATTCGCTCCCAGCAGGGTCAACCCCGTATCGTGCTTGAGCGACATCACGGCAATGGCCATCCCTGCCAGCAGGGGGATGGCCAGGGCAATGCGTTTCGTCCTGTCGATCGCCAGGGTCGCGGCCAGCTCCAGGGCCCCTGCCGGCCCGTTTCGATAGCCCCGGGCAAACCCCCATGTCATGGTCCAGAGATGGATACCGTTGTAGAGCAGGAGCACCAGGATCATGGCCCGGACGTTATCCCCCATGAGAGCAAGGAGCAGGAGGAGCGCGACGATCGGCTTGAGCGTGGCCCAGAAAAAGGTGTCGCCCAAGGCGGCCAGCGAACCGGAGATCCCGGGCCTGAGCTTCTCGATCACCGCCTCGTCGCCGCGCTCCTCGATGTTCAGGAAGACACCGCCGATGGCGGGTGCCATGTAGGGGTGGGTGTTGAAAAAGCGGACGTATTTCTCCGCCGCTTTTTCCGCGTCAGCCGGGCGCACCTTCTTCAGGCCGGGCAGCATGGCATACACGAAGCCGATATTCTGCATGCCTCTGAAATTCCACGCACCCTGGACGAAGAAAAAACGCCAGATAATTTTTGCCATTAGTCTTTTTGACAGTTCCACAGCTTGAGAATTATTAGCACAGAAAAAACCGGGAAGGCAATAGCCGCCGGCCAGGAGAGTTCAAGCGGCATTACCGCGATTTTTTTACCCCTATTCTCCCGCAGAACCCGGCCAGCCTGCACCGTGAGCAGAAGGGACTTACGGGCACGCAGACGAACTGACCGTAAGGTACGAGATAGTCGTTGATGACGGTCCAGTACCTCACCGGAAGTTTCTCCCTGAGCTTCATTTCCGTCTCGTCGGGATTTCTGGTGGACACATACCCCCACCGGTTGGTGATCCGGTGGACATGGGTGTCGACGCAGATGCCCAGGCCGCCGAAGGCGAGGATGATCACGAGGTTGGCTGTCTTTCTCCCCACGCCGGGCAAGGCCAGGAGCCGGTCCATGTCGTCGGGAACCCGGCCCCCGAAGGTGTCCAGCAGGATCCGGGATACCTCCATGATATTTTTTGCCTTGGTCTTGTAGAAGCCCACCGGGAATATGGCTTTTTCTATCTCCTCCACAGGGATGCTCACCATCCGCTCGGGCGTGGGGGCGAGGGCAAAGAGCCTCCGGGACGCCTCTTCGGTGGTGGCGTCTTTGGTCCTGAGGCTGAGCATGGTGGAGACGAGCACCTGGAAGGCATCCGAGGTGCGTGCCACCTTGCTGACGATGGGCTCGCGCAGCAGTTTCACATCGGCCCGGAGAATCCGGAACACGGAGTCGATCACCGAGTTGTCCATTGAGGTTTCCTACACCGGGCGATGATTTTTCACAACCCCTGTCAGAGGCCGAACTTGAGTCCGAGCACGTACCGGCGGTCGCTGTGCTGCCCTGCATAGGTGCCCACCTCTTCGGCATAGGTGAGCAGATCGATCTGGACGTAGCGGGCATCGATCTCCAGGCCTAACGTGGTGTATCCCTGATAAAGGCCTGCGCGTGCGGTAAAAAGATTTTCGAATTTATACTCGACTCCGACCCGGATCCTCTTGCCGGGGTCATCGTCATCATCGATCATGCCCGCCACGTCGAAATAATCCAGGGCGAAAACCCAGGAATCGACAGTGGCGGCGATCCCGACATCCACGTGCTCTTCAAGACCGCGTGCATCGTCCATGTCAGCGCCGATGAGGTTGTTGGCGCTCAGGCCGATCTGGAAGACGACGTCCCTCGTTCCTAAGGTGATGTCTTCAAACCGGTAGATGAACCCCACGTCGAGCAGGATTCCAGAGCCGTCCTGCACGTCGTCTTCCACCAGATCATCAAAATTGTCGCTGGTGATGTCGGGTACGGTGTATTCCTCGTTGAGGCTCTTGCGCACGACATACTTCAGGCTGGCGCCGATTGAGAGCGCGTCATCAAAAAAGGCGTGCGCATATCCCAGAGCAGCGCCTGTGTCTGCGGTGCTGTCAACCACGATGCTGGGGTACTGGTAGTTCCGCGCGATGAAATTGGTCTTGGCCGTGCCGAATATGCCGAAGGCGAAGTGGGGCCTTATGTAATAGGGAAAGACCGCAGCAGATGCATGGGAGTATTCGCCGATATAGTCCCTCAGGAATTCCGCCACCTCAAGCTCGTTGTCGGTGTCGACGTCGAGAATATCGGTGTAGGCATCGTAAGCACCCTGTCCCACTTCCGCCTCGACGGAGAAGAGCACGAGCCTCCGGTCCGGTACATGGGAGAGACCGGCCGGGTTATAGAACAGGGCGTTCTGATCGTTCGACACGGCCGCGAAAGCGCCACCCATTCCCATGGGACGGATGCCCCGGTAAATATAGTTGTATTCATCCGCAAAAAGCATGGACGAAACGAGTATGGACATGAGCACAGGAAAGCAGCACAGAAGATTTTTCATCGTATCCCCCAGTTCATTCTCTCCGAGCGGCTACTTGGCGGAGAGGCCGCTCACGAGATTGAAGACACCGGTAGTGTTCATGGTGGAGATGATGTCGTTCACATCGATCTCGGAAGCCGGTGTATCGCTCAAATTCAATGTACAGGCAAGGAAATCCTGAAGGGTATCCCTCACGTCGTTCTGTTCGGGAGTGGCCCTTTCGAAAGCCCGGACAGCATAATAGACATTGATCAGATCTTCCTGATAGGTGTTCAATGACAAGAGGCCGAGATGTTCCTCCCTGAAGTCTTCTTCTTCCATCACACTCAAGAGAGACTGATCATTTGAGAATTTTTCGGCGGTATAAAACCGATAGGCGTCTTTGTTTATAGGAATGGGGACCAGTCCAGGCAGACGATCTTCCGGGTCTGATTTGACGAGTGTCCTGTTGAGCGCATCCGCAACCCGGTTGCCGATGTAAAAAACAAAATGGGCTGCCGATGCTACACCCAGCTGGATTTCATCATCAAGTGAGTGCCTGTTGGCATTGATCAGGATATTCAAGATATACTGTGCCCGTTCGAGACCTTCGAGAAGACCTCCTATGCAGTGCCCGTCGATGAATTGCGCGCCAAGATAATCCTCGTTGTCCGGATTGCTCTCGTTGAGCATGATCATCACTGTTCTGTCCGCGATGCTGCATGTACTCATATTATCCAATGATGATACGGGAGACAGGGACAGCGAACTCGCCACCATTTCGAAATCTTCCCGTTCTTCCTGCCCGGAGAATTCGATGAGCCTGACAAAATCGACACCTGCCCAGCCCATATAAGCAGAGCTGAGAAGCCTCGATACCCGCGGATCGGGACTGGTGGTCGTGTAGATTTCCGTCAGCATCTGAATGGCCGAGGCATAGTCCTCGTCGTCCAGAGCCATGGCCGCTTCTTCAATGACCGCCTTACGGCCGGAATCGTCTGCTATGCCCTCAAAAGCGCTGTCATTGCTGCACCCGGATAAGAAAAGGAGCAGAACCAGCATCGTGGTGGTTGTTTTCATTCCAAGCCTCCTGCTAAAAAACGAACACCATAAGTTTCCCGGATTCCCGGATTATATCATGAATGTGCAAATTATACGCCATTATAGCCGGTTCCAGGCACATGTCAAAAGGTTTTCCTCCTCGACCCTGCCCGTTGCACTCGAGACCCCCACCGGCAGGAGGACAAGGTTTTTGGCTTCTGGCAGAGGATGGTGTTTTTACCAGAGAACGAGTCCGGGGCAATGCCCGCCGGATGAGCCGTCGATGCCCCTTCAGGATGCGAAGCTCAGTGAGAGCAAGGCATGGTTTTTTCAGCAGTGCAACTCTGCCGGGACAACTTCTCCGGCCTTGCATGGTCAATTTATGGAAAATCTTTTCGGCTAATGGGTAAAAGTTTTCATAGATTCGGGAGCCGTGGAGGCCAGGGAGTCATTGAATTCTGAGACAGCGTACAGGCATACACATGTTCCGAGAGGGTTCATGCCGGGGTCAGGAGATTGATGCAGATGATACTCTGCATGCGCGGACCCGGAGACATGCCGGAATGGATATTGCATTTGACCAATAAAAAGCTGTATTTGAAGGGTAATGATAATTCACTCAACCGGGGGTGTCCGGCCGAGTGACTCCGTGGAGTTTCAGAGCGGAGCTGATGGGCAGGCAGATGGGCCGGAAGAACCGTGTCGGGATTCCGGAGCCCTTACGGGGTGGAATAGAGAACCATCGTATGAGATCCGGCGTGTGGTGTGCCGGGCAGGAGAATCGGGGATGAAGAATGTCTCTCTTGGGGCGTTCCTGGCGGCGTGCAGCATGATGACGCTTCTGATTTCATGTTCGGGGAGCAGTAGTTCCGATGAGGTTGTTGCCGAGGAATCCCTGCATGTGCCAGGCGTTTCTGTTGCGGCCGTCGGATTTGACGATGCGTGCCCGATCAGCCTTTCCCTGGTGAACGGGCAGGGCGATCTTTTTTCCCTCGCAGACGGCGATTATGTCGAGCCTGGAAACAGGACCTTCGCGGTGGAGGCCTCCTGTGATACGTCAACCATCGACCGGGTGTTCGTCTCGGATGGAGCTGCCTACCAGGTGGAGGCCCTGCCGCAGGACGGGCGGTTTGTGTGCGAGTTTGTTGTGCGTGAGGAGAGTCTCTACCAGACGGTTCTCATCCAGGTCATTCACCCCGGCGGGCGTGCGAGCAAGGAAAAAATCGTTCTCAAGACATACACGCCCGTTCCTGCAGGATCATACGTGAAGAACGGGGTAGGGGTCATGGTATCGCAGGGATTGCTCGACCTCCGGAAGCAGGGTCTCGCTCTCATGCTGGATGAAAAGATCGAGGAGGTCTTCGACTCATTGAACCGGCAGGGTGCAGGGTTTATAGCCGGGATCTCATATGGAGACAATGATCCGGAAACGGTCGACGTGACCGTGCACACCTTGGAGGCGGTTCATCTCGATGACTTGCCAAGAGCGGTTCTCCGCCTGCAGTTTACCGTTCAAGACGTTTCGCTCTCGGCCTTGCCCCTCTACGGACAGCACTGTATCACCACGGTTCGGAACGACTTCCTGGTCGAGACCTGCCTTGCTGTCGAGGATGCGGGGCCGGATGGGGAGGTGGGCCTGGTGTTCGACCTTCTGGACACAGCCGGTGTGGCCTTCTCACAGCCCTTTTTCTTTCAGAGCCTGGTGGAGCGCGCAATCGCTTTCGAGCTCGGGAGGATCGAGCTGCCCCCGCTCGCGATCGATCCGGCGGATGCCGGGTATGATCTCGCGAACCTGCTTCCCGGGAACATCCAGGTATTCGGCTCTGACATGGATGTGCAGAAACTCGCCGAAGGGCTTGATCCCGGTCCCGCCCCATACATCTTTGCAGATATCTACGGCATTCCTGAGATGACCGAGCCCGGGATACTCGCCTTGGGTCTCGGGCTCTCATCGCAGCCCTCCGAGGAGGTTGTCTGGAAGTCTCCTCGCGAAACGGTTCCCCCGAATCAGGTTGACCTGGAGATCGTGTTCAACGATCTCTTCGAGTCTGCCATCGATGAGGTTTTCGCAAATATCAGGCAGAAAAAATCCGGTCTGGTCGCCAACCTGAGCTATGGCGATGGAGACCCGGCAACGAACGACTTCAGCATCGATTCCCTGCATTTTCATGACACGGATTCAAATCCTGACGTGAAGACCGCCGTCATCCGGTTCACCGTAAAGCAGGTGTACCTTGAGGCGGTGTTCCTGTTCGGAATCCCTCTTGTCACCACCGGGGACAACGATCTCCACATCGCGGCCACATTTTCCATCGAACACCGGGAAGACGAAACGGGTAAGCGGATTATTTTGGATACCCGGTCAGTGGAAGATGTTGATTTCGATCATGACATCAGCCCCTCCTTCTGCACGGCATGGGTCGAAGACATGATCAGGACGGATCTGGAGGAAATGGAAGCCCGCGAATATGACATCGGCGAGCTGACTGCAGGGTTCGAGATCGGGCTCGATCTTTCCGGGTCTTTCTTCGGAACCGGACCGTATGCAGCGTTTCCGGATCTGTATTCCTGTATCCAGGAACCCGGCTGGCTGCTCGCCCTGCCGGAAACCTGCAGCTTGAGCCTCGCCATTTCTCAGACCGTGGTCAATCAATTGCTGGCAGCCGTTGCAGGTCCGCAAACCGAGTGGGATGTGTACGATCTGGTCGTTGCGCTTCTGGGAGAAGGCTTTCCGGGTTTCAAACAGGATCGTTCCGCGACCGAGCAGACCGTCATGCGCCTGAGTGTGCCGCCTGTCATCGATCTGAGAGGTTCCCGAATGCTGCTCGAAGTCCCGGATATCGTTTTTCAGTACCGGACAGGAGGCAGGCCGCAATGGGAGGCATCCGTTGACGTGTGCCTGGCCGTTTCGCCTGCCGCTCATGGATACAGGCTCGATATGGACCTTTCCCGCATTCCGGGGAAAAACCGTTTCCACGTGATGAAGGACAACCCGGGCAACCTCGGGATCTTCGATCATTCCTCGCTGGCAAACGACATCCTGGGCAGCCTGCCCCAGCTGATGGGCGGGTCTGCGGATGCCCCTTTCCTGTCGTTCGACCTCGACAACTGGGAGCCCCGCCTCGTGTTCGAAGACCGGGACGAGCCGGTAATCATATCGGCCGGAGGGGGCTATCTATACCTCGACATGGCGATTTCGGACTTCAGCCTTCTGCCCTGATCCGGGTGCTGCTTCATGAGCGGGTACCAGAGGCTTCATATCTCTTTTAAGGAAAGGATGACCTCGTTTCCCGCATTTTTTACCTGCCCGGCATCTCCGCGGGCATGGACACTGCCGGGAGCACGAGCGTTTTCATGAGAATTTCACCGGGCGTTATGGCGGGATAAATTTCCGGTTCAAAACCAGTTCATTATTTGATAGGGTAATGATGTTTCATTATTAATAAATGATGTTGAGATATGCATGCATGGTGCAGCGAGCATCATGCGGGGAAAAGGGGTTTTGCCGTGGCCATGACGGTACTGTAATCGCCGGGAAAGATCCGGCTTGAGAGACTGTCATTATATTTCGATGTTCCCGGGACAATCCCGGATTGAAGGGAGAGGGGGTATGAAAAAGATCGTCCGTTTCAGCGTGCATCACCCCTGGCGGGTGATAGCGGTCGTCTTGTGCATCACCGGGTTCTTTCTCGTGCAGGTTCCCCGGGTGAAGATCGATCCTCGAGTGGAGATCGTCCTGAGGCAGAACAATCCGGTCGAGGCGGTATACAACAGGAACAGGCAGGATTTCGAGTCGTACGCTGACATCCTCATCGGGATGCTTCACACCGATATCTATAACCCGGGCTCGCTGGAGAAGATCAGCAGGATCACCCGGGAGATCGAAGGTCTCGAAGGGGTCAAGAAGGTCACCAGTATTCTCAGCGTAAAAAACATCTCTGGCAACGAGGGTGGCCTGGAGGTGAGCCCCCTGGCTGAAGAAGGGGAGATCCCCGCAACCCGGGAAGACCTGCAAGCGCTGAGGGAAAAGGCCCAGTCCTGGGGCGTGTATGAGGGCGTGTATGTCACGGCCGACGGAACGGGCACGGCGCTGTCGGTGGTGCTGAACGATACCGTGGAGACCGACGACATCGTGCCCATTTACTACACGCTACTTGATATCATGAAGAAGTACGAGGGTCCCGAGGAATTCTTCATATCCGGCCCTACCGTGGTCGAGGCCCTGCAGGGACATTACATGATCAAGGACCTGAAGCTCCTGGTGCCGCTGGTAAATATCGTGCTGCTCGGATTTCTGTTCCTGTTCTTCCGGAATTTCCGGGGCATGGTGCTGCCGCTCATTGCGGTGGGAATCGGGTCGGTCTGGACCATCGGCCTGATGCCCATGCTCGATATCCCGCTCACCATGGTCACGAGTGTGCTCCCCGTGGCGCTCATCGCCGTGGGCTCGGCCTACGGCATTCATGTTCTGGAAAACGTGTTTTCGGACGCTGAAGAAGGGAGAACAGGCTCATCCGGGATCACTGCCTCCGTCACCCGGGTGAGCCTGCCCGTTATCATGGCCGGGCTCACCACCATCGCATCGTTCATGTCGCTGTGCACCTCGGCCATTGTGCCCCTGAAGCAGTTCGGCGCCTTGTCGAGCTTCGGACTGTTCGTGGCGGTCGTGATATCGCTGACATTCGTTCCGGCAGTGCTCACCATAGTGGATTCCAGGGGGTGGAAGTACCGGTCGCACCACCATTCGGACAAGGATCTGATCGGGCCGGTGCTGGGATTCTTCTCGCGCATCAGCCTCACCAGGAGCCGGCTCATTCTGGGAATCAGCCTGGTGCTGTTCGTCCTGTCGGTGGGCGGCGGGCTCCTGGTGAAGAGCGATCTGAACCTCATCGAAGACTTCCGCAAGGGCAGCCCCATCCGGGTAGCCGACGAGATCCTCAATGAAAAGTTCAGCGGCACCTCGCTGTTCAACGTGGTGCTTGACGGTGTGGAGCCGGACGACATCAAGGACCCGGCGGTGCTGCGCGAGATGGATGCCCTCCAGAGCAGGCTCATGGGCATGGAGGATATCGGTAAGGCGGTGTCCGTGGTGGACTTCATCAAGCGGATGAACCAGGCCATGCATGATGGCGACCCAGCGTATTATACCATCCCGGAGTCGAAGGAGCTCGTGGGCCAGTATCTCCTGCTTTTCTCGTTCTCCGGCGGGACCGGCGAGCTGGACAGCTTTGTCGACTTCGACTCCAAGAGCGGCCAGATCCTGCTTCAGATGAAGTCCCAGAGCGGGTACCTGGCACAAGACGTGGTGGATGAGGTCGATGATTATCGTGAACGCCGGCTCCGTAGTCCTCAGGTCGCGGGCATATTCACCACCGGCCTTTCCATGCTGGCAAAGGAGTTCAACCGCCTGGTGGTCCAGAGCCAGGTCAGGAGCTTCACGGTCTCGTTCATCCTGGTGATTCTTATCGTATCGGTGATGTTCAAGTCGTTCAAGCTGGGGTGCTACAGCGTGGTGCCGCTCGTGGTGCCCATTGTCCTGAACTTCGGGATCATGGGGGTCACGGGCATCAGGCTCAATGCCGCGACCGCAGTTATTGCAAGCCTGGCCATCGGCATCGGGATCGATTATTCCATCCATTTTCTCAGCCGCTACCGGCACGAGATCCGCCTGCATAACAGTGTGGAAAAGGCCATCGAGACATCGCTCAATACCTCGGGAAGGGCCATTCTCTACAACGCCCTGGCCGTAGCGGCAGGGTTTCTGGTGCTCGTGCCGTCCAACTTCGTCATCATCAGCCAGTTGGGCATACTCGTGGCCCTGGTCATGATCACCACCTCCCTTGCCTCAATCACCCTGCTGCCGGCCATTCTCAAGGTGTTCCCCCCGAGGCTGGCCAAAGAAAGGCCCGGAGCCCTCGCCCCGGTAATACCTTTGCACGGGTTCACTCAGGGTATTCAAACCGGGGAGGAAAGTGTGGTAGGATGTGCGGGCAAGGCGTTGAATACACAATCGAACAGGAGGATCGAGCATGAAGTATAGAATGGTCGCGGCATCGTTTTTTGGGCTGCTGGCGGCCGGAGCACTTGTCCTGACGGGCCAGGCACCGGCTCTGAGCGCTGAGATGAGCGCCTATGACATCGTGAAGAAGTCCGAGGAGCTCACGGATCAGGCCAACGACAGCACGGCCGACATGACCATGATCCTCGTGAACGACAAGGGCCAGAAGCGCGAGAGAAAGCTCAGCGCCTTTGTGAAGAAATACGGCGAGGACAGCTCCAAGTCCATCCTGTTCTTCGAATCACCTGCCGACGTGAAGGGCACGAGCTTTTTGGTATGGACCGAAAACAAGGAAGACAAGCAGTGGCTCTACCTCCCGGCCCTGCAGCGGGTGCGCCAGATCAGCGCCAGCGGCAAGGGAGAGAGCTTCATGGGCACGGAGCTCACCTTTTTCGACATGGGCAGCCACGATGTCGACGACTATACCTTCACCCAGCTCGGCGAAGAGCCGGCCGACGGCGAAGACTGCTACAAGATCGAGGCCCTGCCCAAAAAGGTGGAGTTCTACAGCAAGATCATTTTCTGGATCCGCAAAAGCAATTTTATTCCGGCAAAGGCGGACTTCTACGACCCAAAGGGCCGCTACGAGAAGCAGGGCACCTTCACTCAGGTCAAAAACATCCAGAGCATCAACACCCCTATGCACATCGAGATGCACAACGTGCAAAACAAAAGGACCACGATCATCGAGCTGGAAAATGTGGTGTACGACACCGGACTCAAGGACGCCATGTTCACCGAGCGATACATGAAAAGGGGCAAGTGAGGAAACGCGGCAGGTGTCGGAATGCCCGAGGGCGGTTCAGTCCCGGCAGGGTACGGTTGTTGCAAGTATTTTCCCGTCACCCGTTCTGCGGGTGATCCGGAGAGGGGAAAGGGAGAAATGGAAGCTCCATCCGGGTTTGAACACGCACTGAGCGATGGAATAAAAAAATGTAAGGGACCGCTCTTTCCCCTGAGCAGGGAAAGGGGCGGAACGACAAGAGAGGGTCATGAACAGATTCAAGGGTCCTTTCCCTTGCGTGCCCGCAAAATGGCTCGCGGGGAGGGGCGGATGAGAGGGGCATGGTATCCGGCTTCCTGATACGCCGCTGCGCGCGATGATGAACTTCATGAACGGGTGTCTTATTCACATCCCGATAATGCCGGCCGTGGCACTCTGCCTTCTGCTGTGCGCCCCGGCGCATGCCTGGGAATATGAGGGGGAGAAACTCAGGGCCTCCCTGAGCGGGTATCTCCAGGCCGGGGCCGTCTATGCCCTGAACGACGAATCACCCGATGAAGACCCCACCACCGAGCTGGGCCTCGAGTTCAGGGCGGACGTGTCGGACGTCTCCGCTATCAGGATCTTCCTCCAGGCCGTGGACGACGGCACGGTCATCGACCCGGGCAACGGCCTGCTGTTCAACGAGTTCAACCGGATCTATCAGGACAAGAACCCCTATGTGGACGTGGACGAGGCCTATATCGACCTGTATTCCTCACACGCGGATGTAAGGGTCGGGATCCAGAAGTTCGCCTGGGGAAGGCTCGACGAGATCAACCCTACCGACAACCTGAACCCCGAGGACTTCAGGCAGGGAATCGTGGCAGACGAGCTCGACCGGAAGGTCGGCGCGCCCGCGGTGAAGGTGAATGCCTATTCCGACATCGCGAACGTTGAGCTGGCTTGGATACCCTGGTTTGTCCCCTACCGCCTGCCAACGCCGGAAGAGCGGTGGTTTCCGGGTGTGCTCAAGCCGCCGGCCTTTATCGATACGGGCACCGCGGCCGGGGCCATCCCGGTCAGGGCCCGGTATGAAGAGATCGACATCCCTGCGTTCAACCTCGACAACTCTCAGGCGGGCATCCGGGTGTCGAAGTATATCGGCGGATGGGACCTCTCCGTGAGCTATTTCCGGGGCTACGATCCCATGCCGCTCACCGAGGCGGTCTCTGACCTCACCGTGGAGCTTCAAGATCCCCTGGCGCTCGCCTACGATCTTTCCCTGGACCTCACCTACGAACCGTCACTGCACCGGATTCAGGTCTTTGGCTTCGATTTCACCACTACGGTGAGCTCGTTCACTCTCCGCGGCGAGTTCGCCTATTTCAAAGACAAGTTCTACAACCGCAAGCTCCGGTCAGTGCTCGCGCAGGAGATCACTCCTGCAAGGCAGCAGGCCATGATCGCCGATTTCATGAGGAACTACCTCGCCTCGGGCGGGGAAGCATCACGGCAGACCTTCCGCATCGACCCCGAGGTGAACGTCCAGATGGATTCCATGAAATACGGGCTCGGCATCGACTACATCTACGGCGACACGAGCATCAGCATGCAGGCGATCCAGGAGTGGATCCCCGACTACGACAAAGACATGCCGGTCTACTTCAACAAGGAAGGGCTCGACACCCTGCTCACGCTTCAGTTCAAGCAGTTCTTCCTCCAGAACACCATGGAGTTCGACCTGCGCGCAGCCTACGGCATCGAGTTCAGGGACTACCTCGTGAAGCCCTCGCTGAAGTACAACTTCACCGGCACGCTGCAGGGCACCATCGGGCTCGCGGTGCTGGGCGGAAGATACGACGACTCGCTGCTCGGGCAGTTTGACGACAACGACGAGGTGTATGCGCAGCTCAAATGCTTCTTCTAGCTCAGCGAGAGCAGGTACGACCTCAAATTCGCCTTTTCTTTCTTCAGGCCGAGCTTGTCCCGGATATTGTTCCGGTGGAACTCCACGGCCCGCTTGGAGATGGTGAGCAGCTCGGATATCTCTTTGGTGGATTTTCCCTCGCGCACCAGGTTTGCCACCTGGATCTCGGTAGGGGTGAGGTTCAGATACTGGGAGGAGAGCCTCTGAAGGAAGGGCGAGATGATGTCGTTCAGGCTCGATTCCAGAAGATGCACATAGGCCGCCTGCTTGTCGTCGAGAGGACCCGACTTGAGCTTTTCCAGATAAGGCAGGGCCAGCTCCCTGATGTTGGACAGGACTTTTTCCTCCAGCTCCTTCTTGTCCTGCTCGCCCCGTTTGAGCAACACCTTCAGCGCGGTGTTCGCCTCTTCGAGGTTCAGCGATTTGAGCTGCAGCTCCTCTTCCTTTTTCATCAGGGTCTGCTCGGCCAGCTTGCGCTCCTCGATCTCGCGCTTGAGCCTGATGTTCGCCCGCACGAGCTCTTCCGTCCGCTCCTCGACGCGCTGTTCAAGGCTCTCGTAGGCCTTCTGCAGCTTCTGCTCGGTGAGCTTGCGCTCGGTGATATCAACGAACGAGCACAGCAGGCAGATGGGCCGGCCCTGCTCGTCTTTGACCATGTTTGCGGAGAGCTGCACCGCGATGGGGGTGTGGTTTTTTTTGATCGCGATGATCTCCCCGAACCAGGTGCCTCTGGTGAGCACGGTTTCCAGGATGGCTTCCGCGTCGGCTTGAGACTGGGCAAAGGTGAGCGCTGACTTTCCCAGGACCTCGGATGGGTCCTTGCCGCCCCACAGGCGCACAAAGGACTCGTTTACATAGGTGATATTGCCTTCCAGGTCGCCGATGGCGATGCCGTTGATGGAGGAGGAAATGGCAAAATCCCTGATCCGCAGGTCTTCTTCCATGCGTTTGCGCTCGGTGATGTCCACAAAGGAGTCCATCACACAGATGGGTTCGCCCTTGCCGTCGTAGACCATGCTTGCCGAGAGGTGGACCGTGACGGGCGAGCCGTCCTTGCGGAAGCCCGACACCTCGCCCGACCAGCTTCCCTTTTCCAT
>JAHDKO010000107.1 GCA_018436855.1 Deltaproteobacteria bacterium | reverse complement strand
GACGAGCACAAGATGGTTCAGGACATGGCCAGGAAGTTTGCCGACCAGGAGCTCAAGCCCATAGCGGCCCGGATCGACCAGGAGCACCGTCATGACGACGAGGTGCTGCGGAAGATGGCCGAGAACGGCTTCATGGGGGTGGCGATCCCTGTGGAGTACGGCGGGGCGGGCATGGACTATGTGGCCTACGCCCTGATCCTGACCGAGATCTCCCGGGCCTGTGCGAGCACCGGGGTCATCATGTCGGTCAACAACTCGCTCTATGGCTTCCCGGTCAATACCTTCGGCACCGAGGATCAGAAGATCCGGTTCAACACCCCGGTGGCGAGCGGCGAGGCCAACGGGTGCTACGGGCTCACCGAGGCCAATGCGGGCTCCGATCCGGCGGGCATGAAGACCACGGCCGTGCTCGACGGTGACTCCTGGATCATCAACGGGGAGAAGAAGTTCATCACCAACGGCAATATCGCCAAGTACGCGGTGATCGCGGCGGTCACGGACAAGGCAAAAGGCTACAAGGGCATCACCCAGTTCGTGGTGGACCTGGAGAACACCGAGGGGTTTTCGGTGGGCAAGGTGGAGGAGAAGCTGGGCATCAGGGGGTCCGGTACCTCCGAGCTGGTGTTTCAGGATGCCAGGATACCCAAGGACTCCATTTTAGGCGACCCGGGCTCGGGCTTCAGGCAGATGCTCACCACGCTGGATTCGGGCCGGATCGGGATCGCCTCTCAGGCCTTAGGGATAGCCAAGGCGGCGCTGGAGGAGTCGGTGAGCTACTCCAAGGAGCGGGTGCAGTTCGGCAAGCCGATTTCGAGCTTCCAGGCCACGCAGTTCAAGCTGGCCGACATGGCGACGCGCATCGATGCCTCCGAGCTGCTGATCTTGAAGGCGGCGTGGCTTGAGAGCAACCACCTGCCCTTCGAGCGGGAGGCGGCGCAGGCCAAGATGTTTGCCTCGGACACGGCCATGGACGCCACGGTCGAGGCGGTGCAGATCCTGGGCGGCTACGGCTACAGCAGCGAATACCCCGTGGAGAGGCTCATG